>NZ_BCRO01000054.1 GCF_001552635.1 Actinomadura hibisca NBRC 15177 | reverse complement strand
CCCCGGTGGCCGGGGGGTTGGTGGGCATGTTCGGGCGTAGGGCTGGGGTTGTTGGGCCTTAGAACTCGAACAGGCCCGCCTTTTCTCGTGTGTACGCCAGTACCGAATCGTGGCCGTAGCCGCTGTCCTTCACGCCCTCCAGCGGGAACATCACCTTCCGGAAAGTGTTCACCCACACCGTTCCCGTCTCCAGGTTCCGGAACATCCGCTGCGCCGTACCCAGGTCCCGCGTCCACACCCCCGCCGCCAGGCCGTACACCGAGTCGTTCGCCAGGGTCACGGCCTCTTCTTCCGTGTCGAACGGCAGCACCACCGCGACCGGGCCGAAGATCTCCTCCTGGCAGATCCGCAGCGAGTTGTCCGTCGTCGCGAACAGCGTCGGCTCCACCCAGTAGCCCTCCGTCAAGGTCGGGTCCGCTACTACCTCTGCGCCGAAGCGGCCTCCGAACACCAGCTCGGCGCCCTCCTTCGCCCCGATCTCCAGGTAGGACGTCACCCGCTCGTACTGCGCGCGGGACACGATCGGGCCCATCGTCGTCTCCGGGGAGGACGGGTCGCCCAGTTTGATCCCCGCTGCGATCTCCTTCATCCGGTGCAGCATCTCGTCGTAGACGGGGCGCTGGATCAGTACGCGGGAGCCGCCGTAGCAGATCTGGCCCGCGTTGGCGGTGAAGATCGCTTGGGTTGTCACGCCCACGGCCGCCTTGTCCAGGTCCGCGTCGGCGAACACGATGTTCGGTGACTTGCCGCCCAACTCCAGGGCCAGCGGCTTCAGCGAGTCGGCCGAGGCTCGGGTGATGATCCTGGCGGTGTCGACCGAGCCGGTCAGGCTGATCTTGTTGACGCCGCGGTGCCGCACCAGCGGGTCGCCCACTTCTTCGCCCAGGCCCGACACCACGTTCAGCGCGCCCGGCGGCAACACGTCCTTCAGCAGTTCGGCCACCCGCAGCGAGGAGACCGTCGCCTGTTCGGCGGGTTTGATGATCACGGTGTTGCCCGCCGCCAGCGCGAACGCCGCCTTTGCCGACAGCGTCGAGATCGGGGAGTTCCACGGGATGATCCCGAGGGTCACGCCGTACGGTTCGCGCCGCGTCACGCCCAGGCTCGTCGCCCCGAAGTCCACGCTCCGGCCCTCGACGGCCGACGCGCACTCGGCGGCGGCGTTGTTCCACAGGTACGTCATGCCCGGCAGGTCGCGCTTGGCCGTCTCGTTGATCGTGCGGCCGTTGTCGCGCGTCTCCAGCTCGGCCAGCTCCTGGGCGTGCTTGGCGAACACCCCTGCGACTTTCCGCAGGTAGTGGGCGCGCGCGGCGGCCGGCAGGTTCGACCACTTCGGGAACGCCGCCCGTGCGGCGGCCACGGCGGCTTCGGCGTCCTCGGCGGTGCTGCGCGGGACGCGCGCCCACACCCGGCCGGTGGACGGGTCGATCGAGTCGAGCGTGCCGCCGCCCGCCGCCGGGCGGAGCTCGCCGCCGATCAGGTTGGAGTAGTCGCGCACCTCGGTCATCCCTTCGCCCGCCGTCCGTACGGGGACCAAGCGTACGCTTGTTTGCTGGCTCGGGGGAAGGCGGGGGTTGCGGAAGATCCTTCTTATTTCCTACTATTCCGGTTTAGATTAGGTGATTGGTCGGGAAAGTAGGTTTTTGTGGCCGAGACAGAGGTGAGCCGCCGGGGCGCGGTGGCGGCGGTCGGCGCGGTCGCGGCGGCCGGGGCCGTGCTGGGCGGCGGCGGGACGGCCGAGGCCGCCACGATCGAGCGCCGGTTCCGCGCCGACGTCCGGGGCAAGGGTGTGCGGCGGCCCAACGTGCTGGTCATCCTGGGTGACGACCTGGGCTGGGCCGACCTCGGCTGCTACGGGTCGCCCCACATCCGCACCCCGCACCTGGACCGGCTCGCCCGGCAGGGCGTGCGGTTCACCGACGCCTACTCGGCGGCGGCCGTGTGCTCCCCGACCCGGTTCGGCCTCTACACCGGCCGCTACCCCGGGCGGCTGCGCGGCGGCCTGGAGGAGCCCATCGCCCGTCCCGACCGGCTGTTCGGCATCCCCGCCGACCACCCGACGCTCGGCTCGCAGCTCAAGGCCGCCGGGTACGACACCGCGATGTTCGGCAAGTGGCACTGCGGCTTCCTGCCGTGGTTCAGCCCCGTCAAGTCCGGCTGGGACACCTTCTTCGGCAACCTGTCGGGCGCGGTGGACTACTACTCCAAGATCACCGACGGGGGCGTCGACCTCTACGAGGGCGAGGTCCGCACCGAGGACCTCGGCTACTACACCGACACCATCGCCGACCGCGCCGCCGAGTACGTCCGCCGCGACCGCGACCGGCCCTGGTTGCTGAACCTCAACTTCACCGCGCCGCACTGGCCGTGGGAGGCCCCGGGCGACCGCAAGGTCAGCGCGGAGATCACCGCGCGGGTCAAGGCCGGCGACGGCCGCGCGCTCTGGCACGACGACGGCGGCTCGCTGGACACCTACCGCCGCATGGTCGAGGCCATGGACGCCGCGATCGGCCGGGTGCTGCGCGCGCTCAAGGAGACCGGCCAGGAGAACGACACCCTCGTGCTGTTCTCCAGCGACAACGGTGGCGAGCGCTGGTCCTACCAGTGGCCGCTCACCGGCGCGAAGGCGAGCCTGAACGAGGGCGGCATCCGCGTCCCCAACATCCTGCGCTGGCCCGCGCGCATCCGGCCCCGCCAGGTCAGCGACGTCCCGGTCATCACCCAGGACTGGACCGCCACCATCCTGGAGATCGTCGGCGTCCGGCCCGCGCAGCCCCTCGACGGCGTCAGCCTCGCCCCCTACCTGCTCAAGGGCGCGCGGGCCCCGCAGCACGACCTGTTCTGGCGCACCAAGCAGGAGCGCGCGCTCCGCCAGGGGCGCTGGAAGTACCTGCGCAACGGCGACGGCGACGGGCTGTTCGACCTCAGGGCCGACCCGCGAGAGCAGGCCAACCTGGCCCGCCGCCATCCCGAGGTCCTCAAGGAGTTGAGCGGCCGCTGGGAAGCGATCAACAAGGATCTGCTGCCCTATAGCTGAGGTAGGGGGACCACCCCGTTGGTGGGGTGGTCCCCTGTGGGTTAGCGCAGTGTTGACAGTAGGTCCGGCAGGTCGTTGTCGTGGATGACCGTCAGCCGCCGCGTCGCTCTTGTCACGGCCACGTACAGGTCCTGGCCGCCGCGCGGCGACTCCGTCACGATCCCCGCCGGGTCCACGACCAGCACCGCGTCGAACTCCAGGCCCTTCGCCTCCTCGGCGGTCAGCACCACGACGGGCGCGTCCAGCGCCTCGGGGGTGGCCCCCGCCTCCGTGCCCGGCAGCGCCGCGAGCACCGCGCCGTGCCGGGCGCCGGACGCGATCACCGCGACCCGGCCCGCGCCGGACCCGTCCCCGATCTCGGCGGACTCGGCCGCCACCAGCTCCGGCAGCCGCGTCGCCAGGTCGTCCGGCGCGACGCGCACCGCCAGCGGCGGCGGGCCGTCGTCGCGCACCGGCTCCGGCGGCGTCTGGTCCGGCGCGACCACCGCCAGCACGTCGGCCGCGACCTTCATGATGGCGGCGGGCGTCCGGTAGTTGACCATGAGTCGCTGCTCCCGCCAGCGGCCCGGCACGTACCGGTCGAGCATCTGGCCCCACGACCGCGCGCCCGCCGCGCTGCCCGTCTGCGCGATGTCGCCCACCACGGTGAGGGAACGCGTCGGCACCCGGCGCATCACCGCCCGCCAGGCCATCTCCGACAACTCCTGTGCCTCGTCCACGATGACGTGCCCGTACGCCCACTCGCGGTCGGACGCGGCGCGCTGCGCGGTGGTGAGCCGCAGGCCGTCGTCGTGCTGGCGCTCGGCCAGGTCCAGCGCGTCCTCCACGTGCCGTTCGGCCAGCTCGCGGGCGTTCACGCGGTCGATCTCGGAGAGGCCGACCTGCTCGATCCCGGACGTCTCGATGACCTCGCGCGCGTACAGCTCCTCGGCCGCCCGCTCCCGCTCGACGGCCCGCCGGTGGGCCCGCTCGGCGGAGTTCTCCGGCGCGCCCAGCAGCTCGGCGGCCTCGTCCAGCAGCGGCACGTCCGACACCGTCCACGGCGACCCCGCCGGGCGGTACAGCAGGCCCAGTTCCTCGGGCGTGAACAGCGAGCCGACGCGGCGCAGCGTGTCGGGGTCGTCGAACAGCTCCGCCAGCAGTTGTTGCGGCGTCAGCTCCGGCCACAGCGCGTCGATCTCGGCGCGCACGCGCGGGTCCTGCCACAACTCCTGCTTGGCCAGCCGCAGGTCGGTCTCGTCCATCAGCGGATCGCCGGCCGACTCCTCCATCAGCTCGCGCAACCAGGACGGGATGCCGCCCTCGCGCGCCATCTGCTCCAGCGGCTCGTCGGAGATCCGCTCGTACTGCTCGGCGCGGTCGGTGGCCAGGGCCTCCAGCAGCTCGTGCACGAACACGCGGCGCTGGAGGTTGTGCGGCGCGCGCAGCGCCCGCGCCCGGTCGCGGATCTTCGCGCACGCGGCGTGCTCCACGCGCAGCGTCAGCCCGTCGGCCTCGACCTCCAGATCGCCGTCGGGCACGCGCTGGCGGTCCAGCACCGCCGACTCCACCAGGCCCGCCATCCGCAGGCCGCCCTTGACCACCGCGGCCTCCGGCGTCTCGACGGCGGTCGCGCGCACGCCCGGGAACAGCTCGCCCACCGTCGCCAGCGCCACGTCGGTCTCGCCGAGGCCCGGCAGCACCTGCTCGATGTAGCGCATGAACGTCGCGTTCGGTCCGACCACCAGCACGCCGCGCCGCTCCAGCACCTCGCGGTGGGTGTACAGCAGGAACGCCGCGCGGTGCAGCGCCGCGACGGTCTTGCCGGTGCCCGGCCCGCCCTGCACCACCAGCACGCCCTGCAGCGCCGAGCGGATGACCTGGTCCTGCTCCTCCTGGATGGTCGCGACCACGTCGCCCATCCGGCCGGTGCGGCCGCGCCGCAGCGTGGCCAGCAGCGCGGCCTCGCCGACGATGGTGGACCGGTCGTCGGCCGACAGGCCCTCCAGGTCGAACACCTCGTCGTCGATCCGCGCCACCGCGCGGTCGCGCAGGTGCAGGTGGCGGCGGCGCGCCAGGGTGCCGGGGGAGCTGGGCGTGGCGGTGTAGAACGGGCGCGCGGCCGTGGCCCGCCAGTCGATGAGCAGCGGCTCGCGGTGCTCGTCGCGCAGCCCGATGCGGCCGACGTAGAAGGTGTCGCCGCCCCGGTGGTCGATGCGGCCGAAGCACAACGCCCGCTCGACGCCCGACAGGTGCGCCAGCCTGCGGGCCGCCTCGTCGGTGTTCACCTCGCGCTCGAACGTGGCCTGGAACCCGCCGCCCCCGCCCTTGGCCGGACCGGAGCGCAGCGCGGTCTCGGCCGCCGCGCGCTCGGCGTCCAGCCGCGCGTAGATCCGCGTGACGCGCTCCTGTTCGGTGCGCAGCGCGGCTTCGCGGGCGTCGTTCGGGACGGCGGCGGCACCGTCCGTGGCGTCCGGGGCCGGCACCGGCTTGACTTGACGAACTCCCATGTGTCTTGTACTCTCCTAGACATAGGGTGGGCTCTGTGCGCGCAAAACGCGTAAGTCACGAGCTTAGCACCCACTTCGTGCTTTCTCCAGGGGCGATTCCCCTTCTTTTCCCGTTCCAGGCTCGGACTTCTGCGACACGGCCGCGCGCCGCCGCCTCGATGATCTTCATTGTTGGGACCATGGACACCCGTACGGCACACGGCGGCCACCAGAGGCGATGAGGCTGACCGGCGACCACTGCCGGACACGCCGAAAGGTCTCCCCGATGGCCGCTGCCCCCCGCCCGCTCGACCGCCGGACGTTCCTGGTCACCACCGGCCTGGCCGCCGGAGCTGCGGCTGTCGCGGTGCCCGCTGGATCTGCGCAGGCCGCGCCGCTGCGCCGTGGCGGCGCCTCCCTGCCGACCGACCCCTTCACCCTCGGCGTCGCCTCCGGCGACCCCGACCCCGGCGGGTTCGTGCTCTGGACGCGCCTCGCCCTCAACCCCCTCGCCGAGGACGGCCTCGGCGCGATGCCCGCGACCGACATCCCGGTGGAGTGGGAGGTCTCCTCCGACGAGCGTTTCCGCCGCGTCGACCGCAAGGGCACGGCCGTCGCGCGCGCCGAGACCGCGCACAGCGTGCACGTGGAGCTGGGCGGCCTGCGTCCCGGCCGCGACTACTGGTACCGGTTCCGCGTCGGCGGCCACCTCTCGCCGGTCGGCCTCACCCGCACCGCGCCGCGCCGCGACTCGTTCGGGCCCGCGCTGGCGATGGCGTTCGTCTCGTGCTCGCAGTACGAGCACGGCCTGTTCACAGCGTACGGGCGACTGGCGGAGGAGCACCCCGACCTGGTGCTGCACCTCGGCGACTACCAGTACGAGTACCGGAAGGGCGTCTACACCGTCCCCGGCGGCAACGTCCGCGACCACGAGGGCCCCGAGACCGTCACGCTCGCCAACTACCGGCAGCGGCACGCCCAGTACAAGGCCGACCCCGACCTCCAGGCCGCGCACGCCGTCGCGCCCTGGCTGATCGTGTTCGACGACCACGAGGTCGAGAACAACTGGGCGGGCGACGTGCCCGAGGCCAGCTCCGACACCCCCGACCCGGCCGAGTTCCGCAAGCGCCGCGCCGCCGCGTTCCAGGCGTACTACGAGAACATGCCGCTGCGCCGCGGCTCGATCCCGAACGGCCCGGACATGCAGCTCTACCGGCGCGTCCAGTGGGGCAAGCTCGCCAACTTCCACATGCTCGACACCCGCCAGTTCCGCGACGACCAGGCGTGCGGCGACGGCTACAAGAACTGCGCCGCCGCCTCCGACCCCGCACGCTCCATCACCGGCGACCGCCAGGAGCAGTGGCTGCTGGACGGCTTCCGCCGCTCCACCGCCCGCTGGGACATCCTCGGCCAGCAGGTGTTCTTCGCCCAGCGCGACAACAACGCCGGGCCGCTCAAGGTCACCAGCATGGACGGCTGGGACGGCTACACCGCCTCCCGCGACCGCATCACCAAGGGCTGGGTGGACGCGGGCGTGCGCAACCCCGTCGTGCTGACCGGCGACGTGCACGCGCACTGGGCCAGCGAGATCAAGGAGAACTACGACGACCCCGACTCGCCGGCGGTGGGGGCCGAGCTCGTCTGCTCGTCCATCACCAGCGGCGGCGACGGCGGCGACTCCGACCCGGCGACCCAGCCGTTCCTGAAGATCAACCCGCATCTGAAGTTCTACAACAACCAGCGCGGCTACGTGATCACCCGGATCGACAAGCGGGCGATGACCGCCGACTTCAAGACCGTGCCGACCGTGCGCACCCCCGGCGCGGAGGCCACCACCAAGGCGACCTTCGTGGTGGAGGACCGCGAGCCCGGCCTGGAGCAGACCTACCTGCGCCCCTACAGCGCCCGCCAGGCCGCCCGCTCCGACCGCGACCTCCTTCAGGAGACCATCGACAACGAAATCCGGCGTCCGTAGTACCGCCTCCCGCCCGTCGCCATCGCCCTGGCGGCGGGCGGGCGCGGTGGCCTCAGGAGTCGGTTGTGCCCAGGATGTCGTCCAGGTCGTAGGCCACCGGCACCTCCAGCTGCTCGTAGTCGCACGACTCGGGCGTGCGGTCGGGCCGCCAGCGGCGGAAGCGGGCGGTGTGGCGGATACGGTCGCCCTCCATCCCGTCGTAGGCGACCTCGACCACCAGCTCGGGCCGCAGCGGCACCCACTCCAGGTTCCGCTTGCCGCTCCACCGCGACAGCGCGCCCGGCATCCGGTCGGCGGTGTCCTCGGTCTGCTCGGCCCAGCCCGCCCACGGGTGGTCGGCGAAGCCGTCCATCCGGTAGGGCGCCAGCTCGTCCACCAGCTCGGCGCGGCGCTTCATCGTGAACGACGCCGACACGCCCACGTGCTGGAGCCTGCCCGCGTCGTCGTACAGGCCGAGCAGCAGCGACCCCACGACCGGCCCGGACTTGTGCCAGCGGAACCCCGCCACCACGCAGTCGGCGGTGCGCTCGTGCTTGACCTTCCACTGCACGCGCTTGTCCTGCTCGTAGGGCCGGTCGAGCGGCTTGGCGATCACACCGTCCAGCCCGGCGCCCTCGAACTCGTCGAACCAGCGCAGCGCGGTGTCGTAGGAGTCGGAGGCCGGGGTCAGGTGGATCGGCGGCTTCACCCCGGCGAGGGTGTCGACCAGCCGCTGCCGCCGTTGCGCCAGCGGCAGGTCCAGCAGCGACGCGTCGCCGAGCGCCAGCAGGTCGAAGGCCACGAACGACGCGGGCGTCTGCTTCGACAGCAGCTTGATCCGGGACGCGGCCGGGTGGATGCGCTGCTGGAGGCCGTCGAAGTCCAGGCGCGGCCCCTTGCGCAGCACGATCTCCCCGTCCAGCACGCACCGCTCCGGCAGCTCCCTTCGCACCGCCTCCACCAGCTCGGGGAAGTAGCGGGTCAGCGGCTTCTCGCCGCGGCTGGACAGCTCCACCTCGTCGCCGTCGCGGAAGACGACGCAGCGGAACCCGTCCCACTTGGGCTCGTACAGCACCTCGCCCTGCGGCATGGTCTTGACGGCCTTGGCCAGCATGGGCGCGAACGGCAGGCTGATCGGCAGGTCCATGCCCCCATCTTGACGGGAGCCTCCGACAACGCGGGCGGCCGGGGCCTGATCACTTTCGCTAAGGTTGCAGGTCATGCGCCGTTTGTTGCCCGAGCCCGCCACCGACGTCGATCCGTGGGACGCCTACGGCGACGCGCCCGCGCTGCGCGTCGGCATGGTGATGAGCGCCGACGGCACCGTCACCGACGCCGACGGCTGGACCGACGGCCTCGGCGGCGCGGCCGACATGCGGGTGTTCCGCACGCTGCGCGCCCTGTCGGACGCGATCCTGGTCGGCGCGGCCACCGTCCGCACCGGGCGGCTCGGCCCCGCCCGGCTGCGGCCCGAGCTGCGCGACCGGCGCGGCGGCCCGCCCGCCCCGATCGTGGTGGTGAGCCGCTCGCTCGACCTGGACTGGACGTTGCCGCTGTTCACGGTGGCCGAGACGCCGACGGTCGTGGTCACCTCGCGCGCGGCGAACCACCACTCGCTGGTGCCGAGGACGGTGCCGGTGGTCGCGGCGGGCGACGACGAGGTGGACCTGTCCGAGGCCCTGCGCGTCCTGCGCGAGGAGATGGGGCACCGGCGGCTGCTGTGCGAGGGCGGGCCGGTGCTGACCACCGCGCTGGTCCGCGACGGGCTGGTCGACGAGGTGTGCCTGAACATCGCGCCCACCCTGCACGGCAGTGCCCGCCACACGCGGCTGCTGCGGGAGTTGCCCGCCGAGGTGCCGGTGGAGCCCACCGCCGTCTACCACGACGACGGCGTGCTGTTCCTGCGCTACTCGTTGCGGTTGGCGTAGCGCAGGAACAGGAAGTCGTCCTCGTCGCGCAGCAGGCGGGTGAGGCGCAGCCGCAGCGGGTCGGCGGCGGGCGGGCCGTTCAGGATGCGGAACGCGTCGCCGCCCACCAGCATCGGGCTGACCGTCAGGCACAACTCGTCCAGCAGCCCGGCCGTCACGAGCTGGTCCAGCACGCGCGGGCCGCCCTCGCACAACATCCGGCGCAGCCCGCGTTCGGCCAGCGCCCCGAGCGCGGCGGCCCAGTCCAGCCGGTCGCCGCCCGCCACCACGACGTCGGCGCGCTTGCGGGCCGCCGCGATGCGCGCCTCACCGGCGGCCTCGGTGGTCAGCACGATGGTGGGCGTGGCCGCCTCGGTGAACACCGGCGCGTCGAGATCCAGGTTGAGCGCGCCCGACACGATCGCGAGCGGCGGGGCGAGCGGCCGGTCGCCGCGCCACTCGTGCCAGTCGGGGCCGGGCCGGACCGGGCCGTACCCCTCGGCGCGCACGGTGCCCGCCCCGGCGATCACGACGTCGGCCAGGCCGCGCAGCAGTTGCAGCACCCGCTGGTCGTTGGGGTTGCCGAGCCCGCCCGCGCGGCCCTCGTGGACGGCGGCCCCGTCGGCGCTGGCCACCATGTTGGCGCGCAACCACACGCCGTCGCCGGGGTAGGCGTAGGCGTCGCGCAGGGCCGCTGGGTCGTCGGGGAATCGCTCCATGGATCGCAGGTTAAGGGTTTTCCTCCGCCGAGTGCGCGAATCCGGGGTGGTACGGGGCGGTCCGGGGGACACTTGGGCCCTGGGAGGCCGACCGCGCCGAAAGGAGCGAATGTGAGGTTCGCCGCGCTGGTGGTGTGGTTGGTGACCGCTGCGGCGGGAGCCCGCCTGCTGCTGCAATGGCTGGCGGGCGGCGGGCTGCGCGCCCAGCCCGCCAAGGTGACGCGGTACCCGGCGGCGGTGCTGGTCGGGCATCCGCTGTCGGCGGTGGCGGGCCTCGCGTTGTGGGTCGCCTACCTGGTGACGGGGGCGGCCGGGTTCGCGTGGGCGGCGTTCGGCACGCTGGTCCTGGTGATCTTCCAGGGGCTGCTGCTGTTCACCCGCTGGCTGGTGGGCGGCGGCGGGCGGCACGCGCGCGGCACCGGACAGGCGCTGCCGGGCCCGGCGGTGCTGGTGCACGGCGTGGTCGCGCTGGTCACGTTCGTGCTGGTGTTCTTGACGGCGCTGCGCGCGGGCGGGCAGTGAGCGTCAGGGGAGGCGGCGCAGTAGTACGAGGGAGCGGTCGATCAGCTCGACCCGGTCGCCCGGTTTGAGGCCCCGCGCGGTGTCGCGCGTGCGGGCGGTGTCGGTGTCGAGCGCGTACTCCCAGCGGTCGCCGTACTCGCCGCCCGGCAGCGTGAACGCCATCGGCTCCGCGCCCGCGTTGATCAGCAGCAGGAACGAGTCGTCGCGGACCGGGCGGCCGCGCGGGTCGGGCTCGGTGATCGCCTCGCCGTTGAGGAAGACGCCCAGCGACTTGGCGTACCCGGCGGTCCAGTCGTGGTCGGTCATCGGGCCCCCGGCCGGGGTGAGCCACACCAGGTCGGCGAGCGGCTCGGCGCCGGGGCTCACGCCCTTGAAGAACCGGCGGCGGCGGAAGACGGGGTGCTCCTGGCGCAGCCGCGACAACACGCGCACGAACTCCAGGTCGTCCTCGGCGTCGTCCCAGTGCACCCAGGCGACCTCGTTGTCCTGGCAGTAGGCGTTGTTGTTGCCGCCCTGGGTGCGGCACAGCTCGTCGCCGTGGGAGAGCATCGGGACGCCCTGCGACAGGAACAGCGTGGCCAGGAAGTTGCGGCGCTGCCGCGCCCGGCGGGCCAGGATCACCGGGTCGTCGGTGGGGCCCTCGTGCCCGCAGTTCCACGAGCGGTTGTCGTCGGTGCCGTCGCGGCCGGCCTCGCCGTTGGCGTCGTTGTGCTTGCGGTCGTAGGAGACCAGGTCGGTGAGGGTGAAGCCGTCGTGGCAGGTCACGAAGTTGATGGAGGCGAACGGGCGGCGCGAGCTGTGCTCGTACAGGTCGGAGGAGCCGGTGAGGCGGGAGGCGAACTCGGGCATCGTCGCGTACGAGCCGCGCCAGAAGTCGCGGACGGTGTCGCGGTACTTGCCGTTCCACTCGGTCCACTGCGGCGGGAAGTTGCCGACCTGGTAGCCGCCCTCGCCGACGTCCCACGGCTCGGCGATCAGCTTGACCTGCGACACGACCGGGTCCTGCTGGACCAGGTCGAAGAAGGCGGCGAGCCGGTCGACGTCGTGCAGCTCGCGGGCCAGCGCCGAGGCGAGGTCGAAGCGGAACCCGTCCACGTGCATTTCGAGGATCCAGTACCGCAGCGAGTCCATGATGAGCTGGAGCGCGTGCGGGCTGCGGACGTTCAGCGAGTTGCCGCAGCCGGTGTAGTCGAGGTGGTAGCGCCTGTCGTCGTCGCGCAGCCGGTAGTAGGCGGCGTTGTCGATGCCCCGGAACGACAGGGTGGGGCCCAGGTGGTCGCCCTCGGCGGTGTGGTTGTAGACGACGTCGAGGATCACCTCGATGCCCGCCGCGTGCAGGGCCCGCACCATGGCCTTGAACTCCAGCACCTGCTCGCCGCGCTGCCCGGAGGCGCTGTAGGCGTTGTGCGGGGCCAGGAAGCCGATGGTGTTGTAGCCCCAGTAGTTGGTGAGGCCGCGCGCGACCATGGCGTGCTCGGGCACCGACTGGTGGACCGGCATCAGCTCGACGGCGGTGACGCCGAGGTTCTGGAAGTGCTCGATCATCACCGGGTGCGCGAGCCCGGCGTAGGTGCCGCGCTGCTCCTCGGGGACGCCGGGATGCAGCCGGGTGAGGCCCTTGACGTGCGTCTCGTAGATGACGGTCCGGTGGTAGGGGGTGCGCGGCGAGCGGTCGTCGCCCCAGTTGAAGAAGGGGTTGATGACGACGTTCTTCGGCATGTAGGGGGCGCTGTCGTCGGCGTTGAGCGCGTCGGGGTCGGCGAACCGGTAGGAGAACAACGACTCGTGCCAGCGGACCTCGCCCTCGACGGCCTTGCCGTAGGGGTCCAGGAGGAGCTTGGCGGGGTTGCAGCGGTGCCCGTCCGCCGGCCGGAACGGTCCGTGGACGCGGTACCCGTACCGCTGGCCGGGACCGATCCCGGGAAGGTAGCCGTGCCAGACGAACCCGTCGACCTCCTGGAGGTCGACGCGGGTCTCGCGCCCGCCGGGCTCGAACAGGCACAACTCGACGCGGTGCGCCACCTCGGAGAACAGCGCGAAGTTGGTGCCCGTGCCGTCCCAGGTGGCGCCCAGCGGATACGGCTCGCCGGGCCAGACCTCCGGCATCGTTCCCACTCCTCGACTCCTCGGCTACAGGGGGTGTGCGACCTTGTCGATTGTCGCCTACCCGTTCACGGCCCGTATGCCGCAGCGCGAGATCAGGATGTTATGCCCCGGTCTGCGGGACATGTCGCCAGACGGTCTCGTCCTCGTCCCGCTCGGTGGTCGGATGCAGGCCCAGCTTGCGCGCCACGGCCGCCGACGCGAGGTTGTCCGGGTGGATCGACGCCCGGACGTCGGTGATCCCGTGCGCCCGCAACCACGCCAGCATCGCCGCCGCCGCCTCCGTCGCGAAGCCGAAGCCCTGGTGGTTCATCCCGACCACCCACGCCACCGACGCGCGCAGGCCCTCCGCCGCCGGGGTCACCGTCGCCTGCACGTAGCCCACCGCCCTGCCGTCGCGGCGGCGGAAGACCGTCCAGTTCAGCCAGTACTCCTGGTGGAACGGCGCGGGGCCCGCCACCAGGTGCTCGTAGCGGGCGCGCAGCTCCTCGGGCGTCAGGGGTTCGCCGCCGATGTACTCGTGCAGGCGGGCGTCGTCCAGGACCCCGGCCATCTCCTCGGCATGGTGGACGGCCAGCGGCTCCAGCAGGAGGCGGGAGGTCCGCAGGGGCTCCGCGATGGGTCCGAACACCCGGTAGACCCTACGCCTTACAGGCGGCGCGTCCAGATCCCGCGCGGGTGCTGCGTCGGGCTGAGCCACAACCAGGGCTGGGAGCGGCGGTAGGGGAGCGCGGTGCCCGGCTGCCACAGGAACAGGCCCTGGTCGTCGGGCCACACCACCTGGAGCATCGGCAGCGGGGGCCGCCGGTAGAACTCCACCGCGCCCGGGAACATCGGCTCGTACCAGCGCGTGTCCACCAGGCGGAAGGCGGCGGGCTCGCCCCGGGCGGCGTCGGCGCGGCGCTCGCCGTCGGCCGGGGGAGTGCCCGCGGCGGCCTGGCGGCCGAGCGCGTTGAGGCTCTCCTCCATCTCGTACACGTCGCCCCCGAACATCGCGAGTTCGGGGGCGCGGTGGCTGTGCCACAGGCCGAGGGTGTAGGCCCAGCCCGGCACGTCCTCCTCCGGCTGGACCAGCACCACGCTCCAGCCGTACTGGGTGATGTGCACGATCGTGCGGAGCAGGAAGTTGTCCAGACGGTCGCGGTCGCCGTAGTCGTGGTCGAGCACGCAGTGGCAGGGTTGGCGTCCGTCGGACATGGCCTTCAGCCTACGTTCATACGGGGCCCGCCGTCGGCCGTGCGCACGATCAGGCGCCGAGCGCGGCGGGGTCGGACGCCAGCGCGCGCAGGTGCCCGCCGGGGTCGGCGATCAGGCGTCGCTCGGTCAGGTGCAGCAGCCCGCACACGCTGGACACCTCCGCCGCCACCGTCCCGTCGGCCCTGCGCACCCGCTGCTCGATCGTGAAGGTCTTGCCCTCGCCGAACACGAAGCGGCACGTCACCTCGACCTCGTCGCCGCCGCGCAGCTCGCGCCGGTACTTTACGGTCGTCTCCAGCGTCACCGGGCCGATCCCGGTCCCGAGCAGGTCGTCGGTGGCGATCCCGGCCGCCTTCAGGCACTCCCAGCGGGCGTGCTCGGCGTACTGGAGGTAGACGGCCTGGTTCAGGTGGCCCTGGGTGTCGAGTTCGTAGCCGCGGACGGTGACGGGAACCGAGAACAGATCGGACATGGGAGCCAATCTACGAGGGGACGGGACCGTACCGGCGGCAACCCGCCCCGGCCCGGCCGCATTCCCGGACGGCTGGCATAGTGCGGTGGTTCCGTGCCGGGCGCGCGGCCCCCGGATGGCGCGGCGCGGGAACGCGGCCCTACTATTGCCGCATGACAAGATTGTCGCTCGACAACTATTCGGCGCGGGCGGTCGCGCCGGCCGCCGTGCCGGCGGCGGGTGGCAGGTGAGGTCAGTGGCGGGCTTGGCCGACGTGGTCGGCGAAGGCGGTCAGGCCGTCGACGAGCCGGGCGCGCTGCTCGGCCGACAGCCGGTCCAGCACCGCCGCCAGGTCCCGGCGGCGCTGCCGGGCGACGTCGCGCATCAGTTCCTCGCCCGCGACGGTGAGCCGCAGCGCCACCAGCCGCCGGTCGGCGTCGTTGGGCAGCCGCTCCAGCAGGCCCGCCGCCACCAGGCGGTCGCACAGCCGGCTGGCCGAGGACGGGATGGCGTGCAGCTCGGCGGCCAGGTCGCGCACGCTGATGTCGGGCCGGGCGCTGATCGTCTCCAGGGCGTGCAGCTGGGAGGGCGGCACGTGCCCGGCCACCTCCTGCTGCGAACGGCACCAGGTGCTGACGAAGGCGCGGCCCGCCTCCTCCAGCGTGCGCGGGTCGAACCGCTGTTCGGCCTGTTGGGTGGACTGGGTCATCGGCTGTCCTCACCCTCGGTCATCGATGGTCGCGTTTCTCGCCTCTCTGCCCTGCCCGGACGGATTGATGCACCGCGGCAACGGACGTCCGCGCCGTGAACCCCGCCGACGCGGCGCTCGCCGCCCTCACCACCGCGCGGCGGCACGGCGTCGACCCCGCCGACCAGGTCCCGCTGGCGCTCGCGCTGCGCCTGGCGCTGGAGCGGCGCCCGGCGGCGACGCCGCGCCTGGTCCTGACCGGCGACGGCCGGGCCCGCCGCCTGCGCGCCTTCCTCGACGAGCCGGGCGCCGCGCCCGGCGACCCGGTGATGGCCGTCCCCGCCCCCGGCCCCGACCTGCCCGGCGCGCCGCCCGCCGACGCCGCCGCCCTGCTCGACCTGCTGGCCGACCAGTACGACCGGCTGCGCGAGGCCGACCGGACGCGCGACGGCCTGCTGGAGACCGCGCGCCGGGACCGCGCCGCCGCCGAGAGCGCCCGGTCGCGGCTGTCGTTCCTGGCGCACGCCGGGACCGTCCTGTCGGCGTCGCTGGACCAGGAGCGGATTCTCGGTCGCCTGCACGCCCTCGTCCGCGCCCAACGCCTGGTCGAGCCGGGCTTCTGGTTGGCCGGGGAAGGGCGGGTGCTGACCGCCTACGCGCCGCCCCTGACCGTCGTGCCCGCGCCGCTGCGCCCCCTGACGCCCCCGCCGCTGGCGCAGCGGGCGTTCCAGACGGGGCAGCCGCACCACGCCGGGCCCCGTCCGCCGCTGGAGGTCGCGGCGCTGACGTCCGTCGCCGCTCCCGACGAGATGCTGGCGGTGCCGCTGGCCTCGCGAGAACGCGTGCTCGGCGTGGTGACCTACACCCCGAGCGACGTGCCGCTGACCGCCGACGACGTGGCCGCCTACATCGAGCTGACCCGGCTCTGCGCCGTCGCCCTGGACAACGCGATGCGCTACCGGTACGAGCACGACGTCGCCCAGCGCCTCCAGAAGGCGATGCACACCGAGCTGCCCACCGGCGGACGCCTGGAGTACGCCGCCCGCTACCTGCCCGCCGAGACCGGGCTGAACGTCGGCGGCGACTGGTACGACGCGTTCGAGCGCCCCGACGCCCACACCTTCGCCGCCATCGGCGACGTCGCCGGGCACGGCCTGCGCGCCGCCACCCTCATGGGCCGCCTGCGCACCGCGCTGCGCGCCTACGCGCTGGAGGCGGCCACGCCCGGCGACGTCCTGGACCGGATGCACCGGCTGCTGGTCCACCTGGAACCCGACGCGCTGGCCACCGCCCTGGTCATGCAGGTCACGCCCCAGGGACGGCTCCGCTGGGCCAACGCCGGGCACCCGCCGCCGCTGCTGCGCGCCGCCGACGGCCGCGTGCGGACCCTCGACGGCACCGACCCGCTGCTGGGCGCGCCCGCCGACGGGATCGAGCACCGCGTGCGGAGCACGAGGCTGGAACCGGGCGACACGCTGCTGCTGTTCACCGACGGCCTGATCGAGCGCCGCGACTCCAGCCTGCGGGCGGGCCTGCGGAGGCTGGCGCGCGTGTTCTCGGCGGCGGGCGACGACCTCCAGCAGGCCGCCGACCGGGTGCTGGGGGACATGCTGACCGACAGCGCCCGCGAGGACGACACGTGCCTGCTCCTGGCCCACCTGCCGCCCGTCCCGGCACAGCGGGGCGCGCCCGTTCCGGAGCCGGCCGCCCCGGCGGCCCGTACCGCGGGCCGTGCCGCGGGCGAGGCGGCGGAAGAGGCGCCGTGCCGTCCGGCGGGGCGCACGCCCGACGGCACGGCGCCCGCGCCGTGACCGGCATCGTGGCGCAGGAAGGGCCGTCCCGTGGTGGACGCGCGGGGCCGTCCGCCATGGGGTGCGGCATCGTATCCGCGTTCCAAGGGAGGACCGCAGACTCCCCACCTGCTTGCCACGCGGCAAATATATACGGACGGTGGCCTGACGGGTGCGTGTTGTCGTCAGGCGGGCATCGAGAACGGCGTCGTGCGGCCGTCCTCGCGCCCGGCCGCCGCCTCGTCGAAGCGGCGCAGCACCGTCAGCAGCGCGGCGCGGTCGGTGGCGGACATGGTCTCCAGCACCTCGGCCAGGTCGCGCAACCGCTCCTGCCGCAGCCGCGCCAGCAGCCCGGCGCCCTGCGGGGTGAGCCGCCACATGATCGCGCGCCGGTCGGGGGCGGGGGCGCGCTCCAGCATCCCGGTCGCCTCCAGCCGGCCGCAGAGCCTGCTGGCCGACGACAACAGCGCGTCCAGTTCCTCCGCTATGCCGGTAACGTTGACCCGGCCGTGGCGCTCCACGACGAACAGCACGCGCAGCTGCGTCACCGGCACGGGAGCGTGCAGGTGGCGCGTGGCCCAGACCGCCGTCAGCGTCCCCACGGGCCCGTCGAGCGCGGCCGCCAGCTCCTCCACGTCCTCCGACGGCGGGCGGGTTCCTCGTGATGCGGCCATGACCCCACTGTTACACACCTCTCCCTCCTTGTCGGCGGGCGACCACCCCCGGCATCACCGTTCGCCACGGCTCGTCCACGGCGGCCCCGAACCGAAGGCGACACGATGACCAGTGACCGGCTCCCCAGCATCGAGCGGGCGTTGTGGCGGACCGGCCCGCACCAGGTCGCCGACGCCGCCCGCCAGGCCCTCACCTCCGCCTTCGGCGCGCGCGACGTCGAGCTGTGGCTGGCGGACTACCAGATCGACTACCTGGTGCCGGTCTGCGCCGCCGCCCGGCCGCTGCGCATCGAGTCGAGCCTCGCCGGACGGGCGTTCGCCGCGCAGCGGCCGGTCCCCGAGCAGGAGGGCGGGGAACACCGGCTGCACCTGCCGCTGACGGTCTACGGCGACCGGCTCGGCGTGCTGACCGCCATCTGCGACGGGCCGCCGGACGCCGCCACGGCCGAGGAGCTGGCGGCCGCCGCGACGATCGTGGCGCGGGCGCTGGCGGTCGCCGACACCCGCACCGACGTGTTCCGGCGCGCGCGGCGGCGGGTCCGCCTCACGCTGGCCGCCGAGATCCAGTGGGAGCTGCTGCCCGGCCGCTCCTGCCGGACCGACCACTTCTGGCTGGCCGGGCAGCTGGAGCCCGCCTACGCGGTGTGGGGCGACAACTTCGACTGGGCGGCGTCCCCCGACCACCTGATCGTGTCGGTCACCAACGGCATGGGCCAGGGCATCGACGCGGCCCTGCTCACCCAGCTCACCATCGGCGCGCTGCGCAACGCCCGCCGCTCCGACGCCGACCTGCCCGAGCAGGCCGCCCTCGCCAACGAGGCGATCTACACCCAGCACCGCGGCGACCGGCACGTCGGCACCCTGCTGCTGCGCTTCGACCTGCGCACCGGCCGGGTGGCGGCGATCGACGCGGGCTCGCCCCAGCTCTACCGGCTGCGCGACGGCGCGGTGACCCCGATCGAGCTGGACCCGCAACTCCCGCTCGGGATGTTCAACGACACCGAGTACGAGGAGCAGGAGTTCACCGTGCGCGCGGGGGACCGGCTGATCGTCGTCAGCGACGGCGCGCACAACTCGCTGGCGGCCGACGGGCAGGTCTACGGCACCTTCACGCTGCCGCGCGTGCTGAGCCGGACACGGTTGCAGAGCCCGCCGGAGGTCGTGCGCACGCTGATGCACGAGCTGCTCGCCCACACCCTGGACGCCCGCCTCGCCGACGACGCCGTGATCGTCTGCCTGGACTGGACCGGCGCGCCCGACCAGACCCCCGAGCAGGCCCCTGACCAGGCCTTCGACCGGCCCGAGAGGTGACGCCCGGCTAGCGGGCCGCCGGAGGACTGAGGGCCGCTCAGCGCGGGCGGTGTTCGGTGACCACCGCCAGGTCGGTCTCGATCGCCCGCGCGGCGGCCGCTAGAGCGGGCAGCAGCCGTTCCCGCGTGCGTTCGGGCGGTTCGGGGCCCGCGTGGGCGGCGAGGTTGGCGGCCGCGACGACCCGGCCCGCGCGGTCGCGGACCGGCACCGCCAGCGACCGCAGGCCCTCCTCCAGCTCCTGGTCCACCAGGGCGTGGCCGTCCGCGCGCACCCGCGCCACCTCCCGCGCCAGGTCGGCGACGCCGGTGCGGGTGCGGGCGGTGAGAGCGCGGCGGTCGGAGCGTTCGAGCAGGTCGCGGGCGGTGGCTTCGTCGAGCCCGGCCAGCAGGACCCGGCCCATGGAGGTGGCGTAGGCGGGGAAGCGCGTCCCGACGCTGATCGCCACGCTCATGATCCGCCCGGCGGGGGCGCGCGCGACGTAGCGGACGTCGGCGCCCTCCAGCACCGACAACGACGCCGAGTCGCCCACCTCCTCCACCAGGCGGCGCAGGTGCGGCGCGGCGATCTCCTCCAGCGTCAGCCCGCTCAGCCCCGCGTACCCGAGGTCCAGGACGCGCGGCAGCAGCGCGAACCGGCCGCCGGACTCGGCCGCGTACCCGAGCGCGCACAGCGAGGCCAGCGCGCGCCGCGCCGTCGCGCGGGGCAGGCCGGTCGCGGCGGCGGCCTCGGCGATGGTCGCGCCGCCGGGGACGTCGAGCGCGACCATGACCGCCAGCCCGCGCTGCAACGACTGGAGGAAGTCCGGGCCCAGCTCCTCCTTGGCCTCGCGGCTGCGGTCCACGCCGGTGCGGCGGGCCGGGGGAGCGGCGGGCGGCGCGGCGAGCGCGGCCTCCATACGGCGCACCGACGCGCGCAGCTCCGGCAACGCGTGCTCGCGCAGCGAGGCGACGGTGTGGCGGCTGGTGTGGCTGACCACGCTGACCGCGCACGCGACCGCGCCGTCCGGCGTGCGGGCGGGCACGGCGATCGCGATGAGGCCGGGCTCTATGAGCTGGTCGTCCTCGGCCCAGCCGGTGCGCTCGAAGTCGGCGGTGCGGCGGCGCAGGCGCGCGGCGGCGTCCGCGCGGCCCTCGGCGGGGACCGAGAAGCGCGGGACGTCGTCGTGCGCGCCCGCCACCCGCCGCTCCCAGGCGTGCCAGGCGGTGGTGTCCCAATCGGCGGCGAAGATCGCGCCGGGCGCGCACAGCTCGGCGGGCAGCAGGTCGCCGACGCGGAACGACACCGACATGGCGCGGCGGCGCGGCGACTGGAGGACGAACCGCACGCCGTCCCGGTCGGCGACGGCGAGCGAGACCGACTCGTCCAGCGCCTCCGACAGCTCCAGCGCGGGCGCGGCGAGCGCCGCCGGGAGGCCGCCCGCCGTCAGGTAGGCGTTGCCCAGCTCCATCAGCCGGGGCGCGGGGGCGACCTCGCGGCCCTGCCAGCGCACGTAGCCCATCTGCGCGAGCGTGCTGACGACCCGGTCCACGGTCGAGCGCACCAGCCCGGTGCCGCGCACCAGGTCGGCCGGGCGCTGCGGGCCGTCGCACAGGGCCCGGACGACCTGGAGCCCGCGCTCCAGCGGGCCGACGGCGGGCTCGGCGACGGGTTCGACGGATGTGCGCGGCGCGGTCTGCCGCATGGGTCCTCCCTCCGGTGGCGCGCTCACCGTACCGGCGCGGGCACCGGCCGGGCGGTTGACATCGCGGGGACGTCGGCACACACTGATCCCCACATTATGAACTAAAGTTCACCAGGCGAACATCTGAGGTGCTGATGGACAAGGTGGTGGCGACCGCGGCGCGCGCCGTGGCCGACGTCGGGGACGGCGCCTCGCTCGCCGTCGGCGGCTTCGGCCTGAGCGGCGTGCCCAACGTGCTGATCGACGCCCTGCACGCGGCCGGTCCCGGCGGCCTGAGCGTGGTCTCCAACAACTGCGGGGTGGACGGCGGCGGCCTCGGCCTGCTGCTGGAGGCCGGGCAGATCGTCCGCGTCACCGGCTCCTACATCGGCGAGAACAGGACGTTCGCCCGCAAGTATCTGGGCGGCGAGGTCGAGGTCGAGCTGATCCCGCAGGGCACGCTCGCCGAGCGGCTGCGCGCGGGCGGCTGCGGCATCCCCGCCTTCTTCACCCCGGCCGGGGTCGGCACGGCGGTCGCCGAAGGCGGCCTGCCCTGGCGCTACGCCCCGGACGGCTCGGTGGCGGTGGCCTCGCCCGCCAAGGAGGTCCGCGAGTTCGACGGCCAGTCGTACGTGATGGAACGCGGCATCACCACCGACTTCGCCCTGGTGCGGGCGCAGCGCGGCGACCGGTACGGGAACCTCGTGTTCGCCAAGTCCTCCCGCAACTTCAACCCGCTCGCGGCGATGGCGGGCCGCGTCACCATCGCCGAGGTCGAGGAGCTGGTGGACTTCCTGGACCCGCAGGAAGTGCACCTCCCGGGCGTGTTCGTGCAGCGGGTCGTCGCCCTGACGCCCGAGCAAGCCGCCGCGAAGGGCGTAGAGCGGCGCATGATTTCCGCGTCTCCGACACGGGGGACGGTGCGCGCCTGATGCCCTGGACCCGTGACGAGATGGCCGCCCGCGCGGCGGCCGAACTGCGCGACGGCGACTACGTCAACCTCGGCATCGGCCTCCCGACCCTGGTCCCCGGCCACGTCCCCGACGGCGTGCACGTCGTGCTGCACTCGGAGAACGGCGTGCTCGGCGTGGGCCCCTACCCGCGCGAGGACGAGGTGGACCCCGACCTGATCAACGCGGGCAAGGAGACCGTCACCGTCCTGCCCGGCGCCGCCTACTTCGACTCCGCGCTGTCGTTCGGGATGATCCGCGGCGGCCACATCGACACCGCGATCCTCGGCGCCATGCAGGTGTCGGCCCGCGGCGACCTCGCCAACTGGTCGGTGCCCGGCAAGATGATCAAGGGCATGGGCGGCGCGATGGACCTGGTGCACGGCGCGCGCCGGGTGATCGTGCTGACCACGCACACCGCCAAGGACGGCACCCCCAAGATCGTCGAGGAGTGCGACCTGCCGCTGACCGGCCGCGCCTGCGTGCACCGCGTCATCACCGACCTCGCCGTCCTGGACGTGACCCCCGACGGCCTCGCGCTGGTGGAGACCGCGCCCGGCGTCACCGGGGCCGAGGTCGCCGCCAAGACCGGCGCGAAGCTCGTCACGCAGGAGGGCCGATGAAGGACGTCTACATCGCCGACGCCGTCCGCACCCCGGTCGGCAAGTACGGCGGCGCGCTCGCGGGCGTGCGGCCCGACGACCTCGCCGCGCACGTGCTGCGCGTCCTGGTCGGCCGCAACCCGGAGCTGGACCCCGCCCGCATCGACGACGTGATCTTCGGCAACGCCAACGGCGCGGGCGAGGACAACCGCGACGTCGCGCGCATGGCCGTCCTGCTGGCCGGGCTGCCGGTCACCGTCCCCGGCGCGACCGTCAACCGGCTGTGCGGCTCGGGCATGGAGGCGGTGATCCAGGCGTCCCGCGCCGTCGCCGTCGGGGACGCCTCGATCGTCGTCGCGGGCGGCGTGGAGTCGATGAGCCGCGCCCCGTGGGTGCTGCCCAAGCCCGAGCGCGCCTTCCCCGCCGGGAACCAGGAGCTGGTGTCCACCACGCTCGGCTGGCGGCTGGTCAACCCCGCCATGGACCCCGCGTGGACGGTCGCGCTCGGCGAGGGCGCCGAACTGATCGCCGACAGGTACGGCATCGGCCGCGACGCCCAGGACGCCTACGCCCTCGAAAGCCACCGCAAGGCCGACCGCGCCTGGAACGACGGCGTCTTCGCCGCCGAGGTCGAGCGCGTCCCCGGCACCGACCTCCAAAGCGACGAGACGATCCGGCCGTCCTCCACGCTGGAGGCCCTCGGCAGGCTCAAGCCGGTGTTCCGCCGCGACGGCACCGTCACCGCGGGCAACTCTTCGCCCCTCAACGACGGCGCGGCCGCGCTGCTGCTCGCCGACGAGGACGGCCTCGCCGCACTCGGCTGCGAGCCGCTCGCCCGCGTTCGCGCCAGCGCCGTCACCGCGCTGGAGCCGCAGATGTTCGGCCTTGGCCCCGTCGAGGCGATCGGCCGCGCGCTGGGCCGCGCCGGGCTCGGCCTCGGCGACCTGACGAGCGTCGAGATCAACGAGGCGTTCGCCGCGCAGACCCTCGGCTGCCTGGCCGCCCTGCCCGACCTCGACCCCGCCCTGGTCAACCCCGCCGGCGGCGCGATCGCCATCGGCCACCCGCTGGGCGCGTCCGGCGCGCGCCTGGCGGGCACGCTCGCGCACCGCCTGGCGGCCTCCGGCGGCGGCGCGGGCGTCGCGTCACTGTGCATCGGCGTCGGCCAGGGCCTCGCCCTGGTCCTGGACCGGTGAGAAAGGAACCCCCGAGATGAGCACCCCCCGCCCGCCGGTCCAGGCCGACATCGACGCGGAGATCGCGCGGTTGCAGGGCTCGCGGCCCGGCGCGTCGCACCCCGCGCGCGACTACGCCCCCTACCGCTCCAGCGTGCTGCGCCACCCCACGCAGCCGCTGGTCACGGTGAAGGACCCCGACGCGGTCGAGCTGAGCGGCCCGGTCTTCGGCGTCACCGACGTCACCGCGCTGGACCACGACCTGACCCGCCAGCACCCGGGCGAACCCCTCGGTGAGCGCATCACCGTCACCGGCCGCGTGCTGGACGCGGACGGCCGCCCCGTCGCCGGGCAGCTCGTGGAGATCTGGCAGGCCAACGCCTCAGGCCGGTACGCCCACCAGCGCGACGACCACCCCGCGCCGCTGGACCCCAACTTCACCGGCGCGGGCCGCTGCCTGACCGACGCCGACGGCCGTTACGCCTTCACCACGATCAAGCCCGGCCCGTACCCGTGGCGCAACCACACCAACGCCTGGCGGCCCGCGCACATCCACTTCTCGCTGTTCGGGCAGGCTTTCACGCAGCGGCTGGTCACCCAGATGTACTTCCCCGGCGACCCGCTGTTCCCCTACGACCCGATCCTCCAGGCCGTCACCGAGCAACCCGCGCGCGACCGGCTCGTGGCGACCTACGATCACGACCTGTCGGTGCCGGAGTGGTCGCTGGGCTACCGGTGGGACATCGTGCTGGACGGCCCCGCCGCGACCTGGATGGAGGAGGGACGTTGACCGAGCGCCCGACGCCGGAGCCCACGCCGTCGCAGACCGTCGGCCCGTTCTACGGGTACGCGCTGCCGTTCCCCGGCGGCGGGGAGATCGTGCCGCCCGGCGAGCCCGGCGCGATCGTGCTGCGCGGCACCGTCCTGGACGGCGCGGGCGCGCCCGTCCCCGACGCGCTGCTGGAGGTCTGGCAGGCCGCGCCGGACGGCTCGGTGCGCGGCGCGCCCGGCTCGTTGCGCCGCGACCCGGTGACCGGCGCGGTCATCGGCCGCACCGGGCTGGACTTCACCGGCTTCGCGCGCGCCGCCACCGACGCCGACGGGCACTGGTCGGTGCGGACGGTGCGGCCCGGCGCGCACCGCGACGGCGTGACGCCGTGCTTCGCGGTCTGCGTGTTCGCGCGCGGCATGATGCACCACCTGTTCACCCGCATCTACCTGCCCGACCAGACCGCCGCGCTGGCCGCCGACCCGGTGCTGGGCGCGCTGCCCGACGAGCGCCGCGCGACGCTGCTGGCGGGGGAGGAGCGCCCCGGCGTCTACCGCTTCGACGTGCGACTTCAGGGCGGTGCGGGGGAAGAGACGGTGTTCCTTGACTTCGCGTGACGTCCCGGGCGCGGACCTGGGGCTGCTGTCCCCGGTCCGCGCCGGGACCGCCGTGGAGGCCGCGACCGGCGACGCGGCGTTCCTGCGGGCGATGCTCGACGCCGAGGCGGCCCTGACGCGGGCGCAGGCCCGGGTCGGGCTGGCCCCGGAGGCGGCGGCCGAGGCCGTCGCCGAGGCGGCGGCCGGGGACTTCGACCTGCGCGGGCTCGCCGAACGGGCCCGCTCGGGCGGCAACCCCGTCATCCCGTTGGTCGCGGACCTGACCGAGCGCGTCGCCGCCGAGCACCGCCCGTACGTGCACCGGGGCGCGACCAGCCAGGACATCCTGGACACCGCGCTGATGCTGGTCGCCCGCACCGCGACCGCCCGCATCATCACCGACCTGGACCGCACGGCCGCCACCCTCGCTGAACTGGCCGCCGAGCACCGCGCCACCCCGATGCCGGGCCGCACGCTGACCCAGCAGGCGGTGCCCACGACATTCGGGCTCAAGGCGGCGGGCTGGCGCTCGCTGGTGCTGGACGGCCACGACCGCCTGCACGCCCTGGCCCTGCCCGCCCAACTCGGCGGCGCGGCCGGGACGCTCGCGGCGTTCGGGGCCTACGCCGCTCAGGACGGCCTCGACCCGGACGAGACGCTGCCGCGCCTGGTCAGCACGTTCGCCGAGGAGACCGGCCTCGCCGCGCCGCTCCTGCCCTGGCACGTGCTGCGCACGCCCGTCGCCGACCTCGGCGCGGCCCTCGCCATCGCCACCGGCGCGCTCGGCAAGATCGCCGCCGACGTGCTGGTGCTCTCGCGCACCGAGATCGGCGAAGTCGCGGAGGGATCCGGCGGCGGCTCGTCGGCCATGCCGCACAAGAGCAACCCCGCCCGCGCGACGCTGATCGCGTCCGCCGCGCGGCAGCTCCCCGCGCTGGCCTCGGTCCTGCTGGCGGCGCTGGCCGCCGAGGACGAGCGGCCGCCCGGCGCGTGGCACGCCGAATGGCAGCCGCTGCGCGAGGCGTTGCGCCTTACCGGCGGCGCGGCCGACGCCGCCGCGTCCCTGGCCGCCGACCTGGTGGTGCGTCCCGAACGGATGCGCGCCAACCTCGACCTGACCGGCGGCCTGATCGTCTCCGAGCGCGCCGGGATCGAGCTGTCCGCCCGGCTCGGCCGCGCCGAGGCCCGCCGCACGCTGGACGACGCCGCCCGCCGCGCCACCGCCGCAGGCGTCCCGCTCGCCGACGCCCTCGACGAACCCGGTGTGGACACCGACCCGGCCACCTATCTGGGCGTCGCGCCCGCGCTGACCGACGCCGCCCTCGACCGCGAAAGCCGCCCATGACCCTGCACTACCGTCTCGACGGTCCCACGCACGGCACGCCGCTGATCCTCGGACCGTCCCTCGGCACCTCCACCGAGGTCTGGAAGCACCAGATGAAGGTGCTGGCCCGCCGCTACCGCGTCCTGCGCTTCGA
Source organism: Actinomadura hibisca NBRC 15177 (assembly GCF_001552635.1). Classification (GTDB taxonomy): domain Bacteria; phylum Actinomycetota; class Actinomycetes; order Streptosporangiales; family Streptosporangiaceae; genus Spirillospora; species Spirillospora hibisca. The sequence goes on along the minus strand of NZ_BCRO01000054.1, from coordinate 79,232 downwards.
CCTGCCCGGCCACGGCGGCTCAACCCCCGCCGAAGGCATGACGATCGGCTCGTTGGGCGAGCAGGTCCTCGCCCTCGCCGACGCGCAGGGCTGGGACGCCTTCCACTACGCCGGGGTCTCCATCGGCGGCGCGATCGGCGCGACCCTGGCCGCCGAGCACCCCGGCCGCGTGGCGTCGCTCGCGCTGGTGTGCACGTCGGCGAGGTTCGGCCCGCCCGAGGGCTGGACCGAGCGGGCCGCGCTGGTGCGCGAGCGGGGCATGGGGCCGCTGGTGGAGTCGTCGCCCGCCCGCTGGTTCGCGGGCCCGGCCGACAAGGAGCTGGTGGACGGCCTGGCCACCGTCGACCCCGCCTCCTACGCCGCGTGCTGCGAGGCGCTGGCCGCCTACGACCTGCGCCCCTACCTCGACCGGATCACCGCCCCCACGCTGGTGATCGCGGGCCGCGCCGACCCGGCGACCCCGCCCCCGCACGCCCGCGAGCTGGCCGACGGCATCGCCGACGCGACCCTCGTCGAGATCCCGCGCGCCGGGCACCTCGCGCCGATCGACCGGCCCGAGGCCGTCACCGCCGCGCTGGCCGACCACCTGGGCGAGACCGCCTCCGCCGGAATGAAGGTGCGGCGCGCGGTCCTGGGCGACGAGCACGTGGACCGGGCCACCGCCCGCGCCACCGACTTCACCGCCGACTTCCAGGACTTCATCACCCGCTACGCCTGGGGCGAGATCTGGACCCGCCCCGGCCTGGACCGCCGCACCCGGAGCTGTATCACCCTGACCGCGCTGGTCGCGCACGGCCACCACGACGAGCTGGCCATGCACGTGCGCGCCGCCCGCAACAACGGCCTGACCGTCGAGGAGATCAAGGAAGTGCTCCTCCAGACCGCCGTGTACTGCGGCGTCCCCGCGGCCAACACCGCCTTCGCCATCGCCCAGCGCGTCCTGTCCGAACAGGAGTGAGGAACCCCATGGCCACCCCCCACCGCACCCAGGTCGCGATCATCGGAGCCGGGCCCGCCGGGCTGCTGCTCGGCCACCTGCTCCAGCGGCGCGGCATCGACACCGTCGTGTTGGAGAGCCGCGGCCGCGCCTACGTCGAGCGCCGCCAGCGCGCGGGCATCCTGGAGCAGGGCACCGTGGACGTGCTGCGGGCCAGCGGCGCGGGCGAGCGCCTGGACCGGCGGGGGTTGCGCCACGACGGCATCGAGCTGCGCTTCGACGGCGAGGGCCACCGCATCGACTTCCCGTCGCTGACCGGCGGCCGCTCGGTGACCGTCTACGCGCAGACCGAGGTCGTCAAGGACCTGATCGCCCTGCGGCTGGAGACCGGCGCGCCCCTGGTGTTCGAGGCCGAGGCGCTGGACGTCACCGGCATCGACACCGACGCGCCGCAGGTCCGCTACCGGCACGGAGGCCGCGAGCACGTGCTGACCTGCGACGTCGTGGCGGCGTGCGACGGCTTCCACGGCATCGGCCGCCGCGCCCTGCCGAACGCGCGCACCTTCGAGCGCGTCTACCCGTACTCGTGGCTGGGCATCCTGGCCGACGTCGCGCCCTCCTGCGACGAGCTGATCTACGCCCACCACCCCAACGGCTTCGCGCTGCACAGCATGCGCACCCCCGAGATCAGCCGCCTCTACCTCCAGGTCCCGCCGGACGAGGACCTGGCGAACTGGTCGGACGCCCGCATCTGGGACGAGCTGGCCACCCGCTTCGCGATCGACGGCGGCTGGAAGCTGGACACCGGCCCGATCACCGACCGCGGCGTCACCCCGATGCGCAGCTTCGTCACCGAGCCGATGCGGCACGGCCGCCTGTTCCTGGCGGGCGACGCCGCGCACATCGTCCCGCCGACCGGCGCCAAGGGCCTGAACCTGGCGGCGGCCGACGTGACGCTGCTGGCCTCGGCCCTGCTGCGCTGGTACCGCGACGGCGACGAGACCGGCCTCGACGGCTACTCCGCCGACGCCCTGAACCGGGTATGGCGCGCCGAGCAGTTCTCGTACTTCATGACGTCGATGCTGCACGTCGCCCCGGAGCAGGATCCGTTCGAGCTGAAGCTGCAACTGGCGCAGCTCCACTACACGGCCCGCTCCGAGGCGGCGGCGGCGTCGCTGGCGGAGAACTACGTGGGCCTGCCGCTCCCGGGCGTGGCGGAACTGACGGCCTGACCGGCGGACGCGGCGGCGGCGCGGGCGACGAGACCGGCGACGACCTGCGCGGTCTCGGGCGGCTGGCGGGCCAGCCAGCGCAGCACGTGCCGGTCGTAGTCGCCCAGCTCGACGCCGTGGTCGGCACAGGCCCGCCGGAGCAGGTCGTAGGTCCGCGCCCGCAGGACGCCGCGCTTGGACCACCCGGCGTAGATGTCGCGGACCTCGGTGAAGGCGTCGTCCTGGTGCTGGTAGGGGCCGCTCACGGGCCTTCCCTCCGTCGTGCTCATCGAACCCGGGCCGTCAGGTAGTGGTCCTTCACGCGCCACAGCACCCGGTTCCCGGCCGCGAGGGCCTCGCCCTGCCAGACGTTGGCGCTCCCGGAGCGCGTGTCGTAGATCAGGGAGGCGCGGTCGCCGGTGGTCGTGGCGAGGATGATCAGGTGGTCGCCCATGGTGAGCCGCACGGCGTCGTCCCGGACGGGCTTGAAGGGCCGCTCGCCGAACGGCGCGACCACCCGCTTCCAGTCGGTGCGGTCGGCGAGCCGCAGGACGCCGCCGACGGCCCAGGCGAAGTACCGGTCGTTGGCGGCCGCCACCCACTTCTGCGCCGGCCGGCCCATCGTCTGGACCCGGACCCCGGCGGGCAGCGGGTGCTCGCGGACGATGCCGTCGGTGGTGACGTCCACCTCGCGCAGGACGCGGTCGTTGGACGGTTCGACCACGAACGCGGTCGGGTGGGCGAACGCCTTGGCCGTGCCGAACGCCGGCTTGCCGTGCCCGGAGAGGAGCCTGCCCGTGGCGCAGCCCCGGGCGGCGAACGGCTGCTCCATGGGGTCGCCGGCGACGATCGTCCCGCCGTCGGTGAGGACGGGGAGGGCGGCCGTGGCGCCCTGGGGACTGACGATCTGCGTGCGGCCGTCGGCGCTGCGGCAGGTGAGGTCCCAGCCGCCCTGCCGGATCCAGGTGACGAAGCCGGGGCCGGCGGTGAGGCCGCCGTCCGCGCGCACGCCGAGCGACCGGGGCGTCCCGCCGCGCGGCCCGACCTGCCAGACCCGCGCGTCGGGGGAGCGGCCGAGCACCGTGCCGTCCGGGCCGAGCGCCTCGGGCCGGAAGGCGGTCCCGCCGGGCAGGCGCTCCGGGATCGAGACGACCGACGCCCTGTCCACCGGGCCCAGCGGGGAAGCGAGCGACTCGTACACCAGAGGCGGTTCGCTCCGGGTGGACAGCGTCCCGCGCGGAGCGTCCCCGGTCTTCAGCAGCGTGAAGGGGAGGGCGACGGCCGCCGCGGCGGCCACCGCGACGGCGGGGACGACCATCGCGCGCCTGGCCTTCGCGCGCCGGAGCCTGCGGGCGTTGTCGGCGCGGACGCCGGGACGCGGCCGGACCGCCTCCGACCGCGCGTCGAAGGCCGCCTTGAGCCGTTCCTCGATGCCGTTCATTCGGTGTCCTCCTTCAGCCGCGTGCCGAGGGCGGCGATGGCGCGGGCGGCGTGGGCCTTGACGGTGCCGAGGGCGATGCCGAGCGTCGCGGCGGTGTCGCGCTCGCTGAGGTCGAGCCAGTAGCGCAGCACGAGCACCTCGCGCTGCCTGCGGGGAAGCCCCGCGACCGCCGCCAGCAGGGCGCGGACGTCCTCGTCCAGCACGACGTGCTGCTCGGCGGAGCCGACCTCGCCCGGCGGCGCGAGCTGGGCGTGCCTGCGCCGCGCCATGCGCAGGTGCCGCACCCTGCTGCGGCAGGCGTTGCAGACGCTGGACCGCAGGTAGGCGAGCGCGGCGTTCTGGTCGCGCAACGTCCGCCGCCTGCGGTGCAGCCGGACGAACGCCTCTTGGACCACGTCCTCGGCGTCGTCGGCGCCGAGGAGCGCGGCGAGCCGGACCAGGCCCCAGAAGTGGGCGGTGAACAGTTCCTCGTACGCGCCGTCGTCGGAACCAGCGAGCGGCACGGCGAAGACCTCTGCTGTCTGGTGGTACGTCACGTTCAGAGACGAACGTAGGTGAAGAAGGTTTACGTCTGGTTCGAGACTTCTTCCGGCGCCTCCGCGGCACCGTGGTAGGCCGACGCCTGAAGCGCGTACAACTCGGTGCGGTCGGCGTGCCGGACGCTGGCGAGGCGGTGAGTGACGCCCGAAGCGATGCGCGATCTGCTACATACTTCCGAAAGCTCATTGCATAACGCCCTTTGCAAAGAGCCTTCGCAAAGGGCGTTGTGGAAGGCCCTTCATAGAAGGACTCAGCGGAAGCCCGACGACTTCGAGAGTGTTCGTCGCCCATCGCGATGTTGTCGGCGGCGGTCATCGGCCAGTGCGTGTGGTCCTGGGCGATGACGGCGATGGCGCGGCGCACCACTCTCGACGCCCGCCCCCGCCGCAGAAAGGGCGTTCGCCACACTTCGCCCCCCGCCCCACCCGGCACGGTACGGCGTCCCGAAGGTAAGCCGACCCCCGCCCGAAACGGTGCGCGATCTGCCCTACACTTCCGAAGGTTCTTTACAGAAAACCCTTTGCAAAAGCCTTTGCGGAAGGGCCTTCACGAATTCGAGAGGCGAGCACGTGACCGCGACGTTCCCGGACGCCCCGGCAGGCGATCCCATCCCGGCGGCCCCGATCCCGCGGCCGGTGAGGTCGGCGCTGGTCCCGAGCGTCATCGTCTCGGTCGCCCTGGCGGCCTGGTCCCTGGTCGTGCTGGCGGAGGGGGTGACGGCGTGGCTCCTGGGCGGCGCGCTCGGTACGGAGGCCGCCCCCGACCGGACGGACATTGCGAAGGCCCTGCGCCTCTACGACACCCTGGGGCTCCTGGACCGGCTGGAAATCGGGCTGACCGTCCTGGTGTGGGTCGCCATGGTCGCCTGGCTGTTCCGGGTGCACACCATCGCGGCCGACGACCACGAGCAGCGGTGGGGCAGGCCCTGGCTGGTCCTCGGCTGGCTCGTCCCGGTCCTGAACCTGTGGGTGCCCAAGCAGGTGGTCGAGGACGTCTGGCTGGCGGGCAAACCCGGACGCGACCGGACCGGCAAGTCGCTGCTGGTCGGCCTCTGGTGGATCAGCTGGCTGCTGTACGTCCTGGTGGCGCGGTTCATGGACGCCGCCGACGCCGGGCAAAGCCTCGCCGCCCTCCGCGACTACGCGGAGAACAGGGTGTTCGTCGCCGCCACCGGCGCCTTCCCCGTGGTGCTGGCGGCCGTGGTCGTCTGGAAGATCTACGGGTTCCAGCAGGCGCGGGCCCGGCGGCTGTCATCCCTTCTGGCGTAAGCGTCCGGGTGCCCCCTCGTCCGGACGAGGGCAAGGGGGCGGCCATGCCCGATCTCGGGCGCTCCTACCCGGGTCGCCGGTAAGAGCATCGTCACATAGACGTTCCTGTTCCTCTGACCTAGCCTCACCAACGGCTGATCTTGACGAACGTTTCCCTTCGGCCAACCCGCCACGAGGAAGAGGGATGTGAACGTGTCAACGCCGAACCGAGCAAGACGCCGCAGCGCCGTTCTGGCCAGAGGCGCGGCCGTGCTCGCCGCCGTGCTGGCCGGGCTGACCGTCCAGGCGGTCCCCGCGTCGGCCGACGAGCTGATCTGCGGCCACTGGGTCCGCGGCCAGATCCTGGACAAGTACAACAACATGGGGCGGCAGAACTCGCCGCTGCGCTGCCCGACCTCCGAGGAGCTGACCACGCCGAACGGCCGTGGCAAGTTCACCACCTTCGAGGGCGGCGCGATCTACTGGACCGAGGCGCGCGGCGCGCACCCCGTCTGGGGCGTGATCCGCGACAAGTGGGGCTCGCTGCGCTGGGAGGAAGGCCAGCTCGGCTTTCCCGTCGGCGACGAGCTGACCAACTCCGACGGGCAGGGCAAGCGCCAGCAGTTCGAGGGCGGCACCGTCTACTGGCACCCCACCCAGTCCAGCGGCGCGCATCCGATCTGGGGACGGATCGGTGAGCTGTGGGGCCAGTACGGCTGGGAGGGCGGCCAGTTCGGCTACCCGGTCACCGACGAGCAGCGCGCCCCCGACGAGGGCGGCGTCCGCCAGTACTTCAACGGCGGCCGGACGATCCTGACCTGGAGCCCTGGCGGCTCCGGCCTGCCTTGCGGCTCGGAGTGCGTGAGCTACCAGGCGTCGTCGTCGGCCCGGTGGGTCAAGAAGACCAAGGTCTACCGGAACGTGGGCAACGGCAACGTCTCCGTCGAGGTGACGCCGACCGACGCCGGGTTCAACGACGCCGACACCGACTACAACGACCTGTGGAACCAGGCCTGGAGCGCCGTCCCCTACGTCAAGGGCCTGACCGCCGACCAGGGCGGGTCGTTGTACGACCAGCTCGCCTGCCACGCCCGGTACTCCTACAAGAAGCCGGGCGGCCACGTCGGCGGCGACACCTGGGACCTCGAATCGTGGCGCTCCCACCGGTCCTGGGACTACGCCATGAACCCGGTCGCCGTGGTGACCCACAAGTGCAACTGGACCTGACCGGAAGGTGATGGGGGCCTGCGGATCCCGCAGGCCCCCATCGTCACGTTCTCAGCCGACCGCGGAGACGGCCTGCTCGCCTGCGGCGCTCAGCCGCCGCAGCACCACCCCGTACATCCGGTCCGCCGGGCACGGGCCCCACTGCTTGGAGTCCTCCGAGCGGGGGTGGTCGCCGCGCAGCACCAGCATGCCCGGCGGCACGCGGTCGGGCTGGTCTCCGGTCACCCAGTCCGGCATGGGGTCTCCGGCCCTCGCGACGACTCGTTTGACGTACCACCCGGCGGCCCCGGAGAGATCGACGGGCCCGTCCCAGCCCGCCTGCGGGTCGGGCCGCTGGACGACCACGATCCGGCCGGGCCGGACCCGGCGGCGGTGGCGCAGCACCAGCAGCACGTCGCCGTGGTCCAGCGTCGGGGTCATGCTGCCGCCCCGCACGGTGACGGTGGACAGCAGCAGCCGGGCCGCCAGCGCGGCACCGACCGGCAGCGCCGCCGCGACGGCCCAGCCCAGCGCCTGGCTCATCCGGCGGTCACCGTCTCACCCGCCGATTCCTCCTGGTATCCCTCCGCCTGGCTGCGGAAGAGCCGCGCGTAGACGCCGTCCGGGGCCGCGAGCAGCGAGGCGTGGTCGCCGCTTTCCAGGATCCGGCCGTCCTGCACGACGACGATCCGGTCGGCGTGGCGGACGGCGCTGAGCCGGTGGGAGACCAGCACGCTGGTGGAGCCCGCGCGCAACTCCCGCAGCCGGTCGTGCACCGCCGCCTCGGCCTCGGCGTCGAGGCCGGAGCTGGGCTCGTCCAGGATCATCAGGTCGCGGCCCTGGCGCATCAGCCCGCGCGCCAGCGCCAGGCGCTGCCACTGCCCGCCGGACAGGTGGACGCCGTTGGCCTGCGCGGCCTCCTCGTCGCCGTCCTCCTCGTCCCCGGCGTGGAACAGCCTGCTCAGCATCGTCCGGTAACCGGCGGGCAGCCGCTCGACGGTCTCGTGCACCCCGGCGCGCTCGGCGGCGGCCCGGATGCGGTCCTGGTCGCCGATCGCGTCCAGATCCCCGAGCCCGATGTTCTCGGCGGCGGTGAGGTCGTAGTCCATGTAGTCCTGGAACACCGCGCCGATCCGCTGGCGCAGCTCCTCCACGGGAATGTCGCGGATGTCCACCCCGTCCCACAACACCGCGCCGCGCTCCGGGTCGTAGAAGCGGCACAGCAGCTTGACGAGCGTGCTCTTGCCCGCGCCGTTGAGCCCGACCACGGCCAGGCTGGTGCCGTGCGGGATGGTGAGGTCCAGCCCGCGCAGCACCCACGGCGCGTCCTCGCTGTAGCGGAACCAGACGTCGCGCAGCTCGATGGCGTGGGCGAGCGGGGCGAGTTCCCGGGGCTGCGGGGGCGCGGCGAGGTCGTCGTCGGCCCCGACCACCGTCAGGTAGTGGTGGAAGACCAGCGACGACTGATGCCCCATCGCGATGCCGAGCACCAGCGCGCCGAGCCCGGACTGGAGCCCGGCCAGCGCGCCGATGAACACCGACACGTCGCCGATGCTGATCGTCTTGTCGGCGGCGGCGTGCACCGCCCACAACAACCCCCCGGCCGCCAGCAACGCCCCGAGCACGGCGAGCAGCACCTGGACGCGCACGACGCTGCGCTCCAGCCGGTCCTCGGCGTCGTTGGCCGCGCGCAGCTCGGTGAGCATCCGGCCGTGCAGGAAGCCGCCCAGGCCGAACAGGCGGACCTCCTTGGCGGCCTGGAGGTCGGTCAGCAACATCTGGTAGAAGAGCTTGCGCCGCATCCCCGGGCTGACCCGCCACATCAGCCCGGCCCGCCGCTTGCTGAGCGCCAGGTGGGCGACCATCGCAGGGGTGGCGGCGGCCAGCGCGGCGGCCGCCATGACCGGGTTGATCGCGATCAGCGCGGCCAGGAACCCGACGACGCCGAGCGCGCCCTGCAAGGTGGACAGGCCCATCTGGACGAGCTGGTCCGGGGCCTGCTCGGCGGACTGCTGGGCCAGCCGCAGCCGGTCGTGGAAGCGCGGCTCCTCCAGCCGCGCCAGGCCCTTCATCCGGTTGACGGCCGTGAACAGCCGGTCCTGGGACAGCAGGCCGAGGGCGCGCCGGGCGCGTCCCTGCGCGTAGGTGGTGACGGCCCCCGAGGCGGCCATCGCGATGCCCAGCGCGCCGATCCCGGCGGCGACCCACACCAGCGTCCCGGTGTGCGGACGCGCGGTGGTCAGCTCGTCGATCGCGATCTTGGTCAGCCAGGCGGTGGCGACCGGCGCGACGCCGCCGACCACCGCCATGCCGACCTGGAGCAGCACCATGCCGGGGCAGGCGCGCCAGGCGAGGGCGTAGGCGGCCTTCATGCCGCGGACGACGGAGACCTTGGGCTCCGTCACGTCGTCGCCGCTCACGGCACCGCAGGCCGTGCGGTCTCGCCCAGCCCCTGCGGGCCGACGCCTGCGGCGGTGGCGACGCCGTCGGGGCCGTAGTGGGCGAACCCGGGGTAGAGGAGGGCTCCGAAGGCGTTGCTGACGGGCGCGTCGAGGAACTCGGGCACCACGTGGTCCGCGACGTCGGCGAGCCGGGCGACCAGTTCGCTGTCGGCGGCGTCGATGCCGACGACGGTGGCCAGCACCCGGCCGCCGCCGTCCCGCACCCGGCGCGCGTGCTCGGCGAACTCCGGCACGCTGGCGTCGCAGGCCGAGCAGTCCAGCGACAGGAAGCCGACGAGCGCGGGCCGTCCGGCCAGGTCGTCCCTGGTGACGATCGCGCCGTCGGCGGCGGTCGCGGTGAACTCGGGCATCCGGTGGCCGGGCGCGATGCCGAGGTCCGGTTCGGCACCGGGCCCGTGCAGGTGGTCGGCGGGCGGGGCGCTGACACGGGCGCGCCAGCGGCGCGTCACCGCCAGGGTCAGCACGAGGTTCAGCGCGGTGAGCGCCGCGACCAGGACGAGCCCGGCGACGAGGAATTCCACGGATGTCCTTTCCGGCTCCGGCGTCTCAGCGGCCGAGGTCCCCGGCGACCGGGGACCGGAAGAGCGCGGCGATGTCGTCGACGAAGACGGTCAGAGCGGTGAGCACGCCCGCCGAGACGACGGCCAGCACGATCCCGGCCATCTCGCCGGGAACGCCGTCGCCGACGGTCAGCGCCACGGCCGAGCCCAGGACCGCCGCCGCCAGCAGCGTCGCGTTGCGGGCGATATGCCAGCCGCCCATGGGCGTCTCACTCGCGCCGAAGCAGGCGCACGTCACCTGCTGCCCCCGGGCCACGACGAGGACCGGGACGGCCGTCAAGGCGCAGCAGAACAGCGCGGCGACGAGGAAACCGGCGGTGACGGTGGCGGGCACGGCCAGCAGCAGCGCGACGACCAGCTCGACGGCCGAGACCAGCACGGCCAGAGGGCGGCGCAGGCGCGCCGGGATGAAGTCGAAGTCCTTCAGGGAGGCGGCGAAGGCGCCCGGTGAGCGCAGCTTGGCCACCGCCGCCAGCACCATCACCGCCGCCAGGGTGAGGCGGCAGGCGAACGACACGTACAGCACGGGAGCTCCAGGGGGAGTGGTGCGTGAACGCGCGGCCGCCGTGGTGGGGCGGGCGCGCGTCCGGGAGCGCCGGGCGGGGCGTGGCCGCCCTCGTCGAGGGCGGCCACTCGGCTCATCAGCAGTAGTTGTTGTTGTAGCTGTACCAGGGGCCGCAGTAGGTCTTGCAGGCGCCGTTGGTGGAACAGGTGCGGCCGAAGCAGTACCCGCTGATGATCTTGTACTGCATGTACGAGTCCGGCGGGCAGCCCGCGTCGGCGGTGGCCTTGGGCAGCAGCACTTCGACGGCGCGGGTGACGCGCCGGGTCACGCTCTGGAGCATGGTCTCTCCTTGTGGGGGGTGAACTGTTTCCGCGCACGGTCCGAGCGCCGCCGAGAAAGGGGTCGAACTCGGCGGCCGGGCCGTACGGGGCCTAGGGGGGTGGGGAGGGTGTCAGGGGACGGCCAGCTCGGTGCGCAGGGCGGCGACGCCCACGCCCGCCGAGGTGACCAGGCCGTCGGGGCCGTACCAGGCGTAGGTCGGGTAGTGCTTGGCGCCGTACCGCCGCGACAGCTCGGCCTTGGCGTCCTCGGCGATCACGATGTCCATCGCGTCGCCGAGCATCGCGGCCAGCTCGCTGGCGGCGGCGTCGTCCCCGTGCACGATCGCCAGGGAGGTGCCCCCGGCGGCCCGCAGGTGCGCGGCGTGCCCGGCGAAGATGGGCACGGCGTCCACGCAGGCGCTGCACGTGAGGGAGAAGAAGCCGACCAGGGTCTCCTTCCCGAGCAGGGTCCGCTCCGTCACGGTGCTGCCGTCCAGGGCGCGGGCCGAGAACTCCGGGATCCGGTCGATCATCCGGACGCCGGTGGTGGCGGGGCCGCCGGCGGCCTCCAGCTGCCGCCACCGGCGGAGCACGACCAGCAGGAGCGCGAGGTTCAGCACCCCGACGACACCGACCAGGACCAGCCCCGCAACAGCGAATATCACGACAATGCGTCCTCTCCCCGAACGTGCGGGAACCGGTGGGCCGCGACAACGCGTCCATGATCACCCAAAAGATCCCCCGCCGCAATGGTCGATCTGGCACGCTCCGCGCCAGTGCTCCGGAACCTCGTCCGGTGCCCCGCGGGCCTTCGGGAGCTTCGCCCGCACGGGCGCTCGCGCTATGGTTTCCGGACGTGTTCGCTCGGCCGGTGCCGGCCCGGAGGGGGACCGATGGGGCTTCCTGAAGGTGGACGGTCCAGCGAGGTGAACGCGGACCGGATCGACATGGCGCTGGTCGGCCAGAACATCACGATCAACGGCGGCGTCCACCAGCACGCCGCGCGCCCGGACAGGCCGGTCCCCCGGCAGGTCCCCGCCCCCAGCGTCTACTTCCTGAACCGCGAGCACCACCTGCGGGACCTGACCGACGCGTGGCGGCTCGCGCGCGACGCCGGGCTGCCGCTGGTGGTGGTGTGCACCGGGCCCGGCGGCATCGGCAAGAGCGAGCTGATGGCCCGCTGGGTGCACTCGGTCGCCGACGAGGTCCCGGGCCCGCACCTGTACGCCGACATGGCCGAAGGGGGCCCGCGCACCGCCGTCGACGTGCTGGGCGGGTTCCTGCGGGCGCTCGGGGAGGACCCCGCCGCCCTGCCCGCCGGGACCGGCGAGCTGAGCGGCCTGTTCCGGACGCTCACCAGCGCGTCGCCCGCCATCGTCCTGCTCGACAACGTCACGGTCGCCGCGCAGGTGCGGCCGCTGGTCCCGGGCGGCGCGGGCAGCGTCCTGCTCGTCACCGCGCGGACCTGCCCGGCGAACCTGTACAACGCCGTCGAGCTCATGGTCGAGCCGCTGGACGACGCGCACGCGGGCCTGCTCGTCCGGCGGATGGCCGGTGACCGGGTCGCGCCGGTGCCGCCGCCGGAGCTGGAGACCCTCGTGCGGCTGGCCGGGGGCTCGCCGCTGGCGCTCTGCTCGGCCGCCCGGCGGATCACCCGCCGGGACGGCCTCGCCCGGACCACGGACCTGATGAGCCAGGAGGCGATGGGGTTGCCCGCCGCCCAACCGGGAAGCCCCTCCCACGTGTTCGCTGCCCTGAATGCCGGCTATCGCACGCTGTCCCCGTCCGCCGCCGCCCTCTACCGGAGCTTCGGCGCCCTGTTCGGCCAGGTCGTCCCCGCCGGACTCGCCGAAGCGCTGTACGGCCGGGAACCTGCGGACGCGCTGGACGAACTCGTCTCGGCCGGCCTGCTCGAACGCCTCCCCGACGGCCGCCACCGCCTCCACGACCTGGTGCTGGAGCACGTCCGTGAACTGGCCTCGGCCGAGGAACTGCGGGCGGCCCAGCACGAGGCCGTCGTCTGGTACCTGCGCAGGGCCGCCGAGGCCGATCACGCGCTGCTGCCGAAACGTTGGCGGCTCGGCCCGGTCTACGACGACTTCGCGGACGGCGATCCGGCGCTGGAGCAGGACGCCGCGTTCCGCCGCCTGGAGGACGACCACGCGGCGCTGCGCGCGGCGGTGCGCCTCGCGGCCGAGCGCTCCTGGAACGACCTGGTGGTCCAGCTCGTCGAGGCGCAGTGGGCCTGGTGCCTGAAAGGCCGCGCCTACGACCACTGGATCGAGATCCATCAGGCGGGCGTCGCGGCCGCACCGCAGGCGACCGATCCCCGGTTCGTCGGCCGGATGCACTGCCAGCTCGGGTTCGGATACCTCGCGATGGAGCGGACCGCCGAGGCGGTGGAGCAGTTCGAGGCGGCCTTGCGCGCGGACCGCGCGATCGGGCATCACCGCGGCGAGGCCACCGCCGTGGAGTCCCTCGGATTGTTGATGCTGGAGGCGTCCGGCGCGGAGCGCCTGCCGGAACTGGCGGCGACCGATCCCGAGGCCGCCGCGAAGGCCGTCGAGTTCCTCAACGAGAACCTGCGGCTGAACCTGTCGGCGGCGGAGGACGACGACCGGGCGAGCGCGCTGGCCTGGCGGCATCTGGGACGCGCCCTGAGCGCGGTCGAGCGGCACGCCGAGGCCGAGCGGCCGCTGCGGCGCGCCCGGCGCATGTTCGCCGCGTTGGACGACGGCTACAACGGGGGCAAGTCGCTCATCAACCTGGGCCAGGTGCTGTATCGCGCGGGGGACTACGAGCAGGCGTGGGACGTTCTCGACCAGGCGGTGGCGCTGCTGTCCACCGAGAGCGACGAGAAGGAGCGGATCGTCGCCCTGGAGACCTTGGGCGTGGTGACCGAACACGCTGGCGACTCCCGAGCGGCCGTCACCTACCTGGAACAGGCGCTGGCGCTCCTGGAGGCACGGAACGACGCCGGCGCGGCCCGGGTGCGCGACCGGCTCGCGGCGCTCAACTCCCCGTGACGAACCGCAACCGGTGCCGCGTGGGACCGGCGACCACGGTCTGGTCCGCCGGAAGCGTCTCCAGCCCGCGTTCCTGCGCCAGCCAGTCGTAGACCAGCGACGCCGCCAGCGCGGGCTGGTCGGTCACGCAACGTACGGCACGGCCGCCGCGAGCCTGGACCAGGCATTCGTGCGGTCCGGTCGGGACCGCCGCGACGAAGCAGCCCGGATAGTTCGCCATGGTGTCGTCGAGCCAGCGGACGGCCGCAGCATGGTCGGTGGCGGCGGGGCCGTGGATGATGTCGGCGAGTTCCAGCAGGCGCTGCTCGGGCTCTGACTCGTCGGCGCAGACGTGGCGGCCGTCGGCGAAGCCCGGCCGGTTCAGGCCGAGCGCGGCCGGGAAACGTTCGACGGTCAGCACGTCGCCCTCCCGGCGCGCCGCGACCAGGACCGTCGTGACCGTCTCCGCCTGCGCCTCGGGGCCGGGAAGCGGCACCCGGTGGACGGCGGGCGGCGGTCCGGTCTCGGGCAGCTTCATCAACCGGTACATCTCCGCCCTGAGCAGCGCGGTGGCCTTGCCGGGCGCTGCGGTGACGGAACGGGTGATCTCGCTGTACCGCCCGGCCCGGTGGTCAGCCAGCGCCCGCCTGACCTGGGGGAGCAGCGGACGGTCGGCGGCCAGCGCGGGAGCCGCCGCGCCCAGCAGCCCGACGGGGGAGGAGGGATCGACGGCGTGGTGCGGGAAGCCCGGCATCAGGACGGGGCGGTCGAGCGCGGCCCCGTAGAAGGTGACCGAGCCGTGGTCGCCGATGACCAGATCCGTGGCCACCAGGGCGGCGCGCCAGCCGTCGCGCGGCGGCAGCAGCGTCAGCCCGGCCCGCAGGCTCGGCGCGAGCCACGCCCGCACCTGCCAAGGGCCGTGACCGTGCCAGACGTTGGGATGGAGCGCGGCCACGACGCGGTAGTCATCGAGGGGCAGCTCGGCGAGCAGTCGCGGTAATAGCTCCGCGTGCTGGGCGAACAGCGAGTCCGGCCCCCAGGTGGAGGTGACGAAGACCAGCTTCTGGCGGGGCAGGACACCGAACGAGCGACGGTACCGCGCCCGGTGGGAGACACCGGCGAGCATGCGGTCGAAACAGGGATCGCCTGCAATGACGGCCGCCGGGAGACCTTGCGGACAGTCGCGTGCCAGGCGGTCGAGCTGTTCCGGATGGGAAAGGATCAGCGAAGTGGGGATCAGGCGGCCTTCATGCAGCAACCAGTCGGGAGAAAGGCCGAAGATTCCCGGGTCCTGGTTCCTGGCCAGAATTTTGTTATATCCCACACCGTGGGAAACGGTCAGCAATGGCGCTTTTAATTGTTCCAACTCGCCGCCGTAACTCCCACTGACAGCCAGGTCGAATTCGCTGGCGACGGCCTGTTCCCAAGGAATGGTCAGCGCGCCGATGTCGGCCAGAAAACGTTCCACGTCATGGGTGAAGGGCGAGGAGCGCGTCCAGGTGAACAGCACCTGCACCCGCGGGTCGCCCTCGACGGCGGCGAGGGTGTCGAGCAGCCGGGTCAGGGAGGTGACGTTGTGGACGACGGCCAGGACCAGCCGCTCGGTGCCCCCGGTCCGCCAGCGGGCCGCTTCCGGGCCGAGGGGGACCCGCGCCCACGGTTGTGTCATGCCGCTCCGATTGCCGTCGCACTGCCGTCGCCGCCGAGCCGCGGCGAGAGGGGGGACGGGGCAACCCTACCGGCGGGATGATCCGCTTCTACATGGTGATGTCCCCGATGGTGAGGTCGCGCCCCGCCGAGATCGACTTGCCGATGCTGCCGGCGTTGATGGTGACCGAGCCCGACGCGTGCGAGGCGGTCTCCACCCCGGCCCGCTCGGCCAGTTCCTCCAGCTCGTCCCGGAACCGCGGGTCCGCCTGGGCCAGCCGGCTCAGGGCGTCGGCCAGCGCCCGCACGGCGTCCTCGTCCTCGGGGTGCGCGACGACGCGCCCGATCAGCGCCTCCTCGCCGGGCTCGCGCTGGAACCGCTGCTTGATGCGGGTGACCAGCGCGCCCATCGCCTGCTTGGACGCCTCGCCCATGCTCTGGGCGTAGGTGCCGGCCATCGCGGCCGAGGCGGCGGTGGCGATGGCGAGCATCGCGGGATCGGTCATGGTTCCCCCGGGGAGTCGTGGAATCCTGACGAAGGCTCCATACTCTCGCGCCCGAAGCGCTTTCCGATAGTCCTCGCCACCACGCGGCGGCGGCTCCGTGTACGGTCGGCTCAGGGATGGTCTGCTGGGCGGTCGCGCGGAGCGGAGTTGGTGTGGACGGTCCACAAAGCGTCACCGGGAACCGGCTGGTGTCGGACCAGATCCGGACCGCCATTCAGGCGGGCCGTGACGTGCATCTGCACGTCGCCGATTCCGGCCCGGGAAACGAACCGCTGAATCAGGTGCCGTTGTCGCGCCGCGACTTTCAGAACCGGCACCGGGAACTGGCCGCACTCGTCGAATCGGCCGGATTCGCCGCCGCTCCCGACGAAACGGCCGCCGCCGAACGGATCGTCGTGGTGGAGGGACCGCCGGGGATCGGCAAGAAAGCGCTGGTCCGCCGGTTCGCCGCACTGCACGGCGACCGGTTCACCGGCGGCAGGCTGCACGTGGACTGCGCGGAGTTCGGCGCGGCCGCCGACCCGGACGCGGTGAACGTCGAAGCGATGCTCGTGGACGTCCTCGGCGGTCTGGGCATCGCGCCCGAGCACGCCCCGCGCAGCCGCCGGTCGTTGCGGCTGCGCTACCAGGCGGCGCTGGCCGCGCGTCCCGGCCCGGTGCTGGTGGTCGTCGAGAACGCGACCCGGCCCGCCCAGGTGACGGCCTTCGCGACGAACCGGCCCGACAGCCTGCTCCTGGTCAGCGCCGCCCCGGGCACGGACCTGTCCGAGTTGGCGATGGACGACGCGGTCTTCCACCGGCTGGACCGGCTGGACGACGAGCACAGCACGCTGCTGTTCCAGCGGACGGCCGGTGGCCCCGGGCAGCCGGCCCTCGTCCGGCTGTGCGAGGGCGTCCCGCTGGCGCTGCTGGTGCTGGCCAAGCGCGTGGCGCGGGCGTTGGAGGGCAGGGAGCCGCACCTCGTCGCGCGTCTGGTCGAGGACGACCGCCGGCTGCTGGAGGAACTCAGACTGGGAGGGAAGCAGGTCGTGTCCGCAGCTTTCACGACGGTCTACACGTCGCTGCCCGAGCAACTGCGCTTCGCCTACCGCCGCCTGGGCCTGTTCCCCGGCGTCGCCATCGTCCCCGAGGCGGCCGGTGAGCTCCTCGACACCGCACCGGACCGCGCGGCCGCGTCGCTGGCGGCGCTCACCGAGGCCCACATGCTGCACGGTGATCCGAACGGCTGGTACACCTTCCCCAACAACCTGATCCGGCTGCACGCGCGGGAGCAGGCCGAGACGGAACCGGCCGAGCAGCGCGAAGCGGCCCTGGAACGTGTTCTCCAGTACTACCTGGTGCGGATCGCGTTCGCCGACCGGGCGAAAGGGCGCGACCGCACCCGCATCGCCGACCACGCCGACCTGCTGCGCGACCGGCCCGACCCTTTCACCGGCGACGAGCCCGTGAAGCGGGCCTTCGCCTGGCTGGACGCCGAACGCCCCAACCTGGCACCGGTCGTGCAGGCGGCGTTCGACGCCGGTTTCCTGCGCACCGCGATGTTGCTGGCCGACGGGCTGACCGCCTACTACCCAGACCGTCGCGACCTGACGGCCTGGATCCACACCGGCCGTCTCGGCGCGGACGCGGCCCGCGCGCTCGACGAACCCTGGGCCGAGGCCCGGCTGCGCAGCTTCATGTCCCGCGCGCTCGGCGAGCGCGGCGAACCCGAACTCGCACGGGCCGAACTCGACACGGCGCACCGGCTCGCCGAACGCGCCGGTGACGCGGTGCTCCAGGCGTCGGTGTGGGAGTTCGACGCCCGGCTCCGCGCCGGGACCGGTGACCACGCCGCGGCGCTCGACGCCTACCGGAAGGCCCGCGACCTCAACGCGCGCGCCGGTGAACGGCGCGGCGTCGCGCTCACCGACGCCTTCAGCGGCGACAGCCTGCGCGCGCTGGGCCGGCACGCCGAAGCGCGCACCGCCTACGACGCGGCACTCGTCCTGTTCAAGGAGCTGGGCGACGCGCGCATGCTGGCGCGCACCCAGGTCGGCCTGGGCCTCACCTTGGCCGAGACGGGAGACGTCGACGGCGCGCGGGCCACGCTGGAGGCGGCGATCCCCGCCCTGGCGGGCAGCCACTACGAAGCGCGGATCCGGCTCCGGCTGGCCGACCTGGAAACCGACGGCGAGGCCAGGCGCGCGCACCTGGCGCGGGCCCTGGAGATCTACCGGCAGGTCGACCACCCCGAAGCGGACGAGATCGCTCGGAAGCTAGCGCAGGACGATCCGGAAGACCCGGCTCCCGACGCGTAGCGCCAGCGGCGCGGGACCTTCGTCGAGCCGGCCCGCCCGCCAGCAGGTGTAGACGGCGGTGGCGAGCAACGACGGGTCCGCCGTCCCCTCGACCATGACGGGCGGGCCGTCCCGCCGTGCCACGACGCAACCGTCCGCGGAGGCGACGGCCGCGAACCGCGCCTGGGGATGGCCGTCCAGGAGGTCGGCGGCCACGGCGGCGGGATCGGCCGCCGCCGCCCGCCGCACGATCACCGAGGCGTTGTCGGGCAGCCGCCGGTCGGGCTCGTCGTCCCCGACGCTCAGGTGCCGCACCCCGCCCGGCGGCGGCTCCGCCGCGCACGCGACGGCCGCCGGATGCCGCCGGACCTCGACCGTGTCACCGGCCAGCCGGGACAGGACCTCGAAGGAGCGCGGCTCGTCGGTCTGCGGCGCCGGGTCCGGCACGGTGACGAGCGGCGGCCGGTCCGGCGGTAGGGGCAGGTCGAGCAGCCGGTAGAGGAGGGCGCGCAGCCGGTCGTCGGCCGTCCCCACCCCCTCGAACAGGACATCGGCGACCGAGTCGTCGCCCCCACGGTCGATGGCCGCCGTCACCTGGGGCTCCAGTGCCTTGTCGTGGTCCAGCACGGCCATGCCGGTGGCGAGGGCGGCGGCGGGGCTTCCCGGGGCCACCGGCATCTCCGTCGAGGCCAGCAGCAGGGGGCGGCCCAGGGCGGCGCCGTACAACGACACCGAGCCGAGATCGCCGACGACCAGGTCGGCGGCGACCAGTGCCGCCTGCCAGCCCCGGTCGGGCGGCAAGCGGACCAGACCGGCGGCGAAGGCGTCGGCCAGCCAGAGCCCCACCTGGTGCGGACCGTGCCAGTACCAGACGTTGGGATGGGCGACCAGCGCGACCCGGTACTCGTCGGCGGCGAGGGCGCCGAGCAGCCGGGCGGGCAACCGGCCGTGCGCGGCCAGCAGGGACCCCGGCCCCCAGCTCGACGAGACGACGACGAGCCGCTGCCCGTCCCGCACCCCGAGCGCCTCGCGGAACCGTCCCCGCGAACCGGCCGCCGCCCGCACGCGGTCGAAGGCGATGTCCCCGACGAGCACGCACCGCGTCGCCGCCTCCGGGTAGTCGGCGGCGAGCTGCGCCCGCTGCGCGGAGTGGGCGGTGACCATCCACATGGGGTGCTCACGAAGCCGTTCGGCGGGCACGACGCCGGACAACCTCCGGCCCTCGCCGTCGGAGTCCGCGACGAACTTGTGGAAGCCGATCCCGTGGGGCAGCACCACGATGGGGGCCGACACCTCGGGGATCCGGATGTTCTCGCTGGCGGTGATGACGAGGTCGACCGGCAGCCGCGCGACGCGATCCCAGGGGACCAGGCGCACCTGCGCCCGTGCCAGCAGTTCCGCGACGCCCTCGTGGAACGCCGACGACTCGTCGAACGCGAAAAGGATCTCGACCCGGACGTCGAGCCGGAACACCGACAGCGCTTCCAGGGCCCGGACGGTGGAGGTGAAGGTGCGGACCACGACCAGCACCGTCCGCTGCGGACGGAAGGTCTCCCAACGCCTCCGCTCGCCGAGGCTCCGGCCGTCGGCCTGCTGCCTCAGCGGCTCCCCGGTCACGCCGTCACGCACCGGCGCCCCGCCTTTGACCCGCCGGAACGCCTATATCCCGAGTTCCCGAGTTCCCGAGTTCCCGAGTTCCCGAGTTCCCGAGTTCCCGAGTTCCCGAGTTCCCGAGTTCCCGAGTTCCCGAGTTCCCGAGTTCCCGAGTTCCATTCTATAGAAGGCGGGATAGCCGCAAAGCGAAGACGCGGAAAAGGGAAAGGCGCGTTCGGGAGGGTCCGTGGTGCGGGAGTGGCGCGACATGCGAGCGGGACACCTGTGACGCGGGGGCTAGGCACGGCTCCGATTGTAACCAGCGGCCCCTGCGCGGTCAGAGGGACGGAGCGGCGCCGGGGCCGCGACCCAGGGGCGCCCCGAGGCGGGCGAGAGGGACGGCCGTTACTGCCGGGACGGTTGCGGGCGTACTCTGCGGTAGGGGATTGTTGCGTCCCGGCAACCTTCTCCCTCGTCTGATGAGAGAGGCAGCGGCCCCGCCGGAGGGGCCCCGATTCATGATTTCGTCCCCGGACAGCTCCCGTACCGGCGACCCCTGCGTGGTGAGCGTCGCCGCGGCTCCCTATCCGGTGGTGGTCACCGACACCGCCGGTCACGTCATGGAACTCAACGACGCGGCCCTCGCCCTCCTGCCGGAGGTGCGCGTCGGCGAAGCCCTGTCCTCGCCCGGCTGGCTCGCCGACGCGCCCCGCACCCCGGACGCCGATCCCGTGCGCGGCACCGTGGGGGAGGGCTTCTTCGCGGCGCACCCGTCCGTCCTGCCCGGCGGGGGAACGGCGTGGTGGCTGGTGGAGGAGACCGCCCACCGCGCGGCCGTCGCGGAGTTGGAGGCCGAGCGCGAGCGCACCCGGTTCCTCACCGAGGCGTCCAGCGCCCTGCTGGCGTCGCTGAACCTCGACCGCTGCATGGAGATCACCGCGCGGCTGGCCGCCGCGCACCTGGCCGACGCCGCGCTGGTCATCGCGCCGACCACGACGCGGAAGCCGCCGATGGTCAGCTGCGACGCCGAGGGCCGGCTGACCCGCGGCACCGTCTCCGGCGCCGTGCAGAGCGTGCCGGGCCTGGCGGAGGCGCTGCGCGGGTTCCCGCCGGTGCCCTCGCGCTGGATCGACCCCGCCGCCGCGCCCGGCTGGCTCATCCCCGACGGGTTCGGGGAGGTCGGCTCGCTGGTGATCACGCCGCTGCCGGGCCACGGGGTGCCAGCCGGCGCGCTGGTGCTGCTGCGCCGCGCGCCCCGGGCGGCGTTCAGCGAGACCGAGGAGACGTTCGCCGGGCTGTTCGCCGCGCGGGCCGGGGCGGCGATGTCGGCCGCCCGGTTGTACGCCGAGCAGAACGCGGTGACCGACACCCTCATGCGGGACCTGCTGCCGCCCGTCCTGCGGCAGACCGAGGGGGTGGAGTTCGCCGGGGGGTACCGGGCCAGCGTCGACACCGACCGCGTCGGCGGCGACTTCTACGACGTGCACCCGCCGAGCGAGGACTGCCCCGACGCCCTGGCCGTGCTGGGCGACGTGGCGGGCAAGGGCCTGGAGGCGGCGGTGCTCACCGGCAAGATCCGCAACACGCTGCACGCCCTGCTGCCGATGGGCGGCGACCACGGCCAGATGTTGCGGCTGCTGAACAACGCCCTGTGCAACAGCCACCACGCCCGCTTCGTGACGCTCGTGCTGGCGTCGGTCCGCCGCGACGACCGCGACGTGCTGCTGCGGCTGACCTCCGCCGGGCACCCGCCGCCGCTGATCGTGCGGCGGGACGGCACCGTCGAGGAGGCCGACACCGGCGGCTCCCTGATCGGCGTGATGCCGTCGATCGTGTCCCGGACCGCCGAGGTGCGGCTCGTGCCGGGTGAGACGTGCCTGCTGTACACCGACGGCGTCACCGAGGCCAGGGGCGGGCCGCTGGGCGACACCATGTTCGGGGAGCAGCGCCTGCGGCGCGCCCTCGCCGAGTGCGCCGGGTTGCCCGCCGAGGCCGTCGTCGAGCGCGTGCAGATGCTCGTCGACCAGTGGATCGGCGACGGCGACCACGACGACATCGCCGCCCTGGCCATCACCGCGCCGCGCGGCGCGCACCTGAGCGCCGTGGACGGGACGACCCCGGGCAGGTACACCGCATGACGACCACTCCCGCGCCGCACCGCGTCGGCGCCCGCCTCGCCTCGCCCGAGCGCGACGAGCGGGCCGCCGAATGGGCGGGCAAGTTGTGGACGGCCGCCCGCGCGGCCGACGAGTACTCCGCTCTCGACGTCGTCACCAACGCCCTGGACGCCGGGCTGGACGCGGAGACCGTGCTGCTGGAGGTGATCGGCGCCGTCCAGCACAGGGTGGGCGCCGAGTGGGCCGCCAACCGCATGAGCGTCGCCGACGAGCACGCCGCCACCGCCATCAACGACCGCGTCATCGCCGCGCTGCCCGCCGACCGTCCCGCCGAGTTCCTCGGCCGGATCACGGTCGCCTGCGTGGACAAGGAGTGGCACGCCCTGCCCGCGCGCCTGCTCGCCGAGACGTTGCGGCTGCGCGGCTGGCAGGTCGGCTACCTCGGCGCGCAGGTGCCCACCGCGCACCTGATCGGCCAGGTCCACCGCACCGGGGCCGACGCGGTGTGCCTGTCGGCCGCGCTGCCCACCCGCCTGCCGCTGGCGCACGCCGCGATCACCGCCGTCCAGGCGGCGGGCACGCCGGTCATGGTCGGCGGCCTCGGCTTCGGCGCCGACGGCCGCTACGCCCGCCTGATGGGCGCCGACGCCTGGGCGCCTGAGGCCCGCGCCGCCGCCGACCGGCTCGCCGCCGGGCCCCTGCCCCGCCCGCGCCCGCCCCACCAGGCGGTCGACGACCTGCCGCACCTGGCCGACCAGGAGTACACGATGGTCACCCGGTCCTCGCGCGACCTGGTGCGCGAGACCTTCCAGGGGCTGGAGCGGCGCTACCCGGCCATGGCCGCCTACGACGACGACCAGCGCGAACGCACCGCCGAGGACCTGGCCCACATCGTGGACTTCCTGGCCGCCGCGCTCTACGTGGACGACCCCGACCTGTTCACCGGCTTCCTGACCTGGACGGGGGAGATCCTCACCGCGCGCGGCGTCCCGGCCCGCTCCCTGCTGCCGGGGCTGGACCTGCTGGAGGAGCGGTTGCGCGACTTCCCGCGCGCCCGCCGCCTGATCCGGGCGGGGCACGACGCGATCTCCACCCGGCCCTGGGAAACGCCCTGACCAGCGCTTTCGACGACCGCCGGCAGCTGGAGACAGTCTGGATCCCTACTGCGGGATCGAGTCCAGCAGCTCGCCCCACTCGGGGTACAGCGCGACCTTCTTCAGGTGCAGCTCGTAGACCTTGGCGGCCAGCTCGGGGTCCGGGTCGTCGGACAGCCGGACGTGGGCCAGCCGGGCGAAGTGCGGCAGGATGTCGGGGTCCCCGGCCAGATGCACCGGGTCGTGGATGTAGCGCTCCAGCGCCGCCAGGTCGGGGATGCCGACGCAGTACGCGTGCGTGAAGCCCTCGGCGGGGCCGCCGAGCAGCGGGCCGACCGTCGCGAACGCGACGGACTCGACGGCCGACGTGCGCCGCATCAGCTCCAGGACGCGGTCGCGGGTCGGCTCGTCGGTCTCGGGCTTGAAGGCGAAGCGCAGCAACAGAACGATCATGGGTTCCTCTCCTTGTCGATCACCATGACCGTAAATCCGCATCACCGGACGGCCAATGCTCCACGATCCGCCAAGGATGTGCGATCGTCCTGACCCATGGACGTGCTGAGCGACGTGATCACCGTGCTGCGGACCGGCGCCTCGCAGTCGGCGCGCTTCGAGCGGACGACCCCATGGACCGAGCGGTTCCGGCTCCCACCGGGCACGGCCGGATTCGAGGTCGTCCTGGAAGGTGCGTACACGCTTGTCCTCGGCGACGGCCCGCCCGTGGCGATGTGCACCGGTGACGTGGTGTTCCTGCCGCGTCCCGGCGAGTACGAGATCAGCGCGCCGGACGGACCCGGCAGCGTCGTGCTGTGCGGCGCGTACCTGCTCGGTGCCGATCGGGGCCACCCCCTGCTGGAGGAGCTGCCGGACGTCGTCCACCTGCCCGCCCGCCCCGGACGGCACCCCCGACTGCGCGCGACCGTCGAACTGCTCGGCACCGAGTTGGAGCATCCCGGCCCCGGCGCAGCCGCGATCATCCCGTCCCTGCTGGACACCCTCTTGCTCTACATCCTGCGCGCGTGGCTGGAGCGGCAGCCCACCTGCCCGGACGGCCCGTACCGTTGGGCGGCGGCGCTCGCCGACCCCGCCGTCGGCGCGGCGCTGGACGCGATCCACGACGCGCCCGCCCACCCGTGGACCGTCCAGGAACTCGGCACGCGGGCCGGCCTGTCCCGCTCAGCGTTCGCCCAGCGCTTCACCACCATGGTCGGACGCCCGCCGCTGGCGTACCTGACGTGGTGGCGGCTGACGACGGCGGCGCGGCTGCTGCGGACGTCCGACGCGCCGCTGAGCGCGGTCGCGGAACGCGTCGGCTACGGCTCCGAGTACGCCTTCGCGCACGCCTTCAAGCGCGAGTTCGCGCAGTCCCCAGGCCGGTACAGGGCCGCGCTCTAGAAGCAGTCCTGGAGTTCCTCCCGGGGCCGCCCGATGGCCTGGTGCAGTGCTTGGGCCGTCCGGTGCTCCTCGGTGCCGGGCGGGTGGGCGTCGAGGAGGTACCGGGTGCGCCGCAGCAGGAACTCGTAGAAGGGCGTCCATGTGTGCGGGGGTGAGGTCGCGGGCGCTGATCTCGTCGGCTCTCCAGCGGCGGCGTCCCGGCGGCCGAGACGTCTCAGAACGTGGCACGGGCGGTCTGCCAGCGGCGCAGCCCGGTGGCGGAGAGTTCGACGAGTTCGCCGCGTACGGGGTCGTGGTGGGTGGGCCGGAAGCCGGTGAGGGCGCCGAGGCGGGTGCCCGTGGCGGGGTCCCAGATCTCCAGGCCGGGTTCGGCGGCGGAGAACAGCAGGCCGTCCGCGGTGAAGAAGCGGCCCTCGGGCCCGGCGAAGGTCGCGACCTCGTCGAGTACCGTCTCCCCACGTTCGCGGTGGCCGAGGTGGAAGACGCGTGCGCCGGGGGCGATTTCGTCCTCGTCGTCACCCAGGCCGCCCAAGATGAGGTGGCTCTCGTCGAGCCAGGCGACGGGGCGGTTCCAGTAGTAGGCGCAGCCCGGGAACTGCCACCAGTCGACGCCCTGGGCGTGCTCGCCGCTGGTGAGCCATTGGCCGAGGTCCCAGGCGAAGAGTTGGCCCACGGGGTGCCACAGCCAGGCGTCCGAAGCGATCCGGGTACCGGCCGGGCTGAGGCGCAGGGCGCCGTGGAACTGGCCTGACCAGGCCGAGGGCGGGTCGTCCGCCGGTGTCCGGGCCACCGGCGCGCCCGTCGCGGCGTCCACGGCCTCGACGACGCTCCACTGCGGGCGGTGCAGGACGACCGTGCGCCCGGCGTGCTCGGTGAACGCCAGGGAGAACGGCACGGTGTAGCTGTAGTAACCGTCGTTCTCCAGGGAGATCGTGACGGCTCCGGTGGACAGGTCGATGATCTCTCCGGTGCGGCCGTAGTCGATGACGACGGCGGCGTAGGCCCCGTCGCGGGAGGCGTGCAGCCGGAGGGCCTGCTCGCGATCGTTCCAGGGCTCGGTGTCGTCCGGCACGGCGACCGTGCTGCGGGCGGCCTCGGCGCAGGTCCCCGAGCCGGTGTCCCAGCGCAGGACGCGTCCGTCGTCGCACAGCAGCACGAACCCGTGGGCGGTCGGCGCGAGGTCCACCACCGTCCCGGTCCCGTCGGGGAACGGGACGGTCTCCACCGCGCCGGGGAGGGGCCGGGACGCGTCGATGACCTGCGGGTGCCCGAGCACGCCGAGTGAACTCCCCAGGGTCGCGTCGAAGCAGTCCTCGCACACGGCCGCGGTCACGGCGGTGGCGGCCTCGGCGTGGCAGATCCCGCAGATGTGCTGCCGCTCCAGGCCCCGGCCGGTGTAGTGGATGTAGTGGTCGAGCGGGTCGGCGGCCGCGTTCCGGATGTGCTCGCACAGGGGCAGGCCGTGGGCGGGGGCGTCGTGGCCGCAGATGAGGGCCATGGTGGAACTCTCCTCGGGAAAGGGTGGGGGACGGCGGGGACGACCCCGTGGCGATCACAGCGTCATCGGCAAGCCGCAGGGCGTACCCCTCCGGTCCACCGACCAGAACCCGCGAAGGAACACGGACCTGCCGGGTGGGCTCCAGAACACCGCGCAGATTGGACACGTAGGAGTGCAGGGAGGTACGGGGCTTGGCAGGCGAGTCCTCAGCCCACAGCGCCCCAACGATCCGATCGACCGGAACGCTGTGCCCCCGAGCGGCGAGCAGAATCCCCAGAACGGCCCGCTGCCGCCGCCGCCTGACGACGACCGGGGCCCCGCCCACCCGGACGTCCAACGGCCCGAGGACTCCCACACGCACCATGATCGGCAAAATGTAGCAAGGGCCCCATCCCCGAACCCGCCGTTACGCCCATTTCCTCCGGGCGTGGTCAGCCGAGTTTGGGGGTGGCTCGGTCGATGATGGGGGACAGGTCCAGGCCGGGGGGCAGGGTGCCGTAGGCGTGGCCCCAGTCGCCGGCCAGGCGGGTCGCGCAGAACGTGTCCGCTACCGCCGGGTGGCCGTGCCTGACCAGCAGAGATGCCTGCAGGACCAGGGCCAGGCGTTCGGCGATGCGGCGGGCGCGCACTTCCACGGTCGCCAGGTCCGTGAAGGAGTCCTTGACCTCGGTGATGGCCGCGTCCAGGCGCGGGTCGGCTCCGGCGGCCTGGTCCACCTCGGTGAAGAACGCGTCGAGGGTCTGCGGTTCCTTCATGATGGCGCGCAGCAGGTCGAGAGCGGCTACGTTGCCCGAGCCCTCCCAAATGGCCAAACACCGCCAAACATGCCTAGAATCAAGAAGAAACCGCAGGTCAGAGGCATGTTGATCAAGAGGTGATGGAGTCTGGTGGAGGACAGTGTCGGGCAGTTCTTTAGCCGTCTCTCTAACCCGTTGATCAAGGAGACGGAGTTAGATGAGACAGCCGTACGTAGTCACCAAAGTCAGCAAGCGCACCGGTCAGCCGCGCTACACCGGCATGTACTGGGACGCCACCGCCAAGCCGCGTTCGGCGGGCACCTACGATGACGAACTCGAAGCGCTGACCGCCGCGCGGCGCGAGCAGGACGAGCGCGACGCCGACTCGCTGGACTCGATGACGCTCGCGCAGAAGCGGGCCGTCACCTTCGAGGCGTTCTGGCCGATCTTCCAGCGCCACCATCGGGTCGAGCCGAACACCATGCAGACCTACTTCGGGAACTGGATCAACCACATCCGCCCGTACCTGAGGAAGCACCGGATCGCCACGTTCTCCTCGACCGAGGCCGTCCAGTATTTCACCGCACTTGATGACGCTGGCACGACGGTCAACAACAGGAAGGCGTGCCGGACGGTGCTGTCCGCCATGATCAAACTTTCCGTCACCATGAAGTACCGGACGGACAACCCCATCCGCGGCCTCAACGTCGGTAAGCAGGCCGCTCACAAGTCGATCAAGGTCATCAACGAGACCGTCTTCTGGGAACTCTGCGAAGAGCTGCCGCTGCCGACCCAGAAACTGTTTGCCGAATACATCATCTCGACCGGCGTCCGCTTCTGTGAGGCGATCTCATTCGAAGAAGGTGATCTGGACTATGAGACCTGCATGCTCACGGTCTGCCGCTCGACTGTGGAGGTGGCCCGCCAGTTCCACCCCACCGGCGGCAGGTTCGTCACCCGCCCCTACACCAAGAACGGCGAACACCGCCGCTTCAAGCTCGGCCGACCGCTGGTCGAGAAGATCCGCGCCCACGTCATCGAGCACGGCCTGCAGCCGGGCGACCTGATCTTCCCCATCCGGCTATTCATGCCGGCCACCGCCTGGGTCAACCTGCCCCGGTGCACCGAAGAGGAGATGCTGGCCGCAGCACAGACAACCTTCATCTCCGCAGTGACCGGCAACCGCGTCACCCACGCGAAGGTGTCCACCTACGTCAAGCACAAGTGCCGCTGCGGTCCGTGCGTACAGACCTACCGCGACTACCGCTCGGCGTACCGAGTACAGAAGATGGCTCGCCGCGGCAAGACCACGCGCCAGCGCGTTCGGCGCGACAGCAACGACTACATGGCCTCCAGCGAGTGGAGCAACATCTGGATCCCCGCTCGCCGGAAGATCGGCGTCGACATCACCCCCTATCAACTCCGCCACTCCCACGCCTCGCTCCTGCTAGCCAACGGCGTCCCCCTGCCCGACGTCCAAGCCCGCCTCGGCCACAACGACCTCAGCTCCACCACCCACTACGTATGGGCCCTGGCGGAGGAAAGCGACACTGCGGCCAACGCCATGGACGTCCTCTTGGGCTACAAGCAGAAGGAGCCCGGCGCCCAGGAGGCGATGATGGCCCAGATGGCCGCCATGATGGAGCGCATGGAGTCGATGATGGGACCGGCTCTGATTCGCGAAATGGCCGGCGAACGACTAGCGCCGCGTCCCGGTCTGCATCTCGTCACCGACGCGGTTAACGCTATAGACAGTTAGACAGCACGGCAGCCGCTTGACGGCGCGCTGACACCGCCCCCAGGTCCCGCAACCGGTAGGTGCGGGACCTGGGGTCGGTGCGTATCGCTTGCCATCGCGACCAGCCGTGAACAGCGCATGCATACCGCCCCGAACCGGCCGCCGAGCTCGCCCTTGCCGCGATCCGATCCCCAGCTGAATTAAGCGTTCCAAGAGTTCTGCATGTAACAGGGGGAAACTAGGGGCTGCTCCAAGGCGCGGTGCTGGTCGGGTGGGCGGGCGCGGAAGAAGGCGTGGATCGGCTGCGCCGACCCGATCAGGTGGTGGGGCGTCGGCACGAACGCCTTGCGTGAGGCCCAGAGTCGCTCGGCTAAGTTGCCGTCGGGGCTGTAGTGGGCGCCGAACCACAGGTGCAGACCGGGCTGGCCGACTACGAAATCACGAACCGCGCGGGCGTGGTGGATGCTGTCGTTATCGCAGATCCCCACGGGTGTCGGATGCGTTGGCGAGTCTTCGCCACGAGCTTGATCCTGCAATCGAGCGACCGACTAAACTACACTGAGGAGAACGACACTGCCGAGACTTCCACCCATGGGAAGTCTTGTAGACGTTTGGAGAGGCACTGAAGCAGATGAGTGACAAGCCCGCCTCCTTGCCTGGCCTGTTCGCTGAGCGACTCGAACACCTGTTTCAGACTGTGACGCGTCCGGACGGGAAGCGGTACAGCAGTCAGGCTGTCGCGGAAGCCATCCGCGAGACGGGCGATGGGCCGAGTATCGCCGGGAGCTACATCCACGCCCTGCGGAAGGGCGAGAAGGACAACCCGACCTACAAGCACATCATCGCGATCGCTGGATTCT
Source organism: Actinomadura hibisca NBRC 15177 (assembly GCF_001552635.1). Classification (GTDB taxonomy): domain Bacteria; phylum Actinomycetota; class Actinomycetes; order Streptosporangiales; family Streptosporangiaceae; genus Spirillospora; species Spirillospora hibisca. The sequence continues at coordinate 50,337 of NZ_BCRO01000054.1, read as the reverse complement.
TCGGAGTCCGGCCGAGCTACTTCTTCGAGGAGCCTGATACTGCCGCTGGTGATACGGCACGCGATCAGGCGATCTACGCGGATGGCCTGTCTGAAGACGCGCTGGATGCCATCCGGGCCATGGTGGAGAGTGCGCGAGCGCTCCAAGGCCTCCCTCCCGGTCGAGCTGCCAGGTGATCAGTGCGCCCGCCGGGCTGCCAGCACGAACCTCTGGACTCTGGAGGTGGGCCCGTTGACTCGATAATTCTCATGGGTGTAGATTCAACTTCGTGAGTAACTCTGATGAGAATCTACAGACGTCCCTGGACAGGGCCGACGATTTCGAGAGCCTGCGTCTGCTCGACGTGGATCAGGTATGCAGGCTCTTCCGTATCAAGAAGAGCTGGGTCTACGACGCCGTTGAGGCGGGAACACTGCCGGTGATCCGCCTGGGTAGGCAGTTGCGTTTCAGGGAGCCCGAGCTTGTGGCTTTCCTAGCTGACGCTACGACCGGAGGCTTCAAAAAGAGCGAGTCGGTTCCTGGAAGAGGCTCGTAGGCTCGGCTGGCAGTTTCGAGTCGCCATCAACGGCGTCGGCGCCGAGCCAACCGCTCTCACCCGGCGCCCTCCTGCACCAGTTGCGGCCGCTCGGCCTCTCGGTCACTCAGACCCGCACCGCGGCCTTCCGGCAGCTCGTGCCTCAAGCACCCGCGCCCGTCGTCGTCCAAGCCCTCGGGTTCCACCACGGCACCACCACCAAACACGCCAGCGTCGCCAGCGGAACCTGGCACCACTACCCCGCAACCCGCCCCGCCCGCTGAGTACCACGGTCGAATACGACACGGTGCCAGTCAGGGCACCGTCCGCACTAGCGGGCCGCTGTTTTGGCTGAACACCACTCGGCGCCCGCGCACTGTCCCGGCCCGGTGATACCTGCACCCACACCGGACGGATCTGCCTGGGGTATGACCGTGCCTGCATCTTGTTCAGGATTCACACCGGTCTGGACCTGCACCAATCCGCCAACCGGCCGCCACTCATCTGGGGGACGTGGGGGTGTCACTGCAGCTCATCATGGGCAGACCCGCCACCGAGTAGATGACCGGTGGGTTGCAGTCATCACCGGATCCCCAGCTGGCAGGATCGCTGCATGGGCATGCGGCGAGATGAGCATCGGGACCTCGCCCGGTTCCTCAACGGAACGATTGGTGAGCTGGAGTCCGCTGCAGTCGCCCCCTTCATCGACTTCATCGCGAAACACCCGCGGAACACCGTGAGCCGATTCCGCTCTCTCTTCCATGCCCTCGGCCGACCACACGGAGGAAGCGGATGGGAGGGCTGCGTCGGCTCCTACTACTTCCTCCTGTGGGCGCTGTTCGCCGGGTGTATCGACGTGATCGCCGTCGATGTTGGCGCCACGGCGGGGAAGGACGCCGAGCGCGAGGCGAACCAGGCGGCGCTCGATAGCCTTGCCGAGTTCGGGCTCTCGGCTGTCGTCGATATGGAGCAGAAGGGTGGCCGCGGAGAGCCAGACGGCACGCTGGCCTTCAGCCGGTCTTTGCCTGCGCGCCGTTTCAACAACCCCGCCGACCTGGACGCCCTCGACAGGCTGCCACAGTCGCTCCAGGCCGAGTATCTGCTGGCGCCGCCGCGAGACGGGATTCTGTTGGAGATCGGAGACTGTCTCCCGTCACGGACCTACACCAGGCTCTGCCAGTACGAAGCCGTCGCACGGTGGCCCTACGGGGGCAACCAGCCGCTCTTCGTCTTACTGGTCAACGAGCACGGGCGCGACGGCGGTGCCTTCCCGATTCGAGATCTCCCTGAGTTGCAGGACGAGATGAAGGATCAGCGTCGCGCGAACCTCAAGGTGTCCCAGCTGCTGATAGGCGCCTACATTCAGCTGACGACCTACGGAGATCCCGACTTCGCCGACACGGAGTACCGCCACACCCGAGAGCTGAAGAAGGCGGCGGTACCCATCGAGGAACTGCCCGAAGGGGAAGGCGTTGGGCTCTTGACCGCGCGCAAGCTCTTCGACTTGGACGGGAAGGGACGGTCGTCCAAGCACTAGGGGCCGCTGGTGCACGGCATCCCGTCGGCCCGGTCTCGCCGCGGCCCGCCGCCGCCGTCGTCCAGGCAAGCTGCACGTCGACGAGAGATACGGCTATGCAGTCCTGCGGAGATGGCTGCGCAGCCGAAACATCGTCCCGCGCGTCGCCCACCGCGGTATCGAAACTCCAACCGCTTCGGCCGACATCACTGGGTTGTCGAGCGCACGGTGTTCTGGATGAGCGGCTTCCGCCGACTGCGTCGCCGCTACGAACGCAAGGCTGAGCACCTCTTGGCCCTAGTCGGCAACGCTGCCTCCCTCATCCGCTACCGCCACCTCGCCGAATGAGACGACGTCTAAGCCGAAGGATTTACAGTCCCTCTGCCGAACAGGGCCGACTTGCGGAAAAGTCCCTGCCAACGCTGGTTGCAACCCGATCCTTCGACCCACGGACGAGCCTGAATCGGCGTGGGGGCATGACCGGCCTCACACGGCCCGTCGGCACCGATTTATAGGGCAATCTAGACATGAAGTGCATGTCCGCCAAGGGGGCAAGGGTCCCAGATAATCAGGCGAAGACTGCATCCATGCTGTGGTATCAAGATTCCATGGATGCGTCACCCCAAAAGAAGGCCGGCGAACCGCGGCAACAGCATCTTGTGTCCAAGATGCTGTTGAAGCAGTTTGCCAAATATGACCGAAACGGCTGGAAGGTGGTGAGCTTCAATCTCGAACATCCCGACCATGGTCACCGTCCGAAGGCGCTTAGATCCTGTGGATGGGTCGAGAATTTCGTTAAGAAAGATGCGTCTCAGGTAGAAAGACTCTGGGGAATCGTTGAGCAGAGGGTAGCTCCGATTCTGCCTAGAATAATTGCCAGCACTTCAATTCCCACTCAGGAGGAAGCAAGTGCGCTGAAGGACTTAATCGCCTTGCACCTTGTGCGATCGCACTGGTACAGCCAGGTGCACAAGAACGCCTTTATCGAGACATCGGGAAAGATGAAGCGTCGTCTCGTCGGGGAGCTTGGAGCTGAACTCCGGGCCTGGGCGCTCTCTGAGACTGGCCTTTACCTAACTGACGGTCCGGCTATTGAACATTATGCCGAGCGTGTAGTAAACCGGTCCGAGGCGGTCAAAGGAGAGCTTGACGGCACCCTGTTTCGCGAGAGCATAGAACGCACGTTCACCAAAATGCGAATCTTGATCGATCCTTGGGGAGTGGAAGTACTCGAAACAGGCGCGAACGAGCTTGTCATCGGCGACTGTCCAGCCGTCTCAGTCGGAATGAAAAATGATATCATACATTCTTACAAGATGGCCGTTGGTGATGCCTCTGCCGTGGTTCTGCCTATTTCCAGAAATGCAATCATGTCACTGAGTTCGACCACTGCAAGAGGCGCGATCGGCTCTTTTATGGTAGATCAATTGAATGAGCTTCAGATTAGAGCCGCTCGCAAGTATGTCTACTTTCACCCCGCCTCAAAGCGGGAAGAGTTTGTGAGGCGGGTATGTGCAAGGATTCCAGCAATGATGGATAGGTCGGTGCAAAATACAGTAAGGATGCCGAAAAAGTCATATCTTCTTTGGTTGCAGTCGGGTGTGGTGGCCTGGCGGCAGCGGAGTGGCCGACCCTGCTGGCTGAGGCCGCGCGCCGCACGGCGGGTCACTGTGGGGTTCGGGTCGTACGGCCGCCGAAGCCCGAGGTGGCACCGAGTGTTCACCAGCTCGTGACCCGCCCGACGATAGATGGCTCCCCTGACCTAGCGCTCCATAGAATTCCTCACACCAAAGCACAAGACAACCTTTCGACGTCACCCGGACAGGCTAACAGTCAGCCCAAACGCCTTCTTCAAGTAAGCGAATAGCTCATCGGATGCTATTCGTCCCCTTTCTATTTGATGCTGATGTGGACGTGGTCCCAGTGGTTCTCGGTGATGCTGCCCCGGTCGTTCATCTTCCGCCAGGGGTTGCCGATGCCGGCGTTCCAGATCCTCTGCTTCCAGATCACGTACTTGATGTTTAGGCGTTTCCAGTGGGCGATCGCGTAGTTCGCGGTTCGATCGCCGAGGGCTTCCTGGGCGCTGGTGGGCATCTTCCCGCCAGAGTTGACCATGAAGTCGCTCGCCTTACCCTTGCCGTGATCCTGGGGGTCGCCGGGGCGGGCGCAGCCGATGGCCGGGTAGGGCCCGAATAGCGCGTCGATCTCGTTCCGGACGGCGACCATGCGGGCGGTGCAGCCGGCGGTGCCGGTGAGCGGGGACTTGGCCTTGCTGCCGTCGGGGTTGGTGATGATGGGCTTGGTGCCGGGGGCGGTGATGTGGGCGCCGCCGCTGAAGGTGCGGTGGCGGTAGGTGCCCGGTGCCATGCTGTCGAACCTCACGGTGGCGCCCGTCTGTGGTGCGTTCAGAAACCGGTCGTTGCCGGCGTAGATGCCGACGTGGCCAGGGGCACTGGGGCTGCCGCCGGCCCCTGGCCAGAAGACGAGGTCTCCGGGCTGGAGTTGCTCCCGGGAGACGTGTACGAAGCGCTTGTCCTGCCACTGCTGCTGGGAGGTGCGGGGGAGAAGGATCTTGCCGCCGGTCGCCTTGTAGACCGCCCAGACCGTGAGGCCGCTGCAGTCGAATCCCTTGGCGCCGTCGCCGCGGCTGTTCTGGCCGATCGACGGGCCGTTCTGGTCGCCGCCGCCGTACTGGTAGGGCAGGCCGATCCATTTTTGGGCGGCGGCGAGGATGGCGCCGCCGAGCCCGCTGGAGTCGACGGTGCTGGGGCAGGCGGCGGTCTTGGCGATGAGCGCGTTGGTGAGGTTGGTGGCGAAGGGTTCCCACTGGGCGTAGAGGGAGTCGTCGCCGCTCTTCTCGACGGCTTGGGCGGCGTCGGTGAGCGGGATGCTCTGCCAGTTGGCGACCTTCACCAGGACGGAGTAGAACTTGCGGCTCGCGTAGACCGGGTCGGTGACCTGCGCGGGGGTGCCCCATCCCTGGCTGGGGCGCATCTGGAACAGGCCGAGGGAGTCCAGGTTGTCGGCGACCTTGCTGTTCTGAAGCTTGTCCTCCTGCATGGAGGCGGCGATGGCGATGATCGAGGCGCGGGCGGGGAGCTTCATCTCCACCGAGGTCTGGTAGATGATCGCCGCGTTGGCCGCCTGGTTGGCGTCGATGATCTCGCCCTTGCCTGCGTTCATCCCTACGCCGGTGGCCTGCAAGCACGAGGCATCAACGTTCTGAGCGTCTGCCGAACCGGCGTTGCCGACGCCGATGCCGACGACGAGAGCCAGGGGGATTGCTGCCGTAGCGCCGAGAGCGCCGTAGATCTTGCCGCTCATCGGAGGCCACCGGATTTCGGGCAGCATGAGTACAAGCGCATAGACATCCCTTGGTCAGGGGGAACGAAAGACGCCGTGGGCGTCGAGAAAGAGCAGCTCAGAGAGCATGTCTTCTAGGGAAGACAAGTGTGGTGACCGTATTGTCCTGTTTGGCTTCTGTCAACTCAGGGCTACGGACTCGGCCGGAAAGGGCTAAGAGTCCTTCTGGAGAAGACGGCGTGCGGCCTCTGCGACGGCTGGAGACCGGTCGGCTCGGCGGATGGCGAGGAACAGGCGGACGTCGGAGTGCAGGTCTTGGCCACCGGCGGCGGGGGCCAGGAGCTGCTGATCGTGATTGCGTCCTTGGGCGAGGGCTGCGATGCCGACGCGGAGGGTGGCGGCGTCCACCGCGCTGGCCAGTTCGGCGTCTTCCAGGCCACTGGCCTGGAGGCTGTCGGTGATCGTCTGGAGTTCTTGCGGGCTGAGCCGGCTGCGAAGGAGGAGCCGCGCGTCATGGAGTTCGAGCGTGCGGCGGAGCAGTCCCATCTTGAGATCGGGACGGGTGAGGTCGTCGCGGAGCCGGGGCCGGCCGAGGTGGACGACCTCGGGCGCGTGGCTGGTCAGGCGGTGCCAGATCGGGCGTAGCGCGATAAGCCGGTAGCGGTCGCGGAGCCGGGCCACCGTTTGTCCCGCAGGGGGGATGGCTAGGCCCACCAGGGCGAGCAGCACGGCACTGTTGGAGAAGAGCGCAATGGTGGGATATGCCCAGGCGGGGGTGGTGTCAGAGTTCCTGCTCAGGAAGTCGACGGTGAGAACGCCGCTGTCTGTCAGCGCGTAGATCGTTCCAAGGATGTTGTGGACGTACAGCAGCCACAGTCCTGCGCGGACGCAGGCATCTGACGCCATCCGAGCGGAGGAGCGGTAGATGGCCGCGCCGACGACGAGGGTCAGCGCGAGGCAGCCATCGAAGATCAGGAGGTAGGCCACGACCAGGGGCGATTCGGCGGCCCGCAAGGCGAACTCGGTCTTAGGGGTGGTCTCGATCGCAACGAAGATCGCTGTGAGGAGCACGCCGAAGGCGAGCGTGGCGAGGTGCCTGTGCGCCAGCCAGCGAGACCGTACCGGGAAATCGGTCCCCGCCAGCCAGTTGAGGGACGCCCAGCACGCGATGATCCCAAGGAGGTATTTCACCAGGTGGGCGGGCCCGGGAAGGCCCTGCCACCTGGACATGGCGTCCATCACGGGCGGAAAGCCGGAGGTGAGGGCGATGGCTTGGCTGGCGTAGACGAACCAGAGGCGCAGCCGTCCCGGATGGCGGATCGCCGACGGCAGGCGCCAGATGATGGCCAGCCAGAGAGCCGCAACCACGAGCATGGTCAGGCGCTTTTCTTGCGGAAGGCCGGCCAGCCGGAAAGGCGGCGCGTGGGCTTGGCTCTCCTGGTACGGACCGGCGGGCGGAGGATGTCGGCGAGCTGGCTCATCGGAGAGTTCTCGTGGGCGGGCTCGGCGTCGCTGGCCTTCTCCAGGATCAGGCTGGCCAGCAGTTCGGCTTCATTCTCCTGGCGGGAGTCGTAGAGACCGCGGAAGAGCATCGTCCGGATTCCGCTTCCGCAAAGATCGACATCGGGGGCCAGCAGGGACAGGAGGTCGACATCGACCACGGTCTCCGACCGGTGATCCAGGAGTAGGTGGGAGATTTCGTGGAGGATGATCCCGTCGCGGTGAAGCGGGCTGGCGGTGGGATCGTAGGCGACCACGTCGAGTTCGGGGACGGAGATCGCCACCCCGAAGATCTTCAGGGCGGAGCGGGCCTTCTCGGGCATGGGAAGCAGGTAGAGGGGCTTGCCGCGCTCGGCCGAGACGATCTTCCCAAAGGCTTCCACGGTGAAGGGTCGGGGGAGGGGAAGGGTCGCCAAACGTTCTTCGCACCGAGCCCGCAAACGCTCCTCTTCACCCATGCCGTCCCCCGAGCGAATCTGTTCTAGTCACTTCCTCGCAGGTCAGAGCGGGAAGCTGCCCTCAGGCGTCAAGGGAGGGTAAGGGTGCAAACCGGGTGATCCGGCCAGAAAAACAGGTCGCGGCGGGTTGGACCTCGGCGAAACACCTTAGCTGTCGGGCCTGAGAGCAGGTGAGGATTTATTCACCGCGCTCGAAGGTTATTCGCCAGGCCCGGAAGAGGTGTCCTGGTCTTCGACCGGAAGACCTTCGAGCCGGCGCGCGTTGTCGACCATGCCGATGAGCGCTTCAAGGCTGCCCTCCGACAGTCCGACGGCACGCAGGGCCAGTCGCTGCACGCCGCTGTCGCGCAGCGCCCGCAGGAGCTCAAGCTGGGCGTTGGTCCGCTCCGCCACCTCGTCGTCGGTGAAGTACTCAAGCTTCACCCCGAAGAAGGCGGCGATCGGTTCAAGCCTCCTGAGGCTCGGTGTCCGCTTGTCCCCGGAGCGGAGCGCGCCGAGGTAGGCAGGGGAGATGACCTGCTCGCCGGCCTGTTCGTTGATGAGGGTCGCGGCTTCCCGCAGGGAGTACGGGCCGCGATCGCGCGGGTGGACGGTCTTGAACAGGTGGTCGAGGCGACGGCCGAGTGTGCCGGGATCGCCATCGGTCATGCGGTTAACGCCTCCACCGGGTGCGTCGTCGGGGACCGGAACTCGGCCAAAGCATGCATTGGCTTCTCTGGTTTAGCAAGTTGGACTTTCGGGGCCGGTCTTGAAGCCCACAGTTGACGCCTGCCCGATTTGTCCCATATAACCATGCGACACGCCGTCTTCTGTGGAAGACGTGCAGGTCAGTGCCTTTGGAGCGCCGTATCGGCCCAGCCGCAAAGCTCCAGGCTATGCGACCTCAACCCCTGAGGAGTCACCGTGTCGCTCTCCCTCTCCTTCCCGCACCTCGCACAGGTCGTCGCAGCCCTGCCCGCGGACATCCCGAACCCTGCCCCCGTCGACCCCACGGGCGGCAGCCAGGGCATCAACCTCCTGCTGAGCTACACCAAGTGGGGCGTCTTGATCGCTTGCGGCGTCGTGGCCGTGGCCTCCGGCGGCCTGATCGCCTTCGGCACGATCTCCGACCGGCCCGGCGCCGCTGAGAAGGGCAAGAGGGCCTTCGTGTACTCGCTCATCGGCGTCGTCGCCTCCACGATCGCGATCCCGATGGTCAACACCGTCTTCGGCGCCTCGACCTGAGCGGAGACCTCGTGAGCAACACGTTCATGCGCCGCCGCCGGCCGATCCTGCTCTACCTGGTCATCGCCGCCGTCGGGATCGGCGGTCTGGGCGCGGTGGGCTTGGTGGTCCAGGTCATGCGCGAGCCGAAGGCGCCCTCGGCCCCGCGGGCGCCGGTCGCGTCCGAGTCGCCGGGCCCGGTCACGGGCATCGGCCAGGCGGGAACGATTCCCGGCCAGGTGGGGCCACTGCGCACGCTCCCGGGAACCCGGCAGGTCGGCGACGTCGCCGTCGGGTACCCGCACACCCCGGTCGGAGCTGTCTCAGCGGCGGTCTACTACTGGAGCCAGCTGTCCTCCACTCTCGACGTCGACCGCGCCACGACGCTGATCAAGTTGATCGCCGACCCCGCGTGGACGACCGCCGTGCCGGAGATCCAGGACGGCCGGGGCAAGACCCGCGCGCTCCTTGGCCTCCCGGCCACCGGTCCCGTCCCCGACGGCGCCGACGTCCTGTTCACGCCCCTGATGTACCAGGTCAGGTCGGTCCAGCCGGACTCCATGGACGTCCTGCTCCTGGGCTACTACGCCACGAGCAAGCCCGGCCAGCAGCTGGCTACCAGGGTGATGCTCTTCCCGACCAAGATCCGCTGGGTCGGCGACGACTGGAAGCTGCCCGCTCAGAACCTGGCCGGGGACTACGCGCCGCTGATGGCCACGCCCGGATCAGACGACGCCCTGTCCAAGGGCTGGCAGCCCCTCAATTCCTAGCCGCGCTCTCCGGCACCCCCCTTCCCTGATCAACGTCTCACTCACCGGAGTGTGCTTTGGCCTGCCCCATCAATCCTGCGGACTGTGTCCCTGACGTCACGGGGGCGATCGGTGACGGCCTCAAAGGGCTCGCCAGCAGCGCCTTTGAGCAGGTGGTCAAGAATTTCGTGACCGCCGCCAACACCCTGCTGGAGTCGTTCGCCAAGGCTTTCGCCAAGATCGACGGACCTGACCTTTCCGCGCCCGGCGTCAAGAACGTCTACCTCACCAGCCTCGGCATCGCCGCACTGGTCGCCTGCTTTCTGCTTCTGGGGCAGATCATCCGCACCGTCGTCACCCACGACGGTTCCGGGCTGGCGACCGGGCTGGTGGGCCTGCTGCGAGCGGCACTGGCGATCATGCTCACGGTCACCGTGTCCACCGCGGCTCTGAAGGCGTCCGACGAGCTGACCGACTTCATCATCAACCGCACCTTCGGCAGCACCAGAGCACTCACCGCGAAGATCGCCGGTGTGATCAACTGGACGGACAGCAGCCAGGTCAGCGGGGCCGGCGCTTTGCTGCTGATCCTGGCCGTGGTCGGCATCCTGCTGACCCTTGTGCTGTGGTTCGAGCTGTTGTTGCGCAACGCCGCGATCCTCGTGCTGATCGCGACCTCTCCGATCGCCGCGGCCGGACAGGTCCACGAAGGTACCCGGCAATGGTGGACCAAGACGGCCGTCGCCGCCGGGCAGCTCATGGTCCTCAAGCCGATCATCGCGCTGGTCTTCGCCTTGGGCTTCGGGATGACAGGCGAGAGCAAGGATCTGCAAGGGCTCCTGGCCGGAATGCTCATCCTGGCAATGGCGGCCTTCTCCTGGCCCGCCGTCGCCCGGTTCTTCGCCTTCGCCTCGGTCCAGGTCGGCGGCGCGAGCGGACTCGGATCGCTTCTCGGGTTCGCCGCAGGACAGAACGCCGACAGCGGCAAATCCAGTGGCGGCGGCCCGGTCGGCACCAGCCCTGACCAGTTCTCCCAGGCAGCCGAAGGCCGCACCATGGCCCAGTTCGCCGGAGAGGGCGGCGGGTTCGCCAAGGCCGGCGGCAACGCGGCCGGCACGGGCGCCGGAGCAAAGGGCGGCGCCGCAGCAGGTGGAGCCAGCGCGGGTGCCGGAGCTGCCGCCGGTGTGGCGGGCATCGCGATCCTCGCGGCCAAGACAGGCCAGAAAGCGATCAACTCCCTCGCCGGCGGCATGGACCAGATGGCCGCCCACGCCGGGATGCAAGGCCGCAGCGCCCAGTACGCCGCGGGCATGCCGGTCAACGCCGACCGCTACCGCCACAGCCGCGGTGGCGGTGGCGGTGGCGGTAGCGGTGATGACGGCGGGCAGGAGGACGGCGGCAACGTCGAAGGCACCCCGCACGGCCGACCGGCGTCGCCTCCCGAGGAGGGGGCGCTCCAGGCCGAGGTGCCCGACGCGCCTCCGGCGGAGGCGGCTCCCGATCCGGACAGTAGCCCGCCGGAGCCCGCAGACCCCTCGCCTCTGCAGCACCGGACCGTCCACGACGACCCGGCCCCGGCTGGGCAGCCGGGGCCGCCCTCCAGGCCCCGAAACCAGTCGATCGACGAATCTCCTCTCCCCGAATCCAAGGACGGTGACCAGTGACCACGAACAGCGAAAGCGCAGCCCCCGCCGCCCGAACCTATTTCGGGTGGCAGCTGGAGAAAGTGAACTTCATCTGGGGCTTGTCCGGGCAAAGGGCGATCATGCTCGGTGCCGCCGTCCTCCTGGGAATCTGGCCGCTCTCGATGTCGGCGCCCCGGCAGGGGATCGTTCTGTGGCCGATCGCCGCGCTGTTGGCGGTGCTGGCCTACCTGCGGGTGGCGGGCCGCACCGTCGATGAATGGCTGGTCGCCGCGATCTCCTACGGCGGTCTCCGGCTGAGCGACCGCCACAAGTACCTCGGTGCCGCTTTCACCCCCCGCTCGAAGAAGCGCGGCGTCAAGCCCAGGCTCGACCTGCCGGGCATCCTGGCCCCGCTGACGATCCGTGAGGTGGTCGACGGCAACCTCGAACCGATGGCGATCGCCCAGCACGAGCTCGACGGGACGTTCACGGCGGTCGCGCGCATCCGCTACCCCGGCATCGCCTTGGTGGACCAGTCCCGGCGGGATCAGCGTGTCGCCGGATGGGGAGCACTGCTCAGCGGATTGTGCACCGAGGGCAACCCGATCGTCCGTGTGCAGGCGCTCCAGCGGCTGGTCCCCGAATCCGGGGCGGCTCTGCGCCGCTGGCATGACGACCACCTGTCGGACTCCGCGCCCGAGGCCGCAGCCGAGATCACCAAGACCCTGCTGCAGAACTCCACGCTGGCCACGAGCGAGCGGGAGGCGTTCTTGGCCTTCACCCTCGACAAGCGGCGGGCGGCGTCGGCGATCAAGGCGGCCGGGGGCGGTGCGGCGGGGGCCTCCGTCGTCCTGGTCCGCCAGATCCACGCGCTCAGCTCCGCGATCACCGGCGCCGACCTGCAGATCGAGTCCTGGCTGTCGCCGCGCGACCTCGCCGAAGTGCTGCGGACCGCGTTCGACCCGCACTCCTCCCGCGTCCTGGCCGAACAGCGCGCCAACGCCGCCACCACCCGCGCGATGGGCGCCGAGGGGACCAATGTCCCGGGCGTGCCGCCGACCATGGCCGGGCCCGCCGCTGCTGAAGCGCACCGTGGCCACTACCAGCACGACGGCGCCTACTCGGTCTCCTACTGGATCGGGCAGTGGCCCGAGCACGAGATCTTCTCCACCGCGCTGGCTCCGCTGCTGGGCGAGGGCATCCACCACCGGCGTTCGATCTCCATCCACATCGAACCGCTCAGCCCCCGCAAGGCCGAGAGCGAGGTGATGCGCGAGCGGACCGCCCGGCACGTGGCGGTCAGCATGCGCAAGAAGTCCGGCCAGATCGTCCCCGAGCACGAGCAGATGGCCTTGGAGCAGGCCCGCGCCCAGGACCGGGAACGCGCCGCCGGCCACGGCCTGGTCCGCTTTTCCGCCTACGCGACCGTGACCGTCACCGACCTGGCCGACCTGGAGAACGCCTGCGCCGCGCTGGAGAGCAGCGCCGCCCAGGCCCGCATCGAGATCCGCCGCATGTGGATGGCCCAGGACGTCGGCTTCGCGCTCGCCGCTCTCCCGCTCGGCATGGGCCTGCCGAAGAAGAGGTACTGATCATGGGATTTCGCCGTAACGACCGCATCGAGCTGAACTCCCTCGACCTGGCCGATTTCCTGGGGACGACGCCCGCGCCCAAGAAGCCCAAGCGGCGTCCCTCCGGTCAGACCAGGGAGCACCGCGACCCGGTCCCGCCTCGCCGCGGGTACTCTCGTGCCTTCGCCGGCCGCGCGCCCCACATCCCGTCGGTCCCGGTCTTCCGCGGTTCCACCGGCCAGGTGCAGGGCCTGTACCCGTGGCTGCACGGCGCGTCGATGCCGCCGGTGGGCGCATATATAGGTGTCGACTGCCTCAACGGGTCGGCGTTCGCCTGCCACCCCATCGAGTGGCTGCACCGAGGGCTGATCACCAACCCCAACATGCTGATCACCGGTGTGCCTGGGGCGGGCAAGTCCGCCACGATCAAGGCGCTGATCACGCGGCTGTCGGCCTATGGGGTGAAGGCGTTCATCCTCGGTGACATCAAGAACGAGTACGCGCCGCTGGCGCGGGCGTTCGGCGTCGAGCCGGTTGAACTTGGACCCGGGCTCGGCACCCGGCTCAATCCGCTGGACTCCGGTCCGCTGGGCGCCAACCTGCCGTCCGACCCCGAGCAGCTGCGTGAGCGGATGGAGGAGATCCACCGCCGCCGCATCACCTTGCTGTCCTCACTGCTGGTCATGCGGCTCGGCCGCGACCTGTCACCGACCGAGGAAGCCGCGATCAGCCTCGCGATCAAGTACGCGAGCGGCCAGGCCACGGCCGCGACCACGCTGACCGACCCGACGATCCCGCAGATCTGGCAGCTCCTGCGCGACCCGCTCCCGCAGATGGCCGAAGAGCTCCGGATCCGAGGGGAGGACATCACCGAACTCCGGGAGATGATCCGGCCCGCCTGCGACGCCCTCGGCAACATGGTGCAGGGATCACTCAGCGGCCTGTTCGACGCCCCCACCAGCGTCCGGCTCGACTTCGACGCGCCGATCCAGACGGTGGACCTGTCACGGATCGACGGCCGCGGGGACGAGACCGTCGCGATGACGCTCGCGTGCGTCTCCTCTTGGGGACAGGCCGCGATCGACGAACCCGGCGGCCCGGTCCGCCTGGTCGTGCGGGACGAGCTGTGGCGGGCGATGCGGATCCCCGCCATGATCCGCAAAGTCGACTCCGACCTTCGCCTGTCCCGAGCCCAGGGCACCATGCAGGTCCTGGCCACCCACCGCCTCGCCGACTTTGAAGCCGTCGGCCCCGAAGGCTCCGCCGAAGTCGCCATCGCCCGCAACCTCATCGCGAGCTGCGACGTGCGGATCTGCCTCCGCCAAGACACCGGACCACTGGCGATGACGCGCGATGCGATCGGCCTGACCGACACCGAATGCCGCCACATCGCCTCCTGGTCCGGCGAACAGCTCGGCCGCGCGATCTGGAAGATCGGCCGCACCGCCTCCCATGTGGTGCAAACGGTGCTGACGCAGGAGGAACGGCACCTTTACTGGACCAACGAACGCATGGCCGTTTGATCATGAAGGACAACGAAACCGTCGTCAGGAGGAGCTTCCTCGACGGGCCCAGCGATTATCTCATCGTCGGCCTGGTCACGCTCGGCGGCCTGGGAATGATCGGCACCTGGCTGATCGGCCAGCTCGCCGGTCTTCTGTTCTGCTGGACCTGGCCGCAGGTCCCCATCGGCACGGGCCTGTCGATCCTCGGACAGCTCCCGCGCCACCTGAGCGATCCCCGGCAAGCCTGGCCAGCCGACACCCGATCCTCTCTTCCCGGCCTGTTCGGATTCGGTGTCACCGCGCTGCTGGTGCTCACCGCGATCGCCGCCGCGGCGACCCACCTGATGCGGCGGAAGGCCCGCTCCACCTCGGTCCGCGGGTTCGCCTCGGCCGAACAACTCGACAAGACCCTCACCGTCAAGGCCGCCCTTGTCGCAGGAGAGTCCATCCGGCCCAGCGTCAAGGGGACCGACTTCCCGGTCGAGGACGTCGGCGTCCGGATCGGACGCGCCCGCCACACCGGGCAGGCACTGGCCGTCTCCGCCGAGGCGTCCGTGCTGCTGCTCGCCGCCCCGCGCACGGGCAAGACCAGCCAGGTCGTCATCCCCTGGATCCACCACTGGCCCGGCGCCGCCTTCGTGGTGAGCCTGCGGTCGGACGTGCTGGAAGCGACCTGGGGGACCCGCGCGACCGACGGCCGGCCGGTGTGGGTGATGGCACCGACCGGCATGATCAATTGGCCCACCATGGTCCGCTGGTCGCCGACCTCGGGGTGTGAAGACTTCGACCGGGCCCGCCGCCGCGCCGACATCATGGTCACCGTAGGCAAGGGCGAGGGAGCCGGCGACACGGGCAACGGGGCGTTCTTCGGCATGACGGCCACCAATCTGGTGGCGGGCTGGCTGCACGCCGCCGCTCTCATGGATCTCGCCGCGATGAGTGACGGCAAGGGCCCGGCGGACTACATGCTCGAATGGGCTCTCGACGAGCGCAACGACCAAGCCGTCAAGATCCTCCGCGACCACCCCAAAGCCGCCATGGGCACCGCGGGGATGATGGACGCCCTCTACCGGCAGCCGGGAGAGACCCGCTCCAACCTGTGGAGCACCGCCTTGACGGCGCTGGCCCCGCTGCTGTCACCGACCGTCCGCAAGACCTTCGTGCCGCCGGGCCACGCCAACACCCTCGATTTCCAGGAGTTCATCGAAAAGCGCGGCACCCTCTACCTGTTGATCAGCGAGCAGGACGCCCGCGCGCTCGCCCCGCTCATGACGGCGTTCGACGATGCCTTCCAAGAGGCGTTCATGAAGCACGCCGCGACGTTCCCCGGCGGCCGAGCCGACCCACCCGTCATGAAGATCATCGACGAGATGGCCAACACCCTGCCCAACCCCCACACTCCCGACCTCATGAGCTTCTCCGGGGGCTCTGGGATGTTCTTCGTCGGCGTCCTGCAGAACCGCTCCCAAGCCGAGGCGAGATTTGGGCCCTATGGGGCCGCGATGCTGTGGAAGGCCGCCACCGTCAAGATTGCCATGGCCGGTCTGGCGGGGGATGAACTGGAGGACTTCTCCCGCCTGGCCGGCGAATACCGGGAGATGCTCACCACTTACCAGTACGGGTCCGGCGGGCAGCACACCGTCCAATCCACGCTCCACGACCGCCGCACCATGAGCGTGGACGCGATCCGCACCCTGGACAAGACCAAACGCGAAGCACTGATCATCGAGTCGTCGACGCCGGCGGTGGTCGTCCGGATGCTTCGCCACTACGAGGGCCCGGACAAGGAGATCTACGCCGCGTCCGCCGCGAAGGCCCGCATGATGATCAACGGGCACGGGCTCGAACTCCCAGAGAGCCCGGAGACGGCGGCGACGGGATGAACCACACCGACCCCGACTCCGAGCCCGGATCCTACGACGATGAGTTGCTCTCCCCGTCGGTGCCGCGGATCAAGCCGTCCCTGACCGCAGGACACCACTCCGCCTCCAAAACAATGTGGAGGCTGCGCGCCCATCGCAAAGCCCAGGCCCAGGCCGACAACCAGGCCCAGGCTGAGGGACCGAAGAAGCCGGTGCTCGCCGAGTGGCACACCCTGATCGCCGACGAACGCGATGCCGAATGGGCGCAGCTGTGCGCCTGGGTGACCTGGCTCCACGACCGGTATGAGCTTGACGTGGAAGAACGCCTGCCTCGCTGCTGGGCGCAGCACCCCGGCATGATCGAGGAACTCCGGGCCCTGCGCGCCTGGCGGGTTGAGATCTACGCGGTGGCCGGGTCCACCGGGCAGGCGGCTCGATACTGGCACGCCGAGCTCCGCCAGACGATGACCGCGGCAGCGACCTTCTACGCCAACGGCTGCCGCGCCGGCCACCGGGGATCCACCAGCCCCGCACACAGCGATCACGGCCTTCAAGAGCGTTGGACCGGTGCCGACCACTGCGCCGGTATCCCGTCTGAACTGCTCACCGACCAGGAGAGCACTGGCCAGGAGACCGCCACGGAAGTGGCCTCAGCACCTCGCCGCGACAGCTACCTGTACCTGACCACGACCACGATGACCGGCCACGTCGCCACTGGGACGGCAACGCCGATGAGCCAAGCCGTGAGCGAGCTTGTCCACTACGACGGGTCTTGGTGGGCGCACAAGGACGGCGGTTGGCTGCGGGTCATCGACCTGGAAGCGCACCGCTGGCTCGATCAGCGCGCCGAAGCCCTCCGCCTTGCCGACCGCAGCGTCAACAGAGTCCGCACTGATCGCACCACCGACCAGGAGAACGGGGAGAGCCGATGAAAGTCTGGGCACACACGGTCGAGGAAGGGATCCTCGGAGCGCTCATTTACGACCCCGACCGGCTTGAGGACATCCCGCTCCCCGTGAGAGAGCGGCTGCTGTCCGATGAAGGGATCCTCGTTCCTGACCACGTCGCGATCCTCGGCGCGCTGGTTCAAGCACGAGCCGTCGATCCCGAGCTGCGCGGCACAGACCTGGTGAACGCGATCGTCGCGGCCGTCGACGACCCTGCGGTCCGTGCGGAGAGGCTGCTCGGCATGGCGTTTCACTACACCGAGCCCATCTTCCTCGCGCGAGACGCCGACGACCTGATCGCCTTCGCGCAAGCACGAAACGGCGGCCCGCTCCCCGAGCGGATTTCACACTTCCGGGCGTTGAGCGACCCGAACGGCCAGGACGGACCCACCCGGATTCAGGAATTCGTCCTCACCGCCCTGATCAAAGATCCGGAGTTGGCGCGCGAGGTTGCCGAATGGCTTCCGGCCGAGGCGTTCACCACGCCGAACAGACGCGATATCTACCAGGCGATCCTCGCCGCGGACCAGCTCGCCGAACTCCCCGCAGGAGGCTTCGGCCCGACGCTGGTCGAGGACGTCAACGTCGCCCGCGACGCCCTGGCCGAGCGCGTGGCCGCTGATCCTGCATGGGAGCTGCCCAGCACTGGGCTGAACCTGAACAGCTTCGACCTGAACGAGGACGGCTACATCCGATACCTCGCGCATGCGTCGATGGGCAAGTTCAACGGCGTCGAGTTCGCCCGGGTCATGTTGGAAGAACTGACGATGACCGAGCCCCCCATGGTGCTCCCCGCACCGGTCCGAGCTCTGTACCCCTCCCTCTACCCCGGCCCCTACACTCCCGACCTCCGCTACGAGGGCCCACCGCCGATCCAAGCGGAACGGACCCAGGAACTCGGTGCGTCGCACGTCGCTCACCAGCACGCCCAGCAAGCGCCCGCCGACCGGCCGATCACCCTCGAAGCCCCACGGTGAACAACGCCGATGGCCGCACCGGCAGGCGCAGACCGGAGGCAGCCCAGCCGACCATTCACCGCAACGGCAGTTCGGACCCTCCTTTCTAGGCAGGCCCCACGACGACAGGAGGTTTCCCTCGATGACATCCCTTGTTCACCGCACGGAAGAAGCGCTGCTGGGCGCGCTCATCCACAACCCGGCCCTTGTGGCTGACGCTCCCTATCTGCGCCCCAGCCACTTCGACGACCCCGACCATCAGGCGATCTTCGCCGAGCTCGTTGACCTGCGCGTCAACGAACCGGCCTTGCGCGGCATCGCCTTGGCCGAACAGATCGTCTTTCTGGCCAACCAGCCGGACATCACCCTCGACCGGCTGACCGGCCTCGCACTCAACAGCCCGGATATCGCGTCCATCGCCCACTACGGCCGGATGATCCAAGAAGCGGGCCTGTATCGCGAGTTCGCCGTCCATGCCGAACGGATCACCCGGGAAGCGGGCGAGGTCCGGGGTGTCGACCCCCAGCTCGACCACCTGGACGAGCTCGCGCACGCTCTCGCCGGCCACTACATCCGATTCAACGCGGCCTTCAACGCACCTCTCACCGTCGCCGACGTCGACCAGACCACCGAGGACCCCCGCGCGGTGCGCGAGGAACTGCTGCTCGCCGACCTGATCCAGCACCCCGCCTACATCGCCGAGGTCAGCCCCTGGTTGGACGCCGGGGTGTTCACCGCCGACGAGCGGCGGGATCTGTACCACGCGATCGTCACCGTCGAGCTGAATGGCGAACCGATCGAGGAACTCACGCTGGCCTGGGAGATGACCCGCTCCCAGCAGAGCGAACTCCCCATCGCAGCCACCATCACCGACTCAGGCGGGAGTCCGGCAAGCGCCGGACAGATCAACCGGCTCGCCTCCCTGGCTGTCGAGGCCGGCGCGTCCGTGGAGATCGGCGCCGACCTCCTCGCCGACCACACCCGCGACGAGCTCACCGCCGGGAAGGTCACCCTGTCGGTCGTCACCGACCACACCCGGGCTTCGACCCTTCGCCAGGAAACCCAGCAGCGGTCGCTTGGCCGCGAAGTACCCCAGGCCCAAGCGCCGCTCCTCGAACCCCCCGCCCAACAGATCGGTCTCGACGGTCGCGAGATGCGCCAGAAGTAAAGGAGCCCTGACGATCATGACGCTCCCCGAGCGCACCACCGCCGCCCCGTCGACCGCCCCCTCTCCGACCGCAGAGCCGGGCACAGAGTCTGCGATCCCCGCAGGCACGATCATCAGCCACGCGGAGATGAACGACGCTCTCGACGCCGGGCTCGTCCGCAGGTTCGGGCAGACGATCGGCTACGCCGTGCACTTTCGAAACTGCTGGTGGATCCACTTCGAACGCGGCTGGATCAGCGCGGACCAGCGCCTCGCTGACATGCTGGAAGCGCGGTCCGCCGAGATGACCGGCCAGGACGCCATCGTTGCCCGCAGCGCCGTGCACCGGCCCACACCCGCCGACCGCACCGAGACGACACCCCAGTGAGTAGCGACGACGGCTCTCTCCTCGACCCCCACGCCCCGTACCAGGAACCGGAGTTCGCCGACCGATCGACACGACGATCATCCACGCCCGCACCCGTACCTGCCGCAGCGCGATGGCGGCCGGATCTACCGCTGTTTGGCCGAAGTTACTGAGCTTTGAAGAATAGTGTCGTTGCCACTTCAACATGGATTGCGACGCCCGGATCCGTGCCTTCATCGACGCCTGTGACTGGCTGAGCGTGTTCTACCTGCCGACCTACGCCCCCGACCTCAACCCCGTCGAGGGCATCTGGTCACTGCTACATCGCTCCAGCCAGGCCAACACCACCTTCACCGACCCCGACCACCTGATGCGCACCCTGCGCCGCGGACTCCGCAAGATCCAACACCACAGCCACCTCATCGACGCCTGCCTGACAGCCACCGGCCTCACCCAGACGACAACACCCGTTAATCCTCGGCAACGTAGGCGTTTCTACGGGAGGAAAGCCTTCGGGTGATGGCGGTGTGAAGCAGTCTGGTTACTCTAAGCTCGGTCCTCTTCGGTGCTGCTATCTGACTTGTGGCCAGTGCTGGACGAGCATGTATGACCTTGTCGGACGGGAGAAACCGGGTGATCCTTCTGGAGGTCTTCCCGTCTCAGTGATCTTGTGTATATGTTCCTCTGGCGAGTCCTAGCGGATCTTTCCGCCCAGGCTCGATCCGCGTGTTCGGCGCGGTAGCTGCGAAGGCTGGAGGGCTCGTGCTCAAGCGGTTGCTACTGTGCCTAGCACTGGTGGTGTCAATGCCCTCGGCGCTGGTGGACCTTGCGCATGCCGAGCCTGCGAACCCAAGCCCTCGGCAAGGTCAGAGAGCCTCTTCACCGACTCCCTCAGTCCCGACACCGCGCGTCACAAAGTCGTCTTCCTCTCCGGTTTCACCGCGTCCTCGCACGCCAGGTGTCCGCCGAGCAACTCCATCACCAACTACCTCCGCTTCACGAACGCCAACGCTCAATACCGTCTCTCCGGTGCGCTTGGCTGCGGGAACGGGGCAGTACGCCGGTGGCTTGCGGATTCGTCTACTCAGCAATGTCTCGATTGCGGCTGGTGCGACTTCGATAGTGAAGGTTGCCGGGGTCGGGGGAATCCCGGCGACGGGTATATCGAGTGTGGCGGTGAATTTCACTGTCAACGGCACCGGCGGGTCGGGCGCGTTGACGGCCTATCCCTCTGAGTTGACTGCGGCGCCGGGAGTGACCGGCACCCGCTATCGGTCGGGTGTGTTTGAAGACCATCTGCTGATAGTCAAGGTCGGTACCGACGGCCAAATCAAGGTTAAAAACACCGGCACGGTAGCGGCTGCGGTGTACGCCGATGTGCATGGGTACTTCACCGCCGAGGGCACCGCGACTGGCTCCAACTATGTCCCGCTGGACACCGCGCGCATCATCGGCAACCAGACGGTGGCGGCTAACTCTACCGCTACCTTCGCTGCTATGGGGGTCGGCGGTATTCCCTCTTCCAATGTTGGACAGGTCGTCTTCTCGCTGGTTGTCAAAAGTGAAGGCTCAGGGCGGGCGATGGTGTTTCCCTCCGGTGGCACGGCACCCTCCTCCACCAATATTACCTATCGGCCTCCCACTTTCGTGTCGAATTTGGTGATCGTGCCGCCCGGTAGTGACGGGAAGATCTCAATCAAGAATGTCGGCTCGTCCCCTTTGACGGTGTATGCCGACATCACTGGGTACTTCGCCGCTCCCACCGCAGCGGTTTCGGCTTCTACTCAGACCCCGGTCACACCCACTCGGATCGTCAATAGCGCTACGGTCGCGGCCGGCGCAACCTACGCGGTGGCACCACGTGGCAAAGCAGGCGTCCCAGGAACCGGAGTGGGTGCGGTGGGGATCAATCTCACCGCCAAGAGCACCGCTGGCGGTTTGCTGCGCGTCTACCCCACCGGGCAGACCAACGTCCCCAATGGCGGGTCCATCGCTTTCCAAGCCAACGACGACTGGGCCAACTTCATTCCCATAAAGCTTGGTGTCGATGGCACCTTCACCATCAAAAACACTGGTACTACGGCGATCACCCTGTCGGTCGACACCTTCACCTACTTCACCATCTCTGTAGCACCAGGCCCGCCAACTGGCGTCACTGCTACGGCCGGAGATGCATCGGCTACGGTAACTTGGCAGAAGCCAGCCTCTGATGGAGGGGCGCCAATTACCAGATATACCGTTACCGCCAATCCCGGCGGCGCTAAGTCGAACGTCGACGGCTCTACGCTTCAAGCTACCTTCGCCACCTTGACTAATGGCACCGCCTACACCTTTACGGTGACCGCTGCCAACATTGTGGGCACCTCAGCCCCATCTTCCGCGTCCGCGCCCATCACTCCTAAACCAGCACCGGTCAAGCCGACGCCGCCAACTGACGTCACCGCTGAACCTGACGATGCGCGCGCTACTGTTAAGTGGCAGAAATCCGCCGAGGGAAGTTCACCGATCACCGGTTATACCGTGACGTCCTCTCCCGGTGGCAAGATGGTCAGCGTCGCTGGTTCCCAGACACAGGCAACTGTTTCTGGGCTGAACAATGGGACGACTTACACTTTCACAGTGACCGCAACTAATTCCGCTGGCACCTCTGCCGCTTCGAAACCTTCAGTTGCGGTCAAAGTGGGACGTGTAGCGGGCGCTCCCACTCAAGTCGTTGCGAATGCCGCCGATGGTAGCGTAAGCGTTACCTGGGCCGCCCCTACAGACTCAGGCACCTCCCCGGTCACCAGCTACACCGTCACAGAGCCCACCATTTCTAAATCGGTCACCGTAGCCGGAACAACAGCGCTGTTCGCAGATCTTCCTAATGGACGGACCTATACTTTTTGGGTCAAAGCGACTAATGATATCGGCGACTCGGCATGGTCAAACCTGTCTAACGCGGTTACCCCACAGTCGCTTCCCGTTCCCGGACGACCATTGATCACCAGTGCCGAACCGCGCGACGGTGAGGTCGCATTGGCATGGGCGCCACCGCAGACTGGTGGTGCGGCTGTTGCAAAATATCGGATCACGGTACAGCCTGGCGCTCGAATACTGGAAATCGCTGGTGAGGTGTCTGCGACGACGGTCCGAGATTTGGACAATGGTACTTCTTACACATTCACCATCGTCGCCATTAACGGTATCGGTCAGGGCACTTTCTCGATCCCGGTGCAAGCTACACCTCGTGCTGGGCAAGTCCCTCTCCAGCCCACTGTTGTGCGTACGGTCACCGGGGATGGCCGGATCGATATCCACTGGCTGACCGCCCGCGACGGTGGGGCCTCCATCTTGGCTTACAAACTGGCAGCGGAACCGGACGGGCCTCAAGTCGATGTGCCCGCCAACGCCACCACAGCCTCCCTCACTGGGCTTGCTAACGGTAAAAGTTATAATATTCAACTAACGGCGATCAACAGGGTCGGTACCAGTCAAGCCACACGTGTCGCCAATCTTGTTCCCAAGGAAAGACAAGCGCCGTCGGCTCCATTCGACTTGGAGACCACCGCCACTGCCGATGGTCAAGTAGAGGTGAGTTGGCACCCCCCTGCCGATCCTGGCGCATCACCGATCAACGAATACCGCATCACGGTAAATCCTGGTGGCAAAACGGTCACCGAACAGGGTTGTGGCGTCCAGCAAGAACGCTGCCGCACCACAGTCACTGGACTTGATCCTGCCACGGAGTACACCTTCAATATCAGTGCCAACAACTCTGATGGCACTGGTCCTGCCAGTGAAACCAGTGCTCCAATCCGCGCCATATTCCGAAGCAAAGCCGACGCGTGGCAACTTACGCCCATGGCCGCAGAGACGCTCGTTTCCTCAGAAGACGACGGAACTCTGATCTTTAATGCTCCACCGGCGGAAGTCACTCAACTCGCTTCAGGGCGTATAGTGATCATTCCGCCGACTAAGGCCGCTCCTGAAGGCATGATCCGGCGGGTCGTCAGAATCAGCAACTTGGGTACTCGCGTCACTATCGCGACCGTTCCTGGGCATCTAACCGATCTGATCACCGACGGTGACTTCAGTGGACAAGTGACGCTGGGGGCCGCCGATCTAGTCAGTCCCCAAAGACAGACAGGAAAACAGCAGCGGCGTGGTGATGGGGAAATTCCAGCTGGGCCTCCACTGCACTTTCCCCTTCATCAGAGCATCGGTAAAAGTGGCCGTATTGACGCAGACCTCACCATTGCCCCCAAGCTCGTTTATAATTTGAAAATCCGCAGTGGTACGATCAGTGGGCGGGTTGCTTTGCAGGGTCGCCTCACTGGTCACGTCCGGGCGCATGCTGCCCGCCAAGAGAATTGGAGCAAGGAATTTGGTCTCGGTAAGCAAAAATTCCTGACTACCGTCAAGGCTGGTAGAAACCGTATACCTATTGTTGTAACACATATACTGAAGGCCACTGTGCATGCGGACGCGTCTGGCGCAGTGACACTCTCAGGCAGGCCCGATATCACGACAGGTGTTGAGGCGAACCTTTCTGGTCCCAAGGGGACGACTGGACCGCTCTTCGAAGACAATACCGTTGCCGATCGTCCTGAACTAGACGGCTCGGCATCTATTCGTCTTGGACTTACGGGGGCGGAGTTTGTGTCAGTTGCGGGAACCCTCGGAATAGGTGCCCAGGTTAATCCTTATTTGATGGCAAAAGCAGACACCAGCGCCACCCCCTGGTGGTTTGTGCGTGCGGGAGCGGATATACGGGCTTGCGTCTCGTGGTTCGACGAGTGCACACCAGCTTCGCTGTCGAAAGATTTCTATGTCACACTAAAAAGCGCAGATGGTCCCTTCCGGGGAATATCGATCACGCCCGACCATATCTCAACCGGACGAGGAAAATCTGTCGATTTCAATGTGACCGTTCATAACGCTGCTGACGGTCCGGTCCGGTGGGAAGTTATCGAAGGCCCCGGCTCTATCGATCAGACCGGGCTGTATGTAGCTTCTGCGGGGGGCCGTGCGGTAATTCGGGCTACCCGGGAAGATTCCAGCAACGTTGATGATCCGACGGCGGAAGCCACCGTCGAAGTTGATCCGTATGTGCCTAACGCGCCAGTAGACATTAAGGCTGCTGGTGGACCGCTATCCGCAAACGTAAGTTGGCAGCCACCGAAGGACACGTTGGTCGGTATCACTCAATATGCGGTGGTTGCTACGCCGCTCGATCAGGAAGCTCGTGCGGTTACGGGCTACACGAGCCCGTCCGAGCGAGGACTTCTGATTCCTGAACTGGTGCCTGGAATAGCGTACAGTATACAGGTGTATGCAGCTACCGAACGAGCCGTGAGCTCGCCTTCGCAAGCGGTAACTGTAACACCGACTAAGGGGTTGAACCCTCAGGGGGATGCTCGACTTCTTACAGTCGATGCAAACGGTAATATAGATAGTGAGCGGGATAGCACAACATATTATCCCAAAATATCCGGGGACGGTCGCTATGCCTTCTTTGCAGTTAAGGCAAGTAGCAATCTGATTCCCGCCGAAGCGCGCAAGATCGGCAGCAGTTCTCTTTATCTTGTTCGTAAAGATATCGACACCGGTGAAATTAAACTGGTATCACGTCGGGCAGATGGACGTACGCCCGCACCGATAGTGCCAAGGTTTAATTACGCGATCACAGGCGATGGCGAGCGCGCTGCCTACATCACCATGCCCGAGGGGGGCAGCTCCTCGCCATCAGGACGCGACCCGGCCACTGATGCAATCGTCATCGATATCGACCAAGGAGACACCTGGACTGTCTATGATGGAACCACAGATTGGACGCCGACTGAGATCGGCAATATTAGCGGCGATGGCGACATTGTATTGCTCCAGATTGAAGGGCTGGATGCCAACACGAATGATTGCTGCCAGCTGATCCGGGCGGAACGAAACGGTTCCAGCAAGATAGTCGATCGACGATACTACAGTGAAGATGAATCTTCGGATTCAACTTTTCTTGGCTTCTCAGATATGTCAAGCGATGGGAATACCGTCGTTTATGATTACACGACATGGCTGCAAAAATCCAGAGCCTACATGCACGAAATAAAAATATATTACCACAGCATTCAGAAGACTGAAATATCTTACAGGGTAATAAAAAATAATCAGACACCTTATAGTAACTTCCATTGGCCGCATATTTCTGCGGACGGGACAACTCTTACCTATTCGGCGCAGGCTCCTGAAAATGGCCCTTTCACAGCTTTTACTAAGAAGGTCACTGCCGCCGGTGTGCCCGGTGTCCCGGTCGGGGGCGGAAATGGGGTCTTTGACGCGCGTTCATTGAGTGCCAATGGAAGGTTTATAACCGCTTGGCGTTATGATGGCACAAATGGCATATTTGACTCCGTTGCCGGCACGACAATGGAATCGAATTTCGGTACTATTGCGTCGCTGACTTATGATGGCGGTGCTGCATTGGTTGAAACTCGCTGCTCTGGCTTTTGCAATACGGGAGTCTGGTATCAAGCGTACAATCTCCCGGGATTGCGTGGAAATCTTCAAGGGTGCAACGTTCCGGACTATGGCTACATCGGTCAATATGGACGCCGTACCGGGATGAGGGTGAAGCTTTGTTTTCCCATGCCAGAGGGAACTCCGGCGAGCGCGCATGTTAAGCCACCGGGCTGGCCCGCAAAGAACGAGTACATCCCTGGCACCAAGGAGTGGAGGTGGGCGCGCGGACACCTCTTGGGCAATCAGCTAGGGGGATCAGGCTCCGATGCGCGCAACCTCGTCACAATGTTCCAGCTCGCTAATCGTGAACTGATGGACCCGGAAGAGGACAAGGTCGCCAATACTGTGAAGGATGGCGAGGATCTCTATTATTATGTAGCCCCAGTCTACACCGACATACCTTCACAAGGAGAGGAGCAGGACCTCGCTAAGCGTATGCCCGACAAGATTCATATTGTCGCAAGCGGCGAAAAGGGATTCTTTCTAGATGCCTGCATCCCCAATGTGGAAGGAGGGATTGTTACCTATGACGACCCTTGCACAGCTTGAACAATTGATTGGTCCGCCACTACGGGAAGCGCCTGCTGCTGACTGGAATGAATTGGGACAAGAGTACGGACTGAAATTTCCTCGGGATTATATAGCACTGACCGAGCGCTATCCGGAATTGGTCTTCAATGAATTCTTGACTGTCTTCCATCCTTGTTTTAGCGACGCTGCCTGGAATGATCGAATGTTGAACATACCAAGATCATGGCAGCCAAAGGAGCTCAGTGTCTGTATCCCTGCGCATGACGTGATCCCTGTCGAATGGGGTGGCCCATTTTCTGTATATCCAAAAGTAAATGGATTGTTCCCTTGGGGTATTACTGTAAACGGCGACTATTGCATGTGGCTCACAAATCGAGACCCGGCTCTCTGGACGGTGGTGATAGCCAATAGATTTAAAGTATGGCATTATCGAGGAAGTATAGTTAATTGTCTGAATGATTTGCTTTCGCGTCAAGTTGATAATCCCCTTTTCCCTGATGATTTTCCAGGCAATGCAAATTTGATCGTAGAGCAAATATTTCCCTGAATGACGCTTTTGTTGCGAGTTATTGCATCAATGTCTCTACTTATCCTTTTCCGGCAGCCTCCAAGAGGCTGCCGGAAAAGGATAAGTGCGTCGGATAGATGAAGCTTTTGGCGCAGGTCTCATTGGCGACCATTGTCGTGCCGACCGGGTACAGATCGGCGAACCGTTTCGGAGGCAGATGCCCATTCACTGGCCCTCCTGCCGCGCCCGCCCGTCGAACGGGTGCTCCCGGCCCGGCTCGGGCCGTCGAAGTGGACGAGGGTCTCCACTCCTGTGTGCAGGTCGGTCACGGTGAACCGGTTGATGCGCGGGCCGAGCGCTTGGAGATCGTTGCGGGCCTCTTCGGCGGCTTGGCGTGGATCATTGGCGTTCTCCTCGATCGCCATGGTGACGCGGTAGCCGGGCATCAGACCAGCCCCATCGCGCGCAGCGGCGAGACGTGGCCGACCGGGCAGCGGCCGTCGAGCTCGATCTCATGGGCGTCGTCGCAGGGGCAGATCAAGGTCTCGCCGAGGTCGCCCCAGTCCCAGCCGGCGGGCAGTTCAGGCAGGTAAGACAGTTCCATTGGGGACTCCTTGGTGAGGGGAACGTTCCATTCGGGGTTCGGGGTGAAGCGGTCGCCGAGGACGATGACGTCGGCGCCGGTGTCGGCGGCGTAGATCCGGCAGGTGCCGTTGGCGTAGCGGGCTTCGACGCCGAATACCGCGATCTCGTCCTGGTAGGAGAAGAGGGGCGGGACGGTGACCCGCGCGGCTAGGTGGGTCACCTGGGGGAGCTTGAACCCGACGATCAGCGTTTTGATCGCGGTTTTGTCGAAGAAGCCGAGGCGCGAGGACGTGGTGGGGGAGAAGGGCAGCCAGCTCAGTCCGTGGATGGCTTCGTCGATGCAGAGGGTGCCGTACTTGCGGACGATCGGTGCGCCGATGTCGATCCAGCGCGAAGGACTGGTTGGCTGGGGTGAGCTGGCGGCGCTTTCGGCGGTGCTGGGTTCGGGCAAGAGTGCTGCTCCTTGATGATCAGGGTTGGTGGAGCTGGGCGGTGAGAATGGCGGCCAGCGCGAGGGCCTCATCGACGTTCAAACCGACCACGATCCGGGGCCGCTCCCACCGATGATCAACCGAATGGGCGACGTAGGAAGTCACCGAGCTACCGGCGCCGTTACCGCGCCAGCGCCGAAGCGCGGCCTCGATCGTGTCGGCGGCTGACTGGGCAGTCTGCTGGTGTTCGTCGCGCAAGGTCTGGTCAGGCATACTGCGGCCTGCTCACTATGACTGTGGCGGCGGAATCGGTGTGTTCGGCCCGCTTGCACCGGGGACAGCGTGCCTCATTGGAGTCGTGGACGTCCCACCCGTCGGCGATGGCGTCGGCGCGGGCGCTTTCGACGGTGTCGTAGGTGGTCTGGGTTTCGTGGATCTGGACGCAAAAATCGCAACTTACTTCGTAAAGCCGATATTCTTGGACGGTCATGTGGCCCACCGCCCCGTAGCCGCCTGAAGCGGCACGTGCAGGACAAAAGCAATCATCGGTGTGATCCTTTCCAGACGTTGGGGAGAGCAGAGGGTCGGCCCTCCCGGCGGAGAGAACACCTGCGTCGACCGCCAACGGGACGTCAGCCTGGCGGTCTGGGCCGGGCCAAGATGTTTTCCCGTAGGGAAAAGATCTCTGGACCTGTCCGGGGCGAGCGCAGCGAGAGCCGGGTTGCGTCCCGTCAGGTCGGCGCAATCTGGGTCCGCCCGGGAGGGCAAGGCCCTCTGCCAAGGACGGACTCGATGTCCGCCAGACCCTGCGATCGTGGTTTCGGGTGATACTCGCCGCGCCAAGCGGACGGCCGGTGAAGCGGCCCGCGGATCCCGCGATTGGTGATCGGCAGAACCACCAGGCCCGTTCCGGGTGGTCGTTGCGGACGTTCAGCAGCCGCATGACCCAGCGCACGGAGCCATGTCCGTCACCTTGCCGCGCGTCACTCCGGATTCGGCAGCAGGCGTCGATCGCGGCGGCCAGAGCGGCTCGGCTCTGCTGGACCCTCGATCTTCATCCCCGGCAGCGACACCTCGGCCCAAGCGGCGGCCTGCTGCTGGCAGACGCCGGTCACGTCGACCGTCCGTAGCGCGGAGATCTGTTCGTCGGAAGGTCGCTCCAGCATCCGGCCGGGCGCAGCCGGACGGCCAGGCACGGTCGAGGTTGGGCGGTTCGAAGGCGGGTTCGAGGAGTCCCGGTCGCCTCGCGATGCAGGTTCCCGCATACTTCGCGGTGCCTCCGGATCACTGCGAGCGCGGTCACGACCGACGGCTTTGATGTGCCTCAATGACCTAGGGTGCGCGACACGGACCACAGGTGAGGTCTTTCAAGCCACAGCAGGTAGCGCAGCGGAGGCCCTGTATGTGAGCGAGGGACTGGAGACTCTCGGCCTACCTGCCCGCCTCTGGGTTCATGACCCGGCGGCGGGACCAGGCTGGGTGGGAGAAGGTGCCGGGATGAAGTCGTGGTCCTCGTGGTGCCGCTTCTGGCAGAAGTAGCTGTTCGTCCAGTCGCAGGTTCGGCAGGTTCCGGTCCGCTGGTAGCTATAGGACATGCGGTCAGCCAGGTCAGTGCCTGAACCGGCGTTGCTGCCGCTGCTCTTGCTGCGATTGCGGCTGCACCGTCGGCGTGGCCTGCGGTGTCTGCGTCTGCTGGGCTTGAGTGCGCTGGGTCTGAGTGCGTTGGGTCTGGACGCGCTGCGGCTGCTGGCGCGCCCGTCGGTTCTTGCTGCGCAGGTCGTTGAGGCGGGCGGCCTCCATCCGCGCGGTCCGCTCAGTGGCTTGCCGGGCCCGCTGCCGGGTGTCAGCGGTCTCGACCTCGACGGGCTGCTGCGCGGGCGGCTGGGCGGTTCGTTGGGTGTGTTCGCGCTCGGGCCTGTCGAGGTGGCCGCGTTCGGCGAGCACGTTTTGGAGGTCGCGGGTGTTGGCGAGGTGGATGACGGAGGTGTCGTCCAGGCCGATGCGTCCGCCGAACCACAGGGTGCCGCGCCTTTCGGTCACGGCATCTTGGACAATGGCGCGTTCGTCGGCGGGTAGCGCGAGATACAGGTCGGTGGCGACTTGGGCGCGGGCCCGCTCATCGCTGCTCTGCGGCTCCTCAGGTGCGAAGCCCGCCAGGCGGCGGGCAGTGAGGATGGAGTCGACGGCGTGCCAGTAGGCGGTGTGGTCGTGCCGCCCAGCTTCGGCGTAGGGGCCGAGGATCTGGCGAGCGTCGTCGGTGACGACCTTGGCCTGATCGCGGTAGGCGGCGACGATCGCGACGTGCCGCTCCCATTCGGCACGCTGGGCTTCGTTCTCGGGGGCGGTGCCGAGAGGCACCGACCAGGCCGGCCGACCGTCGAGAACGGTGGCGGTGAGGGAGCGGACCCGCGCGCTGATGGCGGTGTCGAGGCCGTGGAAGAACGGCGTCAGCTCGTGCTCGCGGCCAGCGAAGACGTCGTGGCGGCTGATCCACGGCAACGGGGCCGCCGCGAGATCGTGTGCGGACCGCTGTTCGACTCCGACGCGCCACGCGGCGGCCATGGCGTCGGTCAGCGTACGCGGCTGGGCGTCGGACAGCAGCTGGGTGAGGTCGACGCCTCGTTCTTCCAGGCCCTTCATCGTCCAGGCCAGGAGCCGCCAGTCGGTTCCAGGAGCGGCGGTTGGCTGGTCGGGCTGGGTGGACAGGTACCGGTTGAGGCGCCACGCCAGCGCCTGCGCGGGGCGTTCTGCGGTCTGGTATTCGCGGGCTTGCGCGACGGTCTTGAGCATGGTGATCGGGTCGTGGCCGGAGCGTTCGGCGCGGCGGAGCGCCGCGTCCAGTGCTGCCCAGGCGGGCTCGGATCGGAGCTGGTGCGTGGTGTCGTGGCCGAGCGCGGCGGTCGCGGTGACGGTGTGCTTGAGCTGGTGGGGCATTGTGATCGGGCCGGTAGCAGGGTCGGCGCGGAGTAGCCGGCGCACGTTCCTGGACAGGACCGTCACCCGATCGGGAACAGCGCCGGGGTCGGTGGCGGCGGAAGGGCTGAGCGTCTGGGTGGCGAGGGGACCGAGGAGTTCGGGGATGCTGCGGCCGCTGCGGTGCGCGGCGGCCAGGCTCGCCGCCAGGTGGGGCCAGGCCCGGTGCCCGGTGACCTGCTCGGTGGGCAGACGCAGCGCGTCGGCGGCGGCGTGGGCGAAGTCGGCGAGATCGTCGGAGGAGGTGAAGCCGGCGCGGGACGGCGCACCGGCGCCGCCCAGGATCGCGGGTGCCTTGGCCGCGGCGGCGGGGTCGAGGCCGGACGCTCCGGGCAGCCCGGAGAGCAGGTCGGCGTAGCGGCGGGTGTCGTCGGCGGTCGGCCGGGCCAGCGGTGCGGGCGCCGGCCGGTCGGTGATGAAGTCGTTGATCCTCCACGCCAGAAGTTGTCCCGGGGTTTGGGTGGTGAGGAGTTCACCGTCCCGGGCGACCCGGTTGAGCAGGTGCACCGCTGGCCACCCCGCGTGTTCGGCGGCGGTGAGGGCGGCGACGGCCTGGGGCCAGCTCTCACAGCCGGTGAGGGCGTCGGCGAGCGGGCGCGGCAGCGTCTGGCGGGCCAGGTCGGTGTAGAAGTCGGTGGCGATCAGCTCGCTGCCGTAGTCGTGGCGAGGGGCGAGGGTGGCGAGGGAGACCGCGTCGTCGGCGGCCTGGCGGAGGCTTTCGGTGGCCGACAACTCGTTGCCTTCGCGGGACAGGATGTTCTCCAGGATCTCGCGGGCGGCGTACTGGCGGGCGTCGTGGCGGACCCGGTCGAGCCGGTCGTCGGGGTCGAAGGCCAGGAGTTCATGGGTGACGATGTAGAGGGTGGTGCGCTCGCGAGCGCGGGTGGAGATGACGTAGAAGTTCTCGCGAACCATGTCCGGGGTGATCAGCGGGTGCGCGGTGTCGACGGTCGATCCCTGCTCCCGGTTGGTCGTGCTCGCGTACAGCAGCTCGACTTCCTTGCCGACGTAGTCGGCGGGCAACGTGATCGTGCCGCGGTGGGTCATGTGCTTGACCGTGAGCGAGCCGTCGTCGTGGCGCCGGATGACGGTCCAGGCGTCGCCGTTCTTCACCCAGTCCCCGCGGCCGGTGCGGAGCTTGCGATCGTTGTGGCGGGTGACGATCCAGTCGCCCTTCCCGGCGATGTTCCCGTCGTGCAGGGCGACGCCGTCGGCTTCGACCTGGCCGGCCTCGACACGGTCGCGGCGAGCTTGGGCGGACAGATCGACCACGTTGGCGTTGGTCGCGGCGGCCATCATGGTGGTCTTGCCGGCGAGCATGTCGGCCTTCCACCCGTCGTAGGCGGCCTCGACCATCGCGGTCTTCGAACCGGCGCGAACACGGCCATCGGCGAAGTAGAAGTCCAGGCCCGAGGAGTCCCCGACCCGGACTTTCAGCGTGGCGTCTGCTTCATCTGGATTGGTGAACCGGTAGAGGGTGGACAGCTCCACGGCTCCGGTCTCGTGGGCGATCAGCCGCAGCGCGCCGCCGGATTCGACCGCGCCGAGCTGCCGGTGGTCGCCGAGCAGTCGGATGACCGCGCCGCGCCGCCGGGCGATCTTGACGAGCTGGTCGAGCATGTAGCTGCCCGCCATCCCCGCCTCGTCCAGCAGGATCACATCTCCAGGGCTGAGGGCGTACATGCGCGCCCAGACCGGCACCCGCTGCCCGGCGTTGAGCTCGGTCGCGTACCGGCCGGAGGTGTATTCGGTGATCATTTTGTGGAGGTTGTCGGCCTTCATGCCCAGCTCCCGGCCGAGGACTTCGGCGGCCGCGGCGGAGGTCGCCAGCGGCAGGATCCGCTGACCGGCTTGGGCGGTGACGTGCGCGTAGGCGCGCATCGCGGTGGTCTTCCCGGCGCCCGCCGGTCCGAGGCCGACGACGATCAGCCGGTTGTCGGTCGCGAACGTGGTGACCAGCTGCCGCTGCCCGGCGTCCAACCGCAGCCCCAGCGGAGCAAGCTGGGCGTCGAACCCCTCCAGCGCGGTGGTCACCTGAGGGCCGGCCAACCCGACTGCGGTAGCGGTGCGGGCGGCGGCGACCAGGCGGTCTTCGGCGTCCAGAACGGCACGGCTGGTGAACCGGGCGCCGGCGTGCTCGACGAACACCGAGGTGCCGTCCGAGCGGCGTAGCGAGGCGGGCTCGGGCACCACGGACGGCTGGTCGACGCGCACCACCCGGTCAGGGGAGAGGGTCAGGGCGACGAGCTCGTTCACCATCTGTTCGTGCTGGGCGGGCGAGGTCAGTTCCAGCTCCTGGCGGGCGATCCGCTCGGCTTCGGCACGCAGGTTCCACACCGTCCAGGTGGAGCGTTCCATGCCGACGCGGCCGACGACGAGATCGGCGTAGTCGGGCAGCGTCCGCCACTGAAACTCCTGTTCCTGCTGCGGCTCGGGGGCCGCGGCGATACCAAGGACGCGGCCGGCGGTCTCCTTGAGCCGCTGGGTGAAGGTCGTGAGCTTGGTGTCGTCGACGACCTTGAACAGCTCCTCGACCGCGTTTTTTCCGAACGCGGTGGTGAAGGAGTGCTCCCAGTCGGTGCGCATCTCCTCCAGCGAGCGCGCGGCCTTCTTGCCCTCGCGGGTGTCGAGGTTGGCCTGACGGGCGAGCTGGTGGCAGATCTTGATGTTCGGGTCGTAGCCGTGCTCGCGCCGGAACTCGCGCAGCAGCTGCTCGTAGCGGGCCTCGATCTCGGTTCGGCGGCTGCTGAAGTGCTCGATCCACGACAGGGGGATCCCGGCGATCTCCCGGATCGGCTCCTTGCCGTCCCGCGTGTCGGCGCGGGTGGTGAACCGCAGCGGCAGCCGGGAGGTCAGCTCGGTCTCGAACCGGGTGTTATAGAACTCGCTGACCGCCACCGTGGCGCGGTAGAGAGCGCGGGCGTCCAGCGACCGCCATTTGCCATCGATGCCCTGGATCTTGGACGAGATCGCGACGTGGGTGTGGAGATTCGGGTCACCGGCGCGGCTGTCGCGGTGCTCGAAGACGGCGGCGACCAGCCCGCGGGTCTCGATCTGGGCGAGCCCGCCCCTGCCGGTGCGGGTGAGCGCGGCGTGCTGCTCCAGCATCGCCATCGCGGCGTCACGGGCCGCCTCGTGGGCGTCGCGGACGGCCAGGCGGACCTCGCCACGCGGGTCCAACGCCCACAGCAGGGCCGCGGACTTGACCGGCGCGAACACGACGTCGAAACCGGCCACAGCCGTCCTTACGCGCCGGGACTCCTCGGCCTGGATGCGCTTGACGTCGGTCGAGGTCGGCGCCCGCCCGATCTCCTCCTCGATCGCGCGCAGCCGCTCGTCCACGCGGTTGGCGAACTTGGCCAGCGGCGCGTACTCGGGGAACCGGCGGCCGAGGGTGGCGTGCCGGATCGCCGCGGTCTGGAGCTTGGAGCGCTGGGCGTCGGTCATCCCGGCCTTGAGGTGCTCGTCCAGGTAGTCGGCGACGAGCCGGTCGGCTTCGGGGTGCATGCCCAGCCCGTACAGGGCCCGCATCTGCTCCTCGGTCACCACCTGGCCGTCCAGGTTGAGCTCGTCGATGCCCTGGCCCATCCACCAGCCGGCCGGATTCCCCTTCGCGGTGTAGTAGGCCGTGGCGTCCTGACCTCGTTCCCTCGCCACGTCCCCGCCGGCGACCTGCCGCGTGAGGTAGGTGTAGCCGTCACCTGCGGTGATTTTATGGATGGTCATCATGGGCACCACCCGGCCCTGAACAGCCTCACCGAAGCGCACTCCGAGCAGCTGAACCGGCCTGTGGAAATGCTCGCGGACGGCCGGAAACAGAGCTCCGAACTGCGTGCCCCCGACCGCCGAACGGCCTCGTCGGTGCCGCTGTGACGTCCCTGGAACGCACGCCCGGTTGCGAGCCCGACGGCCCGGATGCGGGGCGACCCGTCCCGCACCGGCCGGAAGTGCAAGAGGTGTCTTGTCGGCTTGAAGCTGGAAGACAGCAGACCTGCCGGTACGGCTGATGAACAGCAGGAAGTCCCGGACGCCTGACCGCAGGACGTCGCGCAGAGCGCGACGGGGCGGATGAGGGCGTGTGAGAACGCACGTGCGCTGACGCGCTGCGTGGTGTGGCTGGCCCGGACGGGCAGCGCCTTGACGACCCTCATTCTTGTGAGTGTAAATTAAGTGCACAGGAATTCTCTACGGAGTAGATGGGGTTGTATGGCACAGTCCACGACACGAAGCAGGGCGGCGGCGCTTCGGGCCGCCAGGGAAGCGAAAGCGGCGCGGGACCAAGAACGGCGCCTGCGTGAGGAGAAGATCGAAGCGGCACTGGCCGACTTCTTCGAAGGCTCGACCGGAGCGGCGAGGGTCCGCGACGACGCCCGGATAAAGGCGGAGAGGATCATCGCCGACGCGGAGGAGAAGGCGAGGCTGCACGAGGTGCAGGCGGCCAGGGGCGTGCGCGCGCTGCGGGGCCTGGAGCAGACGAACGCCGAGATCGCGGAGCTGTGCGGGCTGAGCGTGGCGGCGGTCCGGGCCCTGGCCAACGACCGGGAGATAGAGCCCGCCCCCGGGCAGACGACGGCTGGAACGGGGCAGGGAGACGCGAGCACGGGCGAACACGCCGAACGACCCGGCACCGGCGAGGTGACGGGTGAAGGAAGAGACAGTGAGCCCGCGAAGCCGATGGGCGGGAGCGCGGAGGTGTCGGCCACCTGGCCGACGGCCGTGGGGTAGGCGGCGGAGCGCGCGGAAGCGGGCGGGGGCACCGGCCCCCGCCCGCCCGGCTCACCAGAGGGCGGTGAGCTCCTCCGGCTCGGCCTGCGCGGTGACCGCCTCGATCAGGTCGTCGCCCCAGCGGGCGGCGAGCTCCTCGGGCAGCTCCAGCAGCGCGGCGTCGGCATCGACCAGTGCCCGCGCCATCTCGTGATCGTGACCGGCCTCCAGGTAGGGGGCCAGCAGGTCCCCCAGCCGGATCGGCATGGAGAGGCTTTCACGGATGCGTGCGGGCTGGGTCATGGTCGGGCTCCGTTCGAGAGGAGGGAGCTTGAGGGCTCCCATGCGGTCTTCCTGCACCCAGCCCCAGCGGGCCCGCCCCCACCGCGCAACTTCCACGCCAGGGGTTCCAAGATGTTTCGGAACGAAGTGAGAAAGATCTTGGAACCCCGGAACCCGCGCCGGCCCGCGCTTGCCCGGTGACCGTCAGGCAGGTTGCGCGGTGGGGGCGGGTCTGCTGCGCTCAAGGTGAAGGAAGAACGGGTGGGAGCCCGACCCCGGGAGACGATGCGTGCCCGGCCATGGCCCAGACCACCCCGGCGGACATCGCCGCCGGGGCGATCCGGTTACCGCTCGCCGTCTTGACCGCCGTGGTCTTCAAAGAGCACACGGCGGACGTCCTCGGGATCGGCGCGTTGGTTGAGGAGTCTCCACGCGATCGGGAGGAGTTCTCCCCACACCGGGATGAGGGTGTGGCGGTGGCCGGTGTCCTGGCACCGCTCCAGGGCGGTGGCGGCGGTGCTGCGGTCCCCGTGCAGCAGGGCGGTCATGGCGAGGAGCACCGCCGGGCCTGCGGCGTAGCGGCCGATGGCGCGCCGGGTGAGATCAGCCCACAGCTCCAACCGGTGATCGGTCTCGGTCTCGGGCAGGAGGGCGAGCGCCTCGCCGCGGTCGCACAGGTGGGCGAGGACGACGGACAGACGCGCTGCTTCTCGGTCGGTGAGCCTGCGTGATGAGGCGATGAGCTCCAACGCCAGCCCTGACCGCTGACTGCGCCTGCGCCAGCGACGCCATCCCGCGGTGATGAGCTCGGCTTGGGCTCGCTCGGTCTCGGCGATCATCCACATGAGGTCCTCGCCCACGACGTGCCTGACCATCCCGGCGGGGCGCTCCAGGCGGGAGTCGACGCCCCGGCATGAGCTGGCCACAGCAGCGACGGCGGCCTTCGGGCCGCTGCCGGTGCCGAGCGCGCCATGCTGCTGGTAGCCCAGCAGATACGGCGCCAGGGCGACAGCTTCTTCGGGAGTGGAGGCGTGAACGGCATACATGGCGACCCTTCGCAGACGGAGACCGTTGGGGACGGCGGCGCCCCGGCCCGTCGCGGGCCGGGGCGGTTGGGAACAAACGTGCCGGGGCGGCCGGTGGGCCGCCCCGGCGGGCGGGGCTAGGAGGCGGTGACGCCGGCGAGGACCTCGGCGGATTCGTCGATGGCCTCCTGGTTGAGCTCGCGGGCGTTGAAGATCTCGTCGATGACGAAGTCGAAGGAGTTGTAGTACTTGCCGTTCTTGGCCTGGCGGGGTGCGTTGACGCTGACCTCCCGGCAGATGACCTGGACGAAGCTGCCCTTGTGGAAGGTCGAGAGGATGTAGTCGGCCCATGCGGTGTCGAAGGTGACGCAGGGGATCCACATGTTCTTGGAGTGGGGGATGCCGTACTCGTCGACGTAGTCGCGGTTGGTCTTGACGGTGAAGGAGGCGCCGATGCCGTCGCGGAGTTCGAGCTTGCGGATGTCGCGGTCGATGTGGCCGATGACCTCGGTCATGAAGTCGGTGTGCAGCATGGGGAACCTCCGATGGTTCGCCGGGTGGATTGGGCCGCCGTGCTGGCGGCCTGGGGCTGTCTGCCCCGTCCCGGCACGCAGGCGTCCACGTCGCACGCCTGCCGGGTCGTCACACCGGGCGGCCCCGGCCGTCAAGATGTTTCGACGAAGGAGAAAGATCTTGAAAGGTCGGGGTTGAGCTTGCGAAAGCCCGGTTGACGGGTCGGCCAGTGCGGCGAGACTGCAGGGCCGGGTCAGGGTGCGACAGATCCACCAGCACAGGCGGACCTAGACGCCGAAACATCGAAAGCAGGGAGAACCCTTGCTGCGCCCGACGCCATGCCAGTCCAACACCACGGCCACCGACCGGCAGCCGCGCGCAACGCCCGCCTCGACAGCGGTCCTGGCAAACCGCAGACCGGCAGCGGCCGCCGGGACGTCGCAGACCTCAGCCGCCGATGTGAGGAACGCCCTGCTGCCCATCGGCACGCAGGGCCCCGGAGAATCGAGACGGCCAGAAGGTAGCCCTCGGGCGTCCTGCCCGACGGTCAGACGTCCGGCGCGTTCCGCAGCCGATCACGGAACGGGAGTCCGTCAACAACGCATCAGCGGATAGACGACCCAGACGGGCGGCAGGCGCCCTGACGTCTGCCGGCGTGCGGGCTGGCAAGACCTTCCCGCCCCCTCGCCGTGCGGCGACCGCCTGCCCGACCCGTAGCAGTGGACCCCGCCGCGACTGTTCATCGCAACGGGCCTCCCGCTTCGAGGACCTTACGATTCAGTCCCCGGTTCCCGGCCAGATCGCTACTGTTGAGGATGTCCCGGTGAGTGCTCGGCTCAGCACGGGGGGACGGACGGCCGCACCGCACGCCCGCGACCGTTCGGAGCCGGGCACTTCACCAGGATCACCAGACCCTGCGCCCAGACACCGGCGGCGGTAGGCCCCGGTAGCGGCAGAAACGCGCGGCGCGCGGGGAAACCGGGCTCAGACCGCGCAGCTGCACGGCTGGATGATCGCCAGCCCGCTGCCGTCGGAGCGCTCCACGTTCCGGATCACCCCAGCGCACGGCGAGCCCACGGCCAGCTCGGGCTCGCCGGTGACGGCTCGGCTCACGGCCGGGACAGCGAGGGGGCGGGGGAGGGCTGCGTCCATGGTTTCACCGTAGCGAGCGGGGCGGACGATTCGGCGAAGGCCCGCCCGGACCATCTTCCTGTCCGGGCGGGCCTTGGCCCCGGTACCCCTGTTACGGCGCGCGGCCGGGCCCGGCCGCGCGACGGCCACCGTCCCGACGGGCGGGCGGTGGCCAGGGCCTGGTCAGCTGTCGGCCGGCCGGGACCGGACGACGGCAGCGGCGGCCACCCCGGCGGCGACCGAAACCAGGACGTCGAACGGCGCCGAGGTGGTCACCTCCGCGCGGCGGCCCAGGATGCCCTCGACGATGGCGGCGGCGGGGATGGAGCAGATCGTGATGGCGGCGGCCAGGGCACGACCGGACAGCGCGGCGGCCGGCCGCGGCCGGGTTCCGAGCCACGCCGTCGCGCACAGCAGCAGCCCGCCGGTGAGGTTGGTCGTCACGTTGGCGACGTGCAGCGCGCCGGAGTACCCCGTCCCGGCGACGAGCAGCGCGATCGACAACCCAGTCCACAAGACGCCGAGCGTCGCGCAGACCACGACCAGCGGGGCGGGGAGCCTCTTACGAGAGCGGGAGGATGGCGGAAGGATCGGCTCGGGCAACGAGATTCCTCCTGGGGACGGTAACGGGATCGTAGAGGGTCATCGGGCCCTTAACACAGGTCGAGGCGCGGTTCCTGCCGCAGAAGGAACCCCGGCCTCGCCAGATGTCGGCGAGGCCGGGCGCGGTTTCTGGCGCTACCAAAGGTCCAGATCGTGCGGCTCGCTCTTCCACTCGGAGCGTTCACGTCGCTTGCTCAGCCGGATCGCGCGCCGCCGCAGCGACAGCATTCTCCGGCCCTTCGCGCGGATCCGGATCGGGCCGTCACCGCCAAAGGTCTTGCGCCCGAGCATCGGCTCGGTCAACGGAAAGGCTGCCAGCCGGCCCGAACGGAAGACGGGCGCGGCGACCGGCTCCGGCTCATCTGCGGGTTCCTCGATGACGCGCGGCGGCTCGGCCTTGCTGAACCCAGACGACTCGCAGGAGTACCAGGAGCCGTCCACGCACACCAGATCGGACAACGACAGGCTCCGGTGTCCCTGGTCCCGGTAGTGGATGGCGCGCGGGTCGGGCGTGCCGAACTCCGGGTCGTCGCCCACGTTGAGTAGCCGGTACATGTCCTTGCACACCTCCAAGTGGTCGCTGCCCCGGGGCGCGGTGGTGGTGAACACGTGGACGGCGGGGTCGCCGGACAGATACCCGCTGAAGTAGGGGCGGGAGGACGGGTAGGTCAGGTTGTGGAAGACATGGACGGGGATCTGCGCGGAGTCGCTGGTGTACATGGGTGGCCTCCCGGTTCGGCGTGGGCTTGAGGGCGAGGCCGTGGGCGGGCGTTGCGGCAGGGAGTGCACACCGGGTGTCCCGGTCGGTGCCAAGATGTTTCCGACGCAGGAGGAAAGATCTGTGGCGCTGGCCAGGCGAGCGGAGCGAGAGCCCGGTTGCGCGGACGGCCGTGCCCGCCAGGCTGCGAGCCCAAGACCACGCGCGGGAGGCACCGGCATCCCGACCGCCACAGATCCACGTTCCAGAGTCAAAGGACGGGTAGCGCGGACCAGTCGTAGTGGTGGTTGCGGATCCGGTAGTGGCCGTTGCGGACGGACACGGCGCTGCGGTGGACGACCCAGTTCTTGCCCGCCCAAGTGACCTCGCCCTTGCGGTAGGCGCGGGTGGTCGCGGTGACCTTGACCGCGATCTGCTCGAACGTTCCCTCCCGGACCCGGCCGATGGCTTGGCCGGGCACGAGCCCTGAAAAGCAGTCGATGAACACCAGTTCGCCGGGCTTGACCGCGTAGTCCCAGACGCTCATCACGCGGCATTCTGTTCGCGCAGCAGCCGGCCGAGACGGCATTCGGTGCCGTGGTCGCGATGCCAGTGCATGTGAGTGCGGCGGACCCAGTAGACCTGGGACCAGTAGGTGCCGTTGAGATCCTCATGGTCGGTCAGCGCGGCGTAGGCGGCGGACAGGACCTGGTGGACCTCGTCGTAGCGCTCGGGGTCGCACTCGATGGCCTCACCGCGGATCCGCAACGCCATCTGGACGTCGTGGCCGGGGAGACCGAGTTCGGCCATGGTTCGGCAGTGATCGCAGTCGATCATTCGGGGCTCCGATCAGCAAGAGGCGTCCACTGAAGGACTCAGCGGACGCCTCGGGCGTTAGGCGTGGTGGGAACGGCGGAAGATCAAAGCTTCGTCCAAACGGAGAAGTTGACCCCCTCCCGGCCGCCGATGTGCAGATCGCCGATCTCGCCGGATCGGTCGAGGGCGTCGGTCAGCCAGGCACGGCAGGTCTCCAGCTCCCAGTCTCCATGCCGGAGAACCGGTCGCCGCGCTCCCCCATGACTTCGATCAGGTGGTCGACGACCTGGTGGGTGTGGACGTGCGGGGTCCTGGTGGTCTCGGTCAGTGTCGTTCCGGTCTCAGGCATCCGGTGGTAGTGCTCGGCCTCGATGACGAAGCCCACCGGCTGATCACCGGATCTGAGTCCGCGA
This sequence comes from Actinomadura hibisca NBRC 15177, assembly GCF_001552635.1. Lineage (GTDB taxonomy): Bacteria > Actinomycetota > Actinomycetes > Streptosporangiales > Streptosporangiaceae > Spirillospora > Spirillospora hibisca. The sequence continues at coordinate 9,407 of NZ_BCRO01000054.1, read as the reverse complement.
CGGCAACGACAGCGAACAGGGGCATGACGCGGTGTCTCCTGGTGGAAGAGAAGGCGGCGGGAGAAGGGGAGCTGCAGCTGACGCTGCGGCTCCCCTGGATCACTTGCCGGGCTGCCGCTTTGCGGTGAGAGCGATGACGGCGCCCACCAGGAGGACCAGGAAGAACACCACGTCACTGATTACGTGGCCGCCGGTGCGTTGGGTGGCGACGCCTCCGGCGATCATGGTGACGATCGGCAGCAGGAAGAACGCGGCCCGCGCGAGCTTGGAGAACCAGACGTGGGGCCGACCGTGACGGTCGTACCAGGCCGCCCACAGGAAGAACGCCGCGTTGACCGCCGAAACGGTGATCGCGATGAGGCGCGCAGCGCCGGATCCCGACGGCAGCTCGATGGACAGAGACACCGCGTGCAAGGCGCAGGCGACCCCTGCGATCAGCAGAGCCTGGCGAAGGGCGAGCTTGCGGTGCCGAAGCAGCGCGGATGGATACGAGTCGGACATGGCGGCCTCCAGTGGTGGTCTTGAAGCGAGGCCGCGCGCGGGCGCCAGCGACGGAGCGCACACCGGGGGAGCGTAGCGAGTCCGGTTGCGTGCAGGAGCGCGTCCGCGAAGCTACGAGCCAAGACCCCACCGGCCGCCAACCGGTCACCCAACCTCAGGGCAGGTCAACCAATCATGCGAGCTTCACCGTGGCGGCCAGGGCAACGGGCATCTCGGAGAAATCGGCGGGATCGCCATCACTCACGTGCCGGAAGCGTGACGGAACCATTGATGGCAGACCTCTGGCGGGAACGCCGCGAACGTCAGATACTCCTCTCGTCGGGGTTTCGTGCACGCCACCACAGCATGACGAGGCTCCGGCCAGGCCGATGCCGCCGAAGCCCCGTCGGTGGCGCTCCTTGAGCCCGCCGCGTGCCCCGTCGCGGCGGGCTCGCCCCTTTGCTGAGGCTGGACGCTAGCTCACAGGGACAAGCGGACGAGAGCGCGCTGCGCCAGCGCCAAACCTTCCAGAGCCGCTTGCCGGTCTGCTTCTTGCCGATCGCCGGACAAGGCGTTGTGGAACTGAGCGCTCGACAGCAGTGCTTCCAGCTCACCGACCACCTCGACCAGCGACCGCGTGATACCGGGAACCTGCCGGGACAGCAGGTGATTCTCCGCCGTGATGGCGAGTCTGCGTGCGGCGACGGCGAGAGCCTCAGCCAGGTCGTCGGGCGCGCTGTTCACCCGGCCAGACTAAGAGAGGCCAGGATCAGGCGCAGAGGAACGCCGGGGGATGACGGGAGCGAGCGGTGAGGGTGACGGGCCGCGCTCACGAGTGGTTGATCGACGAAGGAGGTCAGCCGGTTCGGCTGGCCGCGCTCGTGTCCCAGGCCATGGGCCGAGCCTTGAGGATCGTGTCGAGTGCCGTGGTGAGCTGGAGCAGCTCGCCGGTGGACGGGCCTAACACGTCAGGCAGTCGACCTGCTCATAGTCATGCGCGTGGCCGAATTCAGCGTGGTTGAAGGTGATCTTGGTGTGGATGTCGTTGTAGTGGTTGCGGGCCCCGACGACGGCGATGGGTTGCTGCTCGTCGGTCGTATGGCGCCAGAACTACGAGGACAGATCATCCTCGCCGAGGATGTCCCGCGCTGGGCGCTGCATGGCGATGCGGTGGGTCCGCGCTTGGAGAAACCTCTGCTTGAAGTCGCTGTGCTCCCAGAGCCGGGCGTAGAGCTGGGGCAGGAACCGCCATGCGATCTCCCGGGCGGCCTTCGCGGCTCCTTGGAAGCGGAGAACTAGATTGTGGCCAGGTAGAAAGAAGGGCTCCTCAGGCAGTCTAGGAAGCCCAGAGGCGGTCAGTCCCAGTAGATCTCGACGGGGGTGCCGGCGCGCTGAACCATGTCGGTGATGCCGCAGTTGGTGACGCCGGTTTTGAAGGGGGCCAAGAGGAGATCGCCGTCGAGGTCGGCCATGTTCTGGTTGTGGCGGAGGCTGACAGCCGGGCCAGTAGTTGCCGTTGTGGTTGTGCCGCTGGCCGCCGTGCCTGCATTGGTGGACGCAAGGGGCCTGCCAGTTGATCTGGTGGGCCTCGACCTGTCAGCTGAGGCTCGTCGCGGCCTTGGCCGCCGTGGTTTCAGCGCCGTGTGCGCCGCCGTAGACCAGGATGTGGGGGCTGGTGAACTGCTTGTCGAGCTTGGGCAGCGCGATGATGATGGATGCGGCGTCGGAGTGATCGTGGCTGCCGGTGGTGATGACTCCCATGGGTGCCCTCCTGCGGTTGGCTCGATTGCCGGGTGTCGGCGAGAAGCCGCTCGGGCGGGCGGCGGCCAGGTCAGCCGCAAGGTGGAGCGCCTGCAGCGCGAGGGACGAGGGCGCGGACGAACGACCTTGGGCTGCGGCCGATGCCTGCCAGGCTCCCAAGCCGACTCCTCGGAGCGGCGACCGAGGGAAGGGAGTGAAGCGGGTCAGCCGCCGCTCCCTTCCCGCGTCGGCCGGTGAGGAAGGATGAAGGTCAGCCGTCCCACTTCATCCGGACGGTGATCGGGGCATCCCCGACGCTGGTGGATCCGCGCCTCAGGTAGGTGTAGCGGTCGGTTCGTGATCCCAAGGGGGTCAGGTGCCGGACGCCGACGATGTCGGCCTTGGAACGCCACGCGGCCTCGACCAGTTCAGCGCACACCCGCTGCCGGTCGGGCGTAGCGATGGCGAAGTGCATGGTGACGAACGGTTCCACCAGGCGGCCGATCTCGACGTGGGCAGCCTGGCGGAAGAACGGCAGGAGCAGACCGATCGTGTGCACAGGCCGCATCGACCCGTACGCCATGTGCAGCAGGCACCGCGCGAAGGTCTCCTCTCGGGTGACCTGCACCGCGAACTCCAGACTGAAGGTCATGCCGAGCCGGACGAACTCGACCACGTCGTCCTGGTGGTGGCCCGGGGCGGTGACGCCCTTGGTGCGGGGTGCCGGGACGGGGAGCTGGGCGAGCATCTGCCGCACATCCGCGGACTCGGTGATCCACCTTTGGCATTCGTCCCGGGGGGCGGGGCCGAACAGGTCATCGTCGAGCCCGCCGACGACCGCGAAGGCCGCCCCGGTCGCTGAGCGGCGGTTCACGATCGCCGGATCAAGCAAGCTAGGCGGCTGAGCGGAGAAAACGTCGCGACGGCCAGGAGTCATGATCCTTCTTTCTCTGGGATGAGAAAGCAACTGAGGAATGGGTGGCAGGGGTGTAGCGCCGGGCTGCTGAAACGCCGACCGCTGACCGGGCGAGGTGGGAAGTTCAAGGGGCGTCAGGGCGGAAATGCCGCCGGGCGGTCAGCGGCTCGGCGGCACCGCTGTCGCGGGCGACGCGATGGGTGATGATCGAGGCGAGGAGCTTGTCGGCCTTGTCCTGGGCCTGTTCGCGTAGCGTCTCGGGGATCTCGGGGTGGATTTCGGCTGTGTGCTGGGCGAGCAGGAGCCGGATCTTGCCGTCGTGACCCCAGTGCTGGGCACCGTCGTATCCGCAGTAGAGGTGGAGGGTCGCTTCGGCGATGTCGCCGCTCCAAAAGCTCGGTCCGAGGAAGATGTGCTCGTTGGCCCAGGCGTAGAGCTCGGTGCCCGGGGACAAGCGGACGCCGGCCGGATGCTGTCCGGTATCGGTGGATCGGTAGAAAGGCCAGAGCCCGGCCCCGTAGCTGATCGAGTCAGTGTCCAGGAGGTAGCGCCAGTCACCCTCGGGGCTGGGCACGCCGTAGCTGTAGGGGTAGGCGCCGGGAAGCTGGGCGGGGTCGAACAGGTCGGGGAGCTGGTCGCGAAGCCAGCCGGTGAGCCGGGTGACCTGGGCCGGGTCGGGCACGGCCTAGGCATCGACGCGAACATCGACGGCTTGGTTGAAGCCGAGCGCCACGTGGAGGCCAGCGTCCAGCAGGCCGGGAAGACGAGCGCTGATCGCGGTCCGGTGGGCGGGGCGGCGGTTGAGGACGGCTTGGTCGATGGAGCGGGCGACGTCGAGCGCTTGGGCCATGAGGTCGTCGCCGATGAAGACCGGGACGGTGGAGAAGGTCAGGGCGCGGGCGAGTGCGGCGGGGTCGCAGGTGACGGCGTAGGGGGCGCGGAGCTCGGCGGCGGCTGCTTCGCCGAGCGCGCGGACGCGGGGATCGGCGGTGAACATGAACAGGCGATACGGGGTCGGCATAGCGATCTTTCGGGGGAGATGCGGAGATTCGGGCTCTTGGTTCGCGGCCTTCGATCTGGGTCAGGGCTGAGAGCGGTCGGTGAAAGGACAGTGGGGTTGCAGGACGAGCTGGACCCAGTGCGGGGGCCGGCCTGCGGTGCTGTAGGCGCGCTCACCGAGGCCGGAGACGGGGGAGCCGTGCAGGGGCGCGGTGATGCTGGTGCGGATGTCCAGACGGCGGGACCAGCACTCCAGACCGAGCACGGGCCCGGTCGCGGAAACAGCGGTCCCGCCGGTGATCACGCCGAGCGGGGACAGAACGCGGGCGGGGGCGATGAACAGCTCGGTGGCCTCGATCCACCGCTGCGCCGTGGGATTGACCAGCTCGATCACCTCGGGGCGGGCGGGAACCGGGCGCAGGAGCAGGTTGTCGAGGTTGGGTGCGGGTCGGCCGAGCCAGAGCCAGCCGAACGGGCCCAGCTCGATTTCGCCGATCACCTGGTCGGCCAGGAGCTGCCACAGGTGCTCAAGCGCCGGGCGGACGTCGTAGCGATCAAGCATGGGAAGACGCCTTCGGTAGTTGGGGCACGGGTCGGCGGAGCCAGGCATAGCCCTTGGGAGCGTCAGGGGAGGGTTTGGCCAGCAGGAGCCAGTCGGCCTCGGTGACCGTCGGCCCGAGGCCGGACGCCGCCACCACCCGGAAGAAGGGGTCGAAGCCCTCGTCCTTCGGGCGGGGGTTGTAGGAGACCTTGGTCAGGCCGGTGAGATCGGGTCGGGTGTTGACGGCTGTCACCGTGCCGCACACCCAAGCGTGGACCGCACGGTGACCTTTCTCTTTGACCCGGCGCAGCCCGGCCTCGGAGACGATCATCCGGGCACGGGCGAGGGTGATGTCGTCCACGTTTGCGACCACCCGGCCTCGTGCCAGCCCGGCGACAGCGGACACGCTCCATACATGGGTCCGCAGGTTGAAGTGGACGCGGAAGAACCCGCCGATCAGATCGGTGGGCAGCAGTCGGCCGTCGGGCATGACGCTATCGGTCCGAATGGCCGGGCCGTCTAGCGGTGAATCAGTTGGTTTCACCTGTCCAGGTACGCTCCGGTCATGTTCGCCTCGCGTCCTCGGGCGTAGGCCAGGCTGCGGCGCAACGTGCGGCCGCTCGGGCACAGCGGGCCGTCATCGGTGCTGGGCAAGCCGGACGGAGCGCAGGTTTGGCAGCTGAGGTTGTGTTCGTGCAGGGCTCGGGTGAACTCCTTCACGGTGCCAGTGAAGGGCTCGAACGGCGCTGTGGTGTTCGCAGGTGATCGGGTCACCGGGCCTTTCCGATCCTGGCCGCGATCTGCATGACGGCTACGCAGAACGTCTTCGCGCGAGGCCCGGTCACCCGCAGCAGGTGAGTGCGGAGCGACCACTGGCCGTTGTGGAAGTACTCCACGCTCAGACCCGACCGGACGGCGGCGCGGGCAAGGGCACGGCCGAATCTGTGCTGGCCGAACGTCGTCGTGATACGAATCTCTTCGTAAGGGGCCGGACCGTGCGCATCGCTCTCGTCGCCTGGACCATCCGGAAGGACGGCGCGGGAATGGGCTTTGTCCGTGGGATAGTCGAGGTCGTCGGCAGACAGCGGACGGTCGGGCCGATCATTGTGGATCAACGCAGGTTCCTTCCAGATTTCGGATGGAGATCGGGGATGACTGCGGATACCTGGGTCCGCCACCAGCGGGCGAGATCCGCGTCGGTGCCTCCGGCCGGCAGGACATGAAGGCCGTCGGCCGGCGTGGAGGAGACGGGCCGCAGCTGAAGCGGCAGGGTTCCCGCGGTCGCCGGCGGCAGGTCGTAGAAGCGGTAGACCCAGGCGACGTCGAGGTCCAGACGGCTGGGCAGCGCCCTGGTGGGGCCGGTTCCGCGGGAGGCGAGGTAGGCCCATTGGCCGTCCAGCAGGTGGGTGGAGATCCCGGCCAGCAGGTTGAACGCGGTCAGCGTCGACGGCTGCCCGAACCCGGAGGTGCCCAGCTCGGGCAGCCCGAACCGGCTCAGCCCCCACGTCTGCGCGGAAAGGCTGTCGGGGTCGTGGCCGTGGTTGATGACGATGGTCACCCAGCAGGCCGACACGGTGAACGCCGACGGCTCCAACGCCGGATGCCGGTCGGCGAGCACGATCCGACCCGCAAGGTCCACGAACACCCCGCCCGTGACGAACGCGAGGGTGCGGGCGATCAGCCGCATGGCCTGAGCGACCTTGGGGAGCGCCGCCACCGCTGCCTCCACGGTGAGGACCTGGTGGTAGCGGGCGGCCTGGATCGCACGCAACGCCGGCTGCTCGCCGAGAACGTCCTGGAGGTCTTCGCGCCGCCCGGAGGAGGCCACCTCCAGCTGGGTGAGCGTGCACGAGTCCGACCGCAGCAGCTCCAACGCGGTCTCGGCCAACGGGTGCTCATCGGCCAGGAGCTCACGCAGCCGCGGAATGATCAGCAGCTGCGGGTGGCCGACGTGGAAATGAGTGGCGACGAGATACGACGTTGTGACCGACGACGGCGCGTCGATGATGACCTGATCCAAAGAAGAATCACTTTCGGGATGGGAAGGTGAGGCAACCGGACCGGCCCTTGGACCTGGAGGCCCTGGGGAGCCCGGCGGCGGCGAATGGGTCAGGAGGGCGGGCAGCAGCCGCTGACGTAGGCGTCGGTGCCGGGCCCGGCGTGGGGATGGGTGACGCGGGGCGCGAAGCCCTCGGTGTAGGTGATGCACAGCAGAACGTGCCGATCGGCCGCGGCTTCCCGCAGGTGGGTGAAAAGCCCCCCGGCGAGAAGGTCGATACGGTGGGCGGAAGGCCCTTCCGGCAGGCCGTGCTCGGCCCAGCGTGGTCGCCAGTTGTCGTGGTAGGCATCGAAACCGTCGGCGAACAGGGGCCGGCTGCCGATGGCGTCGGCGGACGAGATGAGGAACACGCCCTCGCCTTTGTGGAACAGCAGCGCCGGGCGCAGCGACGCCGCGTCGGCCAGGTTGGGATAGAGCTTGGTGACGCGATCGGTGTCTTCGAGGGACTCCCTGGCCAGTGCGACGGCCTGATTGAGGTCGAAGGTGAGCTTGATGGAGGGGATCAGCACGGCGCAGCCCCAGGCACGCACGGCCGGTTTCGGTGCAGGGCAGGGTGCATGACGGCCTCCGTGAGGTCTCTGGTGTCCGCCCGGCGGGACGGAGGAGCCGTCAGGGCGGGCCACGGACGGCAAGCGCCGTGGTGGAGCGCCCGCAGCGCGAGGAACGAGCGCGCGGACGAACGACCAGGCGCGGACGGCCGTGGTCTGCCAGGCTCCGGAATCCGTACCGCCGGGGCGGCACCGTCTCAAGGCTCGTGCTCTGGGAGAAGACCTGGTCACCGGCGGCTGACGGCTCTCGCGCCGCCATGATCACCAATGAGATCAGCGGGTAATGATCTACTTGTTGATCAAGATCGGCGTGCAGCGCGGAGAAACGGTTGCGGAACTGGCGGAATGGGCGGCAACGGATACACCTCCATCGAGCTCAGCGCACTCCCGGCCAAGCCGCGGGGAAAGGCGATCAATCCGGCGTGGCGGTTCCTGACGGCCGCTCATGGGTCGGTGCAGGGTGTCTTCGACGGGCTTGGTCAGATCCGCGACGCCAAGCAGTCGGAGAAGGGAAAGGACGCGCGCGGTCGGCTGGCCAGGGACGAGGAGGATCTTCTGCGGGCGGCGATCGTGTTCACCTCCAGTGGCCTGGATGCCTGCGCCAAACGACTGGTGCGCGACACCGTGCCGCTGCTGATCGACTGACTCATGACCCGGGCGTGCGGCAGGGGAAAACTGCGGAGCCGGTTGCGCGCGGTCGGCTGCTCCGCTTCCCTGCATCGTCACCCCACCCCACCTGGTCAGTTCAGATGTGTGGTGAGCCCGAGCGCGAGATGTTGGAAGAACATAGTGATCAACAGGACGCCATAGTCAGCGCCCGGTGGTACGGCCAAAGAGGATGCAACTGAGCCGTTGCATAGCAGGGGAGGTGACCAGCCAGCGCAGCAAACGGGCCTGCTGGTAGTCAATGCGTTGGCAGCTATCTACCGGGCGCCAAGGCTGGATCTGCACCTCCAGCAGGAACAGGGCCATGAAGAGGTTCATCCCTCCAGCCACTGTCGGATAGGTCACTGCACGGACGAGAGCTTGACCACCATCGGCGATGCCGATCCACAGCATTGCGATCGTCGAGGCCAGCACCGCCACGACATCGACCCCCACCAGTGCCGCTGCCACGTTGATCGTGCGCCGGTCGGCAGGCGTGACAACCATCCGCCCGCCTGGGCGCGGCAGACGCAGACGATTGCCCCAAAGGAGCCAGGCCGAGCTGTGCCAGGTGACTGCGGCGCAGGTAGCAGCGGGGACTGCTATCGGCCAGAACAGTTGATGAGTCATGCCACCGCGGATGAAGAACACACACATGCCGATGACGATCGCGGTGGCGATGGCCGCCATGCAGGCAACGGGTTCGACGTCGTCCAGCCGTTCGCGGCGCGGGCTGCGTCCAGTGAGCAGCAACTCCAGGTCACGTTGATCTTTAGCGGACAGGGGCGGCAGATCTGGGTGATCATCGGGTGGTGAGGAGGCAGGCACTGGATCAGGTCTCTCAAGGGGAAGCGTCGCTTCGATGGCGACCGATCTACAGCGGTGCGACACACCTGTGGGAGTCGCCGGATCGGTTCCTGACTTTGGCTGAGTCTATGACGTTCACCAAGTGGCCTGATAGCTGACATCTGGGTGCTGACCTGTGCGGACTCGTGTTGCTAGTGGCCTTCACCGGTGTGTGAGTCACCGAGCCACTGGTTCTGGGTCTGGAGCAAGGTGGCGAAAAACTTCGCTATCGAGTTCACGCTTTCGGTGCGGACACCCTCTTACCTGTAGACCCCTGTCTGTAGGAGGCACCATGCAGCTATCTGAACTGGCCAACCTGTGCGCTGAGATGGACGAAGCAATCAGGGAGCGCCTTGATGTCGATCAAGGGCTACAGGAGATACTGACGAGAGCACAGGAGACCGAACGGGCAGCACCAGGTCGCGCAACCCCCACAGGTGAGGTCCTGGCATAGATGCGGACACTGCCGTGGCGGGTAAGCCAGGGAAGCGGATCGACGGCGTGAGCCTGGCCTGCTGTACGGGTCGTTCTCGATCCGGACGTCTCGGAAGGTCGGCTGTGGGCCCGCGCGTCTTCGGCTTGTACGGCAGACTGCGCGTCGAACTCGTCGCGGGTTATCTCGCGGATGCCCTT
>NZ_BCRO01000053.1 GCF_001552635.1 Actinomadura hibisca NBRC 15177 | reverse complement strand
AGAGGGAAAGGCCGCGCCCCCTCCGGGACGCGGCCTTCCTCACCTCAGGACCTCTAGGTCATCCAGGTCACCGCACCGCGCGGTCGTGACCCCGGTAGTCCAGCACCGGACCCCGCAGGCTCCGCGCCTTCCGCGCCTCGCCATTGACCACCAGCGTGCTCTTCGCGAAGAACTGCGTCGTGTACGCCACGCCGTCCGCGTGCGTGTCCAGCAGCTTCCAGTCGATGTTCTTGATCGTGTCGCACGCCTGGTGGTAGCACGGGTCGTACGGCTTGCCCGCCGTGCCGCCGAACAGCTTCGCCTCCTGGGCCGTCTTCAGCTGCTCCGCGCCCGAGAACAGGCCGCCCGCCGGGATGCCCGCCGCGATGAACGGCCCGTAGTCGCTGCGACCACTGAACTCCGTCTCCACCGTCGGCAGCTTCCGCTTGGCGTAGTAGTCCGTGAAGACCTTCTCGATCGCGCCCGAGCCCGCCGGGCCCTCGGCGCCTTCACCGGTCGAGAAGTCGCCGTCGTAGATGCCGCGCGTGCCGTTCGGCGAGCCCAGCATGTCGAAGTTCAGGTTCAGCGCGATCTTGGCCTTGTCGGCGTCCGGCAGGGTCTCGACGTAGTGGGTCGAGCCGCGCAGGCCGTCCTCCTCGCCGCCCCACCACGCGAAGCGCACCTTGTTCTTCACCTGGGCCTTGCCCAGCTTGTGGATCTGCTGCGCGACGGCCAGGGTCGTCGCCGAGCCCGAGCCGTTGTCGTTGATGCCCGGACCCTCGGGCACGCTGTCCAGGTGCGCTCCGACGACCACCACGTTGTCGTCGCGGCCCCACTTGGTCTCCGCGATCACGTTGGAGGTGTTCTTGGTGACCTCGACCAGGTCGGTGCGGACGCGGATCTTCAGGCCGCCCGCCTGCGCCAGCTTCGCCAGCGCCTGGCCCAGCTCGCGGGTCGCGAACGCGACCGGGATCTGCCGCGGGGTCTCCAGCAGCGGGTTCAGCAGGCCCGCCTCGTCGGGGCGGTTGTAGAGCAGGACGGCCGACGCTCCGGCGGTCTCGGCGTTGGCGACCTTCTGCTCGAACGGGCAGGTGCCGCGCTGGATCAGCGCGATGTTCCCGGCCGTGAAGCCCGCGAAGTCGGCCGCCTCGCAGCCGGCGTCGCCGACCTGGCCCTCGGCGGGCACGTCCACCGCCGTCACCCCGGCGGTGACGTCGCCGTTGCCGGTCTGGCTCGACAGCGTGTAGTCCGAGCCCAGCTCGTAGGTGGCCTGGCCCGGCGCGGTCTGCGCCAGGACGGTGGGCGTCCGCTCCACGACCTCCTGGTAGGAGAACGGCTGCACGACGGGCGTGTAGCCGGCCTTCTTCAGCTGGCTCACCACGTACTTCACCGAGATGTCGTACCCGGGCTTCGACGAGGCCCGGTTGCCCCCGTTGTAGGTGGCGATCGTCTGGAGGTTCTCCAGGTGCTTGCGGACGTCCTTGACCGTGACCAGCGAGGCCAGGTCGGGGGCGGCGTCGGCCGAGGGGACCGACAGCAGGCTGGCGGCCAGCGCGGCGGCCGCTCCGATGGCGAGCTTGCGCACATGCACTCCTGTGGGGGGTCGGACAGGATGTCATGATCAAAACCCGAGGTCGGGCCGCTCACAAGACCCGCGACTCGCCCGAGACCTTTTCGAGACCTGATCAAGAGGGAAACCAGGCGGCCCGGTCAGCCTACGGCGCGTTCCCCGCCGTGACCGCCCGTCGTGCTGGCCGGTCCCGGCCTCAGTCCTGGTCGCTGTAGGGCAGGTCCACCGGGAAACCCGGCGGGGCCGCCTCCAGCCATGACAGGAAGCCGGTCAGCGCCGCCGCCCCCATCGCCAGCTCCAGCACCGCGTCGCCGTCGCGGACCTCGACGATCGTCACCTCGGGCAGCAGGCCGTCGGCCTCGCCGGGCTCGGGCTCGCGGCGCTTGGACACGACGAGGCCCCGGCGGTGGATCACCTGCCGGGGCCTGCCGCGAAAACCGAACACTCGATGCCACTGGAGCACGTCGCCCTTGTAGCGGCCGATGCCGAGCCGCCACGGGCCGGGCGCCGCCCCCTCGGGCAGCACCCGCAGGCTGCACTCCACGGCACCACCGCCGCGCACCAGCAGCCGGCGGCGCGCCGACATGGCGACGAACAGGACCGCGACCAGCAGGACGACGGCAGCGAGCACCGCGCCCGCGTCCAGTGCCAGTGTCCCGCCCAAGTCCCCCCGCCGTTTCCCGCCCGTGGAGCCCGTACCCACCGCGGCACCGGCGGTGCCGCGTCCTGCGAAAAGCCTTACGCCTCGGCGCCCGCCGCGCGCAGGCGCGCCCGCGCCCGCCGCTCGGCGGTGGAGTCGGCGTCGCCGGCCTTGAGGGCCTCGTCCAGGTCCTGGCGGGCGTCGGACACGACGACCTCCGAACCCAGCTCGGCCTGCTCGGCCAGCACCGACACCTCGTCGTCGGCGATCGAGAAGAAGCCGCTGCCGACCGCCGCGGTGATCCACTCGCCGCCGTCGGCGGGCTCGATCTTCACCACGCTGCCGTCCAGCAGCACGCCCAGCACCGGGGCGTGGCCCGGCATGATGCCGAGCTGGCCCTCGATGGTCTGCGCGACCACCATCTTGGCCTCGCCGGACCAGACCTCACGCTCGGGTGAGACCAGCCCGACCTTCAGGGTTGCCACGTGTCATTCCTCCGAATACTGGAGCGGACCGGCAGGGCCGGGCCGGGCGCGCCCGGCCCGGCCCTGCCGGAGCGGACTACTTCTCCAGCTCCTTGGCCTTCTTCTCGACATCCTCGATGCCGCCGCACATGAAGAACGCCTGCTCGGGGATGTGGTCGTACTTGCCCTCGGTGAGCGCCTTGAACGAGGCGACCGTCTCGTCCTTGGGCACGGTGACGCCGGGCTGGCCGGTGAACTGCTCGGCCACGTACATCGGGTGCGACAGGAAGCGCTCGATGCGGCGAGCCCGGTTCACGGTGACCTTGTCCTCTTCGGACAGCTCGTCGATACCGAGGATCGCGATGATGTCCTGCAGCTCCTTGTACTTCTGCAGGATGCGTCGCACCTCCTGGGCCACCTCGTAGTGCTCGCGGCCCAGGATCTGCGGGTCCATGATCCGGGAGGAGGAGTCCAGCGGGTCCACCGCCGGGAAGATCCCCTTCTCGGAGATGGCCCGCGAGAGCACGGTCCGCGCGTCGAGGTGCGCGAAGGTGGTGTGCGGCGCCGGGTCGGTGATGTCGTCCGCCGGGACGTAGATCGCCTGCATCGAGGTGATCGAGTGGCCCCGGGTCGAGGTGATGCGCTCCTGGAGCACGCCCATCTCGTCGGCCAGGGTGGGCTGGTAGCCCACCGCGGACGGCATGCGGCCGAGCAGCGTGGAGACCTCGGAGCCGGCCTGGGTGAACCGGAAGATGTTGTCGATGAACAACATCACGTCCTGGCCCTGCACGTCGCGGAAGTACTCCGCCATGGTCAGGCCGGACAGGGCGACCCGCAGGCGGGTGCCCGGCGGCTCGTCCATCTGGCCGAAGACCAGGGCGGTGTCCTTCAGGACGTCCGCCTCGTCCATCTCCACCCAGAGGTCGTTGCCCTCACGGGTGCGCTCGCCGACGCCGGCGAACACCGAGGTGCCGCCGAAGTTGCGGGCGACGCGACGGATCATCTCCTGGATGAGGACCGTCTTGCCCACGCCCGCGCCGCCGAACAGACCGATCTTGCCGCCCTTGACGTAGGGGGACAGCAGGTCGATCACCTTGATGCCGGTCTCCAGCATCTCGGTGCGCGACTCCAGCTGGTCGAACGCCGGGGCGCTGCGGTGGATGCCCCAGCGCTCGTTGATCTCCAGCGACGCGGTCGGGACGTCCAGCGCCTCGCCGAGGGCGTTCCACACGTGGCCCTTGGTGATGTCGCCCACCGGCACCGAGATCGGCTTGCCGCTGTCGAACACCGCCGCGCCGCGCACCATGCCGTCGGTCGGCTGCATGGAGATCGCGCGGATCATGTTGTCGCCGAGGTGCTGGGCGACCTCCATGGTCAGCGTCTTGGTCTCGCCGCCCATGGACACATCGACGTTGAGCGCGTTGTAGATCTCCGGGATGGCGTCGGCGGGGAACTCCACGTCGACGACCGGGCCGATGATCCGGGCGACGCGCCCGGTGGCCGTCGCCGTCTCTACCTGAGCAGTCATTCTCACTCCCCGCCAGAATCGGCGAGCGCGTCAGCGCCACCGACGATCTCGCTGATTTCCTGGGTGATCGCTGCCTGCCGCACCTGGTTCATCTGGCGCGTGTAGACACCGATCAGTTCGTTGGCATTGTCGGTCGCCGACTTCATGGCGCGGCGCCGCGCGGCGTGCTCGGAGGCCGCCGACTGGAGCAGCATGTGGAAGATGCGGCTCTCGATGTAGTTGGGCAGCAGCAGGTCCAGTGCGGCCTCGGCCGAGGGCTCGAAGTCGTAGGACGGCAGCACCGCGGCGTTCGCCTCGGCCTCCCGCTCGGTGACCTCCAGCGGCATCAGCCGCCGGACCTGCACCTCCTGGGACAACATCGAGATGAACTCGGTGTAGACCACGTGGATCTCCCCGACCCCGCCCTCGGCGTCGGTCTTGAGGAAGTCCGCGGCCAGCCGCCGCCCGATCTGCTCCGCGCTGGCGAAGGTCGGCCGGTCGCTGAAGCCCGTCCACGACTCGGCCATCTCCCGGTCCCGGAAGCGGTACCAGGTGAGGCCCTTGTTGCCGATGACGTACGGGATCGGCTCGCGGCCCTGCTCGCGCAGCGCCTTGATCAGGGACTCGGCCTCGCGGATGACGTTGGCGTTGTAGCCGCCGCAGAAGCCCCGGTCACTGGTGACGATCAGCACCGCCGTGCGCTTGTCCTCCGGCTGCTCGTTCAGCAGCGGGTGGTCGATGCCCACGTGGTGGCTGACCAGCGCGGTCAGCGCCTGGGTGATCTGGTCGGCGTACGGCTTGGAGGCCGCCACCGCCTGCTGGGCCTTGACGATGCGCGAGGTCGCGATCATCTCCTGGGCACGCGTGATCTTGGCGGTCGAGCTGACCGACCTGATCCGCTGCCGCAGTTGCCGTAGCTGGGCCATGGCCGATCAGCCCTTCTTGACCTGGCGCGTGATCGTCTCCTGCTCCACGGCCTCGTCGGAGATCGGCTCGACGTCCTCGTCGGCGCCCAGCATCTTGCCCTCGCCGGTCTCGAAGCCCTTCTTGAACTCCGTGATGGCGTCCTTCAGGGTGGTGAAACCGTCGTCGGACAGCTGGCCGGTCTCGCGGATGCCGGTGAGCACGCCGGAGTGGTTGCGCTCCAGGTGGTCCAGGAAGTCGAGCTCGAAGCGGCGGATGTCGGCGACCGGGACGTCGTCCAGCTCACCGGAGGTGCCCGCCCACACCGAGACGACCTCCTTCTCGACCGGGAACGGCGAGCCCTGGGGCTGCTTGAGCAGCTCCACCAGGCGGGCGCCGCGGTCGAGCTGGGCGCGCGAGGCGGCGTCCAGGTCGGAGGCGAAGGCCGCGAAGGCCTCCAGGTCGCGGAACTGCGACAGGGCGAGGCGGAGGGTGCCCGAGACCTTGCGCATGGCCTTGATCTGGGCCGAGCCGCCGACGCGCGAGACCGAGATGCCGACGTTGATCGCAGGGCGGACGCCCTGGTTGAACAGGTCGGTCTCCAGGAAGCACTGGCCGTCGGTGATCGAGATGACGTTGGTCGGGATGAACGCCGAGACGTCGTTGCCCTTGGTCTCGATGATCGGCAGGCCGGTCATCGAGCCGCCGCCCAGGTCGTCCGACAACTTCGCGCAGCGCTCCAGCAGGCGCGAGTGCAGGTAGAACACGTCGCCCGGGTAGGCCTCGCGGCCCGGCGGGCGGCGCAGCAGCAGCGACACCGCGCGGTAGGCGTCGGCCTGCTTGGACAGGTCGTCGAACACGATCAGGACGTGCTTGCCCTGGTACATCCAGTGCTGGCCGATCGCGGACCCGGTGTAGGGGGCGATGTACTTGTAGCCGGCCGGCTCGGAGGCCGGGGCGGCCACGATCGTGGTGTACTCCAGCGCGCCGGCCTCTTCCAGCGACCGCCGGATGTTGGCGATCGTGGAGCCCTTCTGGCCGATGGCGACGTAGATGCAGCGGACCTGCTTGCTCTCGTCGCCCGACTCCCAGGCTTCCTTCTGGTTGATGATCGTGTCGACCGCGACCGTGGTCTTGCCGGTCTGCCGGTCACCGATGATCAGCTGGCGCTGGCCGCGGCCGATCGGCGTCATCGCGTCGATGGCCTTGATGCCGGTCTGCAGCGGCTCCTTGACCGACTGCCGCTGCACGACGGTCGGGGCCTGCAACTCCAGCGCGCGGCGCTCGGTGGACTCGATCGCGCCCTTGCCGTCCAGCGGGTTGCCCAGCGAGTCCACGACGCGGCCGAGGAAGCCATCGCCGACCGGGACCGAGAGGACCTCGCCGGTCCGGCGGACCTTCTGACCCTCCTCGATCTTGCTGAAGTCACCCAGGACAACGGCGCCGATCTCGCGCACGTCCAGGTTCAGAGCCAGGCCACGGGTGCCGTCCTCGAACTCCAGGAGTTCGTTGGCCATCGCGGAGGGCAGGCCCTCGACGTGGGCGATACCGTCGCCGGAATCGACAACGGTGCCGACCTCTTCGCGCGCGGCGGCCTCAGGCTCGTACGACTGGACGAAGCGCTCCAGCGCGGTCCGGATCTCATCCGGACGGATCGTCAGCTCCGCCATGATTCCTCTCTTGCTCCCTTAGGGGTCAGCTCAGCTAGCTTCGTCAGCTCGCGAGCCGCCGGCGGACCTCGTCCAGCCGTCCGGCGATCGTGCCGTCGATGATCTCGTCCCCGATCTGGATCGACAGGCCGCCGATCGCGCTGGGGTCGAGCTCGATGTTCAGGTGTACTTCGTGGCCGTAGGCCGTGGCCAGCACCGCGGCGAGCCGCGTGCGCTGGGCCTCGGTCAGCTCGACCGGGGTCCGCACCAGCGCCACCAGGCGCTGCCGGCGCTGGGCGACGAGGCGGCCGTACTCGGCCAGCCCGCCTTCCAGGCTACGTCCTCGCGGGTGGAGCACCAGTTCGGTGACCAGCGTCAGCGCGGACGGGGTGACCTTGCCCTCCAGGAGGGTGGTCACCACGCCCAGCTTGCGGTCGTTCGGCAGCGCCGGCCCGGCCAGCGCGCCCCGCAGGGCGGGGTCGCCGTCGACGACGCGGGAGAACCGGAACAGCTCGTCCTCCAGCTCGTCCAGGCGGCCGTCGGCCTCGGCGCGGGCGGACTCGGCGTTGACCGCCAGGACCTCCAGCCCGTCCGACAGCTCCGACGGCTTGGACCAGCGCAGCCGGACCACGTCGGCGACCAGCCCGAGAGCGGCCGGTGAGACCTTGCCGTCGAGCAGGGCCGTGACGAGCTGGGCCTTGTCGGCGCCGTCCCGCGACGGGTCGGAGATCGCCCGCCGCAGGCCGTGCTCGTGGTCGATCAGGTGCAGCACCGAGAACAGGTCGCTCCCCAGCGCGGCCAGGTCGGCCGAGGGGATGACCGCCTCGAGCCGCTCCTTGGCCTCGGCCAGCGAGGCCCTGCTCACCGCTCCCGTGATGGTCATGAGGTGATCTGCTCCTGCGTACGGGCCCGGCCCTCAAGTTCTTCGAGGAACCGGTCCACCACGCGGCTCTGCCGGGCCGAGTCCTCCAGGGACTCGCCCACGACGCGGCCGGCGAGGTCGACCGACATGGCGCCGATCTCCGCGCGCAACGACTGCATGGCCTGCTGCCGCTCGGCCTCGATCTGCGCCTGCGCGGCCTCGGTGATGCGCCGCGCCTCGACCTGGGCCTGCTCCTTCATCTCGGCGATGATGGCAGCGCCCTGCTCGCGGGCCTCCTCGCGAAGCCGGCCGGCCTCGCGCTGGGCCTCCTGGAGCTTGGCCCGGTACTCCTTGTAGACGGCCTCGGCCTCGGCCTGCCGCTTGTTGGCCTTGTCCAGGCCGCCCTCGATCGCCTCGGTGCGCTCTTCCAGCGTCTTGCGGATCGCCGGGACGAGCTTCCAGCCGACCAGGATGAGCACGATCGCGAAGGCGAGCGAGCCGACGACCAGTTCCGCGGGCTCGGGGGCCAGCGGGCTGTACTCCTCACCCTGGGCCACCGTGGCGGCCAACAGGTTCATCATGAGGTTTCCGCCTTCCTGTCAGACGTAAGCAGGGGCGGTTTACTTGTGCACGAACGGCACGACGAAACCGATGAGGGCCAGCGCCTCGGTGAGGGCGAAGCCCAGCAGCATGTTCTGGCGGATGACGTTGGTCAGCTCCGGCTGGCGGGCGATGGCCTGCACACCCTGGCCGAAGATGATGCCCACGCCGATGCCCGGGCCGATGGCGGCCAGACCGTACGCGACGGAGCCGAGGTTGCCCGAGACTTCGGCGAGGACGTTAGTGGACGCAGCGAGCATGGTGCTCTTTCCTTTTCACTCGACCGGTGGGGGGTCTGCCCACCGGAGGCTTGCGTTTGCGGGTGTGTTGGTCTGTATCAGTGGTCAGCGTGCAGAGAGCTGTTGATGTAGGAGGCGGCCAGCAGCGTGAAGATGAACGCCTGCAGGCTCTGCACGAAGATCTCAAAGGCGGTCATGACGATGGTCATGAGGAAGCCGACGAGGCCGACACCCGCACCCAGCGGAGTGAGCTTCTCGGCGAGGAACCACCAGGCCACGGTCGCGAAGAACGCGATCAGCAGGTGGCCGGCGAACATGTTGGCGAACAGCCGGATGGCGTGCGTGAACGGCCGCAGGATAATCGTGGACAGCAGCTCGATCGGCGCCAGGATGAGGTACAGCGCCTTGGGCAGCCCCGGCGGGAACATGATGTTCTTGAAGTACCCGACCAGCCCCTGGTTCTTGATGCCGAGGAACAACATCATCAGGTAGACCGCCAGCGCCAGCACGATCGGGATCGCGATGTGCGAGGTGGCCGGGAGCTGGAGCACCGGCACGACGCCGGCCAGGTTCATGAACAGCACGAAGAAGAACGTGGAGAACAGGAACGGCATCCAGCGGTCGCCGTCCTTGCCCAGCATCGGGCGGGCCACCTGGTCGCGCACCAGCAGGTAGGCGACCTCACCGACGTTCTGCACGCCCTTCGGCACCAGCTTGGGGTTGCCGAAGGCGCGCCAGGAGAAGACGATGACGACCAGCGCCGCGAGGATGACGATCAGGGTCGGCTTGGTGAACCACTCGAGCCACGCCGGGCCGTCCTTGAAAATCGGCCCCCAGTCGAAGATGTGCAGGCCCGGGGCCTCGAACTCATCTCCGCTCCCAGAGGCGAGGAGGTGCAGCGCGCTCACGCGGCAGTCCCTTCGTCAGTGACTCTGCAGGTCAGTCGGTGGTACTTCGGGTGCGTGCCCGTGGGCAGCAGGGGCGTTGCGAAGTCGGCGCTGGTCAGCGCCGCGGGCCGGGTTTTCAGCGGCCGTAGCGGTGGTAGACCAGGTAGAGCGCTAGAGCAAGGCCCACCAGGACTCCGATGGGGAACAGCGCCGAGGTGCCCAGCCAGCGATCCAACAGCCAGCCTAGACCGCCGTAGACGGCCATCCCGCTCAGGATGTAGCTCGGGATGGACCAGGCGGCGTTGGCGAAGCCTCGGTGGTCCGACTCGTCGGACCCCGGATCGGGCCGGTGCCCCTCCTCGCTCATCGCAGGACGGACCATAGCAGGCCACCCCCCTGATGGTCATATTGGAGTAGTCCATTGCCGCCGGTACCGCCCACGGTGACATCACGGGCTCCGGTCGGCGGTGCGCTCGCCGGACGCGGCGGTGTCACCCGCGGCGCGCTCGGCGGCGTTGTCGGCGGTGCGGTCGGCGTCCTCGTCGGCCTTCGGAGCGGTCGGCTTCACCGACGGCTCGGGGTCGACGTAGAGCGCCTTGGTCGTGAGGGAGACACGGATCTCCGCGCCGATCCACACCAGGGTGAGCGCGATGACCGTGTAGGCGAACGCCGTGGAGTTCCAGATGGTGACGCTGTCCAGGGCCGCGATCAGGACGAACATCACCAGCAGCTTGGTGATGTAGCTGAACACGGCGGCGGCGAACATCATCTGCGGTGAGATCTTGGAGGCGTAGCTCACCGCCACGACGCTGATGCTGAAGAACGCGAGCACGACGATCGTGCCGAGCGCGGCACCCAGCGCGCCCTTGGTCCCGCCCAGCAGCAGGCCGACCAGAACGGCGGCGATGCCGGCGAGACCAGCGGGGAGCGCGGCGCCGCGGAGGATCCGGGCGTCGGAAGAATGCATGTGGGCTCCGGCTGGTCACGTTCAGTGTTCGTCTCTTGTTCGTGAAAGGTATCACAAGCGTCCGGAACGTCCGCAATTACCCTTGATGTAACGGATGAACCCTGTGCCGGACCCTCGTCGCGCACCTGTCCCACGACTCGCACCACGGACTGTAGCCCAGGTCAAGCACCTGTTCGGCGGGAACGGCCCGCGCCGCGCGGAGCGGGCCCGGAGCCCGCAGGCCCGGCGGGCACGGGGATGGAGCCGCAGGTGGCGACGCAGATGATCACCGACCGTGCGGGCGGGATCACACCGTCTCGTGGGCGCGCGGCCCGCCCGGCGGCTCGGCCGAGGGGTCGGCGTGCGGCACCGCGGGATGGCGGGCGGCGCGGCGCGCGGCCATCCGGGGCAGCGCGATCATCAGCGTGACGCCGACCAGCGCCACCGCCAGCGCCAGGCCGCCGACCAGCCAGGCCGAGCCCGCCACCGACATGCCGACCAGGCCCATCGCCAGCAGCGCGACCCAGAAGTACATGATCATGACGGCGCGGCGGGTGGAGTGGCCGAGCTCCAGCAGCCGGTGGTGCAGGTGCATCTTGTCCGGCGCGAACGGCGACATGCCCTGGTTGGTGCGCCGCCACACCGCCAGCAGCATGTCGATGAACGGCACCGCGGCCACCGCCGGGACCAGCAGCAGCGGCACCCAGAACGGGAACAGCTTGTAGGCGTCCAGCAGGGCCGGGTCGAAGGTGCCGGTCAGCATGATCGTGGAGGAGCTGAGCAGCAGCCCGATCAGCATCGAGCCGGTGTCGCCCATGAAGATGCGGGCCGGGTTGAAGTTGTGCGGCAGGAAGCCCGCGCACATCCCGACCAGCACCGCGGCCGTCAGCGTCGGGCCGCTCAGGGTGGTCAGGCCGTTGGCCATCGACAGCAGGTAGGCGTAGCTGAACAGGGCGAGCGCGGCGATGCCGACGACGCCGGCGGCCAGGCCGTCCAGGCCGTCGATGAAGTTGACCGCGTTGATGGTGGCGACCACCACGAACACCGTCAGCGGCACGCCGTAGGAGGGCGGCAGCGACAGCGGCTCGCCGTTGGGCAGCGGGATCACGTAGAGCTGGATGCCCTGCATGATGAAGATCCCGGCCGCGGCGACCTGCCCGGCGAACTTGGTGAGCGGGTCCACGCCCCAGCGGTCGTCGGCGATGCCGACCAGCACGATCAGCCCGCCCGACAGCAGCAGCGCCCGGCCGACGTTGACGTCGCCGGAGGCCAGCACCTGCCGCATCGACGGCAGCCCGGTGGCCACCACCAGCGCGGCCACCATGCCGCCGAACATCGCCAGGCCGCCGAGCCGGGGCGTCGGGATGACGTGCACGTCGCGGTCGCGGGGCACCGCCTGCGCGCCGAACCAGACCGCGAACTTCCGCACCGCCGGGGTGAGCAGGTAGGCGACGAGGGCGGCGACCAACGCCGTGAGCAGGTACTCCCGCACGCCCCGTGCCTCCCTTTCCCCGACCGCCGCCCCCAGCGGGGCGGCCCCATAACCGAGTAGACGGCCGCGGACGGAGATCCGTTCGGATCGACTTCGTCCGGGCCGCGCCCGGCCACTCTATTCCTACCGCCGGATGTCCGTTGCGTGTTCCGTTGTACGAGTCCTCCGCACGACGGCCGCCGCCGCCCCGGCCACCGCCAGCGCGAGCCCCGCCACGAAGGGGTCGCCGAGCGACAGGCCCCACGGGTCGCCGGCCGCGATCTCGGCGGCGGCGTCGGCGATCATCAGTGTGGCCCCGGCCGCGCCCAGGAACGCCGCGACGCGCCGGTCCGGCAGCGGGCCCCGGGCCAGCGACGCCGCCGCGCCGAGCGCCAGCAGCAGGACCAGCGCGCCCGGCCAGGTGCCCTGCCAGCGCGGCGCGGAGTAGCGGGGCGGCGGCACCGCGATCGTCCCCTCGGGCAGCCTGACCTTGACCGTCATGCCCTCGCGCGGGCGCAGGCCGCTCTGGGTGAAGCCGACGGCGTAGGGGCCGTCGCGGTCGCGCAGGCACTTGGTGGTGGCCGGGGGACGGCCCGCGCGGCAGCCGACGCGGCGCAGCGGCACCGGGGCCTCGACGCGCACCGCCGCCTCGCCGATCGGCACGGGCCAGGAGTCGCCGACCGCGTCCCAGACCAGCTCGACGTGGCCGGCGCGCGGGGTGAACGCGCCCGCCACCTCGTACTCGATCACGTACGCCTGGCGGCCGCCGGCCCGCCGCTCCCCCTCGCCGACGCTGATCCGCACGTCGTGCAGCAGCCGGACGGTCTGCGCGCGGGCGGGCGCGCCGGTGGAGGAGCTGGTGCGCACGCCGTGCACGTCGTAGAGGCGGCGGCCGTGCCGGTAGGCGACGCGCCGCACGATGCCCTGCTCGCCGGGGCGCGTGAAGTCGTAGCTGATGGTCTCGCGGACGCGCACCACGCCGTCGGTGCCCAGGGTCAGGACCACGTCGAAGGTGGGAGCGGAATCTCCCAGCAGCTCCCGGGGCGCGGCCGGGGGCCCCTCGGCGGCGGCGGAGGCGGACGCGGGCAGCACGAGCACGGCGGTCGCCAGCAGGACACCCAGGGCGGTCGCCGTTCTCCGGAATCGGCCGCGCACGACAGGCATGGTTCCACCGTTACCGCCGATACTCCGGCGTAACAAAGCGATTACTGTGTGTAATTCTCGGTCGCTCTCCGTTTAGGCTACGCGCCGTGCCCCTTGTCTCGCCGTCCCCGATCGTGCGGTTCCCCACACCGCCCGGAAAGCCCGCGCTCGCCCTCGCGGCGGTGCTGCTCGCCCCCACCGCCGCCGGCTGCGCGCGCGGCCCCGCCCTGTCGGAGGCCGCCGACCGGCTGCGCACCGACGCGGGCGTGGTGCTGAACGGCAGCGCCCGCCAGCTCGGCGGCCGCCCGCGCACGCTGGCCGACCGCACCGACCCGTGCGCCGACGGGCGGGCGCGCCGCACGCTGCGCGCGGAGCTGCCGCTGCAACCGGGCGTGTCGCCCGCCGCGTCGGTGGACCGCGCCACCGCGCTGACGCTGGACCTGGTCGGCGAGCGCGGCTACCGGCTGACCGCGCCGCCGCGCGGCCGCAAGCGGAACCGGACCTTCACGGTGACGCGGGAGGTGCCGGAGGTGACCTTCACCGTCCGGCTGCGCGGCGGCGGCCGCACGCCGGCCATGACGCTGGACGGCCGCACCCCCTGCCTGCCCGACGACGGCTGACCCCACCGCCCGCTCCGCCTTCCGGCGGAGGCGGGACGGCCCGGAGTCGGGCCGCAGGCCCACCTGACCGGCCCTAAGGTCGAGGCGTGGACAGGACCAACGGGACGGCGGACGCCCCGCCGGACCCGCCGGGCGGCGGCGCGGGCCCATGGCCGAGCGTCGCCGACTTCGCCGTCCCCGCCGTCACCGCCGCCGCCCAGCTCGGCCTGTCCCCGCTGCTGGTGCGCACGCACGAGACCACGCCCACGATGGCGGGCTGGAAGTGGGCGGTGCTCACCGTCTGCGCGCTGGCCGCGTGCGCCGCGCTGATCTGGCGGCGGCGCGCGCCGGTGCCGGTGCTGGTCGCCACCGTGCTGATCGGCTCCGCCGGGCTGCTGCTGATCGGCCGCACCGACACCCTGGTCGGCGGCGTCGCCGACGCCATCGCGCTGTACTCGCTGGCGGTGCACCGCGGCCGCCGCGCGGCGGTGACCGGGGGCCTGCTGGTCTGGGCGGCGGCGTTCCTGGCCTACCTGCCCGCCCGCGAGGACCTCGCCGACGTGTTCCTGAGCGAGGTCTTCGACTTCTTCTTCTACCTAGTGATCATCGCGCTGGGGCAGCTGCGCCGCCAGCACAAGGCGCGCCGCCGCGAGCTGGCCGCCCAGCTCGCCGCCGCCGAGCGGGAGCGGCGCGCCGCCGCCGAGGCCGAGCGCGAGCGGCTGGCCCGCGACCTGCACGACGTGGCCGGGCACCACCTGAGCGCCGTGGTGGTGCACAGCGGCGCGGCCGCCCGCGTCGGCGACCCCGATCTGAGCCGCCAGGCGCTGTCGGCCGCCGCCGACACCGGCCGCGACGTGCTGACCGCGTTGACCCGGCTGGTGGACGTGGTCGGCCCCGAGGGCGACGACGGGGGCCTGGACGCGCTGCTGCCGCCGCTGTGCCAGGGCCTGACGCGGCTGGGCGTGCCGGTGTCGCTGGCGTTCGAGGGCCGGGCCCGCCGGGTGCGCCCGCAGGTGGTGACGGCGGCGTACCGGATCGTCCAGGAGTCGCTGACCAACGCCATGCGGTACGCGCCGGGCGCGGCGGTGGCGGTGGAGGTCTGCTACGCGTCGGGCGCGGTGCGGGTGTCGGTGGTGAACCGGGTTCCGGCGGAGGACGCGCCCGTGCCGTCGCTGGGCGGCGGGCGCGGCATCACCGGGATGCGGGAGCGGGCCGAGGCGCTGCGCGGCACCCTGACCGCGGGGCCCGCGCCCGACGGCGGCTGGGAGGTGGCGGCGGTGCTGCCGACCGCGCCCGCCGGGGCGCGGCGCGGGATGGGCTGGCAGGAGGTCGTCGACGGGGTCGTGGTGGCGGTCTGCGCGGTCCTGCCGTCGCTGCTGGCGTTCGTGCCCGCCGACTCGGTGCTGAAGGACTGGTCGCTCGGCGGCGCGGTGCTGCTGTCGCTGGCCCTGGCGGCGCGCGTGGCACCGCTGTGGTGGCGACGGCGCGCGCCCTACCGCGTGCTGGCCGTGCTGGTGGTGGTCGACTGCGCGGCGGCGCTGGCGGCCGGGCCGGCGATGCCGGAGCTGATCAGCCTGCTGGTCCTCGGGTGCCCCGCCGGGATGTTCGCGGTGTACGCGGTGGCCTGCTACTCGCCGCGCGGGACGGCGACCTGGCCCGCGCCGCTGCTGGCGGCGGTCCCGTGGGGCGTGGAGTTCACGGTGCTGCTGCTGACCGAGCCTCAGCGGGACGGTTCCGGCGTCCGCGGGATCATCCTGTTCGGGATGGGCGCCGGCCTGGCGTTCGGGACGTTGCTGCTGCTGCCGTTCTGGGCGTGGGGCAGGACGGTGGCGCGCGGCCGCCGCCGCTGGGAGGCCAGCGCGCTGGAGACGATGGCGGCCCGGACCGGCGCGGCGGTGATGGCCGAGCGGCACCGGGTGGCGATCGGGCTGCGCGGCACGGTGCTGGAGCACACCGCCCGGCTGGTGCGCACCGCCGAGGCGGGCCTCGACGGCGAGGCCGGGAACGCGGACACCGCGCTGACCGAGGTGGCCGAGCACGCGCGGGCCGCCCTGGTGGACATGCGGGCGCTGCTGGACGCGATGCGCGACCGCTGACAAGTGTGATCTATAGCACAACGATTTCGGAACTTTTCGGACCCACTTCCGAAACCCCTGATGGTGTGGGACCCGCCCGGCACGCTGGAAAGCATCGCCGGACACTTGGACGGTGGCGGGCACAGAAAGGTTCAGCCACCTGGCCGCCCCCGGCCCCAGTCGAACAAATGCACAAAACTTCGCAAGATCACGCTGCTAGGTTTACGACCCAACCCGGTCGATCAACCCCCTGGAGGGATACATGCGGCGTATCGCCACCCTGGCCGTCTCCACCGGCCTGGCCATGTCGTGCCTGACCGCCGTCGCGGCCACCGCCGCCGACGCTTCCACCACCCGTTCCTGGGTCACCAAGGACGGCTGGGGCTCGCTGGAGGCGTCGGGCAAGTACACCCGCAGCAGCTCGGGTCTGGCGGTCAGCGTCTACCTGTCCGACTCCGGCAACAACGGCTGGTCCCCGGCCGTGCAGATCCGCACCGCCACCCAGGACTACAAGAAGTACAAGACCTCCGCGGTCTTCTACTTCGTGGACCGGCGCAACAACCGTCCCGCGGACTTCAAGTTCCACAAGGTGTACCGCGGCAAGTACACCTCCGGCTACTCCGGCCACCTGTACGTGCGTGAGGTGGGTGTGCGCGAGAGCAACCGCAACAGCATGGTGGCGGGTCCGTGGAAGAAGCTCTTCTGAGCCTTCTCCCCCGCGCTGACCTAGGGCCCTGCCGGTGTCACCGGCAGGGCCCTAGTCTTGCCCGACCCCTGCTAGCTTCACCCGTGTCCCCGCGACCCAGGAGGCTCCCCATGCGGCGAACGGCAACGGTGACGCTCGCGACCGCCCTGTTCCTGACCGCCCTCGGCACCACGGCCGCCGAGGCCGCGCCGCGCACGTGGTCCACGACGGGCTACAAGGCCGTGAAGGCGAACGGCACCTATACGCGGACCTCGACGAAGGTGACCGTGAGCGGATGGCTCAAGGACCACAAGAAGAACGGCTGGGCGGCCGCCGTGCAATTCCGTGCGACCGAGCGGGGCCGAACGCATACGAGCAAGGTGTACTTCTTCCTCAACAAGGGCGTCCCTGCGGACCTGCCCTACAGCAAGGAGTACGGGAAGTTCTTCAGCTCGGACTACACCGAGCACCTCTACGCGCGCGAATGCGGAGTGAAGCCGAACCGGGCCCGCACCACCAAGTGCGCAGGCTGGAAGCGCGTCCACTGAGCCCTACTGGGCTTTTCGACCGCTCCAGACTTCGACCGCTTCGTGACTCGCTCATACTGAGCCGCTCCTCACCAGTCCAAGTCATGCGCGGCAGGGAACTTCATTTTCACAGCGACTTCTCCAGAGCGCCGCAAGTCATACACAGAGGTAAAAGTCAGCAGATATTTACCACTGGCGTCCACCGCCAAGCCTCGTCCCAGATCGTTGCCGTTCACCGCGAACACCGACCGCCGCCATGCGCCGGTCATCAAATCGATCCTGTCGATACGCAAACCTCCCGAGTCTCCCCCCGTCGCACTTCCCGGAGGCGACAATTCTGTGTGACCCTGACCTCTGCTCCCCGCCCCTTGCTCGAACGACATGCCAGTGGCCCCTTTGAGAGTTGCGACGAGAAGATAGGCGCTCGCGCCTTCAGGCGTCACCGCAAGACTACTTACACTGTCCTCTGATGCCAGTTCGCGAACGTTACGGCTAGCCGCATAAAGATCAGACGCACGGGCTCCGGCAGTGTCCAGCAACCGCAGCGACGCCTTCACCTCACCGCTACTGATATAGAGAAGCCGCCGCCCATCCGGCAACCAGGCCAAGCCTCCGAGAAGCGCCCCCTTGCGCACCTGCCACTTCCGCGCACTCCCCGTGGACAGAGTGAGTACATTGAGGAAGGCCGCCGTTTCCGCTCCCTCGACTGCCGTATCATCGCACTGCTCGGTGGTGTAAGCCAGTTGCGCGCCATCGAAGGATAGCGCCAACTCGCTGATCATGTGATTACGTGGAACCGCAAGGGTGACCTGAGCGGGCGCCCCCATATCCCCCGACTCGGAAACAGCGATCCGGAAGACTTTCGCCGCGCATCCTCCGTCGTCCTTCTCCGCCAGCACCAAAAAAGAACGGCTGTTCTTTCGACCTGCCACCTGGGTGAACTGCCAGCGGCGGTCGAATATATCGTGTGCCCCGACCAGTCTCCCGTTGGCCGTCTCACGAACCTCCAAGCGCGACGGCCGTTCCTTTGACGCGGGAACCGCCGCGAGGACGAAATTCGGAATTCCAGACCTCTGCTGCGGATCCGGCTTTCCGCCGCCGATCGGACCCAGCATTTGCACCATAGCTCCGAGAACCAACAGCACCGAGAATGCCGCAGCCAGCGGAACCAGAAAAGAACGATGCCGCTCACGGCGCGGAGGGCGCTCGGGAAAGGGCCGTTCCACATCCTCGTCGACCGTCGCGGCCGTTCCCGCCAGAGCATCATGCAGGCGCTTTTCAAGCTCGTTCACCGAACCCCCTCTCCCAACTCGGAAGCCAACGCCGTCAGCGCCCGCGTCATCGTGGAACGCACGGTACCCGGCCTGATCCCCATGACCCGGGAGACCTCTTCGTCGCTCAACTCAAGGTAGTAGCGCAGCACGAGCGCTTCACGCTGGCGCCGGGGCAGTCGCTGCAACCCGCGCATGACCTCTCGACGGTCCTCGCTGAGAAGCACGGCAGACTCCGCCGACCAGACCGGCGGCTCGTGCGGCTCGATCCGCCCCCACAATCGCTTACGCCTGCGCAGCGCCATGCGGCAGCCGTTCAACACGGCCGTCCGCACATATGCGAGCAGCTTGCCGGCATCATCAAGACAGGGCGGCTTGCCCTGCATCCGCAGGAAAACGTCCTGCACCACGTCCTCGGCCGTGGCCTCGTCCCCCACCAGCAGGACGGCCATCCGGATGAGACCTGCTTGCTGCTCCCGGTACAAAGTGATGAGCTCTGACGATGTGATCGGCTCGGTCACCCTTGACACCGCCCGCTCGGCGCCGCAGCGCGACGACAAACGAGTGACGGAGCAGAGGTGGGCACGAGAATGGATCATATGGCCGGCGCGGCCGGCTTCAGACTCATGTCCCCGTTCCGGCTCAGTAACTCTTTGAACTCCGGACTCGGTTCCAATCCGAGTTCCGTTCTGAGTAGTCTCCGGTACGCGTCGTATACGCGCCGCGCCCCCGCATGATCACCACGTAGCGAGTACGCCGAGACCATGATCCGGCGTGGGATCTCGTCGAACTCGTCCACCATGGTCGCCATGCCGGCGAATTCGATGGCGTCGAGCACCGCACCGGCACGCAGGCTTTCCTCCGCGAGCCGCTCCAGGGCCATCAGTCTCAGCCGGTTCCAGCGTTCCTGCGCATCGAGCACCGTACCGTCCTGCCAATCGGCCAGCAGTTCCCTGCCCAGCACGGCATGTTCGGCGGGCGGAGCACTACCGTGTTCCATCGCTCGCCGGGCGAAGCGCTCCGCGTCGTACAGGTCCACCTCGACATGGTCGGCCAGCCGCACCTGTTCCATGGAGACGTCGAGCAGCCGACCGGCGGTCGCCGTGCGAACCCGCCACAATAACTGCCGCAGCCTCTTGGCGGCGGCTTCTGGTTCCAGATCGGGCCAGACACGGCCTTGCAGCATCCGTCGGCCGATTCCTCCTTTCTCCAATGCCACTGCGACGACCAGTGACGACAACCCGTGCGGCAACCTGGCTTCAGCGCCGTCCATCGACAACCGGACCACCGGCATGAGGGACAACCGGCAGCCGTGCCCGCCTTCGACCGCGGGGAACTCCGCCCCGCGCCTCAACACATCTCGATCACCATGCACGCACCGTTGATGCGCGGGCCACCACTTCTGCTGCTCCGTTCCAGTATGAGCTGAGTCACAATTGACGCTGCGGATCCTTTCTCCGGCGCACCATCAAAAGCACGCCCGCTCCGAAGCAGAACCCGGCGAGCACGATGGCGCCCACGTCACCGGACGAAGCAAGCGGCCACATATAAAGCGGAGGTTCCCCACCGGGCGGGGAACCGGTCATGATGACCAGGAACAGGTATCCGGTCGGCAGCGCGATGGCGGCGTGCCGTCCCACCAAGGCCCCGCCGACGAGAGCCAGCCCCATGTAACCGGCCACGTTCCGGGCGGCGGCCACTCCCAGCGGCTGGACACCCGTCAGGGTGAGGGCCAGACCGGCGACTGCAGTGATCCCGCATATCGCCAACGAGTAGATCAGCCGGTAACGCACGACGTCCCGGACCGCCACCGCCGCCTGCTCATGCGCCCCGCTCGCCAAGCCGTGGGCGAACACCCCCACGACCAGCAGCGGGAGAACCGTCGCCAGCGGGGTGCCGATCAGCACTCCCTGAAGCAGGTTGGGAGCCGGGATCCGGCTGCCGCCGGCGACCGCGACCAAGGCCAGCATCACTGCGAGTCCGGCCGCCGTGGATATGACGCGGTTCACGCGCATCCACCAGATCATGAGGCCGTAACCCCCCAGGGCTGGACGTCACAGTGGGCGAGGGCCTTGAGATTGTGCCGGAACCAGGCCAGTTGCCGGTCGCGAGACTCGGTGCGGACCCGTTCGGCGACTTCGACGGCCTGCGACCCGACCTGTTCGGACGCCCGCGCGGCGCCCAACCCCATGCCCAGTACGAGCCATGCTCCCACGGGGGCGTAGGCTTCCTCTCCCCGCCAGTCGGAGCGCTTTGAACAGTCAAGATCGTGGCTGGGCAGGAAACCGCTCGCCAGCGACATCCGCATCTCGGTCTCATCGGCCCGCGGAGCGGCGATGAACCGCCAGGAGGTCCGGCCGTCCGCCGTTCCCTCAGTGATCTTCTCGGGCATGGGCAGCCCGGTCCGGGTCAGCACGCGTGCAGCCGGGACCACGATCCGGGCGGCTCGGTCGAGTTGGGCGCGGCGCTCGTTCCACACGCACACCTCCACACCCTGATGAGAGCGGCATGCCAGGCCCGACGTCCGAGGCCGCTGGGCGGTGGGGCCCAGCCCCTGGACCAGGAGAACCCCCGTGATCACGGCCGCGACGGGTAGGGCCGCCAACGGCGTCCAGCAAATCGTCCGAACCGTGTGCAGGCACCATGCCCCCGCAGAGGCCGTCGTCAGGGCGCCGGCAATGATCGCCTGCGCGACGATCGCCCGGCCGTCGAGCACCGCGCCGGTTTCGCAACACGCGCCCTCGTTGTAACCGGTGAGATGGCGCAGCCACAACGGCTCCATGGCCGCGGGATAGGACAACCACAGCCAGGTGCCCACCATCATGACCGGGACGCCGATCGCTGGATGCGCCCAGCGTCCCACCACAAATCCCGCCGTCGTCCATGCGATGGTGACGAGCACCCCTACAGCGATCACCAGCGGGTCCGGGCCGCCGGGAAGCCCTCCCAACTGTGAGGCGACCACGGCATAGGCGGCCGCCGTCCCCAGCAGCGCGAAGGCCAGAATGGGCAGCAACGCCCCTGCCATGACGGTGAGCGGTGAGCGGACCGCGACGCCGGGGTGCACGCCGGCGCGACGCAGTCGCCACGCCTCCCAGGCACCGAGGGCGGCTCCGGCCGGAGCGAAGGCGCTCAGTGCGGCGGAGGAGGCGAGCACACTTCCGGCGCGCCAATTGTCCTGGAGGAACTGTTGAGCGTCCTGGAGCGTCACCGCCAGGTACAGGGCGACCAAGGGGAACAGGTAAACGGCCGCCGACGAGCGCAGCAGACGATGGATCGGCATCTCAGACCTCACTCGCGACGAGCCGCGCGTAGGCACGTTCCACCTGGGACGGTCCGAACGGGCCCCCTGAGGCCGCAAAATCCTCGGTCGCGCCCACGAAACGGACACAGGCCTCGTCCAGCACCACGACGGACCGGTACAGCGCGGTCAGGTCCTCGGTCTGGTGAGTGGACACGATCACGTGCCGTTGTGCCCCGATCCGGGTGACGATCTTTCGGAAGGTCTCACGCTGCTGCGGATCCAGTCCCGCCGTCGGCTCGTCCAGCAGGATCACTTCAGCATCGTGGACCAGTACCGAGGCAAGTCCGACGCGTCGCAGTTGGCCCCCGGACAACTGCGAACAACGGCGATCTGCCAGCGCGTCCAGATTCACCGCCGCCAAGGCTTCGGGCGACCGGCGCCACGCCTCCCTGCGCGACATTCCCTTGAGCCAGCCGCTGTAGCTCACCTGTTCACGCACGGTCAGCCCCGGCATGGGCCGTACCTGCTGCGGCATCCAACCCACCCGTCGCCGGAACTCGGCCCGGTCCCGGCGGCGAGCGGGGTCCAGGCCGGCGTAACCCACCCTGCCCCCGGCCGGCCGCAGCAGGGAGGCGCCGAGTCCGAGAAGTGTGGACTTGCCCGCACCGTTGGGACCGAGCAGCACGGTGCGCCCCTCGGGAAGGTTCAACGTGAAGTCCACGAAGACCGGCGCACTGCGCCGGTAGCCGAAGGTGCAGCCGTGGAAGGAAATCGGCATGATGTTCGCCTTCTCGTTCGCGACGGGGCGCCCCGAGCCCGTCCGGTGGAGAACTCTGGACGGGCCCGGGGCGGAGGGTCAGTAGTAGACGCCGACCCAGCGGGCGGACCAGGTGTAACCGGTCGTCCCCTGGCCATTGTTGATCTTGGACAGTTTGAAGCGGTAGCTCCCTGCCGTCTGGTCTCCCCACTGGCCTCGCGACGCGCGGCTCCCCCGGCACTGCGACCGGACGTAGGCCCGGTTGCCGTACGAGGCATCCGGCCGGAGGCGCCGGTGCCGGCGCAACTCGACCTGAGCGCCCATGACGTTGCGCGAGTTCCCGCTGCAGTACGCCATCTCCACGGCGGTCTTCCAACCGTCGTTGTTCTTGTCGCTCCAGGCCCGCGAGGTCTTGCCCGGGTACCAGGAGCTGATGTTGGTACGGAACTGTCCCTCGGCGTGGGCGGGCAGCGCCACTTCGGCACTGAAGGCGCCGATCACCAGTGCCCCCACCGCGACCCGACGCGCGGTGCTCTTGAGACGTTCGGACACGTTTCCTCCCTTTTTCGATGCGGCCCTCTTCGGGCCACGGGAAGAAGCAACAGGAGGCGCGTCTTCGATGCGTCTTCACGCTGTCTCCGGTACGTCTCTGCAATGTCTCCGCTCCAGGCGGGGAGCACTTCAGTCCGGGATCAGATGCCGTTCCGGCACGCGCCGTCCTGTATCAGAGCGGACAACGCTCCAACGGACCAACGCGACGACCGACGCGAGGAACAGCGCCGGACCAAGGCTCTCCGCCAGTAGGTAACGAACCCCGAACGGGAACTCCAGTCGGGCGGCGATGCCGATGGTGACCGTCGCCGCGACGAGGCCGGCCGCAGGAAGGGCGAACGCGAGTCTGCGGACCGTCGCACGCCGGGCGGCATCACCGTGGAAGCGCAGCGCCGCCGACACGCCGCCGAGCATCCCCGCCCACGCGAACACCGCACTCAACACATAACCCACGAGAATCAGCCAGGTCGGGGACTCCCCGGATGTGACGCCGCCTGCTGCGTCCGCCATGGCATCGCTGCCCAGACCATAAGCCACGAACAACCCCATAAAAGCAGCCGGGAGGCCGCAGACGATCGCGACGGTGGCCACGCGGCCGATCAGTGGCCGCACTGGAACGACACCGCGCTCCGATGCCCAGGCCCGGGCGAAACCCGCCGGATTGCCGCCTACATAGGACTGCGGGTCGCGACCGTCCTGACATGCCGTTTCCAGGTCAGCGGTCAGTTCGGCGGTCATGTCGGCGACGACCGCACGCGGCACTCCCAGACGACGCCACGTGCGACGGCACTGCTTGACGACCTGACCGTTCACTGGTCTTCCCCCTCCATCTGAGGAACCCGTGCCAGGACGGCGGCGACGCCGTCCACGAGCTGTTCCCACTCGGAGGACCAGTCGGCCAGCGCCTTGCGGCCAGCTCCGGTAGGCCGGTAGTACTTGCGCGGAGGCCCGCCGCCACCGTTCACCAGGTAGGTCTCCAGCAGGCCGTCGCGCTGAAGGCGTCCGAGGGCCGGATAGATCGACCCTTCGGCGACGGCGTCCAAACCTGCGGCAGCAAGTCGTTGCGTCATCTCGTACCCGTAGGCGGGTTCGTCGGCGTTCACGGCCAGCAGGCAGAGATCGAGCACACCGCGCAGCCACTGGCTGCGACGACGGATCGTCTCGTCCGGAGCTAACATGCTTTGCAAGATAGTTGGTGGAGTCTTGCACCGCAAGGTAGCGTCCGAACAAAGGGCCGTACGACTTGCAACCCCCCGGCCCACCGCCTCGGCGGATGCCGAACACTCCAGTACGGAAGTCCTCTGGGAAGCACCCTTCCCACGCTGGCCGCATCGTTCGGGCGGACAGGAGAACGCGTTTCGAAACGTCCCGACCTGCCGTGAAGCCACACTGATCAGTTGCTGTTCTGGTCATTCGTCACAAGCAGAGGGCGTTCCTCATTGCCGATGCCCCAGGCTCACACCATTACAGGACGTGCGGTTTCCGAGCCACGCGAGATGACGGTTTGGACGAGGGCAGCGTCCTGACCGTGGACGACACATCCCGATCTGATCGCCGTTGACGTGATGATGTCGGGCACCGACGGCTGACCGCCAGAGCGGCTGGTTGTCGGCTTCATGCCCGTCACCAGCCCCGGTGTCGTTTCTGAAGTCAGCGGAACCAACGAGCGCCGGGACGCGCGGACCACTACTTGGGGTCGTCCTTGGTGAGGGACGGCTTGGAAGCGGGCTCCTCCGCCTTCAGTGCAGGCTCGGCGGGCTCGACAGCGGACTCCCCACCCTCTGCCCCGGGCGCGGCTTCTTCCTTCACCAGAGAGGGCTTGGCGGGCTCCGGCTCCGGGTCGGAGACCACCGGCAGCGGCTCGTCCCGGTCGTCCTCGTCGGTCAGCAACACGCCGACCACCGAGCGGATCTTGTCCTCGGGGATCGCGCCCGCGCGCAACAACCGCGGGATCGCGCCCGTCAGGTCCACGATCGTGGACGGGTCGGCGTGGCCCGACATCCCGCCGTCCAGGTACACCGACACCGAGTCGCCGAGCATCTTCTCGGCCTCCTCGGCGGTGCGCGCGGCGGGCCGCCCGCTGAGGTTGGCGCTGCTGACCGCCATCGGGCCGGTCTCCTTCAGCAGCTCCACCGCCAGCTCGTGCATCGGCATCCGGACCGCGACCGTGCCCTTGGTCTCGCCGAGGTCCCACAGCAGGTTCTGGTTCGCGCGGCACACCAGCGTCAGCGCGCCCGGCCAGAACTCGTCGATCAGGTCCTGGCCGTAGGTGCCGAGGTCCTCCACCAGGGCGGCGGCGGCCCGCACCGAGCCCACCAGCACCGGCGGCGGCATGTCACGGCCCCGGCCCTTGGCGTCCAGCAGGGAGGAGACGGCGGGCGGGGTGAACGCGTCGGCGCCGATCCCGTACACGGTGTCGGTCGGCAGCACCACCAGCTCGCCGCGGCGCACCGCCGAGACGGCCTCGGCGATCCCCCGGGCGCGCTCCATGGGGTCGGAGCAGTCGTAGCGTCGGCTCACGGATGAACTTCCTTCCAGGCCCGGGTCAGTCGGTGCCCAGGCGCGCGGTGACGAAGCGGTCCCGGTTGGTGAGGTCGCGGCGGTTGCGCACGTCGCGCCAGCCGTTCTCCTCGGCGAAGATCCAGTAGACGCCGTTGCCCTGCAGGTCGGAGTGCTCGACGGCCACGTAGCCGCCGGGCCGCAGCAGGCGGCGGGCGGTGCGCTCCACCACGCGGATGGCGTCCAGGCCGTCGTCGCCGCCGCCCCACAGCGCGTCGGCGGGGTCGTGGTCGCGCACGTCGCGCGGCACGTACTCCCACTCGCTCATCGGGATGTAGGGCGGGTTGCTGACGACCAGGTCGACGGTGCCGTCCAGCTCGGCGAGCGCGGTGCCGAAGTCGTCCAGGTGCAGCCGGACGCGGCCGCGCTCGTCCAGCTCCTCGACGTTGCGGGTGGCGTGCACGAACGCGGTCGGGTCCTTCTCCACCGCGTGCACGCGCGCGCGGGGGGCCTCCTGCGCGATCGACAGCGGGATCGCCGCCGAGCCGGTGCCGAGGTCGACCACCAGCGGGTCGCGCACGTCCATGTCGCGCAGCGTCTCCAGCGCCCAGCCGACCATGACCTCGGTCTCGGGGCGGGGCACGAACACCCCCGGCCCGACCTTCAGCTCCAGGTAGCGGAAGAAGGCGCGGCCGGTGATGTGCTGGAGCGGCTCCCCGGCCTCGCGGCGCGCCACGTACTCCCAGAACCGCGCGTCGAACGCGCTGTCGGGCACCTTGTGCAGCTCGCCGCGGTTGACCCCGTGCACGGCGGCGGCCAGTTCCTCGGCGTCGGCGCGCGGCGAGGCCGCGCCGGCGTCGGCCAGCCGCGCGGTCGCCCTGGCGATCTCGTCGAGGAGCAGGTTCATGAGCCTTGTGCTTCGGCCAGCCGGCGTTCCATGTCGGCGTCCACCAGCGCCTGCGTCACGTTGTGCAGGTCGCCGTCCAGGACCTGGTCCAGGTTGTAGGCCTTGTAGCCCACGCGGTGGTCGGAGATGCGGTTCTCGGGGTAGTTGTAGGTGCGCACCCGCTCGGAGCGGTCGACGGTGCGGACCTGGCTCTTGCGCTCGGCGGACGCGGCGGCGTCGGCCTCCTCCTGCGCGATCGCCAGCAGCCGGGACCGCAGGATGCGCAGCGCCTGCTCCTTGTTCTGGAGCTGGCTCTTCTCGTTCTGGCAGGAGGCCACCACGCCGGTCGGCAGGTGGGTGATGCGGACCGCCGAGTCGGTGGTGTTGACGCTCTGCCCGCCGGGGCCCGACGAGCGGTACACGTCGATGCGCAGGTCGCCTGCGTCGATCTGGACGTCCACGTCCTCGGCCTCGGGCGTGACGAGCACGCCGACGGCGCTGGTGTGGATGCGGCCCTGCGACTCGGTGGCCGGGACGCGCTGCACGCGGTGCACGCCGCCCTCGTACTTCAGCCGCGTCCACACGCCCTCGCCGGTGCCGCCCTTGGCCTTCACCGCGACGGTGACGTCCTTGTAGCCGCCGAGGTCGGAGGGGTGCGAGTCGATGATCTCGGCCTTCCAGCCGGCGCGCTCGGCGTAGCGCAGGTACATGCGCAGCAGGTCGCCGGCGAACAGCGCCGACTCCTCGCCGCCCTCGCCCGCCTTCACTTCGAGGAGGACGTCCTTGTCGTCGCTGGGGTCGCGGGGCACCAGCAGGCGCCGCAGCCGCTCCTCCAGCTCGCCCTTGCGTTTCTCCAGGTCGGTGGCCTCGGCGGCGAACGCCTCGTCCTCACCGGCCAGCTCGCGCGCGGTGGCGAGATCGTCCTCGGTGGCCGACAGCTCCCGGAAGGTCTCGACGATGGGGCGCAGCTCGGCGTAGCGCTTGCCCAGCCGGCGCGCCAGAGCCTGGTCGGCGTGGACCGCGGGGTCGGCGAGCCGCCCCTCGATGTCCGTATATTCGCTGATGAACTCGTCGAGATTCACGGTGTGTTCCTGGCCTTGTCCGGCCGCGTGTGGCCTCCGGGTGCCGACTTCGAACGGCCCGGGGACGCCTTGGGGTCCCCGGGCCGTCCCTGTCTGTGCTGCGTCGAGCGCGAACTACTTCTTCTTGCCGAAGCGCTGCTCGAAGCGGGCCACCCGGCCGCCGGTGTCCAGGATCTTCTGCTTGCCCGTGTAGAACGGGTGGCAGTTGGAGCAGACGTCGGCGTGGATGACGCCGTTGTCCGCGGTGCTGCGGGTCTCGAAGGTGTTCCCGCAGGTGCACGTCACCGTGGTGACGACGTAGTTCGGGTGGATGTCGGCCTTCATGGGGATTTCTCCTCGCTCAGGGCGGTCGCCGGGCGTCCCCGCGCTTCACCCGGCCGGGCCGTGGCGAAGGGGAGCGTGAACCGGTACCGCAGCGGTTGCACACCAAGTGTGCCAGATACCCGAACGTGCCGAGGTCACCGCCCATTCCCGATCTTGCCGGGCGGGCGGCGCTCAGGCGCGCCCGAGGTAGGCCAGCACCGCCATGACGCGGCGGTGGCCGCCCTGGGCGGGTTGCAGGCCCAGCTTCATGAAGATGTTGGAGATGTGCTTCTCGACCGCGCCCTCGGTGACGACCAGGTCGGCGGCGATGGCCCCGTTGGAGCGGCCCTGCGCCATCAGCCCCAGCACCTGGTGCTCGCGCGGGGTCAGCGCCTCCAGCGGGTCGCCGGTGCGGCGCCGGCCCAGCAGCTGGCCGATCACCTCCGGGTCGATCACCGTGCCGCCGGCCGCGATGCGCCGCACCGCGTCGATGAACTCGGCGACGTCGGCCACCCGCTCCTTGAGCAGGTAGCCGACGCCCTCCGCGCCGCCGCCGATCAGCTCGGTGGCGTAGCGCTCCTCGACGTACTGCGAGAGCACCAGGATCGGCGTGCCCGGCAGGCGCTCGCGCACCGCGAGCGCGGCGCGCAGCCCCTCGTCGGTGAACGAGGGCGGCATCCGCACGTCCACGATCGCGAGGTCGGGCCGGTGCTCCTCCACCACGCCGAGCAGGCCGGGGCCGTCCCCGACGGTGCCGGCCGTCTCGATCCCGGCGTCGGCCAGCAGCCGGACCAGGCCCTCGCGCAACAACACCGAATCCTCGGCGATCACCACCCGCATGTCCCCCATTATCGGGGCAGACCGCCTACCAGGAGCACGGGAGATCGGCGCGGACGATGGTGGGGCCGCCGGGCGGGCTGTCCACGATCAGCATCCCGTCGATGGTGGCCGCCCGGTCGGCGAGGCCCGCCAGGCCGCCGTCGGGCCGCGCGTGCGCGCCGCCCACGCCGTCGTCGATCACCTCGACCACGACCCAGGCGTCCTCCTTGACCACCCGCACCGACGCCCGGGTGGCCCGCGCGTACTTGGCGATGTTGGCCAGCGCCTCGGCGACGATGAAGTAGGCGATGCTCTCCACGGCGGCGGGCGGCCGGTCGGGCAGGTCGACCTCCACCTCGACCGGCACCGGCGCCCGCCCGGCCAGCCCCGACAGCGCCGGGTCCAGCCCGCGGTCGGTCAGGATCGCCGGGTAGATGCCGCGCGCCAGGTCGCGCAGCTCGGTGATGGCCTCCTTGGTGCCCGCGTGCGCCTGCTCGATCAGCGCCCGCGCGCCCTCGGGGTCCTGGTCGAGCTTGGCGCGGGCCCGGCCGATGTCCATCGCGACGGCGAGCAGGCGCTGCTGGGCGCCGTCGTGCAGGTCGCGCTCGATGCGCCGCCGCTCGAACTCCACGGCGTCCACGCCCCGGGCGCGGCTGGCGCGCAGGTGCTCGGTGCGGGCCCGCAGCTCGCGGTTCTCTGTCTGCGAGACGCTGGGACCGAGCAGCAGCCGGGCGTAGAGGGCGTGGCCGACGGCCATGATGCGCGTCCCGTACATCGCGACGACGCCCCAGCCGACGCCGAGCACGACCATCGGCAGCGCCTCCACGGGGTCGCCCGCCCAGTAGGACACGAAGCCGAAGCTGACCTCCGCGCCGCGCCCGTCCTCGGCCAGCACGATCAGGGGCGTCGCGATCAGCATCGCCGCGGGCGCCCACAGCACGATCGACAGGGCGGTCTCGACGATGGCGATCGGGAGGGCGAGCGCCAGGTACAGCAGGTCCTTCCAGGTGGCGGGGTCGGCGGCCATGACGCGCAGCCGGGCCAGCGGGCCGCTGCCCTGCGCCTGCTCCCGGTAGGGGTCGGGGATGCGGACGCCGAACGCGGCCCGCATGAACACCCGCTCCAGCCGCGCCCCCGCCCGCCACGACACCATCAGCACGACGAGCAGCAGCAGGCCCACCCAGATGATCGCGGTGGCGAGCGACATCGACAACCCGATCGCCAGCACGACGAACCACGCGAACGCCAGGGGCGCGTGCGCCGTCAGGTAGACCGCCGACCGCCACGTCAGCGACGACCGGGCCATCGCCCCCAGGCCCCAGCCGCCGTCGGCGACGCTGACCGGACGCCGCCCTCCGGCCGCCACGGCGACCTCACCCTGCTCGCCCGCCTGCTCGCTCACATCGTCCTCCACGCCCCGACCAACGTACGTCCCCAGCCTGGGGCCTCCCGCCGCCCGGAACCATGCGGCCCGCTGCCGGACCGATGGTGGGGCTAGCCCCAGCATGAAGCGGGCCGGAGACGGAAAAGCCGTGTGGGCCAGAGCGTTCGGCTCTGGCCCACACGGCTTCGTGCTGCACTGCGGCGTCCGGTCAGCCCCCGCCCGGGGGACGGCCCGGCCGCCGCCGGATCAGCGGTCGTCCGACACGGTCGTCTTCTGCACCTGCATCAGGAACTCCGCGTTGGACTTGGTCTCCTTCATCTTCTCGATGAGGAGCTCCAGCGCCTGCTGGGTGTCGAGGGCGTGCAGGACGCGGCGCAGCTGCCACACCACCCGCAGCTCCTCGGGCGCCATCAGGATCTCCTCCTTGCGGGTGGAGGACTGGTCGACGTCCACCGCCGGGAAGATGCGCTTGTCGGCCAGGGAGCGGTTGAGCTTGAGCTCCATGTTGCCGGTGCCCTTGAACTCCTCGAAGATGACCTCGTCCATGCGGGACCCGGTCTCCACCAGGGCGGTGGCGAGGATCGTCAGCGAGCCGCCGTTCTCGATGTTGCGGGCCGCGCCGAAGAACCGCTTGGGCGGGTACAGCGCGGTGGAGTCCACACCACCGGACAGGATGCGGCCCGACGCCGGGGCGGCCAGGTTGTAGGCACGGCCGAGGCGCGTGATCGAGTCGAGCAGCACGACCACGTCGTGGCCCAGCTCGACCAGCCGCTTGGCGCGCTCGATGGCCAGCTCGGCGACCGTGGTGTGGTCCTCGGCGGGCCGGTCGAAGGTCGAGTGGATGACCTCGCCCTTGACCGTGCGCTGCATGTCGGTGACCTCTTCGGGCCGCTCGTCGACCAGCACGACCATCAGGTGGCACTCGGGGTTGTTCTTGGTGATCGCGTTGGCGATCGCCTGGAGCACCATCGTCTTGCCGGCCTTGGGCGGCGACACGATCAGACCGCGCTGGCCCTTGCCGATCGGCGAGACCAGGTCGATGATCCGGGTCGTCAGCACGCCCGCGTCGCTCTCCAGGCGCAGCCGCTCCTGCGGGTACAGCGGGGTCAGCTTCGAGAAGTCGACGCGCTGCTTGGCCTGGTCGGGCTCCATGCCGTTGACGGTGTCGAGGCGGACCAGCGCGTTGAACTTCTCGCGCCGCTCGCCCTCGCGCGCCTGCCGGACGGCGCCGGTGATGACGTCGCCCTTGCGCAGGCCGTTCTTGCGGACCTGGGCCAGCGACACGTACACGTCGTTGGGGCCGGGCAGGTAGCCGGTGGTCCGCACGAACGCGTAGTTGTCGAGGATGTCCAGGATGCCGGCGACCGGGATCAGGACGTCGTCCTCGCTGATCACCGGCTCCTCGTAGCGCTCGCCACGGCCGCCGCGGCCGCGGTTGCGCTCGCGGAACCGGCGGCCGCGCCGCCCGCCGCGCTCGTCGTCGTCGGCGTTGTTGCCGCCGCCGCCCTGGCCGCCGCCGGCGTTCTGGCCGCGCTGGCGGCCGCCGCCCTGCTCGCCGCGGTCGCGGTCACGGTCGCGGTTGCGGCCGCCCTGCTCGCCACGGTCGCCGCCGCGCTCGCGGCCGCCCTCGTTGTCGCCGTCGCGGTTGCCGCCGTCGCGGTTGTTGCGGCCCTCGCCGCGCTCCCCGCGCTCGTTGCGGTCACCGCGCTCGCCGCGGTCGTTGTTGCGGTCGCCGCGCTCGCGCCGGTTGCGGCGGTTGCCCTCGCGGCCGCCGCCCTGCTCGCCGCGCTCGCGGTTGCCGCCCTGGGACTCGCCGTCCTCGGCGGCCTCGGGCTTGGCCTGCCGGTCGCGCCGCTCGGTCTTCTCGGCGCGCTCGGGCTTGTCGGCCCGGTCGGCCTTCTCGGCGCGCTCGGCCTTCTCCGGCTTGTCGGCCTTGTCCGCCTTCTCGGCGGGCTTGTCGGCCTCGACGGTGACCTCGGCGGCCTCGCGCTTGGCGGGCGTCGTGCGGGTGCGGCGCGGGCGCTCGGCCTTCGCCGGCTCAGCGGTTCCCTGCTCGCCCCCGGCCGAGCCGCCGCCCTGCTTCTCCTGGATGGCGGCGATGAGCTGGCTCTTGCGCATCCCGGTCACGCCGGTGATGCCGAGGCTGGACGCGAGCGCCTTGAGCTCGGGCAGCACCATGGCCGACAGGCCGGTGCCGGTCCGGCGGCGCCGGGGGGCGGTGCGCTCAGCGGCCTCGCCGGTGGGTGCCGTGCTGGACGCGTCCGTCAGGAGTTCGCTGGATTCGCTCACTAAGGGTCCTTCCCAGGGAGCGGGTTTGGCCGGCGGTCGGCCAGGCAACCCGGTAGTGCGGCCCGGCGGGGGCGCCGAGTCGGGCTCCGCGGACCTGTTCAGGCCCGGGATGTGCGATTTCTGGGCGCAGCCAGATGGTGGACGGGACGGCTCGCTCGTTCGATTCCCCGCGTCCGCCACGCCCGAAGTCACAGTGGTAAGCCTGGCAACGGAAGGTCGCGGAGACGGGAAGCCCGGTGCGTGGGACCGTCGCGGCCGGAAGGCCGGACAGGTGACGCACGGCTGACGAGCACTCGGCCCCGAACGGGGCATCTGGTGCGGCATTCAGCCTAACATCACCAGGGCACACTGCTATTCCCCAGAGGTCGATGTCTTCGCATTTTACCTAGCTGGATCATTGCACCGGCCGGAGTGTCGCCGGCCCTCCCCGTGCCAGAGGTCAGGGGCGGAGGCCGTCGCTGGGAACGTGGGCACCGTGGGGGGCGACGTCCAGCGGGTGCACGTGCCACCCATTACCCACTCGTGCGCCTATCGAATCAACTTGTGATGCGCTTGTGAAGGCCAGGACAGTAGGACCTGCCCCGGAAATCACCGCCGGCACGCCGCCGGCGCGCAGCCGGGCCACCAGCGCGGCCGACTCGGGCATCGCGGGGGCGCGGTAGTCCTGGTGGAGCCGGTCCTCGGTGGCGTCCAGCAGCACGTCCGGGACGCCGGTGGTGAGCGCCGCGATCAGCAGCGCGGCGCGGCCCGCGTTGGCGGCGGCGTCGGCGTGCGGGACGGTCGCGGGCAGCAGCCCGCGCGCCCGCTCGGTCGCCAGCCGCTGGTCGGGCACGAACGCCGTCACCTGCTTGACCTGCGACTCCAGCCGCACCAGGCGGGGGCCGTCCGGCGTCGTCCAGGCGACCGTCAGGCCGCCCGCCAGGCACGGCGCGACGTTGTCGGGGTGGCCCTCGATCTCGGTGGCCAGCTCCAGGGCGCGCGCGTCGTCCAGCCGGTGCCCCTCAGGGTGCAGGTGCCGCGCCGCGACGATCCCCGCCACGATCGCGGCCGAGGACGAGCCGAGTCCGCGGCTGTGCGGGATGCGGTTCGCGCAGCGCAGCGCCAGACCGGGCGGCTGGCCGCCGCCCAGCAGGTCGAACGCCTGGCGCAGCACCTTGACGATCAGGTGCCGCTCGCCCCGGTCGGCGACCTCGGCCCCCTCGCCCTCGACCTCGATGGCGAGCCCGCCGCCGGTCACCTCGACGGTGACCTCGTCGTGCAGCGACAGCGCCAGGCCCAGGGAGTCGAACCCCGGGCCCAGGTTGGCGCTGGTCGCGGGCGTGCGCACCGTGACGGGCCCGTTCGCCCAGTTCATCGTTCCGCCCGTTCCTAGGCCAGGCCGAGCGCGGAGGCAGCGGCGTGCGCGTCCACCTTGACGGTGGTCGGGGCCGGAGCGCCGGAGATCGCCCAGTCGGGGTCCTTGAGGCCGTTGCCGGTCACCGTGCAGACGATCTTCGAGCCGCGCTCCACCAGGCCCTGCTCGCTGGCCTGGAGCAGCCCGGCGACGCTCGCGGCCGACGC
The DNA here is from genome assembly GCF_001552635.1 of Actinomadura hibisca NBRC 15177. Taxonomy (GTDB): domain Bacteria; phylum Actinomycetota; class Actinomycetes; order Streptosporangiales; family Streptosporangiaceae; genus Spirillospora; species Spirillospora hibisca. The sequence goes on along the minus strand of NZ_BCRO01000053.1, from coordinate 39,367 downwards.
GGGCTCGACGAACACGCCCTCCTCGGCGGCCAGCAGCCGGTAGGCGGCCAGGATCTGCCGGTCGGTGACCGAGTCGATCGCGCCACCGGACTCGTCGCGGGCGGCGACGGCGAGGTCCCAGGAGGCGGGGTTGCCGATGCGGATCGCGGTGGCGATCGTCTGCGGCTTGAGCACCGGCTCGCCCTTGACGAACGGCGCGGCGCCGCTGGCCTGGAAGCCCAGCATCCGGGGCCGCTTCGAGGAGACGCCGTCGGCGGCGTACTCGGTGTAGCCCATCCAGTAGGCCGAGATGTTGCCGGCGTTGCCGACCGGCAGGCAGTGGATGTCGGGGGCGTCGCCCAGCGCGTCCACGATCTCGAACGCGGCGGTCTTCTGCCCCTGGAGCCGGTACTTGTTGACCGAGTTGACCAGCGCCACCGGGTAGTCGACCGACAACTTGCGGGCCAGCTCCAGGCAGTCGTCGAAGTTGCCGTCCACCTGGAGCAGCCGGGCGCCGTGCACCAGGGCCTGCGCCAGCTTGCCCATCGCGATCTTGCCCTGCGGGACCAGCACCGCGCAGGTCATCCCGGCGCGCACCGCGTAGGCGGCGGCCGACGCCGAGGTGTTGCCGGTGGAGGCGCAGATGACGGCCTTGGCGCCGTCCTCGGCGGCCTTGCTGATCGCCATCGTCATGCCGCGGTCCTTGAAGGAGCCGGTCGGGTTGGCGCCCTCGACCTTGAGGTAGACCTCGCAGCCGGTCAGCTGGGACACCCGGTTGGCGGGCACCAGCGGCGTGCCGCCCTCCAGCAGGGTGACCACCGGCGTCGTCCCGGTCACCGGCAGGCGGTCCCGGTACTCCTCGATGAGGCCGCGCCAGGCGCGGGCGGTCGCGTTCACGTCGATCTCCTAGAGTGACCTGCGGTTTCTGCCGCAGAGTGTAGTTACTCGTCGCCTTCGACGCGCATGACGGACGCCACTTCGCGCACGCTGTCCAGGCCGTGCAGCGACGCGACCGTCGCCGACAGGGCCGCGTCCGGGGCGCGGTGGGTCACCACCACGAGCTGGGCCTCGTCGCCCTGCCCCTCCTGCCGGACCGCCTGGATGGACACGCCGTGCTTGGCGAACTCCTCGGCCACCGTCGCCAGCACGCCGGAGCGGTCGGCGACGTCGAGTTGGACGTAGTAGCGGGTGACGGTCTCGCCCATCGGCAGCGGCGGCAGTGACGCGTAGGTCACCTCGACCGGGCCGGTGGTGCCGGCCACCACGTTGCGGGCGACCGCGACCAGGTCGCCGAGGACGGCCGAGGCGGTCGGGGCGCCGCCCGCGCCCGCCCCGTAGAACATCAGAGACCCGGCGGACTCGGCCTCCACGAACACCGCGTTGTAGGCCTCGCGGACGCTGGCCAGCGGGTGCGAGCGCGGGATCATCGCCGGGTAGACGCGCACCGACACGCCCCGGCCGTTGCGGCCCTGCTCGTCGGGCACGCGCTCGCAGATGGCCAGCAGCTTGACGACGCTGTCCATCTCCTTGGCCCCGGCCACGTCGGCGGCGCTGACCTCGGTGATGCCCTCGCGGTGCACGTCGGCGGCGGTGACGGGGGTGTGGAAGGCGAGCTGGGCGAGGATCGCGGCCTTGGCGGCGGCGTCGAAGCCCTCGACGTCGGCGGTCGGGTCGGCCTCGGCGTAGCCCAGCGCCTGGGCCTCCTCCAGCGCCTCGTTGAAGCCGGCGCCGTGGGTGTCCATCTGGTCGAGGATGTAGTTGGTGGTGCCGTTGACGATGCCCAGCACGCGGTGCACGCGGTCGCCGACCAGCGACTCGCGCAACGGCCGCAGCAGCGGGATCGCCCCGGCCACCGACGCCTCGTAGTACAGGTCGGCGCCGTACTCGCGGGCGGCGGCGAACAACGTCGCGCCGTCCTCGGCCAGCAGCGCCTTGTTGGCGGTGACCACCGACTTGCCGGCCTTCATCGCCGCCAGCATCAGGCTCCGGGCGGGCTCGATGCCGCCGATCACCTCGATGACGATGTCCACGTCGTCGCGGGTGACGAGGTTCTCCGCGTCCGTCGTCAGCAGCGCCGGGTCCACGCCCTCGCGGACCCGGTCGGGCCGCCGCACGGCGATCCCGGCCAGCTCCAGGGGTGCCCCGACGCGCGCGGCCAGGTCGTCGGACTGCTCGCCGAGCAGCCGCACGACCTCAGTGCCGACGACGCCGCAGCCCAGCAGCGCCACCCGCAACGGTTTCACGCTTCGACCTCCGCATCGAGCCGCAGCAGGTCCTCGTCGCTCTCGCGGCGGACGATGACCCGTGCCCTGCCGTCCCGCACCGCCACCACGGCGGGCCTGGGCAGATGGTTGTAGTTACTGGCCATTGATCGACAGTACGCACCGGTGGCCGCCACCGCCACCAGGTCCCCGGCCGCGAGATCCTCGGGCAGCCACAGGTCGCGCACGACGATGTCACCGCTCTCGCAGTGCTTGCCGACGAGCCGGCTGAGCATGGGGGGCGCGTCGGAGGCCCGGCTGGCCAGGACGGCGCTGTACTCGGCGCCGTAGAGGGCGGTGCGCAGGTTGTCGCTCATGCCCCCGTCGACGGACACGTAGGTGCGCAGTCCCTCGACGTCCTTGACGGTGCCGACCTCGTACAGGGTAACCCCGCCGGGCCCGACGATGGCGCGGCCGGGCTCGACGGTCAGGCGCGGCATCTCCAGCTCGTAGGCGCGGCACTCGCGGGCGACGATGTCGCGCAGCCGGTCGGCGATGTCCTTGGGGTCGAGGGGCTCGTCGCCGGGGGTGTAGGCGATGCCGTAGCCGCCGCCGAGGTCGAGCTCGGGGAGCTGGACGCCGTGCTCGTCGCGGATGGCGACGAGGAGCTCGGCGAGGCGGTGGGCGGCGACCTCGAAGCCGTCGGCGTCGAAGATCTGGGACCCGATGTGGCTGTGGAGCCCGACCAGCTCAAGGTCCTTGAGAGCCAGCACACGCCGCACAGCCTCAAGCGCGGCCCCAGAACTCCGGGAGAACCCGAACTTCTGGTCGTCATGCGCCGTGGCGATGAACTCATGCGTATGAGCCTCGACACCCGTCGTGACCCGCACCATGACCTTGGGCCGAAGCCCCTTCTCCTGGGCGAGGTACCCGAGCCGAGCGATCTCCTCAAAAGAGTCGATGACAATGCGCCCGACCCCGACCTCAAGGGCCCGCTCCAGCTCCCAGACGGACTTGTTGTTGCCGTGCAGGGTGATGCGCTCAACAGGGAACCCAGCCGCGAGGGCAATCGCCAACTCACCCCCACTGCACACGTCGAGGCTGAGCCCTTCTTCCTTCAGCCATCGAGCAACAGCCGTGCACAAGAAGGCCTTACCCGCATAGTGGACGGCCCCGTCATGAAAAGCCTGGGCATACTCCCGCGCCCGAGACCGCACATCTTCCTCGTCATAGACGTACAGGGGCGTGCCGAACTCCTGCGCAAGGTCCCGAACGTCAACACCCCCAACAACCAGCGCGCCCTCATTTCTCCGAGCGCCGCGGGGCCAGACCAGAGGCTCCAACTCGTTGAGGTCGTCCGCCGGGGGCAGCGGGTGGTCTTCGGGAAGGACGTCGGCGTGCCGACCGCCAGCCGGGTGAACTCTGCTCATATCCGCTCTCTAGGGGTCTCACCGATCATGTTCAGGCCGTTTCCGAGGGCGATGCGCGCAGCCTCGGCCAGCGTGACGCGGGCCGCGTGCACCGCCCCGGGTTTCTCGTCGCCCCGGGGCAGCGCCGGACATCGTTCGTGCACGTCGTGGTAGGCGCCCGCGAGACGCTCCAGACAGCGCACCAACGGAACGGCGTCCCGCTCCCGTTCGGCCTGCCGCGCCCGTCCGGGCAACTCGGCCAGAACCCCTAGCAGAGCAAGCTCCTCATCCTCCCGAGCCCCAAGAACGGGCCCAGGCCGTACCTGAAGATCATCAGCCCACCGCTGAACAGCAGCGGCACGAGCGTATGCGAACCGCACCGCAAACCCGGGATTCTCGAACGTGCGAGGCCACTCATCCCACCCACCGGCAGGCACCCGAGCAACCCCGTAAGAGTCCCCTTCAACAAGGACGTCCTCAGCGAGCCGCCCCGAGTCAACAAAGATCGTCAAGAACCCGCCACGACAGGTGACCCGCTCGATCCCTGACGCATCCCGAAGCCACCGAGCCAGAACCTCGGCGTCAACCCCCAGCCGCAAAGCCAGCGGACTCCCATAAACCCCGGCCCCCCGCCCATTGACGGGCACATCGCCGTCAGCCAAGGCCACGGCGATCTCACCCGCCTCGACGGCGGAGCGCACCGCGGCTACGAGGGCGGCGCGCACATCGGCTGGAGTCACGCCCGTGAGACTAGCCGACCACTATCTGGACACCGAAGCGAGTTTGCGCACGGTCTGGATCAGGTGGTTGGGGTCAAAGGGCTTGGTCACGTAGGCGTCGACACCGATCTCGTACCCGCGCCGGACATCATGGTCCTGCGCCCGCGCGGTGATCATGACGACCCGGATGTGCTGAGTCGCCTCATCCTCCCGCAGCCGCGCGGCGGTGACCCACCCGTCCAGCCGCGGCATCATGACGTCCAGCGTGATCACATCGGGCGCCACGTCCCCGACCCGGTCGAGGCAGTCCTGCCCGTCCACCGCCGTCGCGACCTCGAACCCTTCAAGTTGCAGGTTGACGGCGATGAGCTGCCGGATCACCTCATCGTCGTCGACGACCAGCACGCGTCCCAGTGGCTCGGTCACGGCCTCGAAGTTAGTCGACCGGGGCCCCCGACGCACGGCGAACACCCACGTACGCACGAGCCCGCCAACCCTGGTAGCCTTCTTCTCGCGCCGAACGACCAGCGCAGGGCCCCCTTAGCTCAGGGGATAGAGCAACGGCCTCCGGAGCCGTGTGCGCAGGTTCGAATCCTGCAGGGGGCACCTTCCAGAAAAGCAGAACCCCGGTTGACCAGCCAGAACAACGGTCACCGGGGTTTGTTGCATTTTCTGCGCAAGTTACGGATTATCCGTATTCACCGAAGGACATGACCAGCACCGCGCGATCCCCGGGCGGAGCCCGCAGAGGTGAGCCGGGCCATTCGCGCGCAGAGCAGCGGGCTGGACAGATGCCTCCGTCACCGTTGATGCACTTGGCGTATCACTGGGGATAAGCATGTAACCGGTGTAGCGTCGTTGTGTGGACGAGGCGGAAGTGAGCGGCCGGATATGGCGAGACCAGGTTCGCCGCCGAGGCACTGTCGAGCAGGACAAGGAAGCGCTCGGCCGACTCACCGAGTATGACCATGACCCCTTCGAAGTCGAACTGTATGAGCACTTCTCCGATCCTCTTGTCGTGCTCATCGACCGCGCCCAGCGATCCAGGGCCGGTCAGCACGCCAGGCACGAAGGACGGCGGATCCAGCAGGGCGAGCGTGCTTCAGGCTCACGAAAACGCTGATGATTCTGTTCACTGACAGCCGGCAGCGCATGGCCGCTGGCTGTCCGACTTAGGCAAATGGTCCAGTCGCAAAGCTGCTAATGAGGGTTGGCGGTTCGTCTCTGCCTGAGCTCACACCAAGTAGCTGTGAGTTGTTCAGAGACTCAGGGTTAGGGCTGCTTGCCGCATGCAGTCTGGGCTGTCTTACCTGACGGGTACGCTCCTGCGTCGTTGTGGGTTTGGCGTGAGGAGCGGGCATGGGAGCCAAGACCGGATTGCTGATCTACGCCGACGGTGAGATCAGTCAGGCTCTTCGCGCGGCGTCCGCGCCCGGCCCCGCGCAAGCCGCTGCTCTGGTTGAGCGGCTCTATCCCGGCAGGGTGGTTCGGGAGGGTGAGCCGTCCTCTCTTGGCGACGGCTGTTATCCGAGCCCGGGGACGGTGTATGCCGGGAGCTTTCCTGGAGTCGACGTCGTCTGTGATCAGCGGGTGATGCTCGACCATCCCTCAGAGCTTGCGGGTCATCTGGTCGAAGCCAGTGCGGGACGCAGGCTGGTTCTCCACGCGATGCACAGCGTCGTCGACTGGTTGGCCTTCGCCGTGTGGGAGGACGGGCAGTTGGTCCGTTCGTTGAGCCTGTCTCCTGACAACGGGATCATGGAAGACATCGGTGACCCGCTTCCCTTCGAAGAGAGCTTCTGGGCCGGCGAGCATCCGGTTCCGGATGATCCGGACTGGTCGGAAGAGCCGTACCCGTTGCCGTTCCATCCGCTTGATCTCGGCGAGGCTGCGCTGCGCGCCCTGTTGGGGTTCATCTTGGAAGGCATGCCTGAACCGGATGACATCGATCCGTATGGCATTGAACTCCTTGGATTCCAGATCGCCGATCCGGATGAGGTGGTTGCGCATGATGCCGCCATGGAGGAAGCCGTCAGGGCGATGGGGCAGCCACGGCGCTTCACGTTCGGCCCTGATGGCTCATTGAGCGAGATACGTTCCCCGAGCCGAATGAGCTTTTCCTGGTTGGCATCGTTGGTGTCGAAAGCGCGACGCGGAAGTCAGCAGCGATAACTGCGAGCGTCGTTCAGTCGGGAAAGCGCGGGTGAACGGGGTACGGAGATTGCATCACGGTCATTTTTGGTGAACGTGGTCGTAGAATGAGTCTACGGCGGGTTGGCCGATGTAGTTCGGGCCGGCTTGGTCGTCGGCTCCGAGGTATCGGTAGGGGAATTGGACTTTTCCGCTGCCTTCGCGGGAGATTCGGCGGCGGGTGGTGTCGTAGGTGAACCCTTGTTGGCGTAGCTCATAGGTGAGTTGTCGTCCGGCCGGTGTTCCGTCTGAGCGTCGGATTGAGCGGGTGTCGAGGTTGGCGATGAATACGCCGTCTTTGGTTAGCCAGGATGCGACGCGTTTTAGTACGCCTAGTTTGTCGCCTATGTAGTGCAGGCCGTGTACGCATGTGATCAGGTCGAATTTTTCGTTTGGCTCCCACTCGGTCGCCGAGCCGGTGATCAGACGCAGGGTTCGGGGGACGGTGGTTGTCAGGAAGTGGTCCACCAGGTCCAGGCCGACGATCTCCACTTGTTCCGCCAGGTTTCCCTTGGCCGTGAGTTGGGTGGCTTCCAGAAGGGCACGGCCGCTTCCGCAGCACAGGTCCAGCCACCGCACACGGGGCGATCGGGTACAGCGCTCCGCCAAGACCTCCATGATGTCCAGGCCGAGTTCGCGGCCATAACCGTTCGAGCCGGTCAGCGACCTTTCGCGGTTCATGGCGCAGTTGGCGACGACCGATGAGCCTTCCAGGGCCGCGTCGTCCAGCAAGGGGGGCATGGGGATGATTATGGCCGCATGTTGCGGGCGGACGGCAGATGGCGCGCGAATGGGATGTTAAGCACAAAACGCGACTAAGTGGTCATGGCTTGATCGGTTCCCCGCTGGGCCCTCTAGGCAGGGCCGCCCCTCTGCGCAGGGGCGGTCGGACGCCCGCCCAACTCTTGCTCAGGGAAAATTCCCGGATCTTGCGATCTATCCTTTTGGGGGCCTTCGTCCTTTTTTCGGGACGCTGACTAGCGGGAATGCCATCCAGGCCGTCACGCGCCGGGGGCAGCGTGAAAGATCGTTGGTGGCAATATCAACTTTTTGTCGCGCCCCGGCCTCGAAAAGCAAGAGGCAAAAGCAGGTGACAACTGTAACCGTCCCGTCACGCTGCACTCCCCCCGCATCCGAGCCCGGATATTGTAGAAGAAATTCATGTATTACCGTCTGCTGCCCAACGGCAACGTTCAGGTCACTTCCGGGCTCTTGTTCTGGACCGAAAAGGGCATCTGGGATAAGGCCAAACCCCTGCTCACCGACGGCGTGATGCTCCACAACGGCTCACTCCTCACCCTCGCCCCCAACTCCGGCCCCCGGCTCCACGCCACCCTCACCTCCCCCGACGACATCCCCGACCTCACCAACCGCAGGTGGGACGCCGTCGTCCAGCTCCGCTCCGGCGAGCTCCTCCGCCTCGACAACCGCCGGCTCTTCCGCGCCAGCTCCGCCTACGCCAAGCAGTGGACCGAGGTCACCGTTCCCGGCGAGCTCGTCATCGCCGACATCGCCACCCTCCCCGACGGCACCCTCCTCTGCCTCACCGACAAGGGCCGCTTCTGGTCCTGCACCCCCGACCTCAAGACCTGGCAGCAGCGCCCCGACATCCCCCTCTGCGGGCTCGCCCGCGTGGAGGCGCTCGCCGACGACGCCCTGCTCGGCGTCTCCTGGGACAAGCAGCCGGACGAGCCCGGCGATCTCTACTACCTCCCGCCCGACCGGTCCGGCTGGCGCGTCATCGAGAGTTCGCGCAAGCTCTCCAACGTCATCGCCCTGCCCGGCGGCGCCCTGCTCGGCGTCACCCCCGAGAAGCGGCCCAACGAGCCCGACCGCAAGCCGATCATCAGCTACACGTCCCCGGCCCCGTGGCGCGCGGTCAGCAAGCCGCCGGTGGGTCTCGTCTCCCTCACCCGCGGCCTGGCCCGCGACGAGCTCCTCGCGCTCGGCAACGACGGCAAGCTCTACCTGGGCAAGGTCATCCCCAACGGCGACGTCAAGTGGGCCCCGTCGGACCTGCCCGCGCCCGCGTTCAAGGTCGTCAGCATCGCGGGTTCGCCGCGCACCGGGGCCGTCTACGCCGTCAGCAGCGACACGACGATCCACCGGTACACCCTGGAGAAGCGGGCCTGGGCGCAGGCTCCCAACCGGAACGGGCTGCACTCCGTCACCATCGTCGATTCCGACGGCACCTTCGTCGCCGCCGGTCCCCCGCTCGGGAACGGCACCAGCAAGCGCTACCTCTTCCAGAAGGACTGGAGCCAGCTCCCGGACGGGCACGCCATCGTCTCGCTCGGGACCGCGCACGACGGTTCCCTCCTGGAGGTCCGCCCCGACGGCACCGTGCACCGGCGGGCGACGATCGACGACGAGCCCGTCCCCTGCGGCATCACCGGCACCGCCCAGGTCGTCTACGCCGGTGAGACCGTCGACGACAGCCCCGAGCGCTGGCTCCTGCACCACACCTCCCCCGACTTCCAGAGCGTCACCGGCGACGGCCGTCCCTGGGGCGACGGCACCGCCATGGCCGCCCGCGCCCAGTACGGCCGCAAGCCTTGGGACGACGGCAACCGCGTCACGCCCTTCATCGGCGGCGCCGACACCCTCGCCGCCATCCGCGACTGCTTCGAGGCCGCCATCGCCGAGGCCGAGTTGCTGGGGACGCCGCCCGGCCAGCGCGGGCACGTCTACATCGCCGACTGGCTCCTCAACGGGCTCCGCGACCTGTCGGAGGACAACCCCTGGGGCGTCGGCTCGTGGAAGGACCAGACCGGCAGCGTCGCCCGGGACCAGACGGCGCTCGGCCTCATCGGCCGGCTCATGGCGGCCGGGATCAAGGTCCGGGTGATGGTGTGGATGCCCACCAGCAACCAGGGCTACGTCATGGAGGCGCAGCGCCGCCAGCACGCCGCGCTCGCCGCCGCCGTCGAGGAGCTGAACGCCCACCTGTGCGCCAAGAAGGACTGGGCAGCCGCCGACCCCATCGGCGTGTGCGCGCTCGACCTGCGCACGGCGTCGTCGATCACCTCGTCGCTGCACCAGAAGACGGTCATCGTCCGGGTCGGCTCGGTCAACGTCGCGTTCTGCGGCGGCGTCGACCTCGCCTTCACCCGCCGCGACGCCCGCCGCCCGCTCAACGCCATGGCCGGCGAGGGCGACTGGCAGTCCGGGTCGACGATCCCGATCGCCGCCGACTTCTGGCCCAGGGCCGCCCGGCCCACCGGCGGCAAGGAGATGACCTTCCCCTTCGCCGACGACGTCAAGAGCCAGTACCCCGAGGACCTGGCCCAGGACGTCTACGGCCAGCCCCGCAACTGGCACGACCAGCACCTCAAGCTGGAGGGCCCCATCGTCGGGACGCTGGAGGAGCAGTTCGACGAGCGCTGGCGGCTGCCCGCCAACGTCGCGGTGTACGACCCCAAGATCAGCATGATCAAGTTCTGGGAGAAGTACCAGGGCGAGGGCTGGGTCCTGTTCAGCAACGCCAAGGCGTCGCCGACCGGCAAGTCGGTCGCGATCCCGTCGCTGGGCCCGGTCGTGCCGCCGCCGCGCTGCGGGGACGCGGTCGTCCAGATGTGGCGGACCATCCCGGTGGGGGCCAACCGGGGCGGCGCGCTGCTCACCCGGGGCGAGTTCACCGTCATGGCGGGCGTGGCCAACGCCGTCGCCAGGGCGGAGAAGCTGATCACCATCTGGGACCAGTACTTCTGGAGCGAGCCGCTCGCCCGGCTCCTGGCGCACCGGGTCGCGACCGTGCCGGGGCTGCGGCTGGTCGTCGTCCTGCCCGCGCACGGCTCCACCAGCCCGTCCACCGAGATGGGGTACCGCAAGCGCGCCCTGACCACGTTGTGGAACGGGCTGGGCGACCAGGGCGGCCGTGACCGGGTGCTGGTGTTCGACTCGTGGAACCACGCCCGCAACTCCGGGATCTACGTCCACGCCAAGGTCCAGACCTACGACGACTGCCTGCTGGTCTGCGGCTCGGCCAACATGAACCGGCGCTCGTTCACCAACGACATGGAGCTGGACGTCGCGGTCCTGCACCGGCCGACGGTCCAGTGGCACCTGGGCCGCCTCGCCCACATGGTCCTCGGCCGCCCGTGGACCGACTTCGGGGAGGGCTGGAGCGACAAGCTCTTCGCCGCCCTCCAGAAAGCGACGAAGCCGGACCTCACCCCGGTGTGCTCGCTGATCCCCGACCCGTTCTTCGGCGCGGTGCCCGGCACGCACACGCCCAACGGGATCCCCTACAAGCCCGACAGCACCTTCGCCACCGAGGGCCTGTTCGAGCCCGGCTCGCTGCCCGGCAAGATCGAGACCACCAAGCCGTCGGCCGTCGGCCACCAGACGGCCGGGGACGCGGTCGGGCGGCTCGACTTCCTGGTCCACCTCATCGAGGAGCACAACGACGGCAAGACCTTCCCCTACCGGCAGTGACGGCGCGCCACGCGGCGGTCATGACCGATGGCCGCCGCGTGGCCGGTCCGTGAACAGTGGGTCCAAGATCTTTTGCCGGGGCCGTCCCCCGTTTCAAGATCGACTGCGGGCGGCGCACGGTCCGCTCCAGTCGGAAGGGGAATGGGATGAAGAAGCTCCTCAGGACGGCCGCGGTGGGCGCCGGCATCGCGACGGTGGGCCTGACCTTCGCGCAGCCGGCCCTGGCCAACACCTTCAACAAGGCGGTCGGCGACGGCACCGTCAGCTACAACGACACCACCGACCAGTTCTGCGCGCAGGCGTACAACACCGAGGGCCTGCGCTCGATCACGGTCAAGCTGACCCCGATCAGCCAGTCCGGGCCGAGCCACAACTGGACCGACAAGAACTCCAACTACGCCTCGGGCGGCACCTCCGGCGCCACCTGCCGCAGCCTGTCCAGCGCCTACGAGGACACCCAGTACCGCGCCGAGATCTGGAGCTACTGGGGCGAGCGCGGCACCACGATCAGCCGCGGGACCGTCACCTTCTACAGCTAGTCGACGTTCGGACTCCCCGCACGCCCGCGAGGGTGTGCGGGGAGTCCCTCGTTTCAGACCGTGATCGGGAGGGTCGCGGGGCCTCGCAGGTTGATGCGGCCGTTCCATTCCGGCTCGCCCGCCAGGGCCAGGTTCGGGAAGCGGTTCACCAGGCGTTCCACCGCCACCCGGCCCTCCAGGCGCGCCAGGGCCGCGCCCAGGCAGTGGTGCACGCCCGAGCTGAACGACACGTGCTGGCGCGCGTTCTCCCGGTCGATCCGCAACTGGTCCGCGTCCGGGCCCCAGAACCCCTCGTCGCGGTTGGCCGAGGCCAGGCTGACGGCGACGAACGTCCCCGCCGGGATCTCCTTGCCCGCCAGCGTGAACGGCTCGGTCGTGATGCGGCGGCTCTGCTGCACCGGGCTGTCGTAGCGCAACATCTCCTCCACCGCGTTCGCCGCCAGGTCCGGGCGTTCGCGCAGCAGGGCGAGCTGGTCGGGGTGGCGCAGCAGGGCCAGGACGCCGCCCGAGATCAGGTTCACGGTCGTCTCGTGCCCGGCCACGTACAGCAGGACGAGCTGGGCGATCAGCTCCTCGTCGCTGAGGCGGTCGCCGTCCTGCTCGGCGGCGATCAGGGCGCTGAACAGGTCGTCGGCCGGGTGGGCGCGCTTGTGGGCGATCAGCTCGCGGGCGATGCCGACCAGCTCGTCGGCGGCCTCGGCGATCCGCCGCAGCGTGTCGGGGTCGGGCACCGGCTCCAGCGAGCGCACCAGCCAGCCGCTCAGCTCGCGGATGCGCAGGTGGTCGGTCGGCGGCATGCCGAGCATCCGGGAGATCACCGCGAACGGCAGCGGGAACGCCAGCGACTCCACCAGGTCGCCGCCGCCGTCGGCCGCGATCCGGTCGAGGGACTCCGCCACCAGCGCGGTGATCTCCGGTTCCAGGGCCGCGACCGAGCGCGGGGTGAACACCTTGGCCACCAGCGAGCGCAGCCGGGTGTGGTCGGGCGGGTCGCGGTCGAGCATGGACAGGCCGAGCACGATGCGGGCGCCGCCGTCGATCAGCTCGTCGTACTGCTCGCGCAGCAGGCCGCCGGTGACCTGCCGCTCGTCGACCGACAGGCGGGAGCGCAGGACCGTCACCACGTCCTCGTAGCGGGTCACGATCCACATGCCGAACGGGTGCTCGTGCACCGGGTCGGTCTCCCGCATGCGCCGGTAGGCGGGGTAGGGGTCGTCGGTGAAGCCGGGCTCGAACGGGTTGAACAGCAAGGGTGTCTCGGTCATCGGTTCGCCTCCGGGGTCAGGTCGCGGCCGCGTGGGACAGCAGGCGGCATCTCGGCGCCCGGCGTGCGGGCGCGGGCGCGGACGGGATGAGGGGCAGGTCGACGCCGGTCGCCCAGCGGAGCATCCGGCGGTGGTGGGCGTGCAGGGCGGCGAGGTCGGAGTGGTCGACGTGCGCGTCCAGGAGCAGGCGCTCCCCCGGCGTCGCCGCGGCGAGGTCGTGCCACAGCCGGACCAGGGCGGTGCGGACCTCGGACGGCCAGCGTTCGAGCAGGGCGTCCAGGCGGGCGTCGAAGGCCCGGTACCAGCGGCGCTGGACCTCCAGCAGGAACTCGCCGGGGCCGCCGAACTCCGCGTCGATCTCCGCGCCCCGGTGGGCCGGAATCTCCGGCGCGCCGGTCCGCGCGACCTCGTCGAGGACGGTCCGGACCAGGCGGTGGCGGCGGTGTGTGCTGTTCCACGACATGGTGGGCACCTACTTGGCGTTGGAGACATACGCTATGTATGTGTTCCTACGACCCGCGGCGGGGCGCGTCAAGGGTGGGGAGCGTCACCTGATCGTCGGGAACCTTCGCGGCGTCTGTGACGTACACGGCGCATGTCATAGGGTGGGCCGCATGCCGACCGTCAAGAGCCGCCGCGAGCAGTACTCCGAGGAGACCCGCGCGGCGCTCCTGGACGCGGCCACCCGCCGGTTCGCCGAGCACGGCTTCGGCGGCACGTCCCTGGAGGACGTCGCCGCCGACATCCGCGCAACGCGCGGCGCGGTCTACCACCACTTCGCCAACAAGACCGCCCTGTTCCAGGCGGTGTTCGAGCGGCTCGAAGGCGACATGATGCGCGCCCTCGTCGAGGCCGCCGAGCGGAAGGCCGACGCCTGGGACGCCGCGATCGCCGCGCTGAACCGGTTCCTCGACGGCTGCTGCGACCCCGTCTACGGGCGGCTGGTCTGGCAGGAGGCCCCCATCGCGCTGGGCTGGCAGCGGTGGCGGGAGTGCGAGGCCGAGTACGCCTACGGCTTCATCGAGCGGTTGTTGCGCCGCCTCATGGCGGACGGCGGCCTCGCGCCCCTGCCGCTGGAACCGACGGCCCACGTGGTCTTCCACGTCCTCGGCGCGGCCGGGATGGCGCTCGCCGAGGCCCCGGAGCCGGACAAACCACGCGTCCGCGAGGAGTACACCCAGGTGATCGGCCGTCTCATGGCGGGCATGCGCGACTGATCCGCGCCGATTGGCCCCGTATTCCCCGTGCCGCACCCCTGGCCTGTTGAGGCCACTGGGAGTAGAAAAACCTCAAAAGACCGTAATCATCGCAGCCGTAGCACGTCTTCTAGTGATCGCCTGATGACCGGCGAGGGTTGTGGCGGAATGCGGGCCTTGGGTTTGATTGCGTGGTGGTGATGGGCGGGGCACCAGAGTCGGACGCCGATCTGATGACGGCGGCCCGGACGGGCGACGAGCGGGCGTCGGGCGAGCTCTACCGGCGGCACCACGCCGCCGTGCTCGCGTACGCGCGCGGACTGGTCCGCGACCAGCACCTGGCCGAGGACCTGACCAGCGAGGCGTTCGCCCGGACGTTCGCCGCGCTGCGCGAGGGGCGCGGGCCGCGCGAGGCGTGCCGCCCCTACCTGTACACCGTCGTCCGCAACACCGCCGTCGACTGGGCGCGGGCCGGACGCCGCACGGTGGTGACCGACGAGGTCGCGCAGTGGGCCGACCTGCCCGCCGAGGAGCTGCCGGACGTCGACGAGCGCGACACGCTCGTGCGCGCCTTCCGGTCGTTGCCCGAACGCTGGCAGACGGTGTTGTGGCACACCGTCATCGAGGACGAGCCCGTCCAGCGGGTCGCCGAGCTGCTGGGCATGGGGGCGGGGGCCGTCACCCAGCTGTCGTTCCGGGCGCGCGAGGGGTTGCGGCTGGCGTTCCTGGCCGCCAGCGTCGAGGGGCATCCCGACTGCGCGCAGTTCACCGCGCAGCTGGCCGCGAGCATGCGCCGTCCGGGGCGGCGGCGGAGCCGGGCGTTGCGGCGGCATCTGGAGTCGTGCGACCGATGTCGGCGCGCGTCGCAGGAGATGGCCGACCTCAACGGGCGGTTGCGGTCGCTGCTGCCGATCGGTCTCATCATGCTGGACGCGCCGTCGGGGGTTCAGATCCCGGCGGCGGCCGCGGGCCTGCCGGGGTGGGTCGTCCCGGCGGGGGTGGCGGGGGCCGCGGCGGTGATCGCGGCGCTGCTGTTCACGACGATCGGGGACGGACCGGCCAAACCGCCGGACGCCTCGTCGCCGCTTCCGTCGTCCGGGCCGCCGTCGGCCGCCGCGACACCGATCCCGACGCTCCCGGATCCTGCTCCGGCGGGGCAGACGCTCGTGCCGAAGAAG
Organism: Actinomadura hibisca NBRC 15177; assembly: GCF_001552635.1. Lineage (GTDB taxonomy): Bacteria > Actinomycetota > Actinomycetes > Streptosporangiales > Streptosporangiaceae > Spirillospora > Spirillospora hibisca. The sequence goes on along the minus strand of NZ_BCRO01000053.1, from coordinate 24,254 downwards.
CCCAAGGTGCCGAAGCGGCGCGCCGGTGCCGAGCCGGGGCGTCCGGGGCCCGGAGCTGGCGGCGGGGCGGGCGCGGGGACCGCCTCCGTCATCCGGAACACGACGTTGCGCTCGTGCCTGGTGCCCGACGGCGCGGACGTCGTGCAGCGGCGCGTGTGCAGCGGCGCGGAGGCCACCTGGCGGCGCAAGAACGTGGCGGGCGGGTTCACGCTGGCCAGCGCGTCCACGGGCAAGTGCATGGCGCGGGGCCGGTCCGCGCCGGGCGTGCCGTGGGAGGGCGGCGCGGAGTACACCGTGACGACGGCGGCGTGCGGCGGCCCGAACCAGGTCTGGAAGATGGTGCAGCTCAACCCCGGCGTCACCCGCCTGGCCAACGGCGACGGCTGGTTCCTCCAGGCGAGCTGGTCGGGGTTGCGGCCGGTGACGTTGAAGCCGTCGTCGTTCGCCGGGGTGGCCGCGCAGGGCTGGACCGTCGAGGGCGCCTGAGTCATCCGGTGCGGAGCTGGGCGCAGGGCGCGGCCTCGGCGTTCAGGGTGAGCCACGCCTCCAGCGCCATGTGCAGCTCCAGGCGTCCCGACGTGGCGTGCAAAGTGTCACCGAACAGCTCGCCGAGCTGGCGCAACCGGTAGCGGACGGTCTGGGCGTGCAGGTGCAGCCGCCCGGCGACCTCGGTGGCGTTGAACCCGCACTCCAGCGACACCAGCAACGTCTCGGCCAGCCGGTAGCGCTGCGCAGGCCGGACCGTGAACAGGGGGGCCAGCCGCCGCTGGATCACGCGCTCGACCAGCTCGCGTTCCTGCATCATCACGATGATCGGCATGTGCTGCTCGACGATGACGGGCCGCCCGTCGTCGATCAGCCCCTCGGCCGCCAGCTCCAGCGCCTGCCGGGCCCAGCGCAACGACGTGGCGAGCGCGGCCACCTCGACGGTGGGACCGACGGCGGCGCTCCACCCGCGCAGGTGCCGCTCCAGGGCCTGGGCGCGGCCGGGGCCGTCGGGGTCGGGCACGACCAGACAGGGTTCGGCCAGGTGCAAGCCGGACAGCAGGTCGGTGGGCAGGGCGGGCGCGCGGCTGCCCGAACGCCGCTCGCGCAGGGCGACGGCGGCGACCGTGCGGGGCAGCGGCCAGGCGGCCCGGCGCGCGACCTCGGCGAGGTCGCGCTGGTCGGGCACGGGCCGGGTGAGCAGCAGGTCGAGGAGCCGCCGCCGCTGGCCCTGCGTGGTGCCCGCCGCGTCGTTCTCGGCGTCGGCGTGCCCTTCGGCGACGACGGCGGCGAGCTGGTTGATGTAGCCGAAGACGGCGTTGGCGATGGCGGCGACCGTGGCGGCGCTGGCCCGGTGCCCGAGGATCTCGGCGTACTCGGTGAGCCGCTCGACCGCGACACCGGCACCGATCCTCATTGCCGCCTGCCAGGCGTCCAGGGAGCGCCCTTCGCTGGCCTCCCCCGCCCCGATACGCCGCCAGAAGCGCAGGATGTCGGCGGAGCTGACGTCGGGATCGGCCATCAGCTCCAGGAAGTGGCCGATGGCGTACTCGACGCCCAGCCCGAGCGCCTCGGCGTACCTGGGGTCCTGGGGCCGCAGGAACTCGGGCAGCTCCTTCTCGATCCGGCGCGCCGCCTCGGCCGCGATGCCCGGCACGTGGTCCCGGAGGTCCGCGGCGATCCGGTCGGCGCAGTCGAACGAGAGACCGAGCTCGATGCGGCGCTGGGGAAGGGGGACCGCCTGGCTGAGGTCAGACATCCGGAATCTCCTTCACGAGAACGACGTGCAGGAGAGACGGGGAACCTCGCTGCCGATTACGGACTTTCGCCGAAAATCTTGGCGACGGCTGTAAAGCTCCGCCAGCGGGTTCAGTCCAGGTCGTAGGCCCCGGCCCTGATGTCCTCGTGGAGGGTGCGCCAGGCGCGCCGGGGCACGAGGAGACGAGGGCCGCCGGGGTCCTTGCTGTCACGGACGGCGATCTCGGCGGGCATCCCGGCCACTTCGACGCAGTTCTCGCCGTCGGTGCTACGAGAAGACCGCCGCCAAGCTGGACGGAACCGTTCACTCATCCGTTGCAAGCTCCCTAACCGCCTCTTCGACGCGCTCTCTGGACTCCTCAGGCGACATCGCCAACCCAGAAAGCTCTTCGAAGGCGACTCTATGCCGAGCCACATCATTCTCGGCTTCCAGGTAGATGCCGCCTCCCGATGTCTCCAGGTAGACGATGTCCGGATCCACTCCAGGCTCGAACATCAGCAAGGTGAACGCCCCGTTGAGACCGGGGTGGCGCCCCCGCTCGTAGGGCAGCACCTGCATGGTCACGTTCGCCCGCCTGGAGTCGGCGAGCAGCGACTCGAACTGAGCGCGCATGATCTCACGCCCACCGATCCAGCGGCAAAGCACCGCTTCATCGAGGACGACGTGACGTTCGGGGGCGGGTGTCCGAGCCAGCAACGATCTCCTGGTCATCCTGGCGGCCACTCGACGATCGATGTCGTTGGGGTCATTGGTGAACGCGGAGGTCACCTCACGGGCGTAGTCCGGCGTTTGAAAGATGCCCGGCACCACGAGGGGTTGCCACTCGACGACCCGACTGGCCTCATCCTCCAAGGACAGGTAGGTACCGGCGTAGATGTCCCTGTAGGCGGTCCACCACCCACGCTTCCAGGCGTCCTTGGAGAGTTGGATGAGAGCTTCCCGCTTGGGACTGGACACTCCATACAAATCCAGGATGGCGTTCAGGTCGGCAGGGCTGGCCTTAGTGATCGCCTTCTCGATTCGAAGTACTTTCTGCCGATTCCAGCCGAGTCTCTGGGCAGCATCGTCGAGGCGCAAATCAGCCTGTTCGCGCAGTTCGCGAAGCTCTCTCGCAAGGCGTCGGCCGCGAACGGTGGGGTTGTGGGGCAGCACCATGGCACCAGAATGCCCTCTTCAAACAGACCAGATCAGCCAAATTTAGAGATCACTAAGAAATTTTAGTCTTTCTACTTGTGATCATGATTAGTACGGAGTGATGATTACCGATGTACGCACAGCGTGACGGAAAGATCACTTTCTGCACAGACGCTGCGAGTGGCAGGCGTGGTCGACCGCCGGGGGACAAAACTCCCGGCGTCGGGCGCAAGAAGGCGCGGCCATGCGCGTAGAGGCCGCCGTGCGGCCGGGCTCTGGATTGGAGCCCCGGACCCGGCCGCACGGCTTCCATCCCCTCACTGGAGACGAATATGAGATTAACCCTTGCGGGCCTGGCCGCACCGCTTATCCACAGGAAGGAACGGCTCGGATTCTCCGTGCCGCGCCGTCCGCTGGTCGGCCGCGCCCGAAGGGGCGGCGGCCAGGAGCAGGCCGACGGTGACACGCCGACGCCCGCACAGTCGTGGAGCGTGGACGTGCCGGGGCTGGCCGAGGCCGTCCCCGTCGTGCGCCGCTGGGTACGTCTCCTGCTCGCGAACGACCCCGAGCTGGCCGGGACCGTCGAGCTGATCGCGGGCGAGTACACCACCAACGCCCTGTGGCACAGCGCCAGCGGTGACGTCGGCGGCCGGATCAGGGTCGGGCTGCTGTGCGAGGCGGGCCGCACGACGTTCACCGTCCTGGACGCGGGCGCGTCCGCCGGGCCCGGTCGCTGGGGGCCCGACCACCCTGAGGACCACGGGCGCGGGCTCGCCATCGTCGCGGCCTGCGCCGCCGAGCACGGGCACCGCGACACCCCGGACGGCCGACTGGCCTGGGCGGTCGTCGACCACTGAACCCGGCGTCTCCGGCGACGTCCCGGGAGGGGGAGCCCGGACGTCCCGGAGACGCCTTCCCCGGCCTACGGGCCGGACGTCGTGCGGTCGGTGCCCGTCCCCCCGACGCGCACCGGCCGCACGACCCCCTTCCGATCCGCATCGGAGAGGCGGCATCGTGCTTCCCCACATCCTGAACGAGCTGCACCGGCGCTTTCCCGGCGTCTGTTTCTGGTGGGGCAGGTCCACCGGCTCATGGTGGGCGATGGCGGACGGTCGGCTGGTCGAGGCCGCGTCACCCGCCGACCTGGACCGCGCGTTGCGCGATCTCGCCCACCAGACCACTCCGCGTCCGACGGCCGCACCCCGCGCCCCCGATGCGATCCGCGCTCCCGTCGCGGCCCGGCCGCCCGTGCGGCGGCGGCGCGGTGGATGGCTCGGGCGGCGGGTGCGCGGGGTGCATCACCGCTGAGTGACGACCGAGCCGAGCCAGAGCAGGTCGCGGGCCCTCGTCATGCCCACGAACAGCTGGCGGCGGGCCAGCTCGGCGCGTTCTCCGGCGGCGGCATTGCCAGGTTCGGCGACGGGCAGGGCCGCGTCATGTCGGGGCAGGAACACGTACTTGAACTCCAGGCCCTTGGCCCGGCGGTAGGTGCCCAGCTTGACGGCCTCGACGGGGCGTCCGTCGTAGTGCTCCAGGCTGAGGACGGGCACTCCGGCGTTCCGGAACAGGCGGGCGCACGCCTCAAGGTCGCGGCGGGAAGGGCACAAGACGGCCGCTCCCGCCAGGTCGGGGACGTTCCGCACGGCTTCCACGAGCTGCTTGTCGTGCTCGGTGCCCGTCGGGGCCTGCGCGCGGACGACCCGGCCGTCGTTGTAGACCGTCTCGACGGTGCGGCGGCCGTTGGGGCTGGGGCCGTCGAGGTCGTCGAACGGGTCGTCGGACACCAGGTCCATGGCGGCGGCCAGGATCTCGTCGGCGTTGCGGTAGTTGGTGCGCAGCACCGTGGCCCGACCCTTGATGCCGATGCCCGCCTCGGCCAGCCGGAACCCGCCCGGGTACACCGCCTGCTGGCCGTCGCCGATCAGCAGCAGGCCGTTGGGCTCGTCGCCGGCCAAGGCGTGCAGCAGCTTCACTCCGACGAGGGTGAGGTCCTGCACCTCGTCCACGATCACGGAGGCGTAGGGCGGGTCGGCAGGGCGCTGGCGCACCTCCTCCAGGGCGGCGGTGAGGACGTCGTTGAAGTCGCTGACGCCGCGTCCGGCGCGCAACATCTCGTACTCCTCGTACAGCAGCCAGGCCGCCTCGCGGTGCGCCGCCTGGAGCGCGGTGCGGCGGCCGGGGCGCGCGATGGTGCGGTACTCCTCCAGGGAGGTCAGGCCGCGGCCCTTGATGACGTGGTGGATCTCGTCGCGCCAGTAGACGGGCGAGGGGTCGATGTCGGTGAGCGGGCTGTCGCGGCCGATCTGGATCCAGGCGCGGTAGAAGGCGTCGTCGGCCCGGTCCCCGTTCAGGCGGGGCGTGATGCCGCGCTGTGTCAGGAACGTGTTGGCCCAGGCGTGCAGGCTGGTGAACTCCACCCGGTCGGCGAAGGCCCCGGCCATGCGGCGGAAGAGCTGCGCCTGCACGCGGGGCAGGTTGTTGGCGAAGGTGACGTACAGGACGCGGCCGTGCCCGCGCGCGGCCAGGTGCGCGGCGCGGTGCAGGCCGACGACCGTCTTGCCCGTCCCGGCGGGGCCGCTGACGCGGGCCGGACCGCTCCAGTCGCGCCGGGTGACGGCCACCTGGTCGGGGTGCAGGAAGGTCATCCAGTTCTCGATCGGGGCGTGCAGCGCCGACGCCAGGGCGGCCTTCTCGACCTCCTCGGTGTCGAAGAGCGTCCCGGCCTCGGCGGCGGGGGCGGGCTCGACCGGCCGTTCGCCCAGGTCGGCGGTCTCGTAGACGGGGAAGGCGTCCTCAAGTACGCCGGTCACCGCGCGCACCATCTGGGGCGTCAGCCGCTTCGGTTCGGCGAGCAGGGCGTGCACCGCGTCGGGGTGTCCGAGCAGGCGGACATGGCCGAGCGTGGTGTCGAGGCGGTGCCCGGCGAACACCATGAGCGGGCGGAGCGCGACGGGCGACATGCCCAGGGAGGCGACCTTCTCCTCGGCGGTGCGGGTCATCGCCAGCAGCTTGGCGATCTCTCCGTCGCGGGGTTCCGTGCCCGCCAGCAGGTGTCCGTCTTTAACGGCGGGCGCGTTCCGCCAGCGCTTGACGTCGATGACGAAGACCCCGGCGGGGCCGATCAGGAGCATGTCGACGTTGGCCGACCTGGTCCCGGGCCAGCGGCGGTCGACCAGCAATTTCCAGCCCACGGCGGTGAGGCCCATCAGGCTCGCGGCGACCTGCCGCTCGGCCTCGGCGGCGGCCTCGTACCGGCTCGCCAGCGCGTACGCCTCGCGCGAGCGGCGCGCCAATTCCAGCGCCTGGGCCCGCGCCCGCCGCCCTTGTTCTCCCGCCGACCCGCCGGCCGCCATCGTGCCCTCCCCGAATATCGCCGTTGTGTTCGCCGCACGGTCATGGCGGCGCTGTTCCGCTCAGCCGTCGGGAAAGCAGGCCGGGCAGGGATTGCGTTTGAGGGTGTGGAGGGCCGCGCCGCTCGGCACCGTGCGCGGCTCGTAGGTGTTCATTCCCTGGGAGCGCGCGATGGCCTGCCACTTGAGCAGGGCGTCGCATCGCGGATGCGAATGGAAGGCGCTGCCCTTTTCGGTAATCCAGACGTTGGCCGGGTACTTCGCCGTCTCGGGACCACCGCGAACGCAGGGAGTGCACCGTTCCGGAATACGGCCGTGGACGCATTTAACCGAAGTCATCACGGCCATCTTTCCGGACTGTCAAAGGAGGGTCAAGCGGCCTTTCGCCCGGTCGGCGGGCTATGTTGGGCGCGCAGTGTTCCAGCGTCCCCAGGAGTCGCCTCATGGCCGGTACGGGTTCGAGTTCGTCGGGTGATGTCCCGTTGCGGGTGGACACCACCGTCCCCCACTCCGCGCGGGTCTGGAACTACCTGCTGGGCGGGAAGGACAACTACGACGTCGATCGGGACGCCGCCGAGCGGTTCCGTGCGATGTTCCCCGGCATCGTCAACATCGCCAAGGCCGACCGCGCCTTTCTCGGCCGGGCCGTGCGGTACCTCACGGGCGAGGCCGGGATCCGGCAGTTCCTCGACATCGGCACCGGGCTGCCCACCATGGACAACACCCACGAGGTCGCGCAGCGGGAGGCCCCCGAGTCGCGGATCGTGTACGTCGACAACGATCCGCTGGTGCTCGTGCACGCGCGGGCGTTGCTCAACAGTTCCGCCGAGGGGGCCTGCGACTACATCGAGGCCGACCTGCGCGATCCGGCGTCGATCCTGGAGCGGGCCGGTGCGACGCTCGACCTCGACCGGCCGGTGGCGATCATGCTGCTCGGCATCCTGCACTTCGTGCACGACATGGACGAGGCGACCGGCATCATCGCGCGGCTGCTGGAGGCCGTGCCGCCGGGCAGCCACCTGGTGATCACGCACTCGACGCTGGACTTCGACCAGGGCCGCACCGCCCAGGCCGAGGCGCAGGACGACTGGAACGCCAAGTCCGCCAACCCGATGGTGCCGCGCAGCCGCGCGGACGTCCTGCGCTTCTTCGACGGGCTGGAACTGGTGGAACCGGGCCTGGTGTCCATGACGCGGTGGCGTCCGGGCGAAACGCCCTGGGGCGAGCCCGAAGAGGTCGCCGGTTACTGCGGAGTGGCCCGCAAGCCTTAAGGCGAATTTCCCAACCGGCCTATGAACGACGCCGATGATGTTTACCATCTGTAGCCGATCGGATACGAAGATGGGGACTTGTGTGGATGTCGGACAGGATCGGCCGTTGGGCAATCTCCCGGCGGAGCTGCCCGGGTTCGTCGGGCGGGGCGGGGAACTGCGCGAGATCGACGAGCGGCTTCGGGCGTTCCGTTTGGTAACGTTGACCGGCGCGGCGGGCGTCGGCAAGACGCGGACCGCGTTGCAGGTCGGGGCGCAGGCGCGCGACCGTTTCCGTGACGGGGTGTGGCTGGTGCCGCTGTCGTCGGTGCTGGACCCGGCGCTCGTCCCGCCCAGCGTCGCGCGCGAACTCCAGGTGCGGGACCTGACGACGCGGACGGCGACCGACCTGTTGGCCAAGCATCTGGCCGACCGCGAATGCCTGCTGATCCTGGACGCCTGCGAGCATCTGGCCGACGCCTGCGCCCGGCTGGTGGAAGCGGTGCTGGCCGCCTCGCCCGGCACGCGTGTGCTGGTCACTGGGCGGCAAGCGTTGAACGTCGCGGACGAAAGCGTGCTGGTGCTCCATCCCCTGCCCGTGCCGAAGGCCGGTCCTCCCGAGGTGATCTCCCAGTACGCCTCGGTGGAGCTGCTGACGCGGCGCGTCCGCGACACTGATCCCGGCTTCCGGGTCGACGACGACAACGCGGCGGCGGTCGCGTTGTTGTGCCGTCGCCTCGACGGGCTGCCCCTGGCGCTGGAACTGGCCGCTGCGCAACTGCGTCGTCTTCCGCTGGAGGAACTGGCGGGACGGCCGGATCTGCGCGCGGTCTCCCCCGTCTTTCCGGCCTCCGAGGTGCTGGCACCGCACGGAGGGTTGTGGACGGCCATCGGGTGGAGCCACCAGCTCTGCACCCCGGCGGAGCGGCTGCTGTGGGCGAGGCTTTCGGTGTTCGCCGGGGACTTCACGTTGGAGGCGGCGCGCGAGGTCTGCGGGGGTGGTCCCGTCGAGGACGTGGCCGGGGTGTTGAACGCACTGGTGGCCGGGTCCGTCGTGACCTGCGCGAACGAGCGATACCGCCTGCTGGAGAGCCTGCGCGCCTACGGGGCGCACTGGTTGGCGGAGCTGGGCGAGGACGATGTCCTTCGCGCGCGGCACCGCGACCGGTACCTGTCCATGGCGCGGCAGGCGTTCCCGGAGTGGGCGCGGGCCGGGCAGGTGGCCTGGTACCGGCGCCTGAGCGACGAGTACGCCGAGGTGCGGGCGGCGATCGAGACCTGTCTGGCCGAGCCGGGCCCGGCCGCCCTGGAGCTGACCGGCCACCTGTGGTTCCTCTGGTTCGCCTGCGAGTACGAGCGCGACGGGCGCGGCTACCTCGAACGGGCCCTGGCGCACGACCGCTCCCCCGGCCCGTCGCGCGTCCGGGCGATGCTGGCACTGGGCTGCGTGATGATCACCCAGGGCGACATGGACGGCCTCGGCCGCTGCGTCGCCGAGTGCCGGGCGGCGGCCTCCGATCTCACCGCGCTGCGGGCGGCCGACTACCTCGAATGCACCGAATGGGCGACGACGGGCCGCTTCGAGGAGTCGTTGAACGGGCTCGCCCGGCTGGCCGCCACTACGCCGCAGGACCCGATGCAGGAGACGATCTGGCTGCTGGCCATGGCCGCGCTGGTCTTCGCCCGCCTGGGCATGAAGGACTACGCCGCTGCCACCGACCTGGCCGAGGAGTTGTGCCGGGAAGGCGAACTGCGGGGCGAGCAGAAGTTCCGGAGCTGGGGCCACTACATCCGCGCGTTGGTGGCGCTGTCGGACGGCGACCACGAGACCGCTGCCGGGCACGCCCGGGTTGCTTACAACGGCTACCGGCAACTGAACGACATGGCGAACATGGCGCTGTCGCTGGAGGTCCTGGCCGTCGTCGCCCAAGCTCAGGGCGCTTCCCCACGCGCCGCGGTGCTCTTCGGCATCAGCGACCGCCTGTGGCACCCTGGCGGCGGCCGTGCCCGTTTCACGACACCCGAGATGGCGGCCACGCGGCAAGCATGCGAACGCGCCCTGATCGAGGAACTCGGTCAGGAGATGTGGGAGAAGTTCTTCCAAACCGGCCTGCACTCCTCCTGGCCGTGAGCCCGGGGTAGGGGAAAGTCCACCTTGTAAGGGTGGTTTTGCTTTCCTGACGGTGGGGGCTCGCGTTGGTGGAGTGGGTGCATGAGCAATCACGCAGCCGCCGTCAGGGCGCGCATTGGTGATGTCGACGCCCTTCGCGGGTTCGCGCTGCTGGGCATCTTCATCGTCAACATCACCTTCATGGCGTCGGGCTATCCCGGCAACCTGGTGACCGATCCCGACTTCTCCTCGCCGCTCGACGACGCCGTGCGCACTCTCTCCTCGGTGTTCATCGACATGAAGTTCTACCTGCTGTTCTCGTTCCTCTTCGGGTACAGCTTCACGCTCCAGATGGACGCCGCCGCGCGGGCGGGGGCCGATTTCCGGCCGCGCATGTTGCGGCGCATCGGCGGGCTCTTCGTCATCGGGGGGCTGCACATCGTCTTCCTGTACGGGGGTGATGTGCTCACCACTTACGCGGTCGCGTGTGTTGCGCTTTTCCTGATGCGCAACGTTTCCGATCGCACCGCGTTGCGCGTCGCTGGTGGGTTGTATGCGGCGGTGCTCGCCAGTCTCGTCGCCACCGGGCTGCTGATGGATCGGACGCAGTTCCTGCCTTCGAGTGATGAGGCGCGCGCCAATGCTGAGCAGGCCACTCAGGCGTTGCTCGGTGGGTGGGGCGATGTCATCGGTGAGCATTTGGCGGGGCTGCCGCTGCTGGTCATGCAGGCGGTCACGTTGCAGGGGCCGGCCGCGCTTGCGGCATTCCTTGTCGGGATGGTCGTGGGGCGGCGGGGGCTGCTTGCCAATGTGCGTGGGGACGAGCGGGTGCTTCGGCGCATTCAGGTCGTCGGGTTCCCGGTAGGGATTGCTGGGGGGCTTCTGTATGCGCTGGGCGGCGGGAATGGGGAGGCGCTGCCTGTGGCCGCCAGTTTCGCCACCGCGCCGTTGTTGATTGCCGCTTACGTCGCGACGTTGTTGCGGGTGATGCATAGCTCGCGGGGCGAGGTCGTGCGCGGGTGGCTTGCTCCGGCGGGGCGTATCGCGCTGACCAACTATCTGGGGCAGTCGCTGGCCGGGCTGTTGATTTTCAGCGGGATCGGGCTTGGGCTCGCGGGTGAGCTTTCGCCGCTGGGCACGTTGGCGGTCGCGCTGCTGGTGTTCGCGGTGCAGGTCGTTGTCAGTGCCTGGTGGTTGCGGACTTATCGGTATGGGCCTGCCGAGTGGGTGTTGCGGTGGGTCACCAATGCGCGGCGGCCTGCTTGGCGGGGGTGAAAAGACCAACGGCCCGGCGCGTTCTCGCGCCGGGCCGTTTCGCGTTTAGCGGCGTGCCGTCACGCGGGTCGGCAGGGTCGCGAAGCCGTGGTTGTTGATCGAGCGCACGCGCTGCGCTTTCGCGTCGTCGATCTCGTAGTCGGCCACCACCGACGCGATCTCCTGCAGCGCCACGCGCGCCTCCAGGCGGCCCAGGTTCGCGCCCAGGCAGTGGTGCCGCCCGCCGCCGAACGCCACCGACGCGCCGGTGTCGCGGTCCAGGTCGAACGCCTCCGGGTCGGTGAACACGCGCGGGTCGCGGTTCGCCGAGCCCGCCAGCAGCAGCACCCGGCCGCCCTCCGGGATCGTGACGCCGTGCAGCTCCACGTCCTCGTTGGTGGTGCGGGCCAAGGTCTGGGACGGCGGGTCGTAGCGCAGCGTCTCGTTCACCCAGTCGTCGACGCGGCCGCCGAGCGCGGCGGCGCGGGCCTCCGGGTGCTTCCAGGCGGCGTGCCAGGCGTTGCCCAGCAGGAGCATCGTCGTCTCGATGCCCGCGCCGACCAGCAGGATCAGCACCCCGACGATCTCCTCGGGCGTCAGCCGGTCCTCGCCCTCGGCGGCGTCCAGCAGGCCCGACAGCAGGTCGTCGCGGCGCACCTTGGCGCGGTCGATCGTCAGCTCGGTGTAGTAGCCGACCAGCGCGCCGACCGCCTGGAGGGCCTCGGGCGGCAGGTCGGTGGCCGGGCCGCCGGACGGGTCGCGGTACATGATCGCCATGCCGAGGTCGCGCACCTTGTCGCGGTCGGCCTCGGGCACGCCGACCAGCTCGGAGATCACGTCGGTGGGGAAGCGAGCCGCGAAGTCGCCCATCATGTCGAAGTCCTCGCCCGCCAGCGCGGGTTCGAGGTAGGCGCGGGCGATCTCGCGCAGCCGGGGCTCCAGGGCCTGCACGCGGCGCTGGGTGAACGCGCGTGACACCAGGCCGCGCATCCGGGTGTGCTTGGGCGGGTCCATCGCCACGAACGAGAAGAACTGCTCCGCCTGCGGTCCCCAGAACGCCGGTTCGATGCGCAGGCCGTTGCGGCTGGAGAACCGGGCGGTGTCCTTCAACGACTCGGTCACGTCCGCGTGCCGCGACAACACCCAGATGTCGTCGGCCTCGTTGCGGTAGACCGGCGCCTCCTCGCGCAGGCGCGCGTACACCGGGTACGGGTCGTTCTGGGTGTCGAAGTCATAGGGGCTGTAAACCAGGTCCATGTCCTGCCCTCTCGGTCGCCGGCGCCGGAAAGATCATTGCCTGATCTGGCGCAACGTGCCACCGTTTCGGGCAGTTGGCGGGGCGTTGCCCCCGAACGGGCGTTCAGGGTGCACAATGCGAAGGATCTTCTTCTTCGTTTCCGAGGTTGCCCGTGCACGCTGAACAGGCCCCCCAGGGCATCGACCCGACCAAGGCGCATCCGGCCCGGCGCTACAACTACTGGCTGGACGGCAAGGACAACTTCGAGGCCGACCGCGCCTCGGCCGAGGTCGTCGCCTCGGCGTTCCCGACCGTGCGGCTGGCCGCCCAGGAGAACCGGCGGTTCATGCGGCGCGCGGTGACCTACCTGGCGGGCGAGGCGGGGATCGACCAGTTCCTCGACATCGGCACCGGGCTGCCGTCGGCGGGGAACGTGCACGAGGTCGCCCAGTCGATCCTGCCGTCGGCGCGGATCGTGTACGTCGACAACGACCCGATCGTGCTGGTGCACGCCCGCGCGCTGCTCACCAGCTCGGCGGCGGGCGCGACCGCCTACCTGGACGCCGACCTGCGCGACCCGGACCGCATCCTGGCCGACCCCGCGCTCGCGGCCACGCTGGACTTCGACCGGCCGGTCGTGCTGATGCTGGTGGCGATCATGCACTTCATGACCGACGAGGACGACCCGTACGGCGTCTTCGCCCGGCTGGTGGGCAGCCTGCCGTCCGGCAGCCACGTCGTCATGACGCACGCGACCGGCGACTACCTGACGCCCGAGCAGTACACCGAGAACGTCGAGGCCAACGTGCGCAGCGGCGTCCCGTTCCGGCTGCGCTCGCGCGAGGAGTTCGCCCGCTTCTTCGACGGCCTGGAGCTGCTCGACCCCGGCGTCACGTCGGTGGTGGAGTGGCGTCCCGACGAGGAGTTGCGGCAGCGGCCCCGCGTCGAGGACGTGTCGATGTTGTGCGCCGTGGCGCGCGTGCCCTGAGCCGCCACGACCCTGGATCGGGCCGTGGCGGCTCGCGGCGTCAGCCCGCGATGACCTTCGCGGCGACGGCGCGGGGCACCTCGGCGTAGGAGTCGAACTGCATCGCGTACGCCGCGCGTCCGGACGTCGCGCTGCGCAGGTCGCCGACGTAGCCGAACATCTCCGACAGCGGCACCGCCGCCTCCACCACGCGCGCGCCCGCCTGCTCGCGGAGCGCCCGCACGTGCCCGCGCCGGGCGTTGACGTCACCGATCACGTCGCCGGTGTACTCCTCGGGCGTGGTGACCTCGACGGCCATCACCGGTTCGAGCAGCACGGGCGACGCCTGCCGCACGGCCTCGGTGAACGCGCGCGCCCCGGCCTGCCGGAACGCGAACTCGGTGGAGTCGACGTCGTGGAAGTCGCCGTCCAGCAGCACGACGCGCACGCCGGTCATCTCGTACCCGGCCAGCACGCCCGACCGCATCGCGTCCTGGCAGCCCGCGTCCACCGACGGCACGAAGTGCCTCGGGACGGTGCCGCCGGTGACCCTGTTCACGAACTCGTAGGACGCCCCGCCGGTGAGCGGCTCGATGGAGAGCCGCACCCTGGCGTACTGGCCCTTGCCTCCGTTCTGCTTCTTGTAGGTGTGCTCGACCTTCCCGGAGCCGGTGCGGATCGTCTCGCGGTAGGCCACGCGGGGCCTGCCGACGTTCGCCTCGACGCCGTACTCCTCCTTCATGCGGTCGACCAGCACCTCCAGGTGCAGTTCGCCCATGCCGCCGAGCACGGTCTGGCCGGTCTCGGCGCTGGTGTGCACCTGGAAGGACGGGTCCTCCTCGGCCAGCCGCTGGATCGCGACGCCCAGCTTCTCCCGGTCGGCTCGGGAGCGCGGCTCGACGGCGACCTCGATGACCGGGGCCGGGAAGTCCATCGACTCCAGCACCACCGGCGCGTCGGGCGCGCACAACGTCTCGCCGGTCGTGGTCTGCTTGAGGCCCATGATCGCGACGATGTCGCCCGCGCCCGCCGAGCCGGTCTCCTCGCGCTTGTCGGCGTGGATTCGGTAGATCTTGCCGATGCGCTCCTTCCTGCCCTTGACGGGGTTGAGGACGGTGCCGCCGGTCTCCAGGCGGCCGGAGTAGATCCGGACGAAGGTGAGGCGGCCGAGGTGGGGGTCGGTCATGAACTTGAAGGCCAGGGCCGCGAGCGGCGCGTCGTCGGACGGGGCGCGCCCCATCGTCGGGCCCGCGTCGAGCGGGGACGGCAGGTAGCGCACGATCGCGTCCAGCAGCGGCTGCACCCCCTTGTTCTTGAACGCGGTGCCGCACAACACCGGGGTGGCGCGGGCGGCGACGGTGAGACGGCGGATGGCGGCGTGGAGCTGCGCCTCGGTCGGCTCGACGCCGGTCAGGTACAGCTCCATGGCCTCCTCGTCGTGCTCGGCGACGGTGTCGAGCAGGCGGGCGCGGCGGCGGGCGGCCTCGTCGGCGAGGGCGGCCGGGATCGCGGTGACCTCGTACTGCTCGCCGTGCCACACCAGGGCGCGCATGGCGACCAGGTCGACGACGCCGGTGAACGCGGCCTCGGAGCCGATCGGCAGGTGCAGCACCAGGGGCACCGCGCCGAGCCGGTCGTCGATCATGGCGACGCAACGGTCGAGGGACGCGCCGGGCCGGTCCATCTTGTTGACGAAGCACAGGCGCGGCACGCCGTAGCGGTCGGCCTGCCGCCAGACCGTCTCCGACTGGGGCTCGACGCCCGCGACGGCGTCGAACACCGCGACCGCGCCGTCCAGCACGCGCAGGCAGCGTTCGACCTCGACGGTGAAATCGACGTGGCCGGGGGTGTCGATGATGGTGACGGCGTGCTCGACGCCGTCCACGCGCCAGGCGCACGTGGTGGCGGCCGAGGTGATGGTGATGCCGCGCTCGCGCTCCTGCTTCATCCAGTCCATGACCGCCGCGCCGTCGTGGACCTCGCCCATCCGGTGCGAGACGCCGGTGTAGTAGAGGATCCGCTCGGTGGTGGTCGTCTTGCCCGCGTCGATGTGGGCCATGACGCCGATGTTGCGGACGGTGGACAGGTGCCGCGAAGTGGTACGCATCGGGCGTACGCCTTTCTGGGGGAACGATCAGGGGCGTGGCCCGGCCCCGGGCGTCGTCGTTCCCCGGCCCGGCCGCGGGGGCGGCAGGGCACGGCGAAGAAGAGGAACGCTTCCATGGGGCGGGCCGGGGCCGGTGCGGAACCGGCCGGGCTGCTTCTCAGGCCCCATGGCGCGAACGCGATCCGCGTCAGGATCGCCTACACGGCATGGGCCCGTCGTGTAGATGACATGCGGGCCATGATGGCTACCGCCGCCGGCCGCCGCAAGGGGTTTTTCAGTCGAGCTCAACGCGGGAGGCGATGTCCTTGGACGACACCAGGCGCAGCTCGCGCTCGTCGTCGAGCAGCACCTTGACCGTGACGTTGGTGACGTCCATGACGTATCCGACGAGCTGGCCGCCGCCCTGGAGGGTGATGCGCTCCTTCGGCACCCACGGGGTGTCGCTCACCGCGCCCAGCACCAGCAGGGCGCTCATGCCCAGCAGCCCCGTCCGCGCGAGGAGCCGGTGCACGGCCTCCTCGGCGGGCCCGCGCCGCACCAGCACGAAGATCAGCAGCGCGGTGACCACCAGCACGACGAGCAGCAGCGGCCAGCTCCGGAAGCTGACGAGCCCGGAGACGTAGACCCCGGCGAGCACGATGACCACCAGCGTGCGGCCGGGTGCCCAGCGCCCTCGGCGGTGGCCGTGCAGGCGCTCGGCGGCCAGCAGCGGCACGATGACGGCGAGCATCAGGCCGGTCAGCAGGGCGTCGCCGAGCAGGGTGCCGACCAGGACGCCGACGACGTCGTCGAAGTTGATCGCGTCCGAGATCCCGAAGGCGGCACCCCAGTGGTAGTGGGTGATGGCGAGCAGCCGCAACAGCAGGAACATGAGCCCGCCGACGGCCGCGGTGGTGCCCCACTCGACGCCCTTGCCGGGGCCGCCGCCGTCGGCCTGCTCGTCGCGCGAGGCGGTTCCGCTCACTCGGCTCCGCTCACTCGGCGCTGTGCTTGCGCCAGTTCTGCTGGAACTCGTTGTCGTGCAGCCGCCGGACCTGGGCCGCGTACCGGTCGAGCTGGTCGGCGGACTCCATCATCACGCTGTAGTCGTGGCCGTGGTCGGCCTGGTTGGCCTTCTCCTGGTCGCGGCGGTTGCGCACCTTCAGCTCCTCGCGCGCGTGCTCGATGAGCTTGTTCAGGGCGGTCTCGATGTCCATTGCTCTCCCCGCTGAGTTGATCCCCTGAACGCGGCTCTGCCCCCGCCTGTCCCTGGCTAGCCCCAACCGGGCGCAAACTCGCCGCGACGACCACAATGGAGGCATGGCGAAGACGCGTCCCTGCCCGTGCGGGCTGCCCGAGACCTACCAGGAGTGTTGCGGCCGGCTGCACCGCGGCCGGGCCCGCGCGGCGACGGCCGAGCAGCTCATGCGCTCGCGCTACAGCGCGTTCGCCGTGCGGGACGCGGCCTACCTGCTGGCGAGCTGGCACCCGGCGACCCGCCCGCCCGCGCTCGACTTCGACCGGGGTCTGCGCTGGGAGGGCCTGGAGATCGTGCGCACGGAGGACGGCACGCCGTTCCACGACAGGGGCGTGGTGGAGTTCCGTGCGCGTTTCACCCAAAATGACCACCCTGGCGAACTCCACGAGGTGAGCCGCTTCACCCGCCACGACGGCGCGTGGGTCTACCTCAACGGCACCACCGACTAACGACGCGAACTTCCGTCGCTGACGGCGGGTTCGGGCGGGGTTCGGGGGGCACAAGGGCGGGCGGAGGGGACGATGCTCATCATCACCAATGCCAAGGCCGGGACCATGGACGACTCGGCGGTCCGGCGGGCCGTCGAGATCCTGGGCGGCGACGTCGAGGTCTACGCGTGCGGCGGGCAGGACGATCTGGAGACGGCGCTCGACGGGTTGTCCGACGGGCAGGAGACCGTCGTGGCGGCCGGTGGGGACGGGTCGTTGCACCGGCTCGTCGAGACGCTGCACGCGCGGGGCGAGCTGGAGCGGCGCGTCGTGGGGGTGCTGCCGCTCGGCACCGGGAACGATCTCGCGCGCAACCTGGGCATCCCGCTGGAGTCCGACGCCGCCGCGCGGGTGTTGCGGGACGGGCATGTCCAGGAGATGGACCTGCTGGTGGACGACGAGGGCGGCGTTGTCGTCAATGCCGCGCATGTCGGGGTCGGAGCCACCGCTGCGAGGATGTCCTCGCGCATCAAGCCCTACTTGAAGACGGCCTCGTTCCCCGTGGGGGCGATCCTGGCGGGGGTGCGCTCGCGCGGATGGAAGCTCAAGGTCGAGGCGGACGGCGAGGTCGTCGCCGACCGGCGGCTGCTGATGGTCGCGCTCAGCAACGCCTCCGGCATCGGCGGCGGGGCCGCGCAGCTCGCGCCCGAGGGCTCGCCCCGCGACGGGCGCATGGAGCTGGTCGTGTCGGCCGCGACCGGGCCGATGGCGCGGATCGGGTACGCGCGCGGGCTGCGGGACGGCTCGCACCGCGAGCGCGACGACGTCGTCGTCCGGCCCGTGAAGAGCGTGACCATCAGCGGCGAGGCGTTCCCCGCCAACCTCGACGGCGAGGTCACCGGCCCCTACACCAGCCGCACGTGGACGGTGCGGCACCGTGCCTGGCGCATCGTCGTGCCGGATTCTGTCGGACCCTCCGCCTAGTCTCCCGAGTGCACCTGCGGACCGGCGGCCCGGTGCGCGGGCGGCGGAGCTTATGGAGGCTCGCGGAGCGGCCACGTTCTCGGACGTGACGGCTCGCGTCTCGCCACGTACCCGCCCGTCGCCTGGTCCCTTCTCGGGCCGCCCGCAGGTGTCCGGGAGGGGGCGGTGTGCAGGACCTGTTCCAGTCCACGCTGACCATGGTCGGCTACCGGGACGCGTTCTTCCTGTGGCCGGAGCGCGCCCGCACGGAGTTCCCGGCGCGGATCGCGGCCGCGACGCGGCGTGACCCGGAGTGGACGGCAGCGTTCCTGGCGTGGCTGCGCGCGGAGACGCCCATGCGGTATCCGGCGCTCGTCGGGGCGGCCGCGTTCGCCGCCGCGCGCTTGGCCGACGGGTCGCCGGGCCGCACGCGGCAGGTGGTCGGGTCCGTGCTGCGGCGCGCCGACGATCCGGGGCACCTGCTGGCGCTCTGGCGTGCCGCCCACGGCCGGGCGGTGCCCAAGCCGGTCAAGCGGGGCGTGGCCGACGCGGTGGCGCGGCTCTACGACGAGGACGCGCTGCGCCTGCACGACACCGGGGCGCACAACTTCGCCCTGCCCTCCTTCCCCGACCTGCGGGGCCTGTTCTCCGGCACGATCGATTCCCCTCCCCCGTTCCGGTTCGGGGACGTGATCCGGGTCGTGCACCCGGTCCCCCGTGACGCCCAGCAGAGCGCGGTGTTCCGGCAGGCCATGGCCGGGCGTCGTGAGCCGTTGGGGGATTCCGACCTGATGTTGGACGCGTTGCTGGGACGGTTGCACCACCTCGACAAGCACGGCCTCCCGTTCGAGACGGCCATGGAGATCAACGAACGGCTCGCCGACCCCGCCGAGGTCCGTGCCGCGCGGCTCTACCCCCTGCGGCTCGCCGCCGCCCGCCGAGCCGCCGCCGCGCAACGCTGGACGCCCACACTGGAGCGCGCCGCCGGGTACCTGCTGGACGACCTGCCGCGCATCCCCGGACGCACCCTGATCACCATCGACCAGGAATTCGACGACGCGGCGGTGTTCGGCCTCACGCTCGCGCAGCGCTGCGAGCACGCCGACGTCGTCGCCCATGACGGCAGGCGCTTCCCCGTCGTCCCCGGCGAGTCCCCGCTCCACGGGCTGCACCGCTGGCGCGCGTTCGGTCTGCCCGCCACGTACTGCGACGCCCCGGTGCGCGACGCCTTCGCCGGGCACGACCGCGTCGCCGTCATCGACCCGTACGTCGACGAGCCGCCCGACCTCGGCGTCCCCGTCTACGCGTGGCGGGTCAACGGCTACAGGGCAGGCGAAAGCCGCCCCCCGCGCCTGGTCTTCCCCGGCCTCACCGACGAGGCGCTGGCCCTGATCCCGGTCATCGAGGCCGCACGGGAGGGGGTGTGGCCCTTCACAACCAGTCGCGGCGCTTGAAGATCGTGTAGAGGACGACGCAGACCAGCGCCATCAGCGCCACCGCGAACGGGTAGCCCAGCGCCCAGTGCAGCTCCGGCATGTGGTCGAAGTTCATGCCGTAGATGGTGCCGATCAGCGTGGGCGCGAACAGGATGGCCGCCCATGCCGAGATGCGCTTGACCTCCTCGTTCTGCGCGTAGCTCGCCTCGGTGAGGTTCTTCATCTCC
This sequence comes from Actinomadura hibisca NBRC 15177, assembly GCF_001552635.1. Lineage (GTDB taxonomy): Bacteria > Actinomycetota > Actinomycetes > Streptosporangiales > Streptosporangiaceae > Spirillospora > Spirillospora hibisca. Next base: position 4,810 of record NZ_BCRO01000053.1, on the reverse strand, counting down.
TCGTTCTGGGCCTGGCTCACCAGCGTCGCGTTCACCGTCAGGATGTCCTGGAGGTTCTGCCGGAAGCCGTCCACGCGCTCGCCGACCGTCGTGGCGTGGTCGGCGACGTCGCGCAGGTAGCTGCGCAGCTCGTCGTCGATGCCGTACTTGTCGAAGCCCGCCGACAGCGCCCGCAGGATGGTCGCCAGCGGGCGCGTGGCGCGCTGGAACTCGATCACCTCACGGGACAGCTCGTAGATCCGCCGCGACACCTGGGGCTCGCGCCGGAACACCTCGGTCTCGATCTCGTCGATGTCGTTCTGCAGTCCGGCCACCACCGGCGCGTAGCCGTCCACGACCGCGTCCGTGATCGCGTACAGCACGGCCTCGGGGCCGCGCGCCAGCAGGTCGGGGTTGGCCTCCAGCCGCCGCCGCACCTCGCCGAGGTCGGGCGACTCGCTGTGCCGCACCGTCACCACGAAGTCCGCGCCGACGAAGACGTGCAGCTCCCCGAAGTCCACCTCCTCGATGTCGTCGAGGTAGCGGGCCGCGCGCAGCACGACGAACAACGTCGCGCCGTACCGCTCCAGCTTGGGCCGCTGGTGCGCCACGATCGCGTCCTCGACGGCCAGCTCGTGCAGCCCGAACTCCTCGGCCACCGACTGGAGCTGGCGCTCGGAGGGCCGGTACAGCCCGATCCACGCCATGCCGCCGGGCGTCTCGCGGAGCGTGCGGTAGGTGGCGGCCAGGTCGGCCGCCGAGCCGTGCCGCACGCCGCCGACGTAGACGCCGGCGTCCACCACGCTGTCGCCGGGACGGGCCGGGGCCTCGTCGTCCGAGCGCGGGTCCATGTCGCGCTCGGGGGCGGGTTCCTCCGAACGTCTCGGCCAGCGTCGCAGAGTCGCCATGCCCCGCAGGTCCCCGCAGGTGGTCATCGGCAACCCCCGGCGGAGTTCTAGGGACGGTCAGCGCGCGCTTCGCGGGGCGGGCGGCCACCGGGCCCGGGTTCCCGGTGCAGCCAGCCCGTCGCGAGGGAGCGCTTATTCAGTTGTGGGGTGGTGCGAGGTTCAGCGGGCGCTCTCGTACTCCTTCTCGGTCTTCTTGGTGTCGTTCTTCTTCGCCTCGGGCTTGCGCGAGGACGAGGTCTGCTTCTTGTCGTCGGAGCCGCCGGCCTTCTCTTCCTCGGCCACGGCGTCCTCGTGGGTCTTGACGACCTCGCTGTCGCGGATCTCGCCGCGCCAGCCCTCGATCTCGTCGGCCTTGACCAGCGACTGGGTCATCACGTGCCGGCGGAAGTGCTTCAGCTCCAGCCGGACGCGACGGCCCTGGGCGCGCCAGAGGTTGCCGGTGCGCTCGAACAGGCCCTGCGGGTGGTACTCCAGGTTCACCAGGACGCGGGTGAGGTTCGGGGCCAGCTCGTGGAAGCTGACGGTGCCGTCCACGTGGCCCTTGGGGGCCTTGGAGCGCCAGACGACGTGCTTGTCGGGCAGCTGCTCGACGATCGTGGCCTCCCAGGTGCGGGCCGACCAGAAGATCTTGGCCTTCCAGTTGAGCTTCTCGTCCGAAGCCTGGTCGACGCTCTCGACCTTCTTCATGAAGCTCGGGAACTCCTGGAACTGCGTGAACTGGTCGTAGACCAGCCGCCGCGGCGCACCGACGTCGGTGTACTCCACGATGTTGGTCATCTTCAGCTTCTTGCTGCCGCCGCCCCCGCCGCCGCGCTTGAAGACCTTGCCGAGGGTGTTCTTGATGCCGCCGAAGAAGCCGCCCTTCTTGTCCTTGCCCTCCTGGTCCTTCTTCTTGTCCTTCTTGTCGTCCTTGGAGTCGCCGCCGTCCTTGATGGAGGCGGAGACCTCGTCCCGCTTCTTCTCAGCGGCCTTGGTGCCGGACGAACGGGAGCCGGAGGAGGACGTCGACTTGCCCTGCGTCTCCTCGTTCTCCTCGCCCTGGTTGTCGTTGTCGTTGCCGTTGCGGCCCCGCTTCAGCACCTGGTTGGCCGCGACGGCCGCCCCGGCGCCGAGCAGCAGCCCGCCGGCGGTGCCGGTGGTCTTGCCACCGGGAATGCTCTTGGGCAGGGGCAGGTTCCCGACGACCTTGCCGAGTCCCTTCTTCCTGCCGCCGATCGGCAGCCGCTTGGCGACCTGACCGGCCGCCCCGGATGCCCAGTTACCGCGTTTCATGTGGTGCTACCTCCGTCATCGGTGGTTCGCGTATTCCTCGGTGGTGTGCGCGTCGTCGGCCTTCACGACCTCGCCGTCGCGGATCTCGCCGCGCCAGCCCCGGACCTCGTCCGGGTTCAGCAGCGTCCGCGTCATGACGTGCCGCCGGAAGTGCTTCAGCTCCAGCCGGGCGCGCCGGCCCTGCGCGCGCCACAGGTTTCCGGTGCGCTCGAACAGGCCCTTGGGGTGGTACTCCAGGACCAGCAGCACGCGGGTCATGCCCGGCTCGATCTCGTGGAAGCTGACGGTGCCGTTCACGTGGCCCTTGCGGCCCTTGGAGCGCCACACCACGTGCTCGTCGGGCACCTGCTCGACGATCGTGGCCTCCCAGGTGCGGGAGGACCAGAAGACCTTGGCCTTCCAGTTCAGCTTCTCGTCCGAGGCCTGGTCGACGCTGACGACCTTCTTCATGAAGCTCGGGAAGTCCTGGAACTGCGTGAACTGGTCGTAGACCAGCCGCCGCGGCGCTCCGACGTCCACGTGCTCCACGATGTTGGTCAGCTTGAGCTTCCTGCCGCCGCCGAAGATGCTCTTGAGCGTCTCCTTCAGCATCGTCCAGCCGAAGCTGAGCAGGGCGCGGACCGGGGACTTGCCCTCCCCCAGCGATTTCGCCCCGGCCAGGGCCGCCTTCATGAGCGGCCCGCCCTGCTCAGCCTTGACCGTCAGCTTCCGGACGGCGCCTTCGAGCTTGGCCTCGTAACGTTCGGTGGCCGCCTTCAGCAGCCTGCGCCCGGGGCGGAAGCGCCGCAGGGCCGAGCGCGCCGACCGGCCGGCCGCGTAGCCGCCGGCGACGACGCCCGCCCCGAGCGCCACCCCGGTCCGAAAGTTCATCTCGTCCTCGCTTCGTCGTCGGCAGGGGTCCCTGCCGCGACTACCCGCACATAGTGGGACGAAACAAGCAGCGCTCCGGGGTGCCGCGACGGCGCGCACCCACCGTCACGACGCCGATACTTCCGCCCCGCTGAACGGTCGGAGAACCGGACCAGTCCAGCGTGCGAACCGGACCAGACGAAGGCCCCCAAATGCCCCGGATAACGGTTAAGACTCTTGCGTAAACGAGCTCTTGAACTGGTACGGACCAGCTCTTATCTTCATGGCCACGCGCGAACCTGCTCGCTGGACATTCGCACCGCGCAACTTCTTTCATGCGCGCAAGAGGTCTCAGCACGGCCCGGCCCGGACGCACCGGGTCGGCGGCGGGCCGGCGCGACGCACAGCCAGGGTCCGGGCCGCGATCGGCGCGACCGGAGACGTGAAGGCGGGGAACATGAAACGGCACCTGATCGGCGCCATCGCCGTTGGCCTGTCGGTGGCCCTCGGCGCCACCGGATGCGGCAAGGGCAGCTCGTCCGGCGGCGACGACTCCGACGGCAAGACCATCAAGTTCGTCGCGGCCATCTACAGCGACGCGACCAAGGGCTACTGGGACGGCCTCATCAAGGACTTCGAGGCCAAGAACTCCGGCTACAAGGTGCAGTTGGAGATGGTGGACTGGACGCAGATGGACGCCAAGGTGAAGACCTACGTCCAGACGAAGCAGGTCCCCGACGTCCTGAACTACAACTCCTTCTCCGACTACGCCCGCGACGGCCTGATCTACAAGGCGTCGGAGGTCGTCTCGCCGGAGGTGCTGGGCGACTTCACCCCGACCTTCGTCGAGCAGGCCAAGTACCAGGGCGAGCAGTACGGTCTGCCGTTCATCTCCAGCGCGCGCCTGCTGTTCAGCAACAAGGACCTGCTGAAGAAGGCCGGCGTCACCGCCCCGCCCAAGACCTGGGACGAGGTCAAGTCGGCCGCCGAGAAGGTCAAGAAGTCCGGCGCGATCGGCTACGGCCTGCCGCTCGGCCCCGAGGAGGCCCAGGCGGAGTTCTACTCCTGGGCGATGAACAACGGCGGTGGCTGGGTGGACGCCTCCGGCAAGTGGGCCATCGACCAGCAGGCCAACGTCGACACCCTGAACTTCCTGCGCGACCTCAACAAGGCCGGGCTGACCCAGCCCAACCCCGAGACCACCGACCGCAAGACGGTGTTCAACCAGTTCGCGCAGGGCAAGGTCGGCATGGCGATCGGCGGCCCGTTCACCCGCGCCGGCTTCATCGACAAGGTCAACAAGGACCTGCCCTACGAGGTCACCCCGCTGCCCAGCAAGAGCGGCACCGAGCACAACACCCTCGGCGTCATGGACGTGCTCGCGGCCTTCAAGAAGAACGACGGCAAGAACAAGGAGGCCGTCTCCAAGTTCCTGAACTTCTTCTACCAGAAGGACAACACCGCCAAGTTCCTCAAGCTGGAGAACTTCCTGCCGGTGACCAAGTCGGCCGGGGACGCGCTGAGCTCCGACCCGTACTTCAAGCTGTTCGTGGACTCGCTGCCCACCTCCAAGTTCGCGCCGACCACCAACCCGGCGTGGAGCGCGGTCGCGGGCGCGGTGAAGCAGGAGCTGGGGGCCTCGGTCGCCGACCAGGACCCCAAGAAGGTCCTGGAGAAGATCCAGCAGACCGCCGAGAAGAGCGGCTGAGTTGCCGGACATGAAGACGCAGGCACGGGGCGCGGAGGCGGCCGCCGCCGCGCCCCGTTCCGCGCCCGCGCGGCCGGGCGCGCTGCGGCGGCTC
>NZ_BCRO01000052.1 GCF_001552635.1 Actinomadura hibisca NBRC 15177 | reverse complement strand
CGCTGGTGTGGCTCGGCCCGTCGATCGTGCTGATCGCGGTGGTGGTGTTGTGGCCGGTGGCGGAGATGGTCCGCACCTCGGTGCAGAAGATCAGCTCGTCCGGCGTGACGCTCGGCTGGCGCGGCCTCGGCAACTACTCCGACCTGTTCGAGCAGGACGACCTGATCCCGGTCGTGTTGCGCACGCTGCTGTGGGTGGGCGGCGTCGTGGTCGTCACGATGGTGTTGTCGCTGGCGCTCGGCCAGCTGCTGAACGCCCGCTTCCCCGGCCGCCGCGTGGTGCGCTGGATGGTGATCGTCCCGTGGGCGGCGTCGGTGCTGATGACGGCGCTGATCTGGAAGTGGATGCTGGACAACTACTCCGGCGTCGTCAACCGGATCCTGCTGGACCTCGGGGTGCTGGACAAGCCGGTCAACTGGCTGGCCGGTGACTCGGCGATGCTCTGGATGATGTGGGTCGCGGTGTTCGTGTCGCTGCCGTTCACCTCGTTCGTGATCCTGGCCGGGCTCCAGGCGATCCCCGGTGACGTCTACGAGGCGGCGCGGGTGGACGGCGCGGGCACGCTGCGCACCTACTTCACCATCACGCTGCCGCTGCTGCGGCCCGCCGTGCTGATCGCCGCCATCATCAACGTCATCAACGTGTTCAACTCGTTCCCCATCATCTGGGCGATGACCGGCGGTGGCCCGGGGCACGCCACCGACACCACCACCACGTTCATGTACAAGCTGGCCTTCTACGACCAGAGCATCGGCGAGTCCGGCGCGATGGCGGTCGTCAACTTCGTGCTGATCCTGGTGATGGTGCTGCTGTACCTGCGCGCCACGCGCTGGCGGGAGGAGATCGGATGACCGCCTCGCCCGTGGGGCGCCGCAGCCCCGTGCGGACGGTGCTGCTGACCGGCGTCGGCTGGCTGGTCGCGCTGGTGTTCCTGTTCCCCTACCTCCAGATGTTGCTGACGGCGCTGAAGCCGGCGCCGGAGCTGACCAAGTCGCCCGGCGACTACCTGCCCGACCACTGGCAGTGGTCGAACTTCGTGGACGTGTGGTCGGCCGCGCCGGTGTGGGAGTACCTGCGGGTGTCGCTGGTGGTGGCGGGCGCGGCGACGCTGGTCACGCTGGCGTGCGCGCTGCCCGCCGCGTACTACAGCGCGCGCAACCGGTTCCGGGGGCGCGGGGCGTTCCTGCTGCTGGTGCTGGTGACGCAGATGTTCGCGCCGACCGCGCTGGTGATCGGCATCTACCGGGAGATGGTGGCGCTCGACCTCACCGACACGCTGCTGGCGCTGATCCTGGTGAACGCGGCGTTCAACCTGCCGTTCTGCGTGTGGATCCTGCACGGGTACTTCTCGTCGATCCCGCGCGAGCTGGAGGAGGCGGCGTTCCTGGACGGGGCGGGCCGGCTCGGCGCGCTGACCCGGGTGACGCTGCCGATCTCGGCGCCGGGCGTGGTGACGGCGGTGGTGTACACCTTCATCTCGGCGTGGAACGAGTACATCGTGGCGCTGACGGTGACGGCCTCGCCGGACCGGCGGCCGCTGACGGTGGCGATCCCGTCGTTCATCACGCAGTACCAGGAGAACTGGCAGTTCCTGTTCGCGACGTCGCTGATCGCGATCGTGCCCGTGGTGATCATGTTCGTGTTCATCGAGCGGTATCTGGTGGGCGGGCTGACGGCGGGGTCGGTCAAGTAGGGGGTTGTTCGGGGCCCTGGTTTGGGGGGCCGGTCCGCGGGGTGGCGGGCCGGTCCCCTTTTTCTTTCGCCGATTTTCGGCGGGGTGCACGGGGTGGGACGGGTGTTGTCCAGTGGGGTCGCTGAGTAAATCGGCGGGGTGGCCCGGTGGTTTTCCGGTGGCGGCTGACAATTTCGCGCCGCTGGCGGTGGCGGGGCGCTGTTCGGGGGTTCCGGGCTGGTCAGAGGGCCACTGGAAGTGAGCTGATCGGCCGATATAACCTGCGTCCCCGTCGTCGGTGAACGAACTTCTGAGGCGTGGTGGCCGTGAGCGGAGAGCAGCCCAACGACCGTCCTTGGGAACCGCCGGAAGAGGGCGGGCACGATCCGTCCACGCCCATCTTCGGGCCCGCGATCGACGGGTCGTCGAACTGGTTCGGCGCGCCGGACGCCCCGAACCTGGCGTCGTTGCGGGAGACGGGGTGGTCCGGGGAGCACGCGGAGGGGTTCGGGGGTTTTCCGGGGGCTTCGGATGCGAGCGGGGCTTATCCGACGGTTCCGGGGCGCTCGCAGGGTGAGGACGGGTCGGGTGCGCGTCGTGCCCCGGGATCGCCGGGCGAGCCGGGGCCGTACGGGGACGCGGGGTCGTCCGGTGAGTCCGGGGGTTACGGCGGCTCGGGTTCGTATGGCGGGTCCGGGGCTTATGGCGGCTCGGGGTCGTCCGGCGAGTCCGGGGCTTATGGCGGATCAGGGTCGTACGGCGGCTCGGGTTCCTACGGCGGCAGGCGGCGCAAGGCCAAGCGGCAGCGCAGCGCGATGGCGCTGCTCGGGCCCCTGGCCGGAGCAGCCGCGCTCGCGCTGCTCCTCGGCGGCGGCGTCTACGCGTTCGCGGCGGCCGGTGAGAGTTGTTCGGGCGACGGCCTCGTGCTCGACGTGGCCGCCGCGCCCGACATCGCGCCCGCCGTCGAGAAGGCCGCCGGACGCTTCACCGGGCACCAGGTGGACGGCCGGTGCGTGCACGCGAAGGTCCGCGCCGTCGCGCCCGCCGCCGTCGCGTCGCTGCTGTCCGGGGAGAGCCTGCCGTCGGGCGGGAACCGGCGGCCGGACGTGTGGATCCCCGACTCCTCCTGGTGGGCCGCGCGGGCGACGCCCGATCCCGAGGCGGGCCGCAAGGTCGCGCCGTTCGAGGTCACCGGCACGTCGCTGGCGCAGAGTCCGGTGGTGCTGGCGCTCCCCCGGTCGGCGAAGGTGCGGCTGCCCGACACCTCCTGGGGCGGCCTGCTGAAGGTGGCGGCGACCGACCCCAAGGACCGGCCCGCCCGGCTGGTGGTGCCCGATCCCGCGCGCGACTCGGCCGGGGTGGGCGTGCTGCTGGCCGCCGACGCGACGCTGGCCGGGGAACGGGACCGGGACTCGTTGTTCACCGGCGTGGCGCGGGCCGCGCGGGAGAGTTCGGTGGCGACGGCCGACGCGCCGTTCGAGCGGTTCAGCGCGAGCGGGCGTCCGCCCGTCGTGGTGACGACCGAGCGGGCCGTGTGGCGGTTCAACAGGTCCAAGCCCGCCGAGCCCGCCGCGGTGGTGTACCCGAGCGGCGGCACGTTGTCGCTGGACTATCCGTTCACCGTCCCGGCGACCGACACGGACCTGCGGGCGGCGGCGCGCGCTTTTGAGCAGTCGCTCAAATCGGAGGCGACACAGGAGGACGTGCGCGGTCTCGGGCTGCGCTCGCCGGACGGCCGGGCCCCGGCGGCGTTCCGGGACGCGGGGCTGACGGAGGATCGGCCGCAGGCCATGACCGCGCCCAAGGACGCCGACGTGCGGCGCGTGGCGCAGGCGTGGTTCCGGCTGTCGCTGGGCATCCGGATGTTGTCCCTGCTGGACGTGTCGGGCACGATGGGCGACCCGATCGCGCCGGGCACCACCCGGTTGCAGGCGACGGCGCGGACCGCGCAGGCCGGGATGAGCCTGATGGCCGACGACACCGAACTCGGCCAGTGGATCTTCTCGACGGAGCTGGACGGCCGCCGCGACTGGCGCGAGATGGTGCCGGTCGGGCCGCTCGGCGAGCGCATCGGGTCGGCGACGCGGCGGCAGCTCATCCTGTCGGCGCTGGGCTCGACGCGGCCCAAGAAGCACGGGAACACCGGGCTGTTCGAGACGCTGACGGCCGCCTACGAGCACATGACCCGCACCTACAAGCCCGAGTTCGGCAACACGGTGCTGCTGCTGACCGACGGCAAGGGCAACGACGACCCGGGCGGCCCGTCGCTGGCCGCGACGCTGGCGAAGCTCAAGCGCATCGGCGACCCGAGCCGGCCGGTGCAGGTCGTCATGATCGGCATCGGGGAGAAGGTGGACACCCGCGAGCTGAAGGAGATCGCCAAGGTGACGCCGGGCAGCGTCTACGTCGCCGAGACGCCGCAGCAGATCTCGCAGATCTTCCTGCGGGCGTTGTCGCGGCGGATCAGCAAGTGAGCCCGTTCGGGTCGGCCCAGGCGCGGACGTCCACCGCGTCCCCCACCGACAACTTTCCTGTACGCAGCACGGAGAACTTGACGCCGAACGCGACGCCGCCGCCGGACGCGCGGCGGTAGGTGGCCAGGGTGCGCAGCGGTTCGCGGCCCGCCTTGGTGCCCTGCTCCTGATCGACGAGGGTGACGGCGCAGCGCAGCGCGAGCTTGGCGTAGGCGAGTTCGGTGTCGCCGATCGCGAGGTGGCGGGCGAGGTCTTCTCGGTGGGGCTCGTCCCAGCCGTCGATGACGATGTTGGGGCGGAACCGGGCCATGGGCAGCGGCTCGTCCAGGCGCCGGTTGAGTTCGGCGAGGGTGGCGCGGGACAGGATGTGCAGCGCGCCGCCGTCGGCGTACGCGGCGGTGCCGGGCGTGAGGCCGTCGGTGACGCGGTGGTGTTCGGACGGCACGCGCACCAGTCGGCTGGGCGTGCGGAGGACGTCCGTCAACCAGGCGGCGGCGGGGTCGCCCTGGTCGATGCCCTGGTAGGGGGTGCCGAAGAGGATCACGTCGCGGCGGGGGCCGGTCGTGTCCGTCTCGACGCGCAGGTCCTCCATGCCGGGCGCGGCGAGGGTGAGCGCGCTGGCGGACGCGGTGGGGCGGACGGTCGCGAGCAGCGGGTCGCGGCGCTGGCTGCGGAACGTCCCGTCCGGGCCGACGACCATGTAGGCGCGGTCGTGGGCGAGCCCGGCGGGGGTGAGGAGCGCGCTCTCCAGGGACGTCCCGGCGCAACCCTTCACGGGGTAGGTGATCAGGTCGCTGATGACGGCCATGGGTCCTCCGGTGCGGTCTCCTGGAGGACGACGCTAGGGGCCGCCGGGGAGCGGTGGCCAGGGAAGCGGGCGGTATCTGACAGCGATTGGTCACGTTCGCCGCCCGGCGCGGGATGTGCGCCGGGCGGCGGGTCGTTCAGGAGCCGAGCAGGCGGCCGGTCTCGGCCAGCAACTCGCTCTGGCGGAGGCGGTCGGGGGTGAACGGCATCGCGATGACGCGGTGCACACCGGCGTCGGCGAGCGCGGCGAACCGCTCGGCGGCAGCGGCGGGCGGGCCGGTGATGAGCGCGGCGCGGGCGGCGTCCTCGGGCATGCCGTATTCGGCCAGCGACCGGACCTGGGCGTCGATCACCGAGGCGGGCTGCTCGCCGAGGCCGACGCTGACGCCCACGGTGACGCGCGGCGCGGGACGCCCGAGTTCGGCGGCGAGCTCGGCCACGCGGCGGGCCCCTTCGGCGACCTGGTCGGCGGTGCTGAACGCCGGGTACCACTCGTCGGCGAACCGGGCGGTGCGGCGGAGCGGGCCGCCGCCGACCAGCACCGGCGGCATCGGCGCGCCCGGCGACAGCGTGACGACCTCGCCGCCGACCTCGGTGGGCTTGCCTTCGACCAGGCCCGGCAGGACCTCCAGGGCGGCGTCGGTGCGGGGCCCGCGCTCGGCGTAGGGGACTCCGGCGGCGCGCCAGGCGGCGTCGCCGTGCGGGCTGCCGCCGGAGCCGACGCCGAGCAGCACCCGGCCTCCGGACAGGTGCTGGAGGCTCGCGATCTGCTTGGCGGCCCAGACGGGCCCGCGCAGCGCCGGGATCATCACGCCGAAGCCGACCTTGACGCGCTCGGTGACGGCGGCGGCGGTGGCCAGCACCAGCGTGCTGTCCAGGAACGGCTTGATCGGGATCAGGTGGTCGCCGACCCAGACCGATTCCAGGCCGAGGTCGTCGGCGTGCCGGGCGTGCTCGCGCACCCCGGCGGTCTCGTCCACGCCGAACGAGGGCAGGTGCATTCCGATCTTGAGCATCAGCGCACCTCCAGCAGGGTCTTGCCGACGCTGGCGCGCGACTCGATGGCGGCGTGCGCGTCGGCGGCGCGCTCTAGGGGGAAACGCTGGCCGATGAGCGGGCGGAGCCGTCCCGCCGCGGCGGCGTCGAGGGCGTCACGGACGTACTCGCGCATCAGCTCGGGGGTGGCGTTCGCCTGGACGAGGGTGACGCCGCGCTCGGCGGCGTCCTCCTCGGGCACCCCGGCCCACTCGCCGCTGGCCAGCCCGTAACTGAGCATGCGCCCGCCCTTGCGGAGGAGGCCGAAGGCGGCGCGGGCGATGTCGCCGCCGACTCCGTCGAGGACGACGTCCACGGGCTCGACGCCGTCGGTCCAGTTGGGCTGGGTGTAGTCGACGATCTCGTCAGCGCCGAGGTCGCGAGCGACCTTCAGCTTGCGGTCCCCTCCGGCCGCCGCGACGACCGTGGCACCGGCGGCCTTGGCGAGCTGGACGAGCAGCGAGCCCACTCCCCCGGCGGCGGCCTCGACCAGGACCCGTTCGCCGGGCCGGGGCGCGGTGGCCTTGAGCATCATGATGGCGGTGCGGCCGTCGGCCAGCAGGGCGACGGCGTCGGCCAAGTCCAGGCCGTCGGGGACGGGGAAGGGGGCGGCGGCGTCGATCACAACGCGCTCGGCGTAACCGCCGGAACCGCGCAACGAAGTGACGACCCGGCGACCGACCAACCCGGAATCGACCCCTGCGCCGACCGCCGCGACAACTCCGCCGACGCCGTTGCCGGGGATGACCGGCGGCTCGGCGGAGTAGGGCGACGGGCCGCCCGAGCGGAACTGGGTCTCCACGAAAGTGATGTTGGCGTAGGCCACATCGATCAGCACCTGCCCCGGCTCGGGAGCCGGATCGGGCGCGTCCCCGGGCACGAGCACCTCGGGACCGCCGAACTCCTTCAACCACACCGCACGCATGGGTTCACTCCTTGTTCGATCAACGTCGTACCAGTATGCAACCTCAACCATCATTGAGGTCAACCCGTGATCGTCAGCGAGTACGTGGCCGGGCCGTCGCCCGTGGAGGCAGTGGCGTGCGGCGGGCCGCCCCCGGAGCCGTGGGGAGCGGTCCGGGCCGGTCGGGATCTGCGGCCTCCGCACGAACACCTTCGGCCGGCAGAACGGGTATGTCAGGAGGCGCCGAACTCCGCGTGCGGGATCGCCCGTTCCCAAGCCATCTCATACGAGGCGACGATCTGACGGACCACACGCGGGTCGCTGCTGAACTCATAGGTTCCACGGGCCCCATCGCCCTTTTGGATGCCGAACCGGACGCGCCGCTGGTCGAACATCCACAGATCCGCGCCGGGTAGAACCAGATCAAAGGCGCGGGACCGGGGAAGCCAGCGCAGTTCCTCTCCGGCATCGACGTTGCCGTAGCTGATCGCGTGCTCCCAGCGGATGTAGTCCGACAGAGGCTCGGCGACGATCCGCAACCGCCGGAACTTCACACCGCGTTCGACGTGTGGGGCGAGCAACTTCTTCCAGCGCGACCAGCCGTAGTCGGCGTTCCCGGTCCGCTTCCACTCCAAGAACTCCGGCTGTTCGTCGTACCAGTCGCGCATCTCAAGGTGCACCGCCGAACGCTGGGTGTGCTCCAGCAGAAACTCAAACGACGGAGTACCCGGCCCTCGGCGGCCCGCGTCGTACCCGTCCAGCGCTTCCCGGATCACCCCCGCCATGCGGGCGGGCAGCCATACATCGATCTCATCGGTACTGGTGGAGACGTCCATCCCGAACCGCGAAGCGAGCGCCGGGTCGGTGAGTCGGCCTCGGAAGTGGAAGTCGCCGGTGATCGGGTCGCGCCACACGGCTGGGCAGTCCTCCTCGGGGGAACCGTTGTCGGAGCCGATGAAGTCCATAGGGTTGCCTCCTTGCCGCCGAGGATGCCGTGACCGACCCTCACCCGCCACCGCCCAAGTCGTCAAGGGCTCTATCAACCAACGCGGCCGCCTCGTCACCGACGACCGTCAGACCGTTCAGCCGCTCCCACGCCTGTACGTACATCGCGACCTCGTCGGGCGTGGAGATGCGCAGGTATCCCGACACCATCTCGACCGACACCAGAGCATCATCGGTGATGATGAACGACTCCCGTGGGCGCACCCCGTGCCGGCCCACAGTTCGCGGAATCACTCCGAACACCACCGAGGCCAAGCGGCCGGTAGCCACTTGCCGCAGGTAACGGAGCTGATCGATATGGACCTGTCGTGGGTAGGGCCGATACCACAAGGTGTCTTCCTCCACGACGAACAAGAAGGTCCTCGGCCGCATGCCACGCCGTAGCACCATCTGGCGGTTCATGCGCTCGGCGACTGCCGCGTTCAGGTCCGCGTCATCGGGCCGCAGGTTCTCTTCTTCTCTGACCGTCATCAACGCGGCCCGTGTGTAATCGGCAGTCTGGAGCAGCCCCGGCACTCCTCTGGTCTGGTATCCCCGCAGCAGCCGAAGTCGCTGGTACCTCTCCCGCACCGATTCCTGCGCGACTCGCAGCCCAGCCCGATGCAGTCGCCGATAGGTGGTCCACATACCCTCGGCGGCCCGAAGCTCGGCGAGCAACTCCTCGGCCCGCTCCTGCGGCACCGCACACACGCGACACCAGATGCGCAGGTCGGCAGCGGAAATCGCCCTTGCGGCATTCTCGATCCGGCTGACTTTGATCTTCCCGCCCGACCATCCAGCCTGTTCCGCGAGTTGCGCCCCGGTCAGTCCGGCATCCTGACGGATCTCCCGAAGTTGATCAGAGAGACGCCTGCGGGCGGCTTGCGCTGACGATGACGGCGACGTGGGCATGTCATCAGGTTGCACCGGTCCGGAACGATCACGGTAGGCGGGTTGCCGTCAGTTGCCGAAACTGGGGGATGGCAACTGACGGCAACTTCATGGACCCTCAAGTCTCGCCGGGGTCAGTGTCGGTGACACAAAGTCCAACGCCGCTCTCACCGCCCGTGGAGATCACCGTGGCAGCTATCGACGCCCCCCGCGTCACCGGTACCCCGACCTTGGGCCTCTGGACACCGGAGGCAACGCCGTTCCGGCCCCGGCGGGGTGGGGCTGGCCGCGCGTGCTGAAACCGGAGAGCCCGCGTTCCGGCGACGACCCTTCCAGGCGCTGGAAGCCGACGACATCCCGCAGACCGCCCAAACGATCGCCGCTCCCGTCGGCCCCGTCCGGCACCCCGGCCAAGTCGACCAAGGGTGAAAGGAGGTGGTCGCCACAGGCTTCAACCGGTCACATCCGCGCCGAGACCTGAAGGCTCGGCGACCCGTCCGGCGGTGCCGGACGAGAAAGGCAGAACGACATGCAGCTTGACGACACGATCACTGCGGCGCTGGCCTCGGTCGTCTCCGACAGCGACGCCGACAAGGCGCAGACCGCCGAGAACCTGGCGGCGTTCCGCACCGATGACAACACCTCGATGATGGGCGGCTGGACCTGATCCGCTGAAGAGAAGGGGAGGGCCTCTGATGCGTTTCGTCAATGTCCCACACGTCTACGCGGCGACCGGACGCCTGGTGCAGGCGCTGGGGGGTCCTCCCCCGACGCCGGCCACGATCCGCTCCGGCTACCGCAACGCGATCACCACTGTACGGCCGTTCCCGGCCCCGCCTGCGGGCGAAGTCTCGGTGAGCTTCGAGGACGGGCAGTGGGCCAGGCTGCTCACCGAGCGGCACATCTTCGACAACATCTTCGTCGGCGTCGAGTCCACCGAGGAGTCCGAGCGCAATCGGCGGTCGGAGTACGTCTACTCCTCGCTGGACTACCTGCACGACAACCACCCCGAGCTGGCGCGGATCGTGGATCTGCTGGTGACCGATGTGGTGGTGCTCAACGCTCAGAGCATCGGCGGCGGCTCGGCGTCCCACTTGCCGGGGCTGGTGTGCATGAGCCCCGGCCCGGACTGGACGCTGGACGACTACGCTGAGACGGCCGTGCACGAGGCGACCCATCTGGCGCTGTTCGTGATGGACATGGTCTACCGGCTGTACCGGCGGCCCGCGTCCGCGCTGGACACGCCCGAGTGCTACGTGGTGTCGGCGGTCAAGGCCGGGGTGCCCCGCCCGTTGGACAAGGCCCTGCACTCCGCGGTGGTCGCGGTCCCGCTGATGTACATGCAGCACGCGCGCGGTGAGACGGCTCTGGTGGACGCGTTCGCCAAGTCGCTGCTGGAGTGCGCGACCGGCCTGGCCGCCAAGGAGGAGTTCTTCACCCCCTACGGGGTGATGGTCGTACGTGAGCTGTTGGATTTCGCCCGGTCGTTGGACTTCGGCTCGGTGAAGCACGCGTTCACCGAGCTGAATTCTGCGGCCTAATCCTCGATCCTGATCCCCAGCGCCGACGCCAAGGCATCCAACAGCGCCATGGCGTCGGCGCTGGCGACGATCGCGCCCTCGAAGCTGGTGACGCCCCGCACTCCGTTGAGGTCGCAGCCGGAGAACCGCACGGTGTTCATCGTGACGAAGCTGAACTGGGTGGCGACCAGCTTGCACCGCTCGAACCGGACATTGTGCAGCTCGGCGTTCT
Organism: Actinomadura hibisca NBRC 15177; assembly: GCF_001552635.1. Lineage (GTDB taxonomy): Bacteria > Actinomycetota > Actinomycetes > Streptosporangiales > Streptosporangiaceae > Spirillospora > Spirillospora hibisca. The sequence continues at coordinate 29,429 of NZ_BCRO01000052.1, read as the reverse complement.
GAAAGTCGGCCTCGGACAGGTTGCAGTCCCGGAACACCACGTCGCGCAGATGGGCGAACCGGAAGCTGGCCAGGTCGGCGCGGCATCCGTCGAACACCACGTCGCGGAGACCGCCCTCCGACAGGTGGAGGCCGGTCATCCGGCAGTTGGTGACGGTCGCGCCGAACATCCGGGAGTTGAACAGACGGGCATTGGCCATGTCGCACCCGGTGAACGCGACGTCGGCGAACCCAGCCCGGTGCAGGGTGACCCCTGCCCAACGCGTCTGCTCGAACCGGCACCGCTCGAACTCGGGGTCTTCCACGTCGGCCCCGGCGAGCGTCACCGGGCCGTAGGCAACCGAGAGATACTTCCCGTCGTGAATCAGCTCGGCATCGGCGTCCGTAGCCGGTGCGAGAGCCTTGGGAATCTTGGGTGCCCTCGGCTCCCGGAGCGGGTGACCAGTGCGCATGGTGCGACCCTACAAGTTCCCCGTCTACCCGAGCGCCGTCCTCCAGTCCTACAACAGCGTCGGCGGAAGCTGGACGTGCCTGTCACACTGACCGGCCGGGCCGAACGTGCAACGACCCCGGCGGGATGTCCCGCCGGGGTCGCGTGAGGATCGACTACAGGTCCAGGCCGCCCGCCTTCACGCGCGACACCAGCTCAGCGAACACTGAACGGTTCACAGCCAGGTGCCCGGCGTGCGGGTTCTTGCTGTCGCGGATACCGACCAGCGCGGAAGCCTGCGCGACCTCTACGCACTGGCCGGAGCTGCCGCCGCTACGACTGCTCTTGCGCCAGTGGGTGAAGGTGGGTTCAGTCGTGTTCACAATTCCTCCAACGCTTTGCGGATGGCGGCGATCGAGTCTTCGGCGGTCAGCGCCTTGGACCTGATCAACTCAAACAGTATGCCAAGCTTGGCGACGTATTCAGCGTCGTCTACCAACTGGCCCCAGCCGCCCGCCATCTCGGCGTAGCTGACATCTGCTTCACCTGGTGAGGACAGTAGGGCGAAGGCCCCTTCGGGGGACAGTTCAGCCGTCTCAGGGACGATGTGAATGTGGATGTGGGGAAGCGCCGCCAGCTCCAACAGCCTTTCGAGCTGCGCCCGCATCACATCACGTCCACCGAACGGGCGACGGAGCACGGAAGCGTCAAGCAGGACAATGACCGCAGGTGGGTCCTCCCGTTCCAGCAACTCCTGTCGCTCGATGCGGGTGTTGATGAGCTTCTCCAGCTTGCTCGGCTGCTCGCCAGCGGCAAGAACCGCCCGCGCGTATTCAGGGGTCTGCAGGAGGCCATGGATCACGAAGTTCTCATACAGCCGAATCATGCCCGCTTCGGCTTCCGCGTCGGTGTACTCGGGGAACCCGGCGGGCAGGCCAGTCTCTTCCAGAATGCGGGGATAGAGCGGGGCAAAGAACTGATCGAGGCCAAATACCCGGTCCAGGGCCTTGAGATTCTTCAGCGTAGGGCGGCGCTGCATGGTCTCGATGCCGCTGATCAGGCTGCCGGAGACGTGGATTTTGGTCCCGAGTGCGGGCTGGGACCAGCCACGTTCTTCCCGGAGCCGTTTGAGGTGATACGCGAGGTATGCACGGGCCGATTCTGACGGGTCGATCTCCGGCATGGGGGGCCTCCTGCCGCCTGCACACGTCGTTGTGTAGGCGTCCGGTTACTTGTGGAGATATTCCTATGGCGACTGTAACCACGGACGCAGAAAGTTGGAGGCCAGACAGCCAATTCCCCGGACAACGGAGATCGGAACCATGGCCTTCGGTACCCCGCAACGGCATTCGCCCGCCGCTATGCCCGATGTCTCCCAGGGCAATGCCCCCTTCCACGCCGAGCAGGCGTTGCTCGACAAGATGGCGGCGAAGCTGGAGGCGCTGGGGGAACAGTGCACGATCCGTCAGACGCGTAGCGGATCGCCGTTCCTGCGGGCCGCCTCGCAGGCGGGAGCGCGGTTCTCGGAGGAGATCACCACCGTGCGCGACGGCGACCGGGTGCGCGCGCTGTGGAGCTGGGGCGAGGAGCTGCCCACCGACTTCAACGAGGCCGTGGCCGCCATCCGGCGCGTCATCAACCCGGAGGCGTGATGCCAGGGCAGCGGGCGGCCCGGCACACCGCCCGGCACGCGGTCCGGTTCGAGGGGCGGCGTCCCGCGTCCTCGCCGCCCGATGTCGAGCCCGCCAGCAAGGTCGCCACGGCGACGGTGGTGCCGCAACGTGAGCGGGTCAGTTACCTGACCCATCTGGCGCAGCGGTTCGGGCCGGTGGTCGGCTACACGACCGGTTTCGGCGTCATCGACCAAGAGCCGGTGCTGAACGTGATCCCGGTGGACCGGCACGGCAGGGCGCTGCGCGCGGTCACCGTCAGGTGCGCCTACCGGCGCGAGTGCGGGGCGTGGTGGTTCGTCTACCACCGCACCGGCCGGCCGATCGCCCCAGCCAACGAGCTGAACGCGGCGGCGAACAAGGTCCGCACCGACATGGAGAGGGAGGTCGGCACGTGAGCGAGACACCGGCGGACGGCGCTCCAACGCATCAGGCGTCCGGACCTGGCGGCGCGGGAGATGGTCCGATGGGCTTCCGTGCCCGGCCTGCGTCCATGGGCGTCCTGGTCTCCAGCCTGGTCCAGGACCGGCTGTGTGAGATCGGCGTCAAGTACGCGCGCATCGGGTTGATGGCGGTCCACGTCGAGGAGCACACCTCCCAGCGCTTGGAGGCGATGGGGCGGTGTCCCGCCGACCGTGCGCTGAGCGTGGCGCTGACCGAGGTGGCCAGGGCATGGGAGGCCGCCATGCGGCTGCACGGGATGTTCCAGGACACGATCGACTCGGTGTTGCGCCTGGTGCGGATGGACGTCGAGGAGATCGCCGACGAGCACCTGTCAGCCGTCCAAGAGCATGCGATCAGGGCGCGGATCGCCGCCCGTCAGGCCGCCGACCTGGACGCCACGCACACCGACCTCGAAGAAATGCTGCACCGGGCGCGGACGTCGGGGATCGACCCCACCCCATGAGACTCGTCCCTGGTGCGACAACGCCGGGGACGCGGGGTCTGGAGCCGGGGAGGGGGTGGCTCCAGACCCCATGCAGACAACCGGGCGGGGACTTCTTCCCCCGTTGGCCCCGCCCGGTTCGCTGGACCTGACGGCCCGCGCCATGCGTCACTACGGGTGGACCGTCGATGGCCGCATGTGAGGGCGGACGCAGCCCACCAAGCGATCACCCTGTCCCGGAACGGCGCGAGGGCCGCTCCCTTCGGGGCGGCCCTCACCAGAGGAGTGGGTCAGGCCATCGCGACCTCTTCCTCCGCCTGCGGCAGGGTGGGCGGGGACTGGTCGGCGAACTGGGTTCGGTACAGCTCCGTGTAGCGGCCGTTCTGCGCCAACAGTTCCTCGTGCGTGCCCCGTTCCACGATGCGGCCCGCCTCCACCACCAGGATCTGGTCGGCGGCGCGGATCGTGGAGAGGCGGTGGGCGATCACCACGGCCGTGCGGCCGTCCAGGGCCTCCGTCAGCGCCTCCTGCACCGCCGCCTCGGAGGTCGAGTCCAGGTGCGCGGTCGCCTCGTCCAGGATCACCACGCGCGGGTGGGCCAGCAGCAGGCGGGCGATCGTCAGGCGTTGGCGCTCGCCGCCGGACAGGCGGTAGCCGCGCTCGCCGACGATGGTGTCCAGACCGTCGGGCAGGCTCCGGATCAGCGCCGACAGGCGCGCTCGGTCCAGGACGTCCCACAGGTCGGCTTCGTCCGCCTCCGGGCGGGCCAGCAGCAGGTTCTCGCGGATCGACTCGTGGAACAGGTGGCCGTCCTGCGTCACCATGCCGAGGGTGTCGCGGATCTCCTGGAACGACAGGTCGCGCACGTCGACGCCGCCCAGGCGCACGCTTCCGGCGTCGGTGTCGTACAGGCGCGGCAGCAGTTGGGCGATCGTCGACTTGCCCGCGCCCGAGCTGCCCACCAGCGCGATCATCTGGCCGGGCTCGGCGCGGAACGACATCTCGTGCAGCACGTTCACGCCGCCCCGGGTGTCGAGGGTGGCGACCTCTTCCAGGGAGGCGAGGGACACCTTGTCGGCGCTGGGGTAGGCGAAGGTCACCCCGTCGAACTCGACCGAGACCGGGCCGTCGGGCACCTTCCTGGTCTCCGGCTTCTCGGCCACCAGCGGCTTCAGGTCGAGCACCTCGAAGACGCGCTCGAAGCTCACCAGCGCGCTCATCACCTCGACGCGGGAGCTGGCCAGGGCCGTCAGCGGCGCGTACAGGCGGGTCAGCAGCAGGGCCAGGGCGACCACCGCGCCAGCGTCCAGGCTGCCCTTGAGCGAGAAGAAGCCGCCCAGGCCGTAGACCAGCGCCAGGGCCAGCGCCGACACCATGGTCAGCGCCGTGATGAACACGTGCTGCACCATCGCGGTACGGACGCCGATGTCGCGGACGCGCCCGGCGCGGGCCGCGAACTCGGCGGACTCGCGGTCGGGGCGGCCGAACAGCTTGACCAGCGTCGCGCCGGGGGCCGAGAAGCGCTCGGTCATCTGGGTGCTCATCGCCGCGTCGTGCGCCGCCGCCTCGCGCTCCAGGCGGGCCAGGCGGCTGCCCATGCGCCGCGCGGGCAGCACGAACACCGGCAGCAGCACCAGCGCCAGCAACGTGATCTGCCAGGAGATCTTGACCATCACCGCGAACGTCAGCAGCAGCGTCACCAGGTTGCTGACCACGCCGGACAACGTGTCGCTGAACGCGCGCTGCGCGCCGATCACGTCGTTGTTCAGGCGGCTCACCAGCGCGCCGGTGCGGGTGCGGGTGAAGAACGCCACCGGCATGCGCTGCACGTGGTCGAACACCGCCGTCCGCAGGTCGAGGATCAGGCCCTCGCCGATCCGCGCCGACAGCAGCCGGTTGAGCAGGCCGAGCCCGCCCTCGGCCAGCGCCAGCACGGCGATGACCAGCGCCAGCCGCACGACGGTGTCGGTCGCGCCGCCGCCGACGATCGTGTTGACCACGCGCCCGGCGAGCACGGGCGTGGCGACCGCGAGGACCGCCATCACCACGCTGATGCCCAGGAACGCCGTCAGGGCCCGTCTATGTGGCTGCGCGAACCTCCAGATGCGGCGGAACGTCGCGCGCGAGAACGGCTTGCGGTCGTTCTGCGCGTTCATCATGTGGTGCAGCGACATCCATGCGGTCACTTCCATGCTCATCGCCCTGCCGCCCTTCCCTCGGGGATCTCGCTGCCCATCCTGCGACCTCAAGTTATGTTGAGGTCAACTCCGGCTCCATGGGCAGTGTCTCCCGTGGGTCTGACAGTTCCGTTTGAATGGAGATCCGATCTTCGACGAGAGGACGCCGTGGGCATCGACATCGAGCGGGTGCGGGACCTGACGCCGGGATGCGCCGAGACGGCGCACCTCAACAACGCCGGGGCTTCCCTGCCGCCCCAGCCGGTCATGGACGCCGTGCTCGGCCACCTGGAACTGGAGGAGATGACCGGCGGCTACGAGGCCCAGGAGCAGGCGCGCGAGGCCGCCGAGAACTTCTACACCGCCGTCGCCCGGCTGGTCGGGGCGCGTCCCGAAGAGATCGCCTACGTCGAGAACGCCACCCGCGCCTGGGACATGGCCTTCTACTCCGTCCCCCTCGCCAAGGGCGACCGTATTCTCACCACGACCAGCGAGTACTCCAGCAACGCCCTCGCCTACCAGCAGGTCGCCCAACGCACGGGCGCGCGCGTGCAGGTCGTCCCCGACGACGAGCACGGGCAGATCGACGTGGCCGCGCTGGCCGACGAGCTGGCCTCAGGCGATGTCCGGCTGGTCTCGATCAACCACGTGCCCACGCAGAACGGCCTGGTCAACCCCGCCGAGGAGGTGGGACGGCTGTGCCGGAAGGCGGGGGCGCTGTTCCTGCTGGACGCCTGCCAGTCGGTCGGGCAGCTCGACGTGGACGTGACCCGTATCGGCTGCGACCTGCTGTCGGCGACCGGCCGCAAGTTCCTGCGCGGCCCGCGCGGCACCGGCTTCCTGTACGCGCGGCGGGAGGTCGTGGAGTCGCTGGAGCCGCCGTTCGTCGATCTCCAGGCCGCGACCTGGCACGCCCCCGACCGCTACGAGCTGCGTCCGGACGCGCGCCGCTTCGAGACGTGGGAACGCTTCGTCGCCGGGCAGATCGGCCTCGGCGTCGCCGCCGACTACGCCCACGACCTGGGCCTGCCCGCCATCGAGGAGCGGATCACCGGCCTCGCGACGACGCTGCGGACGGCCCTCGCCGAACGTCCGGGCGTCACCGTCCTGGACCGGGGCGAGCGCCGCTCGGGCATCGTGACCTTCACCGTCGAAGGCCGGGACGCCACCGAACTCAAGCTCGCCCTCCGCGAACGCCAGATCAACGTCAGCGTCACCCAGCCCCGCGACCACGGCTACGACACGACCGCCCCCACCGCCGCCGTCCGCGCGTCGGTGCACTACTACAACACCGAAGAGGAGCTGGGCCGCCTGCTGGACGCCCTGTGAACGCCGAAGGCCCGGGACCTCCGCAGCGAAGGTCCCGGGCCCACCACCACCCTCCTCAGAGGTTCGGCTTGGCGGCGCTGATGTCGGCGATCGCGGACTCCTCGTCCTTCTCGATGGCCAGGTCGCCCAGCGAGATGATCCCCACCGGGCGGCCGTCGTCGATCACCGGCAGCCGCCGGACGGCGTGCTCGCGCATGAGCTTGACGGCCGACTCCAGCGAGTCGTCCGGGCCCACGCTGGCGGTCGCCTCGCTGGCGCAACCCCCGACCTGCTTGGCGGCCGGGTCGCCGCCGTCGGCCAGGCCGCGCACCACCAGGTCGCGGTCGGTGACCAGGCCGCGGAGGGTTCCGCCCTCGATCACCAGCACGGCACCGACGTCCTCGTCGCGCATCTTCCGCGCCACCGTGACGATGTCGTCCTGCGGTGAAACGGTCGCGAGCGAGCCGGTCATGATGTCCCTGACCTTGCTTGCCATCGCGCGCTCCTTTCCGTCGGGTTCGGAGTGGTTCGCCCCTACCCGGCGGAGTGGGGGTCATTCCTCGATCTCGACCGGTTCGAGCGGTTCGGTCGCGGGGCCGTCGAGCACCATGCCGTCCAGGTCGAACCGCGAGCCGTGGCAGGGACTCTCCCAGGCGCGGTCCACCTCGTTGAACACCACCAGGCAGCCCGAGTAGGAGCAGATCGCCGACAGGGCGTGCAGGGCGCCGTCCTCGTCGCGGTAGACGGCGCGGGGGCGGCCGTCGATCCGCAGGACGTCGCCGGAGCCGGGCGCGATGTCGGCGACGGCGCGGTCGGCGGTCCGCTGGCGGGTCTCGGCATGGCCGGTCTCCATGACGGGCGCGTCCGCGCGGCGCGGGTCGTACAGGTCGGCCCAGGCGGGGCGGTGGCCGGTCAGCAGCGCCGCCAGCAGCTTGCCCGCCATCACGCCGTGGCTCATGCCCGAGCGCGCGAAGCCCGTGGCGGCGTACACGTGGCCCGAACCGTCGTGCCAGGGGCCGATGAACGGGAGCTGGTCGCCGGTCTTGGTGTCCTGCGCCGACCAGCCGTGCTCGAACGTGGTGACGCCGAAGTGCTCGTATGCCCAGCGGGCCAGGTTCGCGTACCGTTCGGTGGCCTTTCCCTCACCTGGGGAGAAGGACTCGCCGGTGATGAGCAGCAGGCGGCGGCCGTCGCCGTAGGGCGCGGTCCGCACCGAGCGCGTGTTGGACTCGCGGGTGATGTACATGCCGTCCAGGTCCCGGCCCTCTGGGATGACGGTCGTGATGACGAGTTCGCGCAGCGTCGCCAGCCGTGAGGCGGGCCGTTCCCCGCCGAACACCGGGTGCAGCGTCGCCAGCACGACGTCTCGCGCGCGCACGCGATGGCCGCCGTCGGTGGTCACAGTGCAGTGGTCGCCCTCGTCCAGGCGGACGGCGCGCGTCTCCTCGTAGACGCGGCCCCCGGCGGCGACGATCGCGTCGGCCAGCCCGATCAGGTAGCGGCGCGGGTGGAACTGCACCTGGCCGTCCAGCCGCAACGCGCCCGCCACCTCGAACGGCAGGCCGGTCCCGGTGACGAACTCGGCGGGCAGCCCCGCCTCGCGCACCGCCTCTCCCTCGTCGCGCAGCTCGGCGACCTCGTCGGGGTCCTGCACGAACACGTGCGACGGGCGGCGCTCCACCTCGCAGTCGATGCCGAGGCGCTCGGCCGTCCGGATCACGTGCTCGACGGCGTCCTGCTGCGACCGCGCGTACAGCCGGGCCGCGTCCGCGCCCTGCGCCTTGTGCAGGGGCCGGTACAGGTAGGGGTGCAGCGACGACAGCCGCCCGGTGGTGTGCCCGGTCGCCCCCGACACGATCCGGCGCGCCTCCAGGACCGCCACGGTCCGGCCCGCGCGGGTCAGCTCCCACGCCGCGCTCAGCCCCGCGATACCGCCGCCGACGACGGCGACGTCCACCACCACGTCCTCGTCCAGGCGGGGGTGCGAGGTCGGGGGCGTGGACTCGATCCAGTACGAGCCCCGCCCGTGCGGCCCCAGCCCTTCCGGCAGTCCCCTGTCTTCCGCTGGTCTCAGCATGCCCCTGCTGTGCCCAGGGCACCTCTGATCATCCCTGGGCACAGCAGCGCGCCTACTTGAACTGCGCGAACACCGAGGGCGCGGACGGCGCGAGCTCCAGCCGGTTGAAGTCGCGGCGGTCCGGGCGCACCGGGACGGTGCCGTAGACGGCGGTGTCGGTCTCGGCGGTCTCGGCGAGACGCTTCACCGTGGTGAAGTCCATCGACGGCCTGATCTCGACCGCCCCGGCGGTCGCCTTGAGGAACGCCGCGAACCGGACCGGGCTCTTCAGCCGCATGGCCTTGGCCTCGCGCGCGAGCGACGCCATGAAACGCTGCTGGCGCTTGACGCGGTCGAGGTCGGAGCCGTCGCCAAGGCCGTGCCGGGCGCGCACGTACGCGAGCGCGACCGAACCGTTGACGCGGTGCCGTCCGGCGGCCAGCCTCAGCCCGGCTTTGGGGTCGTTCACGGACCTGGGCACGGAGATCTGGACCGAGCCGAGCGCGTTCACCATCGTCTTGAACCCGGCGAACCCGATCGTCACCGTGCGGTCCACGCGCACGCCGGACAACTTCTCGACCGCCGCCTCGGTGCAGGCCGCGCCACCGAGCGTGAACGCCAGATTGAGCTGACCCCGGCGTGCGGGAAACCTGCCGCAGGCGGGCAGGTCCACCATGAGGTCGCGGGGCAGGCTGAGCAGCCGGGGCCGCTTGCGGTCGGCGGGCAGGTGGGCCAGCACGAGGGTGTCGGAGCGGGCCTCGCGGACGGCGCCGCCCCGCGCGTCCGAACCGATGATCAGCACGTTGATCGGCTTGGCGGGGGCGGTCGCGGCGTTGAGGTCCTTCTTGCCGCCGGGCTCGCCCCCACCGCGCAGCAGGACGGTCGGGACCAGGATGAGCGCCGCCGTGACGGCCGTGACCACGCCGATCAGGAGCCACCCGGACGGGCGGCGGCGCGGCGCGCGTCCCCCGGCCGCGTCGACCAGCCGCTGCCGCTGCCGGACCAGCGAAGCGGGCGGCTCGTGCCCCAGGTCGTCGCCCAGATCGCGGATCGCCTTGAGGTCGTCCATGGCTACGCCTCCTCGCGCGGGTCGCCGGACAGCGGGTTGGTGTCGCCGAGCGCCGCCCGCACCTTGCGGCGGGCCCGGTGGAGCCGGGACCGGACGGTGCCGACGGGGATGCCGAGCGCCTGCCCGACCTCCTCGTAGCTGAGATCCCCCCAGGCCACCAGCAGCAGGACGTCCCGGTCGCGGCGCGGCAGGGCCGCCAGCGCCTCGGCCAGCAGCGGCCGGACGGCGGAGGCGGTGACCATGGCGGCCACGGCGTCGGCCGGGGACTCCACGGCCCCGTCCACGGGACTGCGCCGCAACGCCCGGTAGCGCGCGGCCTCCGAGCGGTGGTGGCGCGCGACGAGCTTGGTGACGATGCCGAACAACCAGGGCCGGGCGTCGGGGTGCGCCAGGTCGTACTTGCCGCGCTTGCCGAACGCGACCAGGAACGTCTCCCCCACCAGGTCCTCGGCCACCTCGGGGCCGAGGCGGCGGGAGACGTAGCGGTACAACATCGGCGCGTAGCGGTCGAACAGCTCGGCGAACGCCTCGGGATCGGCGTGCGACCTGCTGATCAGCTCGGCGTCGCCGTACACCGAGGGCGCACCGGCCACCCGCGCGTTGGCGAGGAATGCGGTCACCGCGGCCACCATCGCATCCGGCCCGGCCTTCCTGTCGGGGACATGACAGCGGTGTATCTCCGCCGGGGGCCGATCGGGTTCACGGTCGCCCCGGAAAAAGATGATCACTGATTCATAACAAAGTGAACTTTCCGACTAAGCTGCGCATCTTCCAGTGGGGTACGGGGGGCTCGTCGGCTCTGAGGTCGCTTCCTGTCTGCGTGTCGAAGCCATGCCGAGGAGGTCGTGCTGTGGACAACGCCCGTTCGACGCCGCAACCGGCGGAGGACCCTGCGGAGGAGCAGGGGCGTACCGGCACGGCCGAGTTCCCCATCATGAAGGCCCCGCCGGAGAAGCCGTCCGAGGAGCCCGCCGGGGCATCCGAAGAGGCCGAGGAGGAGCCTACCGAGGAGCCCGCAGAGGACTCGGAAGAGGAGCCTGCGGAGGCGACGAAGGCCGAGGTCGAGGCCGAGGTCGAGGCTGAGGCGGAGGAGCAGGCCGAGGAACCGGAGGAAGCCGAGGAGGCTTCAGAGGATCCGCGTGCTTCTGGCGAGACGCCGGTCAGCCCGCCAAAGGCCGCTGAGACCCCGGCCGCTGCTGAGACGCCCGCCAGTCCTCGTGACTCCGCTGAAACGCCGGTCCCTCCGCGTAGTCCCAGCGGCGCGCCCGTCAATCCTCGGCACTCTGCGGAAACGCCCGTCAGTCCCCGCGAATCCGCTGAAACGCCGGTCATCCCCCGGCACCCCGGCCAGCCGCCTGCCAGCCCGCGCGAGTCCGCTGAGACGCCGGTTCCCCCGCGCAGCCCCGGCCAGCCGCCCGCCAACCCCCGCGAGTCCGCCGAGACGCCCGTCTCCCCCCGGCGCTCCGCCGAGACGCCCGTCACCCCGCCCCCGCCCGGGGCCGCCGTCACCCGGGACGACATCCCCCTCCCCTCCCGCAACCTCCCTCCCCGCCGCCTTCCCCCCGAGGAGCAGCCGCCCGTCCCCGACGGCGCGGAGCCCATCCCCGAGCGCGCCCTCCCCACCCTCGACCCCAACGGCCAGTGGACCGTCCAGTGGCGCTCCAGCGAGCCCCCGCCGCCCGCTCCCCCGGCCCAGCCCACCGCCGCGCAACCCCATCCCGCCGCCGCGCAGCCCGTCCACGAGGCCGTTCCGTTCGCCCAGCCGGACGCGCCCGCCTACGAGCAGCACCCCGTCGGCGTCGCCTACCCCCAGGCCGAACCCCCCGAGCCCAAGAAGCGCGGCCGCAAGGTCCTCGTCACCCTCATCGCCGCGCTCGTCCTCATCGCCGGGGTCGTCACCGGCCAGCTCCTGCGGCCCGTGCCCGAGCCCTCCATCGAGCTCAGCCTCCCCGCCTCCTCGCACACCTTCCCCGGCGCCGCGCCCGCCCTCCCCTGGCCCACCGGCGGGCAGGCCACCGTCGCCGTGGACGGGCTGGGCACCATGGGCTCCTCCGGCGGCGCAACGCCCATCCCCACCGCCAGCGTCGCCAAGGTCATGACCGCCTACGTCATCCTGCGCGGCCACCCTCTGCGGACCGGCGAGAACGGGCCGGAGTTCACCGTGACGCCGCAGGGCATCGCCGAGCTGCCCCGCCGCCACGCGCGCCAGGAGTCGCTGCTCGGCATCACCCCTGGCCTGCGGCTCAGCGAGCGCAAGGCGCTGGAGGCCATGATGATCATCTCGGCCAACGACGTCGCGCACGAGCTGGCCCGCTGGGACTCGGGCGGGAACGTGCAGGCGTTCGTCGGCAAGATGAACGAGGCCGCCCGCTCCCTCGGCATGTCCGCCACCACCTACACCGACCCCAGCGGCTACGACGCCGGGACCGTCAGCACCGCCGCCGACCAGGTGAAGCTGCTGACCGCCGCCATGAAGCTCCCCGCGTTCGCCGAGACGGTCGCCAAGCGCGCCTACGTGCCCGCCACCGGCGGCCCCGCCCGGACCGGCGGCAACTTCCTGCTCGGCCAGTACGGCGTGGTCGGCGGCAAGACCGGCTACACCGACAAGGCGGGCGGCAACTTCGTGTTCGCGGCCCGCAAGCGCGTCGGGGGCGTCCCCACGCTGGTGGTCGGCGCGGTCATGGGGCAGCGCCCGCCCGTCCCGGGCACGACGGGCAGCGCCGCGATCGCGGTCAGCGCGGCGCAGCGGGTCGTCTCCTCCGCCGAGAACGCGCTGGTCGCGACGACCCTGGCCCCGGCGGGCCGGCCCGTCGCGCACGTGGACGACGGGCTGGGCGGCAAAACCCCGCTGGTCGCCAAGGGGCCGCTCAACGTCGTCGGCTGGCCCGGCCTCACCGTGCCGCTGGGCGTGGCGGGCGACCCGCCGCACCAGGCCGCGCCCGGTGAGCGGGTCGGCGCCGTCACCACCGGTGCGGGCCGCGTCCAGGTCAGCCCGTCGGAGTCCCTCGACGAGCCGTCGTTGCTGGCGAGGCTGATCCGGCTCGGCTAGAGGTGGCCCGAGTACAGGGCCGACAGGAAGCGGATCAGCAGGGCCTCGCGGGTGGCGGGCGGCAGCTTGTCCAGCACGGCGTTGACCATGGCCATCTCGGGTTCGCCGCCGCCGTTCAGGTCCACCCCGACGGCCGACAGCAGGCCCGCGAAGCCCTCGTCGTCCAGGCTGTCGAGATCGAGGTCGGCGAGCGCGGCGGCCAGTTCGGCGGGCACGTCCGGCGGTCCGGCGGCGCGGGCCGCCTCGGCGGACTCGGCCAGCGCGACCAGCAGCAGGTCCACCGCCTGCTCGCTGACGCCGGTCAGCGTGAAGTGCAGGTTCGCCGGGATGCCCTGGTAGGACAGCTGCGGCTGGAAGAACCAGCCCCGCGCGCGTGCCTCGTCGGCCAGCACGAACACGTCCAGCGCCGGGTCGTCGGAGGCGATCGACACCAGCGGCGCGTCCGGCGTGCCGAGCACCCGCAGGCCGGGGACCTGCGCGACGCCCGCGATCAGCGTGTCCGCCGCCGCCATCGCCCCGGCGGCCAGGTCGCGGTAGCCCTGCGCGCCGACCGCCATCAGCGTCGTCCACGCCGCGCCCAGCGGGCCCGCGCTCTTGCTGCTCTGCACGCCCGAGTTGATCACGGTGTAGCCGGGCCAGCGGGCGGAGGCGAAGTAGGCCGCGCGGCGCATCGCCTGGTCGGCGAACAGCACCACCGACGCGCCTTTGGGCGCGTACCCGTACTTGTGCAGGTCGCAGGAGATCGACGTCACGCCCGGCACCGACAGGTCGAACGGCGCGACCTCGCGGCCGGTCTCGCGCAGCCACGGCAGCACCCAGCCGCCCACGCACGCGTCCACGTGGCAGGGCACGCCGCGCGCGGCGGCCAGCGCGGCGATCTCGGCGACGGGGTCCAGCACGCCCTGCGGGTAGGACGGCGCGGACGCCACGACCAGCACGGTCCGCTCGGTCAACGCGGCGGCCATGGCGGCGGGGTCGGCGCGGAAGGTCTTCGGGTCCACCGGAACGGAGGTGATCTCCAGGCCGAGGTAGTGCGCGGCCTTGTGGAAGGCGGGGTGCGCGCTGCCCGGCACGACAATCTGGGGCCTGCCCTCGACGGGCCGCGCGTCGCGGGCCGCCTTCACCGCCAGCATGATCGACTCGGTGCCGCCGCTGGTGAAGATGCCGGGCGTCGCCGCCGACCCGCCGAGCCGCTCGGCGACCGCCGCCAGCACCTCCCGCTCCAGCGCGACGATGCTGGGGAAGGCGGTCGGGTCCAGCCCGTTGACCTCCAGCGTCTCCAGGTAGGCGCGGGCGGCGGCGTCGTGCACGTCGGGGCGGCCGGTGTCGTAGACGTAGGCGGTGACCTTGCCGCCGCGCACCGGCAGGTCGGCGGCGCGCAGGCGGGCGAGGTCGGCGAGCAGGTCGTCGGCGGCGCGGCCGGTCTCCGGGAGGGTCGGCGCGGTCTCAGGCATGGTCTTCTTTCGCGAGGCGGCGGTAGGCGAGCAGCAGCGGGACGCTGAGCAGCATGATCAGGGCCGGGGCGAGGGTGAACCCGGCGGTGAGCCCGGCCAGCGCCGAGTCCGGCTGCCGCACCGGGTGGTCGAAGTCGGCCGAGCGGAACGAGGTCGCCGCCAGGACCAGCGCGAACACCCCCGGCCCCAGCGCCAGCGCGCCGGTCTCGGCGGCCGTCCACAGGCCGGTGAACGCGCCGGACTGGGCGTGCCCGGTGCGTTCGGCGTCGGCGCGCACGGTCTCGGGCAGCAACGACAGCGGCAGGAGCTGGACGGCGGCGTAGCAGACGCCGATCACGCCGATCAGCGCCAGCGTGGGCGCGACGGCCCCGGCGCTCACCGCCGGGTACATCGCGGCGGCCGCCGCCGCGAACAGCAGCACCGCCGCCAGGTAGCAGGGCACGTGGCCGTGGCGGCGCGCCAGGCGTTCCCACACCGGGACCGCCACCAGGCTCGGCCCGACCATGCACACGAACGCCACCGACGTCAGGCCGTAGTCGTCCAGCCGGTAGGTCGCCGCGTACGGCGCGCCCGCCAGCATGATCGCGCTGGCCAGGGCCTGCGCGGCGAACGCGCCGAGCAGCGCGAAGAACGGCCGGTTGCCGCGCGCGGTGCGCAGCGCGGCGGCCAGCCCGAGCGGGCGCGGGCCCGGCCGGGACGGGATCCAGCGGGTGCCGAGCGCGCTGGCCAGCAGCGCCGCCAGCATCAGCGCGCCGATCACCACGGCCATCAGCGCGTACCCGCCGCGCCCGCCGCCCGCCGCGTCCACCAGGACCGGGGCCAGGCCGCCCGCCACCAGGATGCCGAGCGTGAGGCAGACGATCCGCCACGCCATCGCGCGGCCGCGCTGCTCGGGCAGGTCGGAGATCTCGGCGGGCAGCGCCACGTACGGGACCTGGAAGCAGGCGAACGCGGACGCGGCCAGCAGGAACGCCACGCCCGTCCACGCGACGGCCAACCCCGGCGACGGCACCAGGAACGTGGCGGCGAACCCGACCGGCAACGTCAGCGCGCCGACCAGCAGCAGTCGCGTGCGGCGGCCGGTGCGCACGGCCTCACGGTCGCTGGCGGCCCCCACGACCGGGTTGAGCAGCACGTCCCACGCCTTGGGGATCACCAGCACGGCCCCGGCGACGGCGGCCGAGACGCCCAGCACGTCGGTCAGGTAGTACAGGAGCAGCAGGCCCGGGACGGCCGCGAACACGCCGGTGCCGACCGAGCCGACGCCGTAGCCGAACAGCCGCCCGCGCGTGAGGGGCGCGGTGCCGGTGCCGTCGTCGAGGGCGGTCACGACGGCAGTCCCAGCAGGCGGGCGACGAGGTTGTGCAGGTGGGCGCGGAAGCGGGCGGTGGTGGCGGCGTCGGCCAGGCCGCGCCGCTGCCCGTCGGGGCCGGGGACGCCGCCGCTGCCGAAGCCGTGGGTGCACCAGATGACCGTCATCACCGCGTACTCGACGTCCACGTCCGGGCCCGCCGCTGCGGCGACGGCGGCGGCCACCTGCTCTACGAGCGGGCGCGCGTAGCGGTGTTCCAGATCGGCGATGTCGGCCGCGTCCGACAACCAGCGGTGCGTCCACAACGCCGGGATCTCGGGGTGCTCGACGCAGAAGTCCAGGTAGCGGTCCACCAGCGCGCGCACTCCGGCCGCGTCTGGGGTGAAGGCGGCCAAGACCTCCTCCAGCGCCGCGCGCTCGATCCGGTGGGCGCGTTCCATGACCGCCAGGTACAGGTCGCGCTTGCCGCCCACGTGGTAGGCGACGGTCGCGATGTTGAGCCCGGCGGCGTCGGCGATCATGCGGGTGGAGGTGCCGTCGTAGCCGAGGGCGGCGAACAGCCGGGTGGCCGCCTCGATGATCCGGTCGCGGCCGGTGTCGCTGGTCACCGCCTCAACGTACGACCCCTGCCGCTCTCGGTCAATCGTTTGATGGAGGCTCGCCTCAGCGCTCCTCGCCGACGGCCGGGGGTGGCGGCGCCGCGTCGCGCCGCCGGTCCAGCGGGATCACCTCGCCGGGGCCTTCGTCGGGCGTCGACAACCACACCGTCAGCACCATCTCCATCTCCAGCCGCGACTCGGGGTCGTAGAGCCGGTCGCCGAACAGCTCCTCCAGCTGGTGCAGCCGGTAGCGGACGGTCTGCGGGTGGACGTGCAGCCGGTTCGCGACCTCGGTGGCGTTGAAGCCGTTCTGCAGGCAGGCGAGCAGCGTGCGCATCAGACGCTCGCGGTGCCGGGGCCGCACGGTCTTCAACGGGGCCAGCCGCAGGTCGGCGACGGCGCGCACCAGCTCCTCGTCCTTGAACACCACCAGCGTCGGCATGTGGTCGGCGCAGCGGATCAGCCCGTCTGACGGCAGGATGCCGCGCCGCGCCAGCGGCAGCGCCTCGCGCGCCCAGCGCAGCGACTTGGCGGCGTCCTCGGTGCGCACGGTCGGCCCCATCGCGGCGACCCAGTTGCGCAGCGCGCCCTCCAGCACCCGGCCCCGGCCCGGCCCCTCGGGGTCGGGCACGATCAGGCAGGGCTCGCGGCGGTTGACGTCGGCCAGCACGTCCGGCGGCAGCGACGGGTGCGAGAACGGCTGCTGGCCGCGCTCGAACAGCACCACCGCCGCGACCGTGCGCGGCACCCGCCACTGCGCGAGCCGGGCCAGGTCGGCGACGGCCTGCGGCGCGGCGGGCGGCTCGGCCAGCAACATGTCCAGCAGCCGGCGGCGGCGGTGCTCCAGCTCGCCGGCCTCCTGCTCGCGCGCCTTGGTGTAGCCCTCGGTGGCGGCGCGCGCGATCTCGTCCAGGAAGGCGAAGATGGCCTCGGCGATGCTGGCGAGCGTGCGACGTGACACGTTGAGCTGCTCGGACTCGGCCGCCAGCCGCCGCCACGCCACCCGCGCGCCGAGGCGCATGCAGGTCTGGAGCACGTCGAGGTTGCGGCCCTCGCGCGCCTCGCCCCAGCCGATCTCCCGGTAGACGGTGATCACCTGGTCCCAGGAGGCGTCGGCGTTGCCGATCAGGTCCACGAACTGGCGCAGCGCGCCCTCCACCGCGACCCGCACGGTGCGCGCGTACTCCTCGTTCTGCGGCCGCGCGTACTCGGGCACCCCGGCGACGATCTCCTCGATCATCTCCTGGGAGAGGGTGGTCAGGTGCGGCCGGAACACCTCGGCGATCTCGGCCGGCACCACCGCCCAGGGCTTGAGCTGCGGGCGTTCCTCCAGGGTCGTCACCGTCGGCACCTCCTGCCCCATCGGGGTGGTCGGGGCGTAACGGAAGCTACCGGGATGTGATCGGGAACACTGCACACCCGGCGACACATTAGGCACGCTTTCTTGTCAACGCGCTGACAAGAATCCTCCTGAACCTGGGTCAACCGGCGTCGGGTTCGCTCCGGGCGGCCTGAATCAGCGCCGGGGACGAGTCAGGTCCGGCGGGCGCTCGGCCCGGCGAACACCGCCGCCGCGCCCAGCCCCAGATAGATGACGCCCGTCGCGTAGGCCTGGCGACGGCGGAACGCCGGACGCGCGCGCAGCCAGGCTCCGATCGACCCCGCCGCGTACGCGTACACGAAGTCGCTCACCAGCCCGATGAACGCCGTCACCAGCCCCATCACCGCGATCTGCACCGGCACCGCGCCCGCCTCCGCGTCCACGAACTGCGGCAGGAAGGCCAGGAAGAACAGCACCACCTTGGGGTTCAGCACGTTGATGAGCAGGCCGTCCAGGTAGACGCGGCGCAACGGGCGCGGCGTCAGCTCCGGCCGCTCGTGGTCGCCCCGGTTCCGGAACGCGCGGTAGGCCAGGTACACCAGATAGGCCGCGCCCGCGTACCGCAGGAATCCGAACGCCGTCGCCGACGCCGCGACCACCGCCGACAGGCCCGCCGCCGCGAACGCGATGTGCACCAGCGTGCCGCTCTCGACGCCCAGCGCGGAGGCGAACCCGGCGCGGCGGCCCTCGTTGATGCTGCGCGTGGTGATGTACAGGTGGTTCGGGCCGGGGATGACGATCAGCGTCGTCGCGGCCAGCAGGAAGAGGAACGGATTCGTCACCGTCCTCACGCTAGGAGGCGATTGGTCACCGGAACAGGGCCAATGACAAACGCCCCGAGAGGACCACTCAGGCCGGGGCCTGCGCCGCCAGCGCCCCCGTCAGCACCAGCCGCCCCGACGTCCGCACGATCGCGGCGACCTCCTCCACCGGGCGGCGCAGTGACGCCAGGCTCACCAGCGCCGCCAGCAGGATGTGGCCGAGCACCACCTCGACCTCCTCGCGCTCGGGCACCGGCCCGCCGATCGCCGCCGACAGCCGGTCGCGCACGAACAGGAACAACACCGTGCGCGCGTCGTCCACGCTCGGGTCGTCGGCGGTGACCGCCTGGATGATGGCCGAGGTCAGCGTGCGCTCCTCGGCGGCGACGCGGACGATGCGGTCCAGCAGCCCCATCAGCCGCTCGACCGGGGTGTCGCCGACCGCCAGCCCGTCGATGCCGGCGGTGACGCGGTGCGCCCACGCCGCCGCGACCTCGGTGAGCAGGTGGTCCTTGGTGGCGAAGTAGCGGTAGACGGTGGCGCGGGCGACCCCGGCGCGGTCGGCGACGTCGTGCATGGTGACGGCCGGGTAGCCGCCCTCGTGCGCCAGGTCGCGGGCGGCCTCGATCAGCCGTTCCCGGCGGGCCTGCTGGTCCTTGCTCAGCGCCCGCGTGACGGTGATCCGAACATCGCCGCTCAACACGCCTCCTCAGGTGGTCCCCCCATCCTCTCGCAGTTTGGCCTTGCTCAGTCTCGGCTTTCGAAGTCGGGCAGGCCGGGCAGGCGTCCGGCGGCCAGGTCCTCGGCGCGGGCGGTCAGGCCCGGCCGGTAGGAGTCGTGGGTGAGGATCAGGAAGCGCTCCTCGCGCACGGCCCGCACCACCGCGTCGGCGACGTCGGCGGGCGCGATGCCGCCGGTGACCGCGCCCGCGATGACCTGGTCGATGAAGTCCTGGTCGGGGGTGCGCTCGGCGGCCAGGGCGGCGGGCCGATTGCGTTCGGCGGCGGCGATGCCGGTGGCGACGCCGCCGGGGCACAACACCGACGCGCGCAGCTTCACGCCGCTCACGGCGAACTCGTGCGCCAGGCACTCGGTCGCGGCGTAGGTCGCGAACTTGGACATGGTGTAGGCGCCGGAGAAGGGCGCGCCGAACAGGCCCGCGACCGACGCGGTGTTGACCACGTGCCCCTCGGTGCCCTGCTCGATCATGCGGGGCACGAACGCCTGGACGCCGTGGAGCACGCCCCAGGTGTTGACCCGGAACGTCCACTCGAAGTCGGCGACGGGCCGCGTCCACATCTGGCCGCCGGTGAAGACGCCCGCGTTGTTGCACAGCAGGTGCACCGCGCCGAACGCGTCGAACACGCGGTCGGCGAAGGCGCGTACGGCCGCCTCGTCCCCCACGTCCACGACCTCCGCGAACACTTTGGCCCCGGCGGCGGCCAGCTCCGCGCGGGTCTCCTCCAGCGGTCCGGCCTCGATGTCGGCGATCGCCACCGCCATGCCCTCGGCGGCGAAGCGGGCGGCCAGGGCGCGGCCGATGCCGCTGCCCGCGCCCGTGACCACCGCGACGCGTCCGTTCAGCTCGCGCACTTGCCGCCCACCTCCGGGAGGAACAGGATGACGGAAATCGCACCTACCGCTTGCTTGGGTGCGACGTTAGTCTAGACCGGAGTCTCATACCACCCCGGGAGCTCCGGATGCCGTTGCCGCACCCTCTCGCCCACTCCCCCACCACCGGCGTCGTCGTCACCGGCGGCGCGTCGGGCATCGGCCTGGCGAGCGCGCGGGCGCTGGCCGAGGCGGGCCGTCCCGTCGCGCTGTGGGACCTCGCCGACCCCACCGACGCCGCCAAGGAGATCGCCGCCGCCCACGGCGTCGCCACGCACGCGATCACCCTCGACGTCACCGACACCGCCGCGCTGCCCGCCGCCGTCGCCGCCTCGCGGGAGGCGCTCGGCACGCTCGGCGGGCTCGTGCACGCCGCCGGGGTCCCCGGCCCGCATCCGGTCGGCGACCTCACCGAGGCGCGCTGGGACATGGTCCTGGACGTCAACCTGCGCGCCCAGGCGCTGATCGTCCAGGAGTTGCTGGCGGACCTGCGCGCCAACCCCGGCTCGGCGGTCGTCGGGATCGCCTCCATCGAGGCGTTCCAGGGGCAGGCGTTCATCCCGGCCTACTGCGCGTCCAAGGCGGGCGTGCTCGGCCTGACCCGCGCGCTGGCGCACCATCTGGCCGCCGACGGCGTGCGCGTGAACGCCGTCTGCCCCGGCTACATCGACACCCCCATGTTGCGCGGCAGCACCCCCGACGAGTTGCTCGGCCACTTCACCGCCAAGGCCCCGCTCGGGCGGCTCGGCGACCCGGCCGAGGTGGCGCGGGCGGTGCGGTTCCTGATGGGCGACGAGGCGTCGTTCGTCACCGGCGCGCATCTGACCGTGGACGGCGGCACCACCGCCGTGGACCAGTGAGGACCCGCCGATGAGGGCTCTGGAAGGCACCGCCGCGCTGGTCACCGGCGGCGGCAGCGGCATCGGGCTGGCGTGCGCGCGGCGGCTGGCGGCCGACGGCGCGGACGTGCTGATCTGCGGCCGCACCGAGGCGCGGTTGCAGGAGGCGGCCAAGGAGTACGGCCTGCGCTACGCGGTCGCCGACGTCGTGGAGGAGGAGCAGGTGGCGGCGGCCGTCGCGGCGGCGGCCGAGAACGCGCCGCTGCGCGCGGTCGTGCACAGCGCGGGCGGCTCCACCTCCATCGGGCCGCTGCCGCAGCTCGACACCGGCGCGTGGCGGCAGACGTTGGAGCTGAACGCGACCGGCACGATGCTCGTGCTCAAGCACGCGGCCCGCGCGATGGCCCGGACGGGCGGCGGCGCGTTCGTGGCGATCTCGTCGATCGCGGCGTCCAACACGCACCGCTGGTTCGGGGCGTACGGGGTGTCGAAGGCGGCGGTGGACCACCTGGTGCAGCTCGGCGCGGACGAGCTGGGCGGCGTCGGGATCCGGGTGAACGGCATCCGGCCCGGCCTGGTGCGCACCGAGCTGGTGGGCGGGATCGCCGAGTCCGGGCCCGTCCTGGACGACTACCTGGCCTGCATGCCGCTGGGGCGGGTGGGCGAGCCCGAGGACATCGCCGAGGCGGCCCGGTTCCTGGCCGGGCCCGAGTCGTCCTGGCTGACCGGCCAGGTGATCAACGTGGACGGCGGCCACCACCTGCGCCGCGGTCCCGACTACCGGTCGATGTTCGAGCCGATGTTCGGCGCGGACGGGCTTCGCGGCCTGCCTCCCGAGGAGGAGTGACGGATGAACGATCTCGTGATCAAGGGCGCCCGGGTCGTGGACGGCACCGGCGCGCCCGTCCGGACCGCCGACGTCGCGGTGAGCGGCGGCGTCGTCACCGAGGTGGGGGCCGTCACCGGGCCCGCCGCGCGCACCGTGGACGCCGACGGCGCGCTGCTCACCCCCGGGTTCGTGGACCTGCACACCCACTACGACGGCCAGGCGACCTGGGACGCGGTGCTCGCGCCGTCGTCCTGGCACGGCGTGACGACCGTCGTCATGGGCAACTGCGGCGTGGGCTTCGCGCCCGCCGCGCCCGACCGGCGCGAGTGGCTGATCGGGCTGATGGAGGGCGTCGAGGACATCCCGGGCAGCGCGCTCGCCGAGGGGATCTCATGGGAGTGGGAGTCGTTCCCCGAGTTCCTGGACGCGCTGGACCGCCGCTCCTACGCCGTCGACCTGGGCGCGCAGGTGCCGCACGGGGCGGTGCGCGCGTACGTGATGGGCGAGCGGGGCGCGCGCAACGAGCCCGCGACGCCCGACGACATCGCGGCGATGAAGGCGATCGTCAAGGAGGGGATCGCGGCGGGCGCGCTGGGCTTCTCCACGTCGCGGACGCTGACGCACAAGGCGATCGACGGCGAGTACGTGCCGGGCACCTTCGCCGCCGAGGACGAGCTGTTCGGCATCGGCGAGGCGCTGCGCGAGCTGGGGCGCGGCGTGTACGAGCTGGCCCCGGCGGGCGCGGCGGGCGAGGACGTCAACGCGCCGGTCCGGGAGATCGCGTGGATGCGGCGGTTGTCGAAGGCGATCGGGCGGCCGGTGTCGTTCGCGCTGCTCCAGATCGACGCGGTGCCGGAGTTGTGGCGGGAGCTGCTGGAGCTGTCGGCGGCCGAGGACGCGCAACTGTTCCCGCAGGTGGCGTCGCGGCCGTTCGGGATGCTGGTGTCGCTGGAGTCGCTGCACGCGTTCGGCGACCACCCCACCTACGTGGAGATGGCGATGCTGCCGCGCGCCGAACGCGTCGCGCGGATGCGGGACCCGGAGGTGAAGGCGCGCATCCTGGCCGAGCGGCCCGCGCAGGAGGACGTGCTCGCCGCGCTGGTGCGGGGCTACCCCGAGCGCCTGTTCCCGCTGGCCGAGCGCAACCCCGACTACGAGCCCGAACCGGAGACGTCGGTGGCGGCGCGGGCGGCGGCGACCGGTCGCGACCCGATGGAGCTGCTGTACGACCTGCTGCTGGAGGACGACGGCCGCAACGTCCTGCTGCTGCCGCTGCTCAACTACTCCGACCAGAACCTCGACGCGCAGCGCGCGATGCTCACGCACCCCCGCGCCGTCCTCGGCCTGGGCGACGGCGGCGCGCACTGCGGGTTCATCTGCGACGCGTCGATGCCGACCACGATGCTGGCGCACTGGGCGCGCGACCGGCGGCGCGGCGAGAAGCTGCCGCTGGAGCACGTCGTGCGGATGATGACGCGCGACACCGCGCGCCTGTACGGGCTGACCGACCGGGGCGTGATCGCGCCCGGGATGCGCGCCGACCTCAACCTCATCGACTTCGACGCCGTCGCGCTGCGGCGGCCGGAGATGGCCTACGACCTGCCGGCCGGGGGCCGCCGCCTGCTGCAACGGGCGGACGGGTACCTGGCGACGTTCGTGGCGGGCGTGCAGACGTTCGCCGACGGGGAGCACACCGGGGAACTGCCCGGCGCGCTCGTGCGAGGAGGCGCCAAGTGAAGGTGGATCTGCTCGACGGCGAGATGTACGCGACCGACCCGTGGTCGGTCTACCGGTGGCTGCGCACGGAGGCGCCGGTCTACCACGACGCGGAGAACGGGTTGTGGGGCGTCTCGCGGCACGCCGACATCTTCGCGATCGAACGCGATGCGAAACTATGGCGTAATTCCGGCGGATACCGGCCGCAACTGCCCGCCGACCCGTCGATGATCGGCCACGACGCGCCCGAGCACACCGCGCGTCGCAGAATGGTCTACCAGCGCTTCACGCCGCGCGGCACAGCTCGCTACGAGGACAAGATCCGCGCCACCGCGATCGACTGCATCGACACCGCGCTGGAGGCCGGGACGGTGGACGCGATCCCGGCGCTGGCGGCCCCGCTGCCCGCCCGCGTGATCGGGTGGCTGCTGGGTTTCCCGGAGGGGTCGTGGGAGCGCCTGGTGCACTGGTCGGCGACGGCGGTGGCGGCGGGCGGGGGCCGTCGTTATATCACCGACGACGCGACGATCGCGGCGGGCGAGTTCGCGATGGCGGTGCTGGAGATGGCGAAGGAGAGGCGCGGCTGCCCCAGCTCGGACCTGCTGTCGATCTGGTCGAACGCGGGCCCGGGCGACCCCGACTACGACGACCAGCATTTGGCGCACGAAGCGCTGTTGTTGCTGGTAGGAGGCGCGGAGACGACGAGAACGGTGATCGCGACGGCCCTGGACGCGCTCATCGCGCACCCCGCCCAATGGGCCCTGCTGCGCGACGATCCGTCCCTGATCCCGAACGCCGTCGAGGAGTTCGTGCGGTGGACGACGCCGATCCTGAACATGTGCCGGACGCCCGCCCGCGACGCCGAACTGCACGGCGTGACGGTCCCGGCCGGGGAGCAGGTGTTGCTGATGTACGGGTCGGCGAACCGCGACGAGACGGTGTTCGAACGGCCCGAGGAGTTCGACGTGACGCGCCCGCCGGGCGACCACATCGCGTTCGGCCTGGGCCCGCACTTCTGCCTGGGAGCGTCGCTGGCACGGCTCGAACTGCGGATCTTCTTCGAGGAGTTCGTGGCCCGCGTGGGCACCGCGGAACGGGCCGACGAGCGGGGCCCGCGCATCCTGCCGAACGCTTTTGTGCGCGGCGTTACCTCCTTCCCGATTACGCTTACGTCCCGTCGTTGAGTTGCGGCGGGTAGTCGATCCTTCACCCCTTGCGATCGGCACCCCGCCGCGGCTCGACGCCCTGTCCGAGGAGCCCCCGTGCGGACGTTCAACCTCGCGGACCTGTTCGAGACCGTCGCCGACGCGTGCCCGGACCGCCCAGCCCTGATAGCGGAGGGCGGCCCGACGGCCCGCCTGACCTACGCCGAACTGGACGCCCGAGCCAACCGAGCAGCCCACCACCTGGCGGTCCAAGGCATAGCACCGGGCGACCACGTGGGAATCCTGTCCCACAACCGGGCCGAGTGGCTGGAAACGATGATCGCGTGCTTCAAACTGCGCGCGGCCCCGGTGAACATCAACTACCGCTACATCTCCGACGAACTGACGCACCTGCTGACCGACGCCCAGTGCGTGGCGCTGGTAGCGGAAAAAGACCTACTCCCCAACGTCAACCGCGAAAACCTGCCACATCTACGCCACATCCTCACAATCGACGACGACTACGAAGACGCGCTGGCAGCGTCATCCCCCATCCGCGACTTCGCCCCACGCTCCTCGGACGACCCATACCTGCTCTACACAGGCGGCACGACGGGCCTACCCAAGGGCGTCCTATGGCGCTGCGAGGACATCTTCGTGGCAGCGATGGGCGGCGGAAACTTCGGCGGCCCACCCATCGAAGACCCCGAGTCCCTAGTCACCTGCGCCGACCGCCCGCCGATGAAGGCGCAGGTCCACGCCCCGCTGATGCATGGCGGCGGCCAGTGGATCACCTGGATAACCCTGACGACAGGCGGCACGGTGGTCCTGTGGACAGGCCGCCACTTCAACGCAAAAGCAGCCCTACACCTAGCCGAACAGGAGCAGACGCAGATCTTGATGCTGGTGGGAAACGGCATGGCCCGCCCAGTAGCCGACGAACTGGCAACAGGAACCCACTCGAACCTGGCCCTCTTCGCGTTCGGCTCAGGCGGCGCCCCACTGTCGTCAGACGTAAAACAAAGCCTCCTGAAAGCGATCCCGAACGCCTACGTCTCTGACAACTTGGGCGGCTCAGAAACAGGGGCGATGGGCTCAGCAGAATCAGACGGCCGCTTCCGCCTGGGCCCGGAATTCGCGATCCTGTCCCCCGACCACACCCCCGTGGAGCCGGGCCAAGAGGGAATCATCGCCCGAACAGGCCACATTCCCTACGCGTACTGGAACGACCCGGAAAAGAGCGCGGCCACCTTCGTCGAGTCCCCGGACGGCACCCGCTGGGCCCTACAAGGCGACCACGCCCGCCTGGAAGAAGACGGCACGATCACCCTCCTGGGCCGAGGCTCCCTGGTGATCAACACAGGCGGCGAGAAGGTCTTCGCAGAGGAAGTGGAAACAGTCCTGCGCCAGCACCCGTCCGTAGCCGACGCGATAGTGATCGGAACCCCCGACGACCGCCTGGGCAACCGAGTGACGGCCGTAGTAACACCCGAAGCAGACGAGGCAGCCCTGACAGCCCACTGCCGAGAACACCTGGCGGCCTACAAGATCCCCCGAACCTTCCACTTCGCCCCAGAACTGAAACGGACCCCCGTGGGCAAACCCGACTACACCTGGGCCCGCTCCCTAACCAGCCCCTAAAAAGCCACGGCCCCCGGGCCACCTTGCGCCTGTGAGATGCCCGGGAGCCGCACCCGCCCGGAACGTCCAGCAAGGAATCGAGGCATTCTGCCGAATTTCAGCGACAGCCGCGTTGCCGCAAGGGCGCTAGCCTCCCAGCATGTATCCGGTGAAGCTTTCCTGCGCGCAAGTGGAGCTGCGGGAATTCACGTCCGCCGACATCGACGGGGTCCTCGCCGTCTACGGAGACCCTGCCGTGACCGAGCATCTGAGCTTCGAGCCCCGTACCCGTGACCAGGTCGTCGCGACGCTGAACAGCGTCATGACCGCAGCGAAGGCGGAGCCTCGCACGGAGTACTCCTTGGCGGCCGCGTCCGTTGCCACTGGTGACGTCATCGGGTTCGCTCGGCTGGCCATCGACGCTCAGCATCCTGGCCAGTCCAGCGCGCAACTCGGCTTCGCCCTGCGCGCGGACCACTGGCGGCAGGGCTTGGGCGCCGAGACGGTTCGGCTGCTCTTGCAGCTGGGATTCGCAGAACTCGGACTGCATCGCCTGTGGGGAGCCCGCAGCCCCGACAACAACGGGTCTGGCCGGTTGATGACCCGTCTCGGGATGATCGAGGAAGGCCGCATCCGCGGCCACATCCGGATTGGTGACGGCTGGCGGGACTCGATCGTCCATTCCATCCTCGAAGAGGAGTGGCGAACCGCCTAGCCGACGACGACGCGAACAACTGCGGCAGGGGTATCCGATGAGCGACGGACCCAGCATGGAAGAGGTGCTGAACGGCGGCGGTCACAAGGACGCCACCTTCCATCTCGCCGGAACCAAGGTCATCGTCGTCACCGACGATGACGGCCAGACCTGGCTGTGCCGACGCGACGACGGGGCCGGTGACTCAGCCGTTCCCATGGACCGTCTCGACGCGCTCCATGAGTTCGCCGACGCCCTGGCCTCCGTCCTGTCCACCGGCGACATCACACCTCGTCACCACAGCCGGGACCATTGCGGAAGGCATCGGGAGTAGCTGGCCTCCGCCCCAGGGCACACTCGGCGTAGGGCTTGGCATCGTGCAGGCAGCGGAAGTGCTCGTCCTTGGCGAAGGTGATCTGATGACGCGTACCGAGTACTACGACGCCCCGGACGCGCCCGAGCCCAACAGCCTCGTTGTCGCGGCCTCCGCCGTCGTCTGCGACGAGGCTGGGCGCATCCTGCTCCAGCGACGTACGGACAACGGCCTGTGGGCACTACCCGGCGGTGGCATGGAGATGACGGACTCGCTGCCCGGTTGCGCAGTGCGCGAGGTCAAGGAGGAGACCGGCCTCGACGTGGAAGTCACCGGGCTCGTTGGCACCTACACCGATCCCCGGCACGTCATCGCCTACAGCGACGGCGAGGTCAGGCGGCAGTTCAACGTCTGCTTCACCGCCCGCGTGATCGGGGGCACGCTCGCTCTGTCGGACGAGAGCACGGAACTCCGCTTCGTCACCCCGGACCAGCTCGACGGCTTGCCCATGCACCACACGCGACGTCTCAGACTCGACCACTTCCTGGAGAACCGCGCACACCCTTACCTGGGTTGAGGAGAGAGCACTCGGACGAGGGCAGCCCGCTGCCGTCCGGGAGTACTGGCCTAACGCGGACATGGACTCCGCCGGACTGTGATCTGGTCAACAAACTTACCAGGTGGTATAAAACACGTGCCTTGATCACTTTTGTCGCCGGAGCGCCCTGATGCCGCGAAGCCTGCTGGCCGCCCTGTCCGCCTGTGCTCTCACCGCCGGGGTCGTCGCCACCGGGCCCGCGGCGTACGCCGCGCCCGCCGCCGCCAAGGCGCGCACGGTGAACCTCACGTCGTTCGACGGCGTGTCGATCGTGACGCACTTCTTCCCCGCCAAGGAACTGGCCACCGGACGCCGCGCCCCGACCGTGCTGCTCGGGCACGGCTGGGGCGGGCGCGGCGAGACCGACACCGCCAAGGGGATGCTGGGCGCGCTGACCGCGTCCGGGTACAACGTCGTGACCTGGAACGCCCGCGGCTTCGGCTCGGGTGGGCAGGCCAACGTGGACTACCACCGGTTTGAGGGCCGCGACGTCCAGAAGCTCATCGACTGGACGGCCCGCCAGCCCGAGGTCGCGCTCGACCGCCCCGGCGACCCCAGGCTAGGGATGGCGGGCGGGAGCTACGGCGGCGCCATCCAGCTGGTGACAGCGGGCATCGACCGCCGGGTGGACGTCATCGCGCCACAGATCGCCTACAACGACCTGCGCCGTTCGTTGTACCGGGACGGGGTGCTGCGCGCGGGCTGGGTCATCAACCTCTGCCTCGGCGGAGTCATGAACGGCAACCGGATCTCGGCGCAGGTACAGCGGGCGTGCGTCGACGGCGTCCGGGAAGGGCGGCTGGAACCGAAGCTGGAGCAGTGGTTCGCCGACCACGGCCCAGCCCACCTGATCCGGAACCTGAAGATCCCGACGCTGGTCATCCAGGGCACGGTGGACACGCTGTTCCCGCTGCGCGAGGGCATCGAGACCTACCGGACGGTCAAGCGCAACGGCGCCCCCGCCAAGATGATCTGGTACTGCGGCGGGCACGGCTCCTGCAACACCAAGGCCGGGTCCGAAAGCCACGTCACCGAGGCGACGCTGGCCTGGTTCGGGCGGCACCTGCGGGGCGACCGGTCGGTGAACACGGGGCCGGAGTTCGAGTACGTCGACCAGGACGGCGTCTACCGGGGCGCGGCGTCCTATCCGCCGCCCGCCCTCGGCCCGCTGGCGGCGAAGAAGTCCGGACGGCTGGCATTCACGCCACTCGACAACTCGGGCACCTCGATGGCCGCGCAGATCTCGAAAAAGGCGGTGGAGGTGCCGATCCCGGCGTCGTCGACCACCGCCCGGATCATCGGCTCCCCGCGCGTCACGCTCACCTACCGGGGCAACGCGATCAAGCCGGGCACCGCGCTGTTCGCCCAGGTCATCGACCGCGACACGGGCGTGGTGATCGGCAACCAGGCGACGCCGCTGCCGGTCACGCTGGACGGCCGCAAGCACACGATCACGCGGGACCTGGAGGCCATCGCATGGAAGGTGGGCCCGAAGAGCCGCCTGGCGGTGCAGATCATTCCGGGCACGGGGCTGTTCACCTGGCAGCGGTCGGTGGGGTGGGCGGACGTGACGGCTTCGGTGACGGTGCCACGCGCCCGCGCGTGACCAACCGCCTTCGCCTCGCGCCCCACACCTGACCAATGTCCAACTACCGCAACCCTGCCCCCTGCACATGACCAACAACCCCAGCCCCGTACCCGCACGTGACCGGCGACCCTAACCCCGTGCCCGCACGTGACCGACAACCCCAGCCCCGTGCCCGAACATGACCAGCTACCCCGGCCACCGGGGACGGGGGTGCAGGGGGCAGCGCCCCTTGCCTCTTGAATCCAATACAGCAGGGCGAAGCCCTTCCGATGCGGGGGCGCGGGGGCAGCGCCCCCGCCGCAGTAAACAAGCAGCGCAGGGCTGT
>NZ_BCRO01000051.1 GCF_001552635.1 Actinomadura hibisca NBRC 15177 | reverse complement strand
ACAGGCCCACCAACCCCAACCCCGCGCCCAACCACCAACCCAGCCCGCGCGGGGTTGATCCAGAAGCATCCAGAAGCCCACCAACCCCGCGCCCCGCGCCCGACCGCCAGCGTCAACGTCGGCACCAGCATGAACAGTTCAGCGGTCCCGGGCAGGACGGCTACCAGCAAAATCCTTTAGCGATCGCTACACAAACAAAGAGATCATGGCGGCCCGGTGATTGACCGCGCAATGATGGAGCCCCCGGCGAAGGAGCGTCCATGGCCCGCGACACGGCCCGCGACACGGCCCGCGATGTTGACCTGTCCCCTCCCCCTCCGTCCGGCGGCGCGGGCACCAGGACGGCCCACCGGACCTGCCCGCTCTGCGAGGCCCTCTGCGGCCTGGAGCTCACCCTCGACGACGCCGGGACTGTCATCGGTGTGCGCGGCGACCGCGACGATCCGTTCAGCAAAGGCTTCCTCTGCCCCAAAGGCGCCACCCTCGGCAGCCTCGACGGCGACCCCGACCGTCTCGCCGAGCCCCTTCTCCGTGGCCCGGACGGGCACGCGCCCGGTGACTGGGACACCGCCTTCGCCACCGTCGGCCGCGAGCTGCGCCGGATCGTCGACGAGCACGGCCCCGACGCGGTCGCGGTCTACCTCGGCAACCCCTCCGCCCACACGGTCGCCGCGCCCCTCTACGGCGGCGCGATCATCAAGGCGCTCGGCACCGGCAACGTCTACACCGCCAGCACCGCCGACCAGATGCCCAAGCACGTCAGCAGCGGCCACCTGTTCGGCGACCCCATGGCCGTCCCGGTGCCCGATCTCGACCGCACCGGCCACCTGCTGATGCTGGGCGCCAACCCGCTGGAGTCCAACGGCAGCCTCTGCACCGCGCCCGACTTCCCCGGCCGGCTGAAGGCGATCCGGGCGCGCGGCGGCAAGGTCACCGTGGTCGATCCGCGCCGCACCCGCACCGCCGCGCTCGCCGACGAGCACGTGTTCGTCCGGCCCGGCACCGACGCGCACCTGCTGATGGCGCTGGTGCACACGCTGTTCGACGAGGGCCTGGCCACGCCGCCGCAGGACGTCAACGGCCTGGCCGACCTCCGTGCCCTGGCCGACGACTTCTCCCCCGAGCGCGTCGCGCCCGTCACCGGCGTGCCCGCCGACACCACCCGCCGCCTGGCCCGCGAGCTGGCCGCCGCCGAGCGCGCCGCCGTCTACGGCCGCATCGGCACCTGCACGCAGGCGTTCGGCACCCTCGCGAGCTGGCTGGTGGACGTCCTGAACGTCCTGACCGGCAACCTGGACCGGCCCGGCGGCGCCATGTTCCCCAAGCCCGCCCCGCTCCCCGCCTACCGGCGCAAGCGCCCCTTCACCACGGGCCGCCGCCACAGCCGCGTGCGCGGCCTGCCCGAGGTGAACGGCGAGTTCCCCGTCGCCACCCTCGCCGACGAGATCACCACGCCGGGAGACGGCCAGATCAGGGCGCTGATCACCATCGGCGGCAACCCCGCGCTGTCGGCCCCGGGCGCGGCCCGCCTGGACGCCGCGCTCGCCGGGCTGGAGTTCATGGTCAGCGTGGACCCCTACCTGAACGAGACCACCCGGCACGCGCACGTCATCCTGCCGCCGCCCCGGCCCACGCAGAGCCCGCACTTCCCGCTCGCCCTGCTCGGCTTCGCGGTCCGCGACTACGCGCGCTACTCGCCGCCGGTCTCCCCGCTGCCGGAGGGGCGGCCGAGCGAGGCCGAGATCCTGGCGCGCCTCGCCGTCCTCGCCTCCGGCCTGGACGGCACCCCCGAGGCCCTCGACGAGATGATCATCGGCTCCACGCTGGGCAAGGCCGTGGCCATGGCGGGCTCGCCGGTGCACGGCCGCGACCCGGGCGAGCTGCGCGAGATCCTCGCCGAGCAGGGGGCCTCCACCGTCGAGCAGCGCCTGGACATGATGGTGCGCCTCGGCCCCTACGGCGACGGCTTCGGCGCCGACCCCGCCGGGCTCACCCTGCACCGGCTGCGCACCGAGCACCCGCACGGTATCGACCTGGGCGCGCTGCGGCCCCGCCTGGCGGAGGTGCTGTGCACCGCCTCCGGCCGGATCGAGCTGTGCCCGCCGCCGTTCGCCGCCGACACCGCCCGGCTGCGCGCCTCCCTGGACGGGCCCGCGCCCGAACTGGTGCTGATCGGCCGCCGCCACCTGCGCTCCAACAACAGCTGGCTGCACAACGTCCCCGAGCTGGTGCGCGGCTCCAACACCTGCACCCTCCAGCTCAACCCCGACGACGCGGGCCGCCTCGGCATCGCGGCGGGCGACCGGGTGCGCGTCACCTCCCGCGCGGGCGAGCTGGAGGCGACCGCCGAGCCCACCGACGCGCTGATGCCGGGCGTCGTCAGCCTGCCGCACGGCTGGGGCCACGCCCTGCCGGGCACCCGCGCGCGGGTCGCGGCGCGCAACGCGGGCGTGAACGTCAACGCCGTCACCGACGAGCAGGAGATCGACCCGCTGTCGGGCAACGCCGTCTTCAACGGCGTGCCGGTGACCGTGGCACCCGTCACCTGAACGTCCGGCGGCGCACCGCGCCCCTCGGCGTCCGGCGGCACCGCGCGCTCGTGACGTCCGACCGCGCGCCGCGTCCCCTGGCGTCCGACGGCGCGGCGCGCGGTCCCGGCGGCCCTAGGCGGCGCGGCGGGCCGACTCGATCTCGGCGGAGATCGCCCGGCACAACTCGGCGTGGGTGTCGGCCTGGACCAGCAACCGGCATCCGGCCCGGATCTGGTCGATGGTCAGCGGATCGGCGCTCGTGCGGAACGCCCACCAGCGGTGGGCGTCGCTGTGCCAGGCGCCCCAGCCGGGGAAGCGCGCCTCGATGTCGGCGATCAGTGACTCACGGGTCAGGGTCGGCGGCTGCGGCCCTCTGGCGGCGGGGGCGGGCGGCGGGGGCGGGGGCACGTCCATGATGATCGGCTCGTCCGGTCGCGTGCGGTCGACCTCACTGTATGCGATGGCCCCGTTCCGGAGAAGGCAGTGTCCCGTGCCCGGTCCTGCTGGTTTAGGCGGCCTTACCCTTTGGTAGGTACCTGGCACCGTGGGTGCGCGCCGAGAACTCGCCGAACCACCGGACGGCCCGCGGGCGGGGCCCCGGGCGGTCGCGAACCCCTCCCCTCGGGTGGCCGCGAGTGATCACGGAGACTAGTGTCGCACCGAGCGTCCCGTTGAGGCCGTCGTTATCGGTACCGGATGCACGCACCCGAGGAGGGACATGAACCGACGGGCGAGCAAGATCTTCCGGCGTGGCGGGCGGCCCCAGGCCGCCTCCGGCCTGGTGGAGCTGACCGAGGGGCTGGAGCACGCCCGGGGCCTGGACCGCGCGGCCCGCACGCTGTCGACGGCGGTGCGGCGCGCGCTGCCCAAGGGGCCGGTGAAGGACGTGCTGCACGGCGTCCCGGCCGGGCACCCGGCGCACCCGCCGCTCACCGACCTGCCGATGGGCGCCTGGATCTCGGTGGCCGTCCTGGACCTGCTGCCCGGCACCCGCCGCGCCGCGCAGGTCCTGGTCGGCGCCGGGCTCGCCGGGGCGGTCCCCACGGCGCTCACCGGGCTCGCCGACTGGTCGGCGCTGCACCGCGAGCAGCAGCGCGTCGGCCTCGTCCACGCCATGGGCACCACGACCGCGACGCTGCTCTACAGCGCGTCGCTGGTCGCCCGGACCCGCGGCTACGACGGCGCGGGCAAGGGCCTGGGGTACGCGGGCCTGGGCGCGCTGATGGTGGGCGGCTACCTGGGCGGGCACCTGGCGTTCCGGCAGGCCGCCGGGGCGAGCCACGCCGACCAGGTGGCGCACCTGGTGCCGCTGGGCTGGCACGACCTGTGCTCGGTCGACGAGCTGCCCGACGGGTGGCCGGTGCAGCGCCGGCTGGGCTACATCAGCCTATTCGTGCTGCGCACCGGCGACGACGTCCACGTGCTGGCCGACCGGTGCAGCCACCTGGCGGGCCCGCTCCACCAGGGCCGCGTCATCACCGACGACAACGCCGACCTGTGCGTGGTGTGCCCGTGGCACGGCAGCACGTTCCGGGTGGACGACGGCTCGGTGGTGCACGGCCCGGCGACCGGCCGCCAGCCGGCGTTCGAGAGCCGCGTGCTGGAGGACGGCACGGTCCAGGTGCGCCCGGCCTCCTGATCTCGTGGCGAAGGGCCCGGACCGCCTGCGGTCCGGGCCCTTCCCGTTGTGCGACGTGTCCGCCGCCCCGGTTACTCCTCGCCCTCGCCCTGCTCGTCGGCGATCGGGTACTCGACCAGCGCCAGGACGCGGCTCGCCATGAACCGCGCGGTCCGCACCTGGGTGCCGGTGCGGGTCACCTCGCTGACCTCCACCACGCCGCGCCGGGTGGCGATCTCCACCCGGCGCCCCGCGCGGGTGGCCACGACCTCGTAGTTGCGGGTGCCCTCGCCGCCCGCGTCGATCACGATCTCGACCCTGTCGCCCTTCATCGGCCGCGCTCCTACATTGTCGAACGTATATTCGAATTATACCCGGCAAAGGTGCCGTTCAACCGTGAGAAGGGGACGAACGTCCCCGGCTGCGGGCGGGCGACCGCAGCACGGGGAGAGATGAGGCGGGCAGGGACCAGAAGCCTCCGGCGGAGGGCACAACGCCCCGGAGCGGCGGTCAGTCGCCGGTCAGCATCACGACCAGCGCAACGAGGCCCACCACCACGATCACCCCGCGCAGCACCAACGGCGGGATACGGCGGCCCACCTTCGCGCCCAGCAGGCCGCCCAGCGTGGACCCCACGGCGATCAGCAGCACCGCCAGCCAGTCGATCCTGGTGTCGGAGAACACCGACATCCCGATGAACAACACCGCCGCCGAGCCGTTCACGATGGCCGACAGCACGTTCTTGGCCGCGTTGACGCGCTGGAGGTCGTCGTCCAGCGCGATGCCGAGCAGCGCGATCAGCACGATGCCCTGGGCGGCCCCGAAGTAGCCGCCGTACATGCCCGCGCCCAGCACGCCCGCCCACAACCAGGGACCGCCGTGCGGGCTGTGGTTCTCGCGGCGGGACAACACCCACTTCTGCACGCGCGGCTGCACCACCACCAGGATCAGCGCGATCACGATCAGCGCCGGCACGATGACCTGGAACGCCTCGGCGGGCAGCCCCAGCAGCAGCGTCGCGCCGACCAGCGCGCCCAGCATGGACGCGCTGCCCAGCCGCAGCAGCCGGCCCTGCTGCCCCTTGAGCTCCTGCCGGTAGCCGTAGGCGCCGGTGACCGAGCCCGGCACCAGGCCGATGTTGTTGGAGACGTTCGCCACGACCGGCGGGAAGCCGAGCGCCACCATGGTCGGGAAGGTGATCAACGAGCCGGAGCCCACGATGGTGTTGATACCGCCCGCGGCGATCCCGGCCCCGAAGATCGCGGCCGCCTCCAGCACTTCCACCTGCGCCCACCTCAGCCTTTACGTTTTCCGTACCGTTCCCCGATGGTAGGGAAGGCCGGGGTGCGCGCGACGGTCGGGGGCCTTATCGATGGAACGGTCCCCTTTGCTCCACCGGCTCAGAGGAGTTCGCGGAGGCGGGCCGCGTAGGCGCGCGGGTGGCTGGTGTTGCCGTTGTGGCCGCCGGGGAAGGTCCGCAGGTCCGCGCCGACGAGGTCGGCCAGCGCGGCGGCGCACGCGCGGTCGAACACGCCGGGCGGGGTGGCGCGGCCGGCGGCCGGGACGATGCGCGTCGGGACGTCCTTGAGCGCGGCGACGTCGAGCGTGTCGCGGACGATCGCGGTGAAGTCGTGCTCGACGAAGAAGGCGAAGTTGGCCACCCGCTGCGGGGTCATGGGCTGCGGCGTGAGGTCGGGCTCGGCCTCGGCCCCGGCCGGGTCGATGCCCAGCGCCTCGGCGATGACCTTGAAGGTCGCGGCGAGGCCGTCGCGGCGGTGGATCCGCTGAATGTGCTCCAACTCGTGCTCGTGGTGGGCGCGCTGGTCGGCGGGCAGCAGCCGGGGCGTGACGGGCTCGTGGGCGATGAGCGTGCTGATCCGGCCGGGGTGGGAGACGGCCAGGTGGAGGCCGATGGATGCGCCCAGGCTGCACCCGAGCATGGGGACCGGCTCGTCGGTCAGCTCGGCCAGCAGGCGGCTCACGTCGTCGGCGTGCTGGGCCAGGGTCACGCCTCGGGCGGGGTCGTCGGGGACGCTGCGGGACAGGCCGCGCCGGTCGTAGGTGATGACGGTGTGGTCGGCGGCGAGGTGGTCGACCAGGTCGGTGCTGCGCCCGGCGTCGCCCTCGCCGCTCTGCGAGATCAGCAGCAGCGGTCCGGTGCCGCGGACCTCGTAGTAGAGCGTGGCGTCCGGAACGTGCAGGAACGTGCCCGTCGTGGTGTCCATCTTGGGGTCCTCTCGGTCGGTGCCGTCCCCACCGAAGATAAAGCATCAAACTTGATACATCAAGACTGATGCATCAGAAATGATGTAAATTGGCGGCATGAACGGAGTCGAGCTGTTCCTGCTGGGCCGGACCCTGATGAAGATCGGCGAGGAGGCCCTGCCCACCGAGGGGATCGGGCGGCACTCCACCAGCGTGCGCACGGTCCTGATCGTGGCCGGCGACGTGCGGGCGCACCCGGGCAGCGCCGTCGGGGAGATCGCCGCCCGGACCGGCCTGCCGCAGAGCGCGGTGTCGGGGGCGGTCGCCCGGCTGCGCGAGGCGGGCGCGGTGAGCACAGACCCGGACCCCCGCGACCGGCGTCGGCTGCTCGTCCGGCCCGCGCCCGCGGCTTCCGAGCGGGTGGAGGAGGTCAGGTCGGTCCCCGTCGACGCGGCGCTCGCGACGGCCCTGGGGACCGACGACCCGCAGCGCGTCGCGCAGGTGGCCGCCTTGCTGGAGGAACTCGCCCGGCACCTGACACCGGAGGCGGTCGCCCGGCTGCGCGACTAAGGACCTACTGCCGCCGCGCCGTCACAAGGGCGGCGCGGCGGTCGGTCGACGGGCTTGCGTCAGCGGGCCACGCGGGCGTACCAGCGGCCGTTCTGCCGGTCCACCGTCAGCGGCACCCCGAAGCACGCCGTCAGGTGCTCGCGCGTGAACACCTCGTCCACCTTGCCCTGCGCGACGACCTCGCCCCTGCGCAGCAGCAGCGCGTGGGTGAACCCGTCGGGCACCTCCTCGACGTGGTGGGTGACCATCACCGTCGTGGGGGCGTCCGGGTCCTCGGCGAGCCGGCCGATGCGGTCGACCAGGTCCTCGCGGCCGCCGACGTCGAGCCCGGCGGCGGGCTCGTCCAGCAGCAGCAGCTCGGGGTCGGGCATCAGCGCGCGGGCGATCTGCACCCGCTTGCGCTCGCCCTCCGACAACGTGTCGAAGTCCCGCTTGATCAGGTCGGCGCAGCCCAGCGCCTCCAGCAGCGCCACCGCGCGCCCGAGGTCGGTGGAGTCGTACTCCTCCCGCCAGCGGCCCAGGATCGCGTACGAGGCGGTCAGCACCAGGTCGATGACCTTCTCCCCCGCCGGGACGCGCTCGGCGACCGCGGCGCTGGCGATGCCGATGCGCGGCCGCAGCTCGAACACGTCGGTGCGGCCGATCTCCTCCTCCAGGATCTCCACCCGCCCGGCGCTGGGATGCAGCAGCGCCGCCGCCACCTGCAGCAGCGTCGTCTTGCCCGCGCCGTTGGGCCCGACGATCACCCACCGGTCGCCCTCGTTCACCGTCCACGTGACATCGCGCAGCAGGTCGGACCCCCCGCGCTTGACCCCTACACCGCGGAGTCGCAGTACCTCGCCGGCCATCGCGCGCCTTTGTCCCCTATCCGATGTTCCCAGGTGATCCGATCGTCGGATAAGAACCTATGCGATGGGGAGCACTTATGGTGGACGGCATGGACGCAGGGTCTCGGCGAGGTTCGACCGACAACGACGCCCGTGACGCGGCGACCGCGCTGGTCGCGTGGGGCAACGTCTGGCTGACCGGCCACGTGGGGCTGGACGAGGCGGTGGACGCGGTCGAACTGCTGGCCGGCCCGCAGGTCCTCGGCGGCGATCCGGCCGAGGTGTCGTTGCGGCGCGGCCTGGGCGACCTGCGGGTCGGCGGGCTGACCGCGTTCCGGCTCGCGCTGCCCGCGCCCGGCGACCCGCTCGGCCTGACCGGCCCGCCCGACTTCAACCGCGCGGCGCTGGAGGCGGAGGCCGCCGTGGTGCTGACGCTGCCGACCCGTGCGATCGGTCTGGTCCCGGCCGTCGACCGGCGCGGCTCGTCGTACGTGGGACTGCGCTGGGAGATGCACGACGCCTCGCCCGCCCAGCCGGACGTGCCGTCGCTGGCCGAGGCCGACCGGGGGCTCATGCTCACCATGCGGGAGGCGACCGAGGCGCTGCTGGCGGTGGACGACGTGGCGGGCGTCCCGCCGGAGATCGCCGACGCCCTGGTCGACCTGCGCGACCCGGAACGCGACGACCATCCGCTGGCCCCGGGATACCCGCAGCGCGCGCACCGGGTGGGGGCGCTGGCGGCACGGTTGTCGCTGGTGGTGGACCTGGCGCGGCGGATGGACGCGCGCGGCCTGACCTCCGACCAGGTCCAGCGGCGCGACGCGGCGCTGCGGTCGCTGGACGGGGCGGTGCGGCGGGCACTGGTGGCGGCCTGCAACAGCGCCTTCGACCACGCGCGCTGACGGCCCCCGCGCGCACGGATCCCGCGCGCTGACGCGCCCCACGTACTAACGGTCGGCGTCGGCGCATCGGCTCGCACGTTGACGGGCTCCGCGCTGACGGCTCGCACATCGACTCGCACGCTGACGGCCCGCGCGCCTTTCGCCGGAACGGCGACGGGCGCCCCCGCGTGATCGCGAGGACGCCCGTTCGACTCGAATCCGTCCCTCAGGAGCGGACGACCAGCGTGTTGCAGATCTTGTCGGCGAAGGTCTGCTTGCGCTCGTCCCACAGCGGCCACAGGAAGCCGATGTAGCAGGCGAAGCCGTCGGCGATGTGCGCGATGCGGCGCAGGAACGCGCCGCCGAAGCCGATCGGCTGCCCAGTCTGCGCGCCGACCAGCCGGATGCCCATCTGCTTCTTGCCGAGGGTCTGCCCGGTGGTGCCCTCCATGTAGATGAGGTAGATGCCGGCCGCGGCGTAGCCGATGAGACCGACGAGCACCAGCAGGCCGCCCAGCCCCGAGCCGTTGGCGAGCATCATGTAGCCGATGAAGTAGATGATGCCGGGAACGGAGAAGAACGCCAGGCCATCGATGAGCGAGGCGCCCACCCGCGATCCCCACTCGGCGAGCTGCCCCGTCGAGCCGTAGTGGTGGTGGTGCACTTCCTGGTAGGGCTGCTGCTGCCCGTAGCCCTGCTGAGCCGGCTGCTGGCCGTAACCCGGCTGCGCCGGAGGCTGGCCGTAACCGGGCTGCGCGGGCGGCTGGCCGTAACCGGGCTGTGCCGGGGGCTGTCCGTACCCGGGCTGCGCCGGAGGCTGACCGTAGCCCGGCTGCGCCGGAGGCTGGCCGTAACCGGGCTGCGCGGGGGGCTGTCCGTACCCGGGCTGCTGCTGGCCGTACCCGGGCTGCTGCTGCCCGTAGCCCGGCTGCTGCTGGCCATACGGGTCGTAGGGGTTACCCACACTTGCTCCTTCATTGGTTGACCCTGTGGTTGTGTGACGCCCGCCGGACCCGGAAGGCTCCGCGAAGTCTGGCCGACGACGGACGACGGCTCAAACTCGCAGGAGGCCCAGCCTGGCCAGTTGCCACACTTCCGCCCCTACGAGGGCGGCACCGATCAGCCAGGACCGGGTCCTGGGCCGCAGTGCCAGCCACCGGTCCCTGGCGACGGGCGCGACGGCGACGCCGAGCGCGCCGGCGAGGGCCACCGGGTTCGCCAGCAGGGCCTGGACCGGACGGCCCGCACCCAGCTCGATGAACACGGTCGTACCACCGCACAGGGGACAGGGAACGCCGGTGATCGCCCGCAGGGGGCACAGCACACCGGGGTCGTTGACACGGTGGATCCACGCCGCGCCGACGGCCGCTCCGGCCATCGCCGCGATCCGCAGCAGCACGCCCATCGGGCCGTGCCGCGCGGTGTCCAGGGTTCGGCCGAGCACGCCGCCGGGCGTGCCCTGCGATGCACCGGCGACCGCGGTCCCGGGCGCTCCCCCCACCTGAATCCTCCGCCTCCTGACTTACGTCCGAGTGACCCGTATATCGGGTGCACCCTGAGGCGGGTCAAGACCAGGAGGTCATCCGCGATGGGACCGTTACCTGGCGCGTGAGCCACACCACCTCACGGGTCAGGGTAGGACAAACCAGACGAGCATTCGGGTTTTTCGGGCACAGTTCGCCGGACCGTGATGTTCGCCTCCACCAGGCTGAACGCCGCCTGAAGACGTTACGCGCGCGCCGGACCGCCGTCGGGCCCTCCCGGCGGACCGCCCGTCAGGCCGTCCCGTCAGGCCGCCCGCGCCGACCGGCCACGCCGACCGACCGTGCGAACCGACCGCGCCGACCGGCCGTGCGAACCGACCGTCAGGACTGGCCCGCGGCGCCGACCACCAGCGCGCCGCCCGGGTCGGTCAGGTGCTCGGCCTCCACCACGTCGGCCACCACCGCGGTGATGTTGTCCGGGCCGCCGTTGTCGCGCGCCAGCTGGATCAGCCGCGCCACCGCCCGCGCCGGGTCGGCCTCCGCCGACAACACCTCGTAGATGGTCTGCGCGTCCACCGGCCCGCTCAGCCCGTCCGAGCACAAGAGGTACCGGTCGCCGAGCCGCGCCTCGCGCAGCCGCAGGTCCGGCTCGCGGTCCGCGCGGCCGTCCAGCACCCGGTACAACACGTGCGACAACCGCGACGTCTCCGCCGGGTCGGCCGTGCCGCCCTGCTGCTCGGCCTCGGCCTTGAGCAGCTCGTCCATGGTGTGGTCCTGGGTGATCTGGAACAGCTCGCCGTCGCGCAGCAGGTAGCCGCGCGAGTCGCCGATGTGCGCCAGCGCGACCGACGTGCCGTCCCACAACATCGCGGTGAGCGTGGTGCCCATCCGGCTGAGGTCGGGCCGCTCCTCGCGGACGATGCGCAACTTCTCGTTGGCCTCGGCGACCGCGCGGCCCAGGCCGTCCAGAAGATCGTCATTGGGGGCGTCGGTGTCCAGCGAGCGCAGCGAGCCGATGACGGTGGAGCTGGCGACCTCGCCGCCGGCGTAACCGCCCATGCCGTCGGCGACCGCGATCAACCGCGCACCGGCGTAGCCCGAGTCCTCGTTGTTCTCCCGGTTGCACCCGATGTCACTGCCTGCTGCGTACCTGATTGCTACGTTCATACCGATTTCGATGACGATCCTGTCGGAGGAGTTGATGTCTCAGTCGCCGGCGAGTCCGTGACGGACGGCGTACAACGCCGCCTGCGTCCGATCCTGTACTCCGAGTTTCATGAGCAGATTACTGACATGGGTCTTGACCGTCTTCTCCGAGACCACCAGCGCACGCGCGATCTCCCGGTTGGACCTGCCCCGCGCGATCTGCACGAGCACCTCCCGCTCCCGTTCGGTCAACGTCGCCGGCCCGCGCTCGTCGGTTCCGGCCTGCTCCGCGCGCACCATCGCCTCGGCGGCGTCGGGCGCGAGGAGGACATGCCCATCGTGGACCGCTTTGATCGCCTGCACGAGCGCGCGCGGCTCGACGTCCTTGTACAGATACCCAGCCGCTCCCGCCTGTACAGCCGGCAGCACGTGCCCACGTTCGGTGACGCTGGTCAGGACCAGCACCCGAGCCCGGACCCCGCGAGCCCGCAGCTCCGTCAGCGCGGCCAGACCGTCGGCGCCCGGCATCTTGAGGTCCATCAGCACGATATCGGGCTCCAGCGACTCGGCCAGCGACACCGCCGACACGCCGTCCTCCGCCTCGCCGACCACCTCGATGTCGGCCTGCACGCCGAGGAAGGTGCGCAGGCCCTGCCGCACGATCGGATGGTCGTCGGCGATCAGCACCCGGATCGCCCGTTCCGGCGGCGCGCCGGCCGGGCGTGGCGCGGTGCTCTCCCGCCTCACAGGGGCACCTCCAGTCGTACGGTCGTCCCCGCTCCGGGCGAGGTGTCGATCGACAGTGTGCCGCCGATCGAGCGCGCGCGGTCCCGCATCGACGCCAGGCCGAGGCCGCCCTGCGGGTCCTCGCCGTCGCCGAAGCCCGTCCCGTCGTCGGCCACCGCCAGCTCCACCCGCTCCCGTCCCGCGCCGATCCGGACCTCGACGCGGCGCGCCCCGGCATGCCGCAGCGCGTTGTAGAGCGCCTCCTGCGCCACGCGGAACAGCACCGCCTCCTGTTCTTCGGGCAGCACCACCGTGCCGGACGCGTCGAAGCGCACCGTCGTCTCGTAGGCACGGTCCAGGACCTCCACGTGCTTGCGCAGCGAGGGCACCAGGCCGTCGGCGAGGTCCGCCGGGCGCAGCTCGAAGATCACCGCGCGGAGCTCGGCCAGCGCCTCGGCGGCCAGCCGCTCCACCTGGTCCAGCTCGGCGACGGTGCGGACGGGGTCGCGGTCGGCCAGCGCGGCGGCGGCCTGGGCGGTCAGCCGCAACGAGAACAACTTCTGCGCCACGGCGTCGTGCAGCTCGCGCGCCAGCCGGTTGCGCTCGGCGACGACGGTCAGCTCGCGGTTGTGCTCGTACAGCCGGGCGTTGGTCATCGCGATGGCGGCGTGCGCCGCGAACAGCGTCAGCAGCTCCTCGTCGCCCTCGGTGAACCCGCCCGGCACCCGCTTGTTGGCCAGGAACAGGATGCCGAGCACCCGCTCGCCGTCGCGGATCGGCACGCCCAGGAAGTCCTTCAACACCGGGTGCGCGCTCGGCCAGCCCTCGAAGCCGTCCTCCTTGCGGATGTCGGCCACCCGCAGGGACACGTCGTCGCGCAACATCGCCGCGAGCATCCCGTGCTGGCGCGGCAGCGGGCCGATCGCCTCCCAGTCCTCGTCGGAGACGCCCTCCACCACGAACTCGGCGAACGAGCCCTCGTCGTCGGGCACGCCGAGCGCGGCGTAGCGGGCGTCCAGGAGGTCGGCGGCGGCCCGCACGATGACCTGGAAGACCTCGTGCACCGACAGGTGCCGGGTGACGGCGAGGACGGCGGCGCTGACCGCGCGCAGGGCCGCGTTCGACCCCGGCGGCTCCTCGCAGGTCACGCGCTGACTGCCCATCGCGGTCCGTCCGGCCTTTCCTCCACCGGCGAGCGACTCCGGCGCTCACTGTGAAGACCGTACTGTGTTTATGGCGTCCCGGCCCAGGGCGCTCGCCTAGCGGCTCGCACCCTGACCGTGCCTGGGCGAGTGCCACATCGCTTCGCGATCTGGTCCTGCGGGGGCTCGCCTTCGGCCTTGCCCCCGCCGGACCAGTTCGTCACTCGCGTGGCGGCTGGGGTTTTTGGGGGGCTTCAGACGGGTCCTAGGACCAAGGTCTTGGTTCTTGGGGGCTTCGCGGCCGATGTGCGGGGGGCCGCTTGATCATTAGTTTTCCGGTATGACCACTACTCGTCGGATCGCGCTTGTCACCGGGGCCTCTCGGGGGTTGGGGCGTGCCCTGGCGGTTGGGTTGGGGCGTGCCGGGTGGCATCTGATCGTTGATGCTCGGGATGCTGGGGCGCTCAACCGGGCCGCTGGGGAATGGGAGCGGGTCACCGTCGTTCCCGGGGACGTCACTGATTCCGCGCATCGTGCTGAGTTGCTTCGGGCTGTTGTTGGCTTGGGCGGGCTCGATCTGCTCGTCAACAATGCCGGGACTCTTGGCACCGTTCCGCTGCCCACGCTTGCTGAGCAGCCCTTGCCTGATCTCGTTGCCGCCTTTGACGCCAACGTCATCGCGCCGCTCGCTCTTGTCCAGGGCCTCCTTCCTTCCCTTCGGGAGCGGCGGGGGGCCATTCTCAACATCACTTCCGACGCTGGCGGTGAGCACTACCCCACCTGGGGCGGCTACGGCGCCACCAAGGCCGCCCTGGATCAGATCTCCGGTGTCCTGGCCGTCGAGGAGCCGGACGTGCGGGTCTGGTGGGCCGATCCGGGCGAGATGCGCACCGACATGTTGCGTGCCGCCGGCGAGGACGCCGATGCCGCGCCGCCGCCTGAGGAGGCGGCCGGTCGGCTGCTCCGCCTGGTCGCTGAGCGGCTTCCCAGCGGTCGTTACCGGGCCGCCGATCTGGCGGGAGACGGTCGATGACCACGATTCTGGAGTCCTCCGCGCCGGCTTCCGAGCCCAAGGTCACCGTGCTGGACGGGCGGTACCGCGCGCCCACGCTCGGCATCGTGCTCGTCGTCACGCTGCTCGCCTTCGAGTCGATGTCCGTCGGCACCGTGATGCCGGTGGTGGCCCGCGATCTGGACGGGCTCGGCCTCTACTCGTGGGGGTTCAGCGCCACCCTGATCGCCAGCCTGCTCGCCACGGTCCTGGCGGGCGGCTGGGTGGACCGTTCCGGGCCCGCCCGACCGCTCATGACGGGACTGGTCACGTTCGTCGCGGGCCTCGTGGTCGCGGGCGCGGCCCCCACCATGTGGGCGTTCGTCGCCGGGCGCGCCGTGCAGGGGCTCGGCACCGGCGTCTCGCTGGTCGCCCTCTACGTCGTGATCGCCCGCGTCTACCCCGACGCGCTGCGGCCCCGCGTGTTCGCCGCACTGTCGGCCGCGTGGGTGCTGCCGTCGCTGATCGGCCCGGCGGTCGGCGGGTTCGTCGCCCAGCACGCGGGCTGGCGCTGGGTGTTCCTCGGGCTGATCCCGCTGGTGGTGCCGCCCGCGCTGATGCTGGTTCCGGCGTTGCGCGGCATCGAGCGAAGTGAGGGTCCGCAGGCTCCCGCCGACCGGAGTCGTTACGTCGCGGCGGTCGCCGTCTCGGCGGGTGCCGCTGCCCTGCTGTACGCCCTGGGGCGGCCTGATTGGCTCATGATCCCGGTCGTCCTCGCCGCGCTCGCGGGCCTCGCCTACGGCCTGGTGAAGCTGCTGCCCGCCGGAACGCTCCGGATGCGGCGCGGCCTGCCCAGCGTCGTGCTGGTGCGCGGGCTGATGTCGGGCGCGTTCTTCGGCACCGACGTGTTCATCCCGCTGGCCCTGACCTCCGTGCACGGCTTCACCCCCGTCCAGGCCGGGGTCGTGCTGACGGTCGCGGCGCTCGGCTGGTCGGCGGCCTCGCAGATCCAGGGCCGCTCCACCCGCTCGCGCGGCACGTTCGTGCTGCTGGGCGCGATTCTGGTCACCGTTGGTATCGCTGGTGTCACCCTCGCGCTACAGCTGTCGGGCTGGGCCGCCGCGCCCGCCTGGATCCTGGGCGGCGCGGGCATGGGCTTCGCGGTCGGCAGCCTGTCGTTGCTGCTGCTGAACCAGTCGCCCGAGGCCGAGCAGGGCGTCAACACGTCGGCCCTCCAGATCAGCGACACCCTCGGCTCGTCCTTGGTGGTCGGCCTGGCGGGCGCGCTGGTCACCGGTTTCGGCACCGACCGGCTCGAACTGGGCCTGGCCGTCGCCGGGACGTTGTTCGCCGCGATCGCCGCCATCGCGATCGTCGCCGC
Organism: Actinomadura hibisca NBRC 15177; assembly: GCF_001552635.1. Classification (GTDB taxonomy): domain Bacteria; phylum Actinomycetota; class Actinomycetes; order Streptosporangiales; family Streptosporangiaceae; genus Spirillospora; species Spirillospora hibisca. The sequence continues at coordinate 107,667 of NZ_BCRO01000051.1, read as the reverse complement.
CCTGCGCGTGGAGGCCAAGAAATGACCGAGACCGCCCTCGACTTCGTCCTGCCCCCGGACCTGGAGGCCCACGAGCCGCCCGAGGCCCACGGCACGCCCCGCGACGGCGTCCGCCTGCTGGTGGCCCGCCGCGCCACCGGCGAGGTCGCCCACCGGATGTTCGGCGACCTGCCCGAGCTCCTGCGCCCCGGCGACCTGCTGGTGGTCAACACCTCCGCCACGCTGCCCGCCGCCGTGCACCTGGACAGGATCGCCGTGCACTTCTCGACACCGGTGCCGGGCGGCGACGAGCGGTCCTGGCTGGTGGAGCTGCGCCGCCGCGCCGGGAAGGCCACCCTCCCCTACGCGGGCGGCTGCCCCGGCGAGTGGATCCCGATGCCCGGCGGCGCGACCCTCGCCCTGGAGGAGCGCCGCACCGAACGGCTCTGGCAGGCCCGCCTCTCCACCGACGTGGTGCCCTACCTGCGCCGCCACGGCGTGCCGATCCGGTACGGGTACGTGCCCCGCGAGCAGCCGGTGGACGCCTACCAGACGGCGTTCGCGCTGGACCGTTCGGCGGGCGGCGCGGAGATGCCGAGCGCGGCGCGCCCGTTCACGCCCGAGCTGGTCACCCGGCTGGTGGCGCGCGGCGTGCTGATCGCCCCGCTGGTCCTGCACACCGGCGTCGCCTCCCCCGAGGCCCACGAGCCGCCCTATCCCGAACGCTACGAGGTGCCCGCCCCCACCGCCGGGCTGGTCGAGCACGTGCGCGCCCGCGGCGGTCGCGTCGTCGCGGTCGGCACCACCGTCGTGCGCGCTCTGGAGACCGCCGCCGCGGGCGGCCGGGTGCGCGCGGCGTACGGCTGGACCGAGCACGTCGTCACCCCCGAACGCGGCGTCGCCGCCGTGGACGGCCTGCTCACCGGCCTGCACGAGCCCCGCTCCTCCCACCTGCTGATGCTCACCGCCGTCGCGGGCCGCGACCTGCTCGCCGCCTCCTACCGCGCCGCCCTCGCCGAGCGCTACCGCTGGCACGAGTTCGGCGACCTCACCCTGTTCCTGCCCTGACACGTCCGGATGCTGGACGTCGCACACAACGCCGCCGACGGACCGGTACCGTGGTGAGCAGCATGGACGGCTCACCACAGCGCACGCTGCTCATCACGCTCACCGGCCGCGACCGCCCCGGCGTCACCTCGCGCCTGTTCACCACGCTGGCCGAGTTCCCCGTCACCGTCGCCGACGTCGAGCAGGTCGTCATCCGCGGCCGGCTCGTGCTGGGCGTCCTGGTCGCCTACTCCGACGGCGCCGACATCGGGCAGGTCTGGGCCGCCGCCGAACGCGTCGCGGGCGACCTCGACATGGAGGTGGAGCTGTCCACCGGCCGCGACAAGCGGCTGCCGCGCCGCCGCGGCCGGCTCCACGTCACGGTGCTCGGCGCGCCCCTCAAGCCCGCCGCGATGGCCGGGATCTCCGGCCGCATCGCCGCCGGCGGCGCCAACATCGACCGCATCGAGCGCCTGGCGCACTACCCGGTCACCTGCATCGAGCTGGACGTCTCCGGCGCCGACCCCGACGCGCTGCGCGCCGACCTCGCCAAGGAGGCCGCCGAGCAGCAGGTCGACGTCGCCGTCCAGCACGCCGGGCTGCACCGCCGCGCCAAGCGGCTGATCGTCATGGACGTCGACTCCACCCTCATCCAGGGCGAGGTCATCGAGCTGCTGGCCGAGCACGCGGGCTGCCTCGACGAGGTCGCCAAGGTCACCGAGGCCGCCATGCGCGGCGAACTCGACTTCGAGGGTTCACTGCGCGAGCGCGTCGCGCTGCTGGCCGGGCTCGACGCGGGCGCCATCGACGACGTGCGGCGCGAGGTGCAGCTCGCCTCCGGCGCGCGCACCATGGTCCGCACGCTCAAGCGGCTCGACTACAAGTTCGCCATCGTCAGCGGCGGCTTCACCCAGGTCACCGACGCGCTGGTCGACGACCTCGGCATCGACTACTCGGCCGCCAACACGCTGGAGATCGAGAACGGCAAGCTGACCGGCCGCGTGGTCGGCCCCGTCATCGACCGCGCGGGCAAGGCCGCCGCGCTGGAGCGCTTCGCCCGCGAGGCCGGGGTCCCGGTCAGCCAGACCGTCGCGATCGGCGACGGCGCCAACGACCTGGACATGCTCCAGGCCGCCGGGCTCGGCGTCGCCTACAACGCCAAGCCCGTCGTGCGGCAGGCCGCCGACACCGCCGTCAACGTGCCCTACCTCGACACGATCCTGTTCCTGTTGGGCATCTCCCGCGAGGAGATCGAGGCGGCCGACGCCGCCGACCCGCGCTGACCCGCGTGACCGTTCCCACCTGATCCGGCCGCCCTTGAGGTGATCCGTCCGCCCCGTTTCCGGGTACGACCGAGGCGGGACACGCGGGGGGAGACGGCCGGTGCTGCAGCGTGCGCGGGAGGCGTACGCCCGGATCGACGGGCGCGCCGCGCCCTTCTACGGCCTGGCCTCCGCGCTCGCCCTCGCCGTGCCGCTGGTCGCCGGGGCGCTCACCGGCCGCGCCGCGCAGGGCGCGATGATCGCGCTCGGCGCGTACCTGGTGGCGCTGCGCGCGCCCGAGGGCCCCTACGGCGCGCGGGCCCGCAACCTCGCCGGGGCCGTGCTGGTGGTGACGGTGGGCGCGACCGTCGGCGGGCACCTCGCCGGGCACGCCTGGCTGACGGTGCTGGTGGTCCCGCCGATCGTGGCGCTGGGCAGCATGATCTCGTGGATCGGGCCGACGGCCGCGCTGGCGGTGCTGATGACCGCCGTCCGGCCCGCGACCGACGACGTCGTCTACAACGGGTTCCTGGAGCTGCTCGGCGGCCTGTGGGTGAGCGTGCTGCTGCTCGCGCCGTGGCCCGCGCGGCGGATGCGGCCGTTGCAGGCGGCGCTCGCCGAGGCGGCCGAGGCCGTCGCCGAGGCGCTGGACGCGGTCGCCGAGAGCACCACGGCATCTGACGACGACGCCGTCCGGGCCCTGGAGGTCGACGATCCCGACCTGGCGACGGTGGCGCGCCAGCCGTACTGGTCGGAGCGCCGCCGCGCCGCCGCCCGCGCCCTGGGGGCGGCGCGCGGCACCGTCGGCTTCTACCGGCCGCCCGGCGGCGACGAGCCGTCGCGGCCCGAACGGTTCGTGGACGCGCTGGCCCGGATCATGCACGAGACCGTCGCGCTCCAGTCGCTGATCGAGGCCGCCCGCAGGCATCCGCCGCGCCGGGAGTGGGAGATGGAGGCGCACGTCGCGGTCTCCGCGCTGGCCGCGCGGTTGCGGCTGCTGGCGGGCGCGGTCGCCACGGCGGGCGAGACCCCGCTCGGCGACCTGGAGTCGGCGGCGGTGCGGCGGCTGGCCCGGCAGAGCGAGAAGATCCGCCGCGCCGGGCTGGCCGGGGACGAGGACCTGGTCGCCGCCGCGCTGATCGGCCAGATCCGCCGCTCCCTCGACCGGGTGACGGCGGGCGTGGACGGCGCGCGCCGCATCGTCGCGGGCGGGCTGCGCATCGGCGTCGGCCCGCCCCGCCCGCTGCCCGGCGTGCACCCGCTGTCGGCGTGGGCGCGGATGGGCCGGGCCGTGCGGACCCGCTCGCCGGGCTTCCGGCAGGTCGGCCGGGTCGGCCTGGCCGTGGCGGTGGCGATGTCGCTCTCGGCCGCGCTGAAGCTGGCGCACGGCCACTGGATGACGATCACCGTGATGCAGAGCCTGCGCGGCACCTACGGCGAGACCATGACGCGGCTCGCGCAGCGCGTCGGCGGCACCGCGGCGGGCTCGGCGATCGCGGCGGTGCTGCTCGCGCTGGCGCCCGGCCAGGTCACCGCGGCGCTGATCCTGTTCGCGTTCGCGCTGGCCGGGTTCGCGCTGCGGCCGGTCAACTTCGCCTACTGGGCGCTGTTCGGCACGCCGCTCGCGATGATGTTGCTGGACTTCTCCGCGCCCTCGGACTGGACCGCCGCCGGGGAGCGCATCCTGCTGACGCTGGCGGGCTGCGTGCTGGTGTTCCTGGCCGTCCGGCTGCTGTGGCCGACCGGGCACGCCGAGCGCCTCCCGCTCCAGCTCGGCCGCCTGCTGTCGGCGCACGCCGACCTGACCCGCGCCACCTCCCGGCTGGTGGAGGGCGAGCTGGACCGGCTCCCCTTCGACACCACCAGCGCCGCCGAGGACGCCACCGACAGCGTCGCCGCCACCCGCAAGCGGCTGGGCGAGGAGCGGGTGCCCGACGCCGCGCGGATCGCCGAGCTGCGCGCGATCGTGCGCGGCGCGCACCGCGTCCGCGACCACCTGATCGCGATCGGCCGCCTGTCCCGCGAGGAGGAGGTGGACGCGGGGCCCATCCCCGAGATCCTGGACCGCCTGGCCGACCGGCTGGAGGAGGCCGCCGCCGAGCTGGAGGACACCGACCCGCCGCAGGGCGAGGCGGCCCCGTCCCCTGCCGAGCGGCTGGAGGAGGAGTTCGCCGACCTCGACCGGCACCTGGCGGGCCTGGCCCGGCGTCGCCGCGCCGAGGTGAAGGCGGGCGTGGGGACCGACGAGTTCACGCCGCTGCGGCACGCCCTGTTGCAGGTGGCGGGCACCCGCCACGCGGTGCGGGCCCTGCGCCGCGACACCGACGAGCTGATCGGGGCGTCCGTCAAGGCGGCCCGCCCCGAGACCGGGGTCTGAGCGGGTCAGTCCTTGGGCGTGCGGAAGGTGGTCAGCGCGCCGCCGCCGGGCCAGGTCTCGGCCCAGGGGGCGGTCAGCTCGATCACCGCGAGGGCGCAGGTCGGGAAGGACTCCGGGGCGTCGCCGGTCAGGTCGTGCACCACCTGGTGCGTCGACGGGTTGTGCCCGACGACCAGGAGCGTTCCCACGTCGTCGCCGGTCTGGCGCACCAGGTCCAGCACGATCTCGGGCTCGTTGTCGTACAGCCTCGCCTCGTGGCTCACCTCGGTCTTGAGGTCCAGCAGGTCGAGGGTCTGCCGGGTCCGGACGGCGGTGGAGCACAGCGCCAGGACCGGCACCAGGCCCTCGGCGCGCAACCAGTCGCCCGTCGCGGCCGCGTCGCGCCGCCCCCGGTCGGCCAGCGGGCGGTCGAAGTCGACGACGCCGAGACCGGCGACGGCCTTGGCGTGGCGCAGCACGATGAGGGTCGGCATGCCGTCACCCTAGCCCGCGCGGACCACGCCGGACGGCTCAGGGCGCGACCAGGGCCGCCAGCCCCCACAGCACCGCCATGATGCCGAGCATCCCGATCAGGACGATGGCGAAGCCCTTGGGCCCCGAGACCGTCTTCTTCTCGCCGCTCACCTTCACGCCTCCTGCCTGGCCGGGCGGCCGACGGCGGTCGCCCGGGACGATGCCGAACTGCCCCAGCACGAAGACGAGCAGGCGCCTGGCCCACGATTCCGTCCTGTCGCTCACGCACGTGCCTCCTGCCGTGCCGGGCGGGACATCGCGTCCCGCTACAGCGTACGACCGCCGTCCCGCGCTCCGGACACACCCCGCCCCCGCGCGCGGGCCCTGCGCACGGGGGCGGGATGGATCCCTCGGGTCACTTCTTCTCGGGCGGTGCCTCTCCGCCGACGGCGGGCTTGCCGTTCTCGGCCTTCTCGGTCGTGACGGGCGCGGCCGTTCCCGCGGCGGGGACGGCCTCGACGCGCTCGGCGGCGGGCGCGGCGGGCGTCGCGCCCGCGTCCCGCTCCGTCCCGGTCGCGCCGACGGCGGCGGGCTCGGGCGTCCCGGCGACCCGCCCGGGGCCCTCCGTGCCGCCCGCCTCGCCCGCGCCGATCGGGTCGGCGCGCCGCTTGGAGACGACGATGGCCGCGACCACCACCGCCACCGCGCCCACCGTGACGCCCACGCGCAGCGGCACGTTGCCCGCGTAGGTGACCACGGCGTCGGCGATCAGCAGCGCGACTAGGTTCATCACCTTGATCAGCGGGTTGATCGCCGGGCCCGCGGTGTCCTTGAACGGGTCGCCGACCGTGTCGCCGATCACCGTGGCCTCGTGCGCCGGGCTGCCCTTGCCGCCCAGATGGCCCTCCTCGACCATCTTCTTGGCGTTGTCCCACGCGCCGCCGGAGTTGGCGAGGAACACCGCCATCAGCACCCCGGCCGCGATCGCGCCGCCCAGGAACGCGCCCAGCGGCGCGTACCCGAGCGCGAAGCCGACCGCGATCGGCGTCAGGATGGCCAGCAGACCCGGCGTGGCCAGCTCGCGCTGCGCGTCCCGGGTGCAGATGTCGATCACCCGGCCGTAGTCGGGCTTCTCGGTGTAGTCCATGATCCCGGGGTGGTCGCGGAACTGCTGGCGGACCTCCACCACGACCCGCCCGGCCGCCCGGCCCACCGCCATGATCGCCAGGCCGGAGAACAGGAACACCACCGAGGCGCCCGCGATCAGGCCGATCAGCACGTTCGGGTTGTCGATCGACAGGCTGAAGTCCGCGAACGAGCCCAGCGCGTCCTTGGCGTCCTGCGAGGCGTTCTGGAGCGCGCTGACCACCGTCGTCCGGAACGAGCCGAACAGCGCGGTCGCCGCCAGCACCGCCGTCGCGATCGCGATGCCCTTGGTGATCGCCTTGGTGGTGTTGCCGACCGCGTCCAGCCGCTCCAGCACCGCCGCGGCCTCGCCCTGCACGTCGCCGGACATCTCGGCGATGCCCTGCGCGTTGTCGGAGACCGGCCCGAAGGTGTCCATCGACACGATCACGCCGACCGTGGTGAGCAGCCCGGTCCCGGCCATCGCGACCGCGAACAGCGCCACCGTCGTGTTGCCGAAGCCCAGCAGGAACGCCCCGTAGACCGCGCCGCCGATCACCAGGGCGGTGTAGACGGCCGACTCCAGGCCGAGCGAGATGCCCGCCAGGATCACCGTCGCGGGCCCGGTGCGGGCGCTGGCGGTGACCTCCTTGACCGGCTTGCGGCTGGTCTCGGTGAAGTAGCCGGTGAGCAGCTGGATCGCGCTGGCCAGCACGATGCCGATCAGCACCGCGCCCAGCGCCACCCAGCGCGGGTCGGCGTCCAGACCGCGCACGCCCTGGTCGGAGACGCCCGACAGGTCGGCGAACGAGGAGGGCAGGTACACGAACGCCGCGACCGCGACCAGCACCGCCGAGATGATCGCCGAGATGAAGAAGCCCCGGTTGATCGCCGACATGCCCGAGCGGTCCCTGGCGCGCGGCGCCACCGCGAAGATCCCGATCACCGCGGTGATCACGCCGATCATCGGCACGATCAGCGGGAACACCAGGCCCTCGGTGCCGAACGCGGCGCTGCCCAGGATCAGTGCGGCCACCAGCATGACCGCGTAGGACTCGAACAGGTCGGCCGCCATGCCCGCGCAGTCGCCGACGTTGTCGCCCACGTTGTCGGCGATCGTGGCGGCGTTGCGCGGGTCGTCCTCGGGGATGCCCTGCTCGACCTTGCCGACCAGGTCGGCGCCCACGTCGGCGGCCTTGGTGAAGATGCCGCCGCCGACCCGCATGAACATCGCCAGCAGCGCCGCGCCGAACCCGAAGCCCTCCAGCACCTTGGGCGCGTCGCCCTTGTAGGCCAGCACCACCACGGCCGCCCCGAACAGCCCGAGGCCGACCGTGAACATCCCGGCCACGCCGCCGGTGCGGAAGGCGATCCGCATCGCCTTGCGCTCGCCGCCCTCCTCCCGGGCGGCCGCCGCGACGCGGACGTTGCCGCGCACCGCCAGCCACATGCCGACGAACCCGGTCACCGCGGAGAACAGCGCCCCGATGACGAAGAACACCGAACGGCCGATCCGTTCCCCGGTCGAGTCGGCGGGCAGCAGCAGGAGGACGAGCGGGATCAGGACCACGAAGACCGCGACCGTGCGGAACTGGCGTCTCAGGTAGGCGAGCGCGCCCTCCTGCACGGCGCGCGCGATCTCCTGCATCTTGTCGGTGCCCTGGCCGGCGGCCAGCACCTCGCGTACCAGACCTGCGGCGACGGCCAGTGCCAGCAGCGCGACCACTGCGACGACGACGACCAGGGTGAGGTCGCCGCCGCCGAGATCCACTTCTGCGCCGGCCGGGCTTGACAGGGAAAGCCCAGACATCCGTCCTCCTCGACAGGGGCGTGGGATCGAACCGTCCAGAGAAAGGACGATCTTTACCGCGTACCCCGCGCGCGAGGATTTGGAACTTTCTCCGCGATGGCGCGGGTTCCGGGAGTCCGCGCAGGCCGCCTGGCGAGGAGAAGGGCGGGCGGCATTTCATCGAGTTGACGCGAAAGCGCAACCGGACCGGCGTTGATTTTTGCCCAATTCTTCGCCACGGAAGCGATCAGGCCAGGTCAGAGCACAGGTAGGGAAGTATCGCCAGGATCAGCATTGACGGCGACGAATTTCTTTCACACCAGCCACACAGGCCCCATCCGGCCACCCCGAAAACCCTAATAGACGCCACCCGAATAACGGCGTCCCACCAATGCTCAGAAGACGATCTCATAATCACCGTCCCCGCCCGCACCCGGGCCCCCTTGAGCCCGACAGGACCGGCGTTTTCCACCGCCAGACCGCATCCGAGCCCACCGCCCCCCGCTTCCCGGACACGGCGAAGGCCCCGTCCCTTGCGGGGACGGGGCCTTCGGCGCGTTCGGGACGGGGGGGTGCGCTAGGACGTCGCAGCGGGTGCGGACGGCCAGCTCATGCGGATCTGGACGCCCTTGGGGGTCGTGGTGATCTCCACGTCCTCGGCCAGGCCCTCGATCACGGCCAGCCCGAGGTCCATCGACCCGTCGTCGAGCGCGGTCTCCAGGTCCTCCGCCGTCTCCAGGCCCCGTGCCGCGCCGGCCTCGGGGAGGCCGGCCGGGGCCGCGGAGCCGCCGGGTCCGGCGGTGTCGTCGCCGGGGACCGAGTCGCTGACGATGACCTCGAACCGGTGGTCGGTGTCGATCAACTCCAGCCGCACCGGCTCGTCCGGGCAGTGCCGACGGTGCGCCGCCACCGCGCGGGAGCAGGCCTCGCCCACGGCGAGCCGCACCTCGTCCAGCAGGTCCTGGTCGATGCCACTGCGCCGGGCCACGGCGGTGACGATCAGGCGGGCCGTGCGGACATGGACGGGCAGCGCACTGAATGAGAGCTCAACGGTCGCCATGTGTGCGTGGGCCTACTTGGCGCCCTTGCGCTTCTCCTCGGCATCGGCGATCGAGTCGTGGATGCCGAAGACCTTGGTCAGCCCGGTGATCCGGAAGATCTTGAGGATGCGCTCCTGGGTGCACACCAGCTCCAGCGAGCCGTCGTGCGCGCGCACGCGCTTCAGGCCGCCGACCAGCACGCCCAGGCCCGTCGAGTCGAGGAACTCGACCTTCTCCATGTCCACCAGCAGGTGGAACTTGCCCTTGTTGACCAGGTCGATGAGCTTCTCGCGAAGCTTCGGCGCCGTGTAGACGTCGATCTCGCCCTCCACCGTGATGACGGTGAGACCGTCGTCGGTGGTGTAGTCGTTCACCTTCAGGTCCACAGGTCCTCCAGCGCCCTACAGCACATTCACAATCCCGCCGCCCGATCCTCCGGCTGGATGGCTCGCGGCGACGGAACTCCGTCGAAATTCAACCACGCTCCGGCGGTGTGTAGGCACGTTATCGCCCACGAGAGCGAAACTTCGCGCCATCCCGGGTGACCGGTCTGACCTGCTGATCCACTGGTCAGGGCAGGGGGAACCAGGCCACCGGCGCCGGGGCGTTCCCCTAGTTCTGCCCATGCTGGCAGACTGAAAACCTGATGGGCGCCCAAAGATCTTTCCCTCCGCTGGACCGGCTGCTGGCCGATCCGTCCCGCCGCGGGCGGATCACCCACGTGCACGGGGTTCCCGCACGTCAGGGCCGTCGCGCGCCGTGGCCGGACTGGGCTCCCGAACCGCTGGTGCAGCGGCTCGCGGCAGCCGGGATCGAGGCGCCCTGGGAGCACCAGGCGGCCGCCGCCGAGCACGCCCGCGCCGGCCGGTCTGTGATCATCGCCACCGGCACCGCGTCCGGCAAGTCGCTGGCCTACCTGCTGCCCGCCGTCGCGACGATCTACGACGAGGACCCGCGCGAGCAGGGCACCGTGTTGTACCTGTCGCCGACCAAGGCGCTGGCCGCCGACCAGCTCCGCGCGCTGCGCGCCCTGCGCCTGACCCGGGTGCGCGCGGCCGCCTACGACGGCGACACCCCGCGCGACGAGCGCACCTGGGCGCGGCAGCACGCCAACTACGTCCTGACCAACCCCGACATGCTGCACCGATCGCTGCTGCCCGGCCACGCTCGGTGGGGGGCGTTCCTGCGCCGCCTCAAGTACGTGGTCATCGACGAGGCGCACGGCTACCGGGGCGTGTTCGGCTCGCACGTGGCGCAGATCCTGCGCCGGCTGCGCCGGATCTGCGCCCGCTACCGCGCCGCGCCGACGTTCGTCCTGGCGTCGGCGACGACCTCCGAGCCCGCCGCGGCCGCGTCCCGGCTGACCGGGGTGGACGTGGTCGCGGTCGCCGACGACGCCTCCCCGCGCGGGCCCGCGACCTTCGCCCTGTGGGAGCCGCCGCTGACCGACCTGCGCGGCGAGCACGGCGCGCCCGTCCGCCGCACCGCCACGGCCGAGGCGTCGGACCTGCTGGCCGACCTCGTGGTCGAGGACGTCCAGACCCTCGCGTTCGTGCGGTCCCGGCGGGGCGCGGAGTCGGTCGCGCTCGGCGCGAAGCGCGCGCTGGCCGAGGTCGCCCCCGAGCTCGCCGACCGGGTCGCCGCCTACCGGGCGGGCTACCTGCCCGGGGAGCGCCGCGCCCTCGAACAGGCCCTGCGCTCCCGCGAGCTGGTCGGCCTGGCCAGCACCAACGCCCTGGAGCTGGGCGTGGACGTGTCCGGCCTCGACGCGGTGGTGATCTGCGGCTGGCCGGGCACCCGCGCGTCGTTGTGGCAGCAGGCGGGGCGCGCGGGCCGGTCCGGGCAGGACGCGCTGGCGGTGCTGGTCGCCCGCGACGACCCGCTGGACACCTTCCTGGTCCACCACCCCGAGGCGATCTTCGGCAACCCCGTCGAGGCCACCGTCCTGGACCCCGACAACCCCTACGTGCTGGAGCCCCACCTGTGCGCCGCGGCGTCGGAGCTGCCGCTGACCGAGGCCGACGAGGAGCTGTTCGGCCCGGCCACGGCGGCGCTGCTGCCCGACATGGTGCGCCGCGGCCTGCTGCGGCACCGCCCGACCGGCTGGTACTGGACGCGCCGCGACCGCGCCTGCGACCTGGCCGACATCCGCGGCGCGGGCGGGGCGCCCGTCCAGGTCGTCGAGCTGGGCACCGGCCGCCTGCTGGGCACGGTGGACGAGGCGTCCTCGCACACCCACGTGCACGAGGGCGCGGTGTACCTGCACCAGGGCGAGTCGTTCGTCGTCCAGACCCTCGACCTGGACGACTCGGTCGCGCTGGTCGAAGCCGCCGAGCCCGACTACTCGACCACCGCGCGCGACGTGACCGACATCCACATCGTGGAGACGCTGCGCTCGGCCGCCTGGGGCGAGGCGACCCTGAACTTCGGCACGGTCGAGGTCACCAACCAGGTGGTCGCCTACCAGATGCGCCGCCTCCAGACCGGCGAGATGCTGGGCGAGAAGCCGCTGGAGCTGCCGCCCCGCTCGTTGCGCACGCGGGCCGTCTGGTGGACGTTGTCGGCCGACCGGCTGGAGGAGCTGGGCGACATGGACCTGGGCGGCGCGGCCCACGCGGCCGAGCACGCCTCGATCGGCCTGCTGCCGCTGTTCGCGACGTGCGACCGGTGGGACATCGGCGGCGTCTCGACGGCGCTGCACCCGGACACGGGCCTGCTGACCGTCTTCGTGTACGACGGCCACGAGGGCGGCGCGGGCTTCGCCGAACGCGGCTACGCGGACGCGGCCGCCTGGCTGGGCGCGACCCGGGACGCGATCGCGGCCTGCGAGTGCGAGGCGGGCTGCCCGTCGTGCATCCAGTCCCCCAAGTGCGGCAACGGCAACGAGCCCTTGGACAAGCAGGGCGCGCTGGTCCTGCTGGGAGAACTGCTGAGCCAGGCCCCTCGCTGAACGCGGACGCGCTACCGGCGGCTCAGCGGGAGTGCGGCGCGGCGGCCGGGGCCTGCCCGCCCCGGCGGGCCTGCGCGAGGGCACGCTGGAGCTGCTGCTTCTCCAGCTCCAGCGTGTGGATGGACTCCTCGTGCTCGTCGCGGAGGTCCCGCAGCTCGCGGCGCATGTCCAGGGAGCGGCGCAGGCCGAAGGCGGCGATGGTGACGCCCAGCATGAAGACGATGGCGACGACCACTCCGGCGAAGAAGACCTGCCACTGCGAGGTGACGCCGGGAACGGTCTCACCGAACGCGCTGAGCTGGGCGGCGGCGGTGTTGTCCACGACGACGGCCACCGTGACCGCGACGGCGGCGGCCGCGAACAACAACCCCAAGAAGATCATGCGGAGCGCTCCCTATCTCCGGACGAACCGGGAGATCTCGGCTGGCAAGGCAGCCTAGACGTCCGTCCGGCCGCCCGCCATCCCTTCAGCCGATCAAGATCTTGCACGCCCCCGAAGCCGGACGGCCGCCAGGTGACCCCACCCGGCGGCCGCTCGCACACGTCCTACTTGGCCTTCGCGCGCCGCCCGCGCCGCCCCGGACCGTCGGCGGGCGCGTCGGCCTTGGCGATCCGGACGTTCACCCCGCCCGACCGCTTGCCGAGAGCAGCCGGCCGACGCCGCCCAGACGGAGCGGCACCCTTGTCAGCCCGCTTGCCCGCCTCGCCCTTGACGCCCTTGTCCAGCTCGACCTTGGCGTCATCAGCCACAACCGGCTTCTGCCCGCCCTTGACGTCGTCCGCTGGGCGCGGCTGGACCTTGCCGCCCTTGGCGTCATCAGCCACAACCGGCTTCCGCCCACTCTTGCCAGCGGCAGAGACAGCCTTGCCGCGCTTGGCGGCCGTCCCCTTACCGCCCACGACCGCCTTGTCCGCGGTTCCCTTGCCGCCCGCAGCCGCCTTGCCGGAGCCCTTGGCCGCCGGCGTCAGGGTGGCGGTCTTGGCCATGGCCTCGGCGGCGGCGATGTGCTCGCGGGCCGAGCTGACCCGCTTGCGTCCGGCTCCGGCGCGGGCCATGCGCGCGGCCATGCCCTTGTCGCTGACCCCGGCCTGGGCGACCCGCAGGCGGCGCGTCCAGGTGCCGAGGTGGGCGGCGACCACCAGCAGGATCAGCGCGATGCCGACGCTCTTGCCCCACTGGAGGCTGCTGCTCGCGGCCATGTTGGCCGCCTTGGGCGCCGGCTGCCCGGCGACCTGCGGCGTCGGGTAGAGGAAGCCCGGGGTGGAGCCGGGCGGCTGCACCGACGGCAGCGTGACCGGCGACTGGTCGTTGAACGGCGTGATCGGCGTCGTGTTGCCCGCCGGCGGCGTGGTGCCCGACGGGTAGCTGGGCGGGGTGAGGCCGGTGCCGCCGCCACCGCTGCCGCCATTGTTGGCACCGCCTCCGGCGACCGAGGTGCGGGCCGTCCCGGCGCTCGACGAGACCGAGCCGCCGGTGCCGCTGGACCGCTGGGCGCGCACGCTGACCGACACCGACCCGCCGGAGGTGGCGGTGAGGGTGGCCGAGCAGCTGGTGCCCGAGCAGAACGTGCCGACGCCGCCGCTCCGGTCGCTGACGCCGGAGCCGCCCACCGAGTAGCCGGTGAGGTCGTCCTCCAGCCCGAGGTTCCAGCGGACGGTGACCTTGGTGCCGGACGCGCTGGCCGACACGCCGCTGGGCCGCGCCGGGGGGATGCGCACGGTGAAGGTGTTGGAGTCGTAGACCTTCCCGGTGGGCCAGCCCTTGAGGTACACGGTGTACCGGCCGTTGCGCGTCACCGGGATGCTGCCCGACAGGGAACCGCTGAAGTTGCGCTCGTTGAGGAAGGTGTCGCCCGCCGCAGGCCCGCTGTAGCGGAGCTGCATCTTGACGGCGTCCTTGAACTGCGCCCGCACCGCGACCGCGGAGCCACTGGTGATGACCGCGCCGTTCCCCGGGGCGCTGACGCTGCCCGAGGTGGCATGGGCGGGCGTCGCGGTCAGAACCGGGAAACCGATCGCAAGGGGTGCGGCGAGAACGACAGCACCGATCCTGCGAATCCTGGTCACGGCCTCAATCCCTTCATCGGATGATCTGCCGACAACGTTCTGCTCATTCCGAACGCCGCGCCCAGCGGGAGGAGTCTCCGGCCATTCGGGGGGCGAGGGGCCGACGTGTCGAGTGATAACTGTGGGCTTACCGCAGCGTAACGTACCAAGTGGTAGCGCAAGTCACAGGAAGGTGACAAAGAGGGCATCGTCGCCCCCGAGCCCACTTCCGGCCACCTATTGACACTCGGTGCAACGAACCGCGGGGCGCCAGGTTACGCCCTCGGGCCCGACGGGACCAGCCCTGGCCCGAGAAACGACGGGCACCATCCCGACCGCACCCGGCCCGCGCACCACCATGGTCACCTCGACCTCGACGACCCGACCGCGCACCCGGCACCCCGACAGCCGCCCCCGGGAAGCAGCGACAACACGCCCCGCCCGCCGACAGGCGGCCCCCTCCCCCTCGGCCAGCCGAGCGGCCCCCGCCAAAGCAGCCAGATCGGCCGCGACCTCAGCCCGCTGCCGAGTCACCCGAATCCCGCCAACGGCCACGGCAGCGATCCCGACAAGCCAAACAAGCGCCACAAAGGCAACAACCCAAACCGTCCCAGCCCCCCGCTCCCGCCGCCCACCCTCAAAAACACCTTTCCACCGCGACAAAACAACATCACGCACCAAGCCACACACCCCAAACCCAAAGCTGGCCCCAGCCCCAAAGAACACCGCCGCCACCTCTCCCTTCCTGCCCGACGCCCCTCTTCTGCGGCACCCACCTAAATCCCCCAACACCCCCCGCACCCGAGCCACCACAAAGCAGCCCACCCCAAACACCAGCCCCTGCACAAAAGAGCCCGCCCTCTCCCTCAAACGGCCCCAGACACAACCCCCACAAAACAAGCCAAAAGCCGCCCCGCGCCCCAGCCCCACGGGGCGAGCGCCCCCAGCCCCACGGGGCGAGCGCGCCCTTTGGGCGGCGCTCACCCCTACGGGACCGCGCATCACCTCCTCTCAGAGCTCATGGGCTGCGGCTGCGGCTGCTGCGGCTGCTGCGGCTGCTGCGGCTGCTGCGGCGGCGATGGGGCGGGATCGGCGCCTGGTTCGGTGGCTGCGATGGCTTGGGCGTGGACGGTCAGCGGGGGCAGGCCGGCGGCCGCCGGTGCCCGGATGCGGGTGGTGATCTCGACTCGGGACGTCTCGGCGTCGCGATGAACGGTGATCGTAGCCCCGTTGGGAACGGCCTCCGCGACGGCGGCGCGGACAGCGGAAAGGGACTCCCCGCGAGCGGCCGCGCGAGCGCCGCTACGGGCCGCGTCCGTACAGGCGAGATGAACCGAGGCGACGGACACTCCCCACAGGCAGATGGCCGTGACCAGCACCAGCGCGGGAAGGGTCAGGGCGATCTCCGCGGTCACCATGCCGCGGTCCCGCCCCGCCGAAGCGCCGGTCAACCGCCGAACGCGAGGGCCTTCTTGACGATCCCTAAAAGCATCGCCCTTATTTCTGGGCTTTTCGCGATGTAGAACAGAGTCGCGGCGAAAGTCGCCGCCGCGACGGTGCCGATGGCGTATTCGACCGTGGACATTCCGGCGTCCCGGGCAGTGCGCCAGCGTCGCGACAACGTCTTCTTGATCCTCTTCGCCTGCTTCATCGTGCGCTCCTCATCGTTTCCGAGAGACGGACGTCCCTCGGGTCGGGAAATGGTTCGAGAGCAATCGTGTGTGGTTGAGCCAGGAAAGCCCATGCTTTTCAGTCCGCTGGAAGGGCGAGCGCTTCCGACAGCGGGGGCTGAAAAGCTCCTCACCAACTCAAGGGTGACCCTGGCGAGTAGCCGACACCAGACCGAATCCAATTCTGTGGATAACTAGATTCTGGGTCGCTGACCTGGCCATATGCGAGCGGGACGACGCTGACAGCGCGCCACACCTTCGATGTGAAGGCATGGTGGCGCGCGTGCCGTCATAGGTGCCGCTGCGCTCCCAAGCAGGGCCAACGTGGCGCGTGTGCCGTCGTGGGCGTCGCTGCACCCCCAAGCAGAGCCAACGTGGCGCCGTTCCAGGTCTAGGCGTCATTCGCCGGTCCTGTGAGTGGCTCCTTTCAGGGCAGGGTGATCGTTGCGGCGAAGCCCGCGATCGCCGGGACGATTCCGATCAGCACGAACGCCGGCAGGAAGCACAGGCCGAGGGGAGCCATGGCCTTGATGCCCGCCGCGTGGGCGCGGGCGGTGGCGGCCAGGCCCGCGGTACGGCGTTGATCCTGGGCCAGGCGGGACAGGGTCGGCGCCGGGGCCGCGCCGGTCTGTGCGGCTCGGACGGCGGTCCGCGCCAACGGAGCCAGGGGCGGGTCGTCGGCCAAGGCCAGCCAGGCAGTTGCCGGATCGACGCCCAGGCGGATCTGGACGGCGACGCCGCGCAGCTCTTCCCCCAGCGGGCCGCCGACCGCTTCCGCGACGGCGTCGACCGCTTCGCTCCACGGCGTTCCGCCTCGCATGCAGGCGGCGAGTAGGTCCACCGCCACAGGAAGATCCGCGATCAGGCGAGCGTGCCGGCGTCGGAGGTCGGCATGGCCCAGCCGGTTGAAGGAATGGTGCACGAACGCTGCCAGGCCGAGCCCTGCCACGGCTCCGGTGAGGCCGCCCAGCAGCATGAAGCACACCAGCCCTACCGCAAGGGCTGCCGCCTTGCGCAGGAGTGGTTCGTGGCGGCCGGGAGCGTTCTGGCACGTGCACTCGTCTCCAGTGCGGGTGCGTTCACTGAGGCGATCTCGCTGGCCGCGATGACCCTGCGCTTTGGAGCGGTTGTGCTCTCTTGCGTGGAGTTGGTCCCCTGGAGAGCCGCGTGCCTCAGGACGGGCTTGCTCGCTGGGACGGCCGGGCGCTGTGCGGCGGCCGTATGGTTCGGGACGGTCTCGTTCCTTGAAATACCTTCCTTCTCTGGGCCTCTTGGGGCGTCCGTCTTTGCTGGTATGGCCGTGCTTCTTGCAGGGCGGGCGGCGGTGTTCGTCTGGTGGAGGGAGGCTGCGGGCCAGTCTTCGTTCGGTCGGCTTCGGGCCTGCGGGGAGCAGGAAGCCGCAGAGCGCCATGCAGAGAACGGCCGCCCATGCCGCGATCATCTCGGGGCCTCCGCTGCCTGAGCCAGACGACGGGTCCACCACAGGCCGACCAGGTCGAGGGTGATGCCACCGGCCAGGCAGCCCGCTCCTGGAAGCGTGCCGAGGAGGAAGGCCACCGGATTCGCGCCCAGGGCCGCCCCCATGCCGAGGCCGAGGAGTGGCAGGAGGGCCAGCATCCGCGCGGTGACTCGGGGCGCGGCAAGCTGGGCGGCGATCTCCTGATGTTGTGTCTCCTCGGCACGGAGCGCGGAGGCCAGGCCGTCCAGGACGGAGGCCAGGGTGCCGCCCTGTTCCGCGCCGACTCGCCAGCAGGCAGCCAGGAGACGTAATCCTTCCGCGCCCGGATGTTCGGCTGCCAAGGCCTCCAGGCGTGCGCCGCCCAGAAGACGGGCGGAAATGTGCGGGTCGAGGATGGCGGCCGACATCTTGAACGCCTCGTCCGGGCTGCGGCCCGCCGCCAGCTCGGCTGCCATGCCGTCGCACAGCTCGATGACGGCCATCCGCCACTGCTGTGGCCGCCGTCCGCGTTCGCGGAACGCGGTGAACCCGGCAGCCAGCAGGCGATACAGCCGGTCGGTGAGCGAGACGGCAGGTGACCGGTCGGCCTGGAACCGGGCCAGGCGTCCTGTGGTCGGGGGCGGGGCCATGAAGGTCCATGTCGCGCCCGCCGCACAGAGCGCCGCCAGCATCGTTGCCCCGCTCATGGCGGTGGGCGGAGACGGTCGGTAGAGGGCCGGTCGGGGCTGTCGGGGTCGGGGTCGGGGTGGTTGTTCCTGTACTGGTCGGTGGTCAGTGCGGTCGTGGCGAACTCGGCGAAGGCTTCTGAAGTGCGTTCTTTCTGGGTGCGTTCTTCCGGGGTGCGTTCTTCCTGGTCAGGTTCGTCTTGGTCGTGCCTGAAACGGGCTTGATCGAGGTGGCCGGAGTGGCCGTGTCCTGACGCGTGTTGCTTCGCCTTCGGGTGAGGCTGGTCACCGTGCTTCGCGTTCGTTGGCGTGGGAGACGCCGGGGCCACACCGTTCGTATCGGGGGTAGGTGTGGTGGTTCGTTTTCGGCTTGGGCGGGGTGGGGTCCAGCGGTGGTTCAGGCGCGTTGCCAGTGCTTCGGCTCCGGGGGCTGCCACCACGTCGCCTGCCTCGGTGAACGCGACTGCCGGAAGTACGCCCACCAACCCGTCGGGCGCACGTTCCAGCAGGCTCACCTCCGACACCCGGCGGCGTCCGCCGGCCGGGTCGCGCACCAGGTGAACGATCACGTCCAGGGCCGCCGCCAGCTGGCTGTGCACCGCTTCCCTCGTCAGGCCCGCCGCACACGCCAGGGCCTCCAGGCGTGCCGGTACGTCTGCGGCCCTGTTGGCGTGCAACGTGCCGCAACCTCCTTCATGCCCGGTGTTCAGCGCGCTCAGGAGAGTTCCCATAAGTACGTTTGCACCTACACTCACATCAGGACCCACCGGTAAGGACCTCCACATGAATGAGCGCCACCAGCGGCGACCGGCCCGCGACTACAAGCACGGCACCGCCGCCATCGAAAAGCAGGGTGCGGTGATCCGCGACTGGTTGGCCGCGAAGGGATACGACGCCTCGCCGGAGCCGACGCTCCACCCGGCGGGCCGCGTCAAGCGCATCCTGTCCCGGCTTCGTCGGCGCGGGTAGTGGCCGCGCTTCCCAAGGCGGCCGGGATCTACTGCCGCCTCTCCTACGCCCCTGACGGCTCCCTGGAGAAGGTCGAACGACAGGAGGCCGACTGCCGCGAGGTGGCCGCGCGGCTCGGCTGGCCGGTGTCGGAAGAGCACATCTTCCCCGACAACAACCGGTCGGCGTGGCAGCGGAACCGCAAGCGCCCGCAGTGGGATCGGATGCTCGCCGCGATCGAGGCCGGGGAGATCGACGCCATCGTGGTCTACCACGGTGACCGGCTCATCCGGCAGCCGTACGACCTGGAGAAGCTCCTCAACATCACCGACTCCAAAGGCGTCCGCATCGCATCGCCGTCGGGCACTCGCAACTTGGACAACTCCGACGACCGGTTCGTGTTGCGGATCGAGGCCGCACAGGCGTGCCGGGCTAGCGACGACACCAGTCGCCGCGTGCTGCGGGGTCTGGAATCGCGAGCCAAGAAAGGAAAGGCGAAACCGGGCGGGAAACGCGCTTTCGGATTCGAGGCGGATGCAGAAACTCGCCGCGAATCGGAATGCGAGGTGATCGCTGAGAGTGTCGATCGGTTGATGTCTGGGCAATCCCGTGGGGGGATTCTCCGCTGGATGAACAGCGTGTCGTGCACGACCGAAGGTAATGAGTGGACTCTGCGAGGGCTCACCAACGTGTGGAAGGCCTCGCGCATCGCTGGCCTGGTCTATCAAAGTGGCGTCTACTACAGGGCGGTGTGGGAGCCGATCATCTCTCCGGAGACGTGGGAGGCTCTCAAACTTCTGCTTGCTCAGAGCGCGGAGGATTATCCCGCTCCGGGCAGAGAACGCAAGTACTTGCTGACGGGCGTGGCTACATGTGAGACGAAGCACCGGCTTTTCCCTAAGCCCGCCGGTGGCCGGAATCGAAAGACAACGCGCCTTTACTATTGCCGGGTTAAAGGATGCCCGACATCGGTGGGGCGGAATATCGCACTCCTGGATGCGTATGTGGAGGGGCGCGTCCTGGCGCTGCTGAATGACCCGGATTTCATCGAGGAGATCATGACGGCGGCCCCATCGGTGGCCAAGGAGATCGCCGAGCTGGAGGTGCGTAAGGCGGCCGTGGTCACGCAGATCGAGGACCTGGTTGATCATCCCGACCTGGACGCGGGGCTGTTGATGAAGTCGCTGGCCGGGTTCAATCGCAAGGTCAAGCAGTTGCAGGACAGTGCAGCGATGTCGGAGCGACGGCGGCTGCTGCGGCGGGTGGCGGGCATCTCGCGCGACGAGTGGGACGAGCTGCCGATCGACGTGCGGACGTCGGTGGTGAGAGCCACGTACAAGGTGACGGTCCTGCCGACTACGAAGCGGGGCCCGGGGTTCGACACATCGGCGGTGCGGATGGAGCGGGTGCCGGTGGCGGATGAGGCGGCGAAGCCCAAGAAGGCGAAGAGGACGAAGACGAAGTAGGGCGGGCCCGGCCGTTGCGGGCCGGCCGGGTCCGTCAGCTCCTAGTTGAGCCGGTTGGCGCCGCTGGGTTCGGTGCCGCGCGGCCCCTCGGTGGCACGTTCCACCCTGACCTGCATGGCGAGGGTCGCGTCTCGCTGCTGCGCAGCCAGCAGCATCAGGTCGTCGTCGTGCTGCTGCTGCATCCCCGTGACCCTGGCCAATCCCTGCTCCAGTCGCGTCAGGCGCTTGTTCAGCACCTTGACGGCGATGACCGTGGTGGCGGCGACGGCGCCGAGCACGATCAACGTCAGCCCGACCGCGAGCGGATCAGCGCCCGAGGTCAGCTCGACGGCCACGATGAACGCCCCTACGGCGATCGGCGCGGCGATGGCGGCGTGCCGCACGAGGGTGGACAGGTGCGGGGGTTTGCGGGTCTGCACTGGGCTGCTCCTAGGTGGTCCCAGGGGCGATCAGCGCTGGTCACGGACTCTCGCGGAGGGTCCGCGTCGCGGGTACCGGCGGTGGTCATCCCAACTTCTGTGACGCCGTCGGCGTCGTGGAATGTCCAATCATGCGCCGTAACGTGATCAAAACGCATCATTCGGTAGGGATAGGAAAGTCTCACCCAGACCCGAGTGAACTAATGAACACTCCTGTACGTCTAACGCGTCTCAGTCGCTGCGGCTCTGGCGGAGCGCTTGCAGCATCCCCAGGAGCACCCGCTCCTCGCGCGCGTCGGCGTCGGCGAGGAACTCCTTGACCTTGGCAAGGATCTCGTCGTGCTGCTGCACGATGTCAGCCACGGTCGGCTGGCCGGCGCGTTCGCGTGCCAGCCCCTCGCGCGCTGCCGCTTCGGCGGTGAGCGGCTCCCCGCCAGACAGGATGGCCTGGACGCTGCCGGTTTTCCACTGGAGCGCCCGCTCCAGTCCAGCCAGGATGTGCGGCTTGTAGCTGGCCTGGGACGCGCCTTCGATGTTGCGCAGGGTGGCGGTAGAGGGCCCGCCAGCTTGGCGGACCTCCTCCTGCTTGAGCCCCAGCTCGTTGCGGCGCTCAAGAACGAAGCGCGCCAGCCGGGGCCAATCGTTGCCGGGATCAGAGCCCATGACGGCAATGATGCACGATGGCTCGCTATGGGTCGAGCGAGGTAAGGGCGACCTATCAACCTTGGATAGCGCTCCCTGTCGGTCCATGTCGCCACCTTTTCAACCCATCACCGCTATGTAGCGCTGTTCCCATTGACACCCATCGCTACCTAGCGCAAGATGGCGTCATGCGAATCCCTCCCATGGTGCCGCTGCGGGCCATACGTGAGGCCCACGGCCTTACCTCCCGCGACGTCGCCGCACGCATGGCCGAACTGGGGCACCAGGTGCACCCGGACTCGGTACTCAACTTTGAGAACGGCTACCCCGCGTCCCGGGCCATGGCCAACGCCTACGCCCACGCGGTCGGGCTCACGGCCGTGGACGTGCGCCGAGCCGCCGAGCTGCGCGAGCTGATGGACGCAGCCGATGCGTCCACGCTGACGCCCGCCCGGGAGTCGGCGTGATCCGCCGCGCGCTGGTCGCACTCGCGGTCCGCGTCGTCGTCCTGGCCAACCCACCCAAGGGGCCGCTCAAAAAGTGCGGCTGCGGCACGGTCAACGAGCCGTTCCGGGCCCGCTGCATCGGTTGCGGGGCGTCGCTCTGATGCCCGCCGCCAAGCAGCCCTCGGGCCGCATCTGCCGGACGGCGGACGAGGCGTTCCGGGCGGGCTGGGAGGACGCGCAGACCGACCGGCCGCTGTCGCCGGACGAGATCCGGCGGCTGGCGCGGCTGCTGCGCCTGCACCTGGACGTCACGCCCGCCGAGGCGATTAAGAGCGCCTGAACGAAATCGGGCCCGCCGGCCGCTCTGACCCGGCCGGACGGACCCACGGCCTACTCCCTCACCTCTACGCAAGGAGCAGAACCGATGTCCATCATCGCACCCCGTCGCGAGGCCCTGGTGCCCGCGACCGCCTTCCCCGCGCTGGCCGCGCGGCTGGGCATCACCGCCTCCCGCCGCACGCTGATCCTGGTCGGCGCACTGGTCGCGGTCGTGATCGGCCGCGCGGTGTTCTACCGGCTCGCGGACGTGGTCGCGGCCGCGCCGGGCCCGGTGTACCCGCTGATCGCCGACGTCCGCGCCGACCTGGCCGACGCGGGGCACACGATCACGATCGAGCGGATGGGCTGGGACCTATCTCATGACTGGCGGCCGTACTGGCAGCCGGAGGAGCTGCTCGGGGGCCTGGCGGTCGTGGAGCGGACCGACGGGCGTCTCGGGACGGTCCTGGCGGTCGAGGTGGACGTGTCGTGCGGCATGGAGGAGATGGCGCTGTCGTACGCGCAGGGCTATGGCGCCCGCTACGTGCCCGCCGGGGGTGCCCGGTGACGGCGCTCAACCCCACGGCGGCGGCCGACGTGCCCACCCCGCCGCGCCCGGCCTGCCCGTCCTGGTGCGTCCAGGACCACGCCACCGACCGGATGCCCCTGGACTGGATCACCGACCACTACGGCGAGATGCGCCGCGTGCTGACCACGAGCGCGGAGTTCGGCCCGTACGTGAAGGCGTACGCGATCTGGCACCAGTTCACCGACCCGCGCGAGGAGCGCCGCTGCGGCAGCGGCCCGCGGGTCGTGGTCGTCGGCTACGAGCACGGTGCGTCGGTGCAGGTGTCGCCGAAGGAGGCGGAGGGTCTGGCGCGGGTGCTGGAGCAGCTCGGCCACACGGCCGTCGCGGAGATCGTGCGGGCGGCGGCCGCCGACATCGGTGGTGCGGCATGACGGCGCTGCTGCTGGACCGGCCGACCCGCCCCGCGCGGCTGCGGCCGGTCACCCCGCACCTGATGGCGCGGCAGTGGACTCGGCTGGTCGCGTGGGCGGTCCAGACGGCCGACCCGCGCGCGGACGCCGCTGCGCTGGCGCTGGCACCGGGTGCTAGTGACGCGTGGGAGCAGGCGGTCCAGGCGGCCGAGGTGCTGGCCGAGCTGGAGTCCGGGGCCTACGACATGGACGCGCGGCCCTGGTGGGACCGCGACGCGGACCGTGTCGAGGCGCAGACCCGCGACGACCAGGCCGACGCGATGGAGCTGCTGTTCGCGGCGTCGATGCGGTCGCTGATGCGGAGGACCCGGTGAGCGCGCCCCGCCCGTACGTGCTGATCTCGCCCGCGTCGGCCGACCGCGCCGACTGGCTCGCCGCCCGGCGCGGCGGGATCGGCTCCTCCGACGTCGCCGCCATCCTCGGCGTCGGCAGCCACGGGAACGCGCAGGCCGTCTACTACGACAAGACCCACGCGCTCCCGGTGGACGACGACGCGGGCGAGGCCGCGCTCTGGGGCACGCTGCACGAGGAGACGATCGCCCGGGAGTGGGCCCGCCGCAACCGCGCCGTCGTCCGGAGAATCGGGTTGATCGCGCGGCGTGACGCCGACCACCACCGGTGCACCCTGGACCGGCTGGTCCGCGAGTGCCCGCAGCAGCGCGAGCGCGGCGAGATCTGCGCGCTGGAGGTCAAGTCCAGGTCGGCGTGGCTGGCCGGCCGCTGGCGCCGGGCGGTGCCGGACGACGTGCTCGCGCAAACGCTGTGGCAGCTCCACGTCACCGGCATGGATCACGTCCACGTCGCGTGCCTGGTCGGCGGAAACGACTACAGGCAGTACATCGTGCGCCGGGGCGAGCACGCGGACCTGATCGCCGACATCGTGACCGCCGTCGATCGGTTCTGGACCGAGCACGTGCTCGCGCAGCGGGTGCCCGCGCTGACCGGCGACGAGAACGCCGACGCCGTGATGGACCTGTACGACCAGCTCCACCCCGACCGGTCGGGGATCGCCCGGCTGGACGGGGAGAAGGCGCTCGACGCCCAGCTCCTCATCACCGACTACGAGACCCACCGCATCCGCGAGGGCCGCGCGAAGAAGGCCAAGGCCGCCGCGCGCGTCGCGCTGGTCGAGTTGCTCGGCTCGGCGGAGGCCGCCGCGCTCTATGACCAGCCGGTCGCGGCCTACTCCCTGGACACCGTCAACCGCGACGGCGACCCGCTGGTGCGCGAGTCCGTCGATCTGGAGCGCCTCGCCGAGCAGTTCCCCGACGCCTACGCGGCGTGCGTCAAGACCACCCCCTACAAGCGCTTCACCGTCGCTCGCGAGCGCCGGTTGAAGGAGGACAACGTCGATGTCTCTGCGTGAGAACGCCGCCCGCATGGCCAACGGTGGGCCCGCGGCCGCGCCCGCTCCGGCGCCCGTCCCTGCGGCGGCCCCGCCCGTCCCGGCCGGTCCGCTGCCGGAGGTGAACATCTCCGAGCCCGGCCCCGACGGGCCCGACCAGGTCCCCGTGCACGTCGCGTGGTCGCGCGTCATGGGCGAGGTCCGGTCGATCCACAAGGGCGGCGAGGGCGGCCAGGTCAAGGCAGGTGGCGCGGGCACCTACGACTTCCGCGGGGTGGACCGCACCCTGAACGCCTTTGGTCCGGCGTGCCGGTTGCATGGCGTGCTGGTGCTGCCGGTGAGGGTCGAGACCAGTTACCGCGACACCCGCACGTCGGGGAACAAGCCCGCTCGCGAGTGCACCGTCACCGTGACCTACCAGATCATCGGTCCGGCCGGTGACTTCATCGAGGTCCAGTCGGCGGGCGAGTCGCTGGACTCCGGCGACAAGGGCACCGCGAAGGCGTTGGCGGTCGCGCTGCGGACGCTGCTGCTGCACGGCGGCCTGGTGCCGACCTCCGACCCCGACCCCGACATGTCGCAGCACGAGCGCGGCGAGGCGCCGGTCCGGCCGGCGACCGACTACCGGGACGAGGCGATCAGCCCGGCCACCTCGTTGCAGCGGCTCTACCAGATGCACCGGGAGGTCACCCAGCACCGCATCGCCGGTCAGACGGTGATGAACGAGCACGGCGACGACGAGCCGATCGGGGACCTGATCCGCCGGATCGGAACCGAGCGGCGCGAGGGTGCCCAGTGACGCCCTGGCACACCGGTCCACTGTGCGCGCTGGACTTCGAGACGACCGGCGTGGACGTGGAGGAGTCCCGGATCGTGACCGCGTGCATCGCGCGGATCGACGGCACCGGGCAGGCCCCGACCGTCGGCCGCACGTGGCTGGTCAACCCCGGCGTGGAGATCCCCGCGAGCGCCGCCGGCATCCACGGCGTCACCACCGCGCGGGCCCGCGCCGAGGGCGTCGAGCCGGTCGGCGCGCTGGCGGAGATCGTGGACATGCTCGCCCGCGCGCTGGAGACGGGCGCCCCGATCGTCGGGTTCAACATCCGCCGCTACGACCTGCCCCTGTTGATGTGGGAGTGCCGACGGCACGGCCTGCCGACGCTGGAGCAGGCGCTCGGACGCCCGATCGGGCCGGTCATCGACGCCCGGGTCCTGGACAAACAGGTGTCCCGCCGCTCCGGCAAGCGCAAGCTCGTGAACTGCTGCGAGTTCTGGAACGTCGGCCTGGACGCCGCGTCCGCTCACGACGCGTCCGCGGACGCGTGGGGCGCGGCCGGGGTCGCGGTGCGGATCGCCCAGAAGAACGCCGCGATCGGGCGGATGAGCGCGGACGAGCTGCACGACGCGCAGGCCGGATGGGCGCGGGCGCAGGACGCCGATTTCGCGCGGTGGCTGCGCGGGAAGGCGATGAGGGCCCGGACCTCGGACGAGCAGCTCGACAGCATCCGCGACGCCGAGCACCTGGAGGCGACGGCGGGCGAGTGGCCGCTGATCGTCTCGCCGCGGCAGGAGTCGCTGTCGTGATCCGGGCGCTGGCCGGGCGGCTGCGGTGCGCCGTCCGGCCGTCGTCCGACCCGCACGAGTGCCTGGTGTGCCGGGCCCGGACGCGGCGGCCCACGGCCTCGCAGCGGGCGATGGTCGCCGCGGGCATGGCGCCGTCGTGCCCGTGGTGCGGCGGCCCGGTGTGGGCGCTGGCCGCCCGGCAGGAGCAGGCGCTCCGCACCGCGCTCGTCACCGTCGCCGCCGAGGTCGCACCGCAGCCCGGCGGGCTGGAGCGCATCCGAGACCAGATCAGTAGAACCGCCGCCCCGGGTGGAGCCGGGGCGGCGGCCCGATTCGCCGACGGCTGTAAGGAGCCGAACGACATGTCCCATGATCTCGCATTCGAGACCACCACGGGCGGGCGGCAGATGATTGCCGCGCTCGCCCTCGCCCACCTGCTGGAGCAGCGCCTCCCCGACGCCGAGTGGACCATCGCCACCGAGCCCGCCGGGCTACTGGACGGCGTGATCGACGCCGACGTTCCCGACGACCAGACCCGCGCCGACCTGGCCCGGTTCGCCGAGTTCCTCGGTGCCGAGGTCGAGACCGAGCCGTTCGGCTGCCTGGTCGTCTGGCACCGGGTCACCGGCACCTACCGGGGCGCGCAGGTGCGGATCTCCGCCCGGACCGCGAACGGGGGCAAGGGTCGATGAGCACCACGACCGAGCCGCCGATCCAGCCCGCCCAGCGGGCCGCGGAGCTGCTGGAGCAGCAGGTCCAGGACCTGCGTGCACTGTCGGCCGCCCACGGCCGCGCCGCGCACGAGGCCCGCCCCGCCCGCGACGATGCCGCGCTGGAGTTGGAAGCCGCCCGCGCGCAGTTGGCTGCCGCGCAGGCCGCCTACGACGCAGCGGCCGCCGTCGTCGCCGACCACGACCGCGAGGCCGCCGCGGCTGCCGACATCGCCGACCAGGTGGAGACGCTGGCCGCCCAGCAGCGCGAGCGGGACACCCCGCACCCGGCCGTTGCGCTGGCGGGCACGGTGCCCGACGCCGACCCGCTCGCCGGGCCGCCCGGCCTGGTGCGCGACGCGCGCGCCGAGGTCGCCGCGCGGGTGACCGGCGGGCACCCGACCGTCCCGACCGTCCCGGACGCCCCGGACGGCGACCCGGCGGGCAGGCACCGTCTCCTCGACCGTCGCCGCCGGACGGCTCCGGACGGGCCGCCGCCGGGCGTGCTGGTCGCCGACCACGGGCCGGACGTTACGCAGCCGCACGACGGGCCCGCGCCGGACGGCAACCCGACCACCACCCGCCCCGATCTGGAGGACGACCGTGGCTGACCCGATCACCGACGCCGAGATGGACAACCTCCCCGACGACATCATCCAGGCCGCCGTGGACGCCATCTCCCTGCGCGCCGCCGCGATCAACGGAACCACCCCGAAGCGTGCCTCCCTGACGGGACCGATCAGCGCGTTCGCCCGCCCGATCGCCACCGGCATCTGGCGGGCCGTCGGCCCCCGGATCGCCGAACTGGAGGCCGCGCTCGCCAAGGAGACCGCCCGCGCCGACCACCACGCGACCGCCCACGACCGGCTCCTCAACGTCGCCGACGCGCAGCACATCGCCCTCGCCGACGCGGCGCGTGTGGACGCCGAGCAGGTCGTCGCCGAGGCCTTGTCGCTCCGCCAGCGCGGCGGCTACTCCCCGGCCGAGGAGCACGCGGCGTGGTCCGACTGGGACCGGCGCGCCGAGACGTGGCTCCGCAGGAACGAGCCCCCGGAGGAGCACTGATGTCCTGGATCTACGCCGTCCCGCCCGCCGCGCTGCTGCTGGCCGCCCTCGCCGTCCACTGGGCCGAGGACGGAGCCCGCGTCGAGCACCTCGCCACGCGGCTGGACGACGCGCTCGACGTCCACGACGGCCCCTCAACGCCGCCCGGCCACCAGACCAGTGACGAGAGGTACCAGGCATGAGCCGCCGCCCGATCCGCCGCTGCACCCGCTGCACCCGCGACCGGCCCCACAGGGCCCTCGGCCTGTGCGACTCCTGCTACACCCGCCGTCCCGGTGCGCGCCGCTACGACGCGCCCATCGGCGCCGCCCCCGGCGCACCCGGCGTCCTCAGGAGCGCCGAGGTCATTGCCGGGCGCGTGGAGGACTACCGGGAGCTGACGCGCGAGATGCGTTTGTCGAAGAAGGCCGCCGCCGCACGGCTCGGCATCTCCTACAAGACCGCGCTGCGGTACGAGCAGCGCCTCCGCGCGGAGGCGGCAGCGTGACCGCGCCCGCCCTCGTCATCACCGTCCACGGCGTCCCCGGCCCGCAGGGCTCCAAGCGCCCCATCGGGAACGGCCGCATGATCGAGTCGTCCAAGAAAGTCGCGCCCTGGCGCAAGCACGTGGCCGCCGCCGCGCTGGCCGCCGCCGGACCCGACTGGACGCCCCTGGACGGCCCGCTCCGCGCCGAGTTCGTGTTCTCCCTGCCCCGCGGCAAAACCGTTCGCCGGCCGTTCCACACCACCTACCCCGACCTGTCCAAGCTCATCCGGTCCACCGAGGACGCCCTCACCACCGCGCGGATCTGGGCCGACGACGCCCGGCTCGTCGCCTACCACCAACCCCGCAAGATCTACGCCGCCGACCCCGACCCCGACGCGCTCACCGAACCCGGCGCGGTGATCCGCATCTGGACGGTGACGCCGTGATCTCGCCGGTGGTGGTCGATCAGCCCGCCCCCGGCATCTGGCGGGCCCGGTGCCTGGCCGGGCCCTGCACCCCGCACCTGCTCGCCACCGGCACCCGCCGCCACGCCGAACAGGCCGCCGACCGCCACCTCAAAGCCCTCGCACCCGTGATCGAGCGCCTGACCAAGAAGGGACCTGCATGAGCGGCTGGAGCATCCGGGTCGCGCTCCTGGCGGACTTCGCCATGGTCCGCATGACCCGCCGCAAGGCCGACGGCACACCGATCGACATCCCCGAAGCCGCCGCCGCGGTCGGCGTCACCGAACGCACCGGTTTCCGCTACAACGCCGAACTCGTCCGAGACGGCGTCCTGCCCAACGACCCGAACAAGATGAGGACGATCCTGTGACCGACATCAAGATCGAGGGCAAGGTCGGCGGCTCCGCGGCCGCCGCCCTGGAGCCCCACGCCCCCGCCATCTACGCCAAGCGCGGCGCGCGCGTCCTGGCCGTGGTCGAGCTGGCCGCCACCGAGCGGACCGAACCCGCCCCCGACTCCGACAAGACGCCCAGCGTGAAAATGCGCATCGCGGCGATGGAGATCCCCGCCCGCGAGCAGGAGGGCGCCGTCCGCGAGGTCATGAAGGCGCTGTACGTCCAGCGCACCGCCCACGGCACCATCAACGAGCAGGGCGAGATCGAGCTGTCCAAGGACACGCTGAGGCACGCCGCCGGGCTGCTCGGCGAGATCGAGAACGCCCGGCTGCGCGCCGGTGCCGAGCAGGCACTCCGGCAGGCCCGGCAGGTCTCCGGCACCACCAAGGACCTGTCCGCCAGCGAGTTCCGGCACGAGATGCGGGGCCTGGCCGACCTCCTCCAGACCGTCCTGGACCGCGCCGCGCTCGCCGACGACAGCGACCAGACCGCCGCCTAGTGGCCCTGTGCGCCTGGTGCTACGGCCCGGCCGACGCGCTCCTTCGCGCCGGCCGGGCCGGAACCGACCACCGCGCCGCCCTCACCTGCACCACCTGCCGCACCCGCGCCCGCGCCTGGACCCGCACCGCCGGGCCCATCACCGAGACCCGCCTCACCACCGCACCCGCACCCGCGCGCCCCGCCGCCGCGCAACCCGCCCTCTTCTGAAAGAAGCCACCGCGTGAACGACGAGGGATTCGACCGGCCGCCGCCGCACGACATCGGCGCCGAACAGGCCACCCTCGGGGCCGCCATTCAATCCCCCGAGGCCGCCGCCCGCGTCGCCGAGATCGTCGCGCGAGACGACTTCTACCGGCCCTCCCACCAAACCATCTACGACCGCATCACCACCATGCGGACCGACGGCGACCCCGTCGATATCGAGTCCCTGCGCCTGGAACTCCTCCAAGCAGGCGCATTCACCGGCGACTTCACCCCCCTGTACCTGTTCGACCTCGTCCACGCCTGCCCCACCACCGCCAACGCGGGCTACTACGCCCGCAAGGTCGCCGCCCTCGCCGGACGCCGCCGCGTCATCGAAGCCATGACCCGCGGCCTCCAAAAGGCCCACACCCCCGACGCCGACCTGACCGACGTCCTCGCCGAAACCCGCACCGCGCTGGAGATCGAGGCCGGCCTCACCGAAGTCGGCGCAGACGTCACCGCGGTCGAGCTGGACGACCTCCTCGACGCCGACGACCAGGACGACGTCTACGACTGGCTGATCCCCGGGTTCCTGGAGCGCGGCGACCGGTTCGTCCTCACCGGCGAGGAAGGCGCCGGGAAGTCCACGCTGCTGCGCCAGATGGGCATCCAAGCCGCGTCCGGCATCCACCCCCTCACCGGCGAACCCATCAAACCGCTGCGCGTCCTGCACGTCGATCTGGAGAACAGCGAACGCCAGTCCCGCCGCGAACTCCGCCCCCTGCGCCTGGCCGCCGGACAGCGCTACCAGCGCGGCCACTTCCATCTGCGCGCCCGCCCCGAAGGCATGGACCTCACCACCCCGGCCGACCGCGAATGGCTGGCCCGCCTCGCCGAAACCATCGCCCCCGACATCCTGATCATCGGACCCCTGTACAAGGCCGCCAACGGCGACCCGCTGGAGGAGACCAGCGCCAAGCCCGTCGCCGTCACCCTCGACGCGCTACGCGTCCGCATCGGCTGCGCGCTGCTCATCGAGGCGCACGCCGCCAAGACCACCACCAACGGCAAGCGCGCCAAGGAGCCCTACGGCTGGTCCGGGTGGCTGCGCTGGCCCGAGTTCGGCTACCACATCGGCAAGGACGGGCAGCTCACCGCCTGGCGCGGCAACCGCGACGCCACCCGCCCCATCCCCGGCGCCCTCCAGCGCGGCGGCTCCTGGCCCTGGTCGCCCATCACCCGCCCCCGCGACGCCCTCTGGGCGCACATCGTGTCCCTGTGCACCGAAGCCGGCGACCGGCTGACGATCCGCGATCTGGCCAAGCTCACCGGGTCGTCCTACGGCAGCGTCAACCGCGCCGTGGAGGAGCACCGGCACGAGTGGGACGCCATGGGAACCGCAGCATGAACACCTGGATCACGCCCGCCCGAAACCACCCCGAAAACCAGCGTTTTCGCAGCTCAGAGGGGTGGATCACGCCCGTGAAAACAATCACCGCAGGTCACAGCGTTACGACCGGTCCTGATCCACCCGATCCACGCCCCTGATCCACCCACCTGACCAGGCAAAACAGGGGGGTGGATCACGATTCAGTGATCCACCCGCTGTCACACCCCCTCTGACCTGCACTGATCCACTGATCCACCTGGAT
The DNA here is from genome assembly GCF_001552635.1 of Actinomadura hibisca NBRC 15177. GTDB lineage: Bacteria > Actinomycetota > Actinomycetes > Streptosporangiales > Streptosporangiaceae > Spirillospora > Spirillospora hibisca. The sequence goes on along the minus strand of NZ_BCRO01000051.1, from coordinate 76,223 downwards.
CCCCTACGGGGAGCCTCCTAGGTGGATCGGCTCCCCGGGGCCCGGGAAGCCACCGGGCCCCACCCGGACGACACCACAACAGGAGAACCGCCATGAGTAAGCCCCTCAAGGCCCGACCCACCATGTACAAGAACATCCGCATGCGCTCCCGCTTGGAAGCCGGATTTGCCGCCTGGCTCGACAACAGCGGTCTCGTCTGGGAATACGAGCCCTGCGCATTCGCCACGCAGGAAGGGCAGTACCTCCCCGACTTCCGCGTCACGGACATGGTCGCCACCTGGCTTCCCGCTCCAGTAACCGCGTACATCGAGGTCAAGCCTGAAAGCTTCCCCGTCTCGCTCAACGCCTTCGGTACCGACGATCCCAACCATGGGCAGATCGCCATGGGAGCCCACGCCATCGCCCAGTCAGACCCCGACGCGCTGTTCGTCCTCGCCACACCCAGCTTTGGCGTCGCCCTCATCTTCAAGCCGTCCTGGGCCGGAGAGCTGATCGAGTACGCCTATGCCACCTCTTTGAGGCTGATCAAGTTGCCGAACAACCGCCCGGGGCTCGCACTCCCCATCCCGGCAGGAACAGGCCCATTCGAGGGCGAGTACTGGAAGCCCGATGGTCTTCGCTGAACAGCCCACCCTCTGCACCATCTGCGCCGTGAAGGGACACCACCATGACCGAACCGCATGACGACCGCCGTTCGGTCGCCGCAGCCTCGCGCGCGCACGACCTGCCCGCCATCGACCGCGCGCTCCGCGACCTCCGCGAGGCCGCCGTCCTCGTGATCGGTCTGGCGCACCTGCGCGAGCCCGCGACGTCCCGACCGTGGCGCGAGCCTGCGGCGTCGGCGGAGCGGCGCGCGGAGCTGGACTACGCGGCGCGCGTCGAGCTGGAGGAGCGCGTGGACGAAGCGCCCGGCGCTCACCCCGACGCAGCGCGCGCCGACGTCCTGGACGTGCTGACCGACGTCCTCGCCCAAGCGCGGGACCTCGCCGCGTGGGTGGAGACCGCGTGCCACGTCCCGGCCCGGCCCGAGCTGCGCGCCGCGGACGCCGACCCGCGGCCCTACCTCGCCCGCGCTGCCGAGTGCCTGCCCGCCGTCGTGACCGGCTGGGTCAACGGCGATGAGGTTGCGCACTGGGCTGCGGGCCGCGCCGCGCACATCGTCGGGACGCTGTCGGCCGCGCTCGCGCTGCGCATCGACGGGCAGCTCCTCGCTGCCGTGTGCCCGTGGTGTGAGGGCCGCACGGAGATGGCGCCGGTCGGTGGTGAGCGCACGTGGCGGGTGCGGGTGCTGGCGGGTGAGCCGGTGATCGTGTGCGAGTCGGGGACGTGCGTGCCGCCGCCGGCGGTCACGGGCGCGCGGTGGCGCGGGATGCCGGTGTGGCCGATCGGGTCGTGGGATTGGCTGGCGGCGGTGCTGGAGCGCGGCGGCCCGGTCCAGGGCGTGCCGGGCGTGCCGTTCTCGCGGCGCGCGGGTGCGACGGGTCGGGCCGGGACGGTCGCCGACGACGGCACGGTGCGCGCGCTGCTCGGCGGGCTGGTGGATGAGGAGGCGTGGCGGTTGTTCGAGCAGCAGCGCGGCGACGGCGGGAGGATCGCGTCATGACGCTGGTGGAGTTCCTGCGGGCCCGGCTGGACGAGGACGAGAACACGGCTCGGACCGCCGCCGAGGACGTGGGGGCAACCGTCTGGTATTGGAAGGTGGCCGACGAAACGCTCTACGCGGGCCGACCGAGCAACACGCTCAACTCCAACCCCTTTGCGGTCGGCGCCAGAGGCTTCATGGAGCCTGGGGTCGGCGGCCACATTGCCCGCCACGACCCGGCGCGCGTACGGCGCGACGTCGAAGTCAACCGGCAGCGCCTCGCGCAGCACACCGGCATCCACCGTTGCGACTGGGGCGAACACCACGGCAGCGACGTACTCGGCTGGTGCTCCCACCTCAAGCGCCTCGCCTACCCCTACAGCGATCACCCCGACTACAACGAGGCGTGGCGCCCTGACCTGGTTTGACACCGGGCCTGTGGATAACCCATCATCAGACCCGGATCACCATGTCCACCGACAGCCCGGCCACCGCGCCGGGCTTCGTCGTCTCACCACCGCCCCTTGCCCGGCAGCCGATGCCGATCACGATTCTCATCGTCGTCGCCCTCGGGGATGTCGATGTCGTCGCCCGGCTCCACCGACTCCACCGGCGACGGAGCAGGCGTCGGCCACTCGGCCGGCTCCGGGTCCGGCCGCAGCAGCACCACCAGGCCGACGACCCCGACCACCACCAGCACCCACACCACCAGCACGGCGGCGCGTAGCCGCTCACGGGACCGCTGCTCTGGTGTAGGCGGGTGTGGCCAGTGCACGTAGGTGGGCATCGACTCTCCTCGGTGTCCAGGGGTACGCGCGTGCGACGCGTGAGGCGCGCGCCTGGTTCACCGGCTGACGTGATCTGGCCGTCCGGGAGGTGACCATGCCGTCCGGGCCGCTGACCCCCGACGAGCACGACCGCATCCGCGCGCTGCACGCCGAGGGCCTGTCCCGCAACGCGATCGCGCGCGAGCTGGGCCGGTCGATGGCCGCCGTGTCGGCCGCCGCCGAACGCATGGGCCTGGAGTTCGACCGGGCCCGCACCCGCGCCGCGACCAAGGCCAAGCAGATCGACGCCAAGGCCAAGCGCGCGCAGCTCTCGCTGGACCTGCTGAACGACGGCGAGCGCCTCCGGACTCGGCTGTGGGAGCCCACCGAGGTCGTCGTGTCCACGCCCAAGGGGCCTGTCCGGGTGACGCTTCCGCTCCCGCCGGCCCGCGACGCGCGCGACATCATGGCCGCCGTCCACACCGCGATCCGCGGCCACGCCGACCTCGAACGCCTCGACTCCGACAGCGGAGCCGACGCGGCCAAGAGCATGTTGGGTCAGCTTGGCGAGGCGCTCCAGCTCGCCGCCAACCAGATCAACGGCACCGGGGAGGAGGCATAGATGGCGCTCGCCACCCGCACCGTCACCGCGACCTACGTCCACGCCGACGGCGTCACCCCGTGCTCGGGGACCGTGACGTTCACCCCCAACACCGCGCTCGCCTCCGCGCTGGATGACCGGCTCCTCCCCGCCCGCCCGATCCGCCGCACCCTCGACGCGGACGGGGGGCTGTCGGTGCCGCTGGTGTGCACCGACGACGACGCGGTCTCTCCGTCCGGGTGGGCGTACAACGTCGTGGAGCAGCTCCCCGGAGCGCGCCGCGAGTACGTGATCGCCGTCCCCGCCGGTGCCGTGCCGCTGGACCTGGCCGACGTGGTGCCGCTGGAGACCGTCCCGCCCGTCGCGCAGTACGTACGCCTCGACCAAGTTCCGCTGAACGACCGTGGTGTGCTGGCTCCGGCGACCGGCTATGACCGGTGGGACGTGGTCACCTACCGCGGCCGCCGCGTCCTGGTGGTCGAGCCCCTCACCTCCGGAGCGGGCGGCATCAGCAACGACCTCGCCGAGTCGGCGATCCTCGACTTGGCCGGCCAGACCGTGATCGCGGCGCACAGCTACGGGTTCCGCACCGACGGGAACCCGGCGTCGGCCGCCGCGAACCGTGCCGCGCTCCAGGCCGCGCTGGACGACGCCGCGGTCCTCCAGGCTGCGCAGGTGGTGCTGCCGCCGGGGTTCGCGTTTATCACCGGGCCCACGGTGGAGGTGCCGTCGCGCGTCATGCTGCGCGGCGCGGGCCAGTTCTCGACCACGTTGCAGCTCGCGCCCGGCTCCAACTGCCACATGCTGCGCGTCCACACCTCGACCAATGGCACCACCGACCGCAACGCCGTGTGGTGCTCGATCGCCGATCTCACCCTGGACGGCCGCGCGACCACGCAGACCGGGCCCGGCCCGTACCACGGGCTCGTGCTGGTGACGAACCCGCTCACCACCGCTGCCAGCAGCGACCAGGCGCACGATCCCAGCCACCTGATCAGCGCCGTCCACGTCCGCAACACCCTGGACGACGGGATCAGGATCGAGGGCCGGTCCGACATCCGGCTCATCGGCTGCAAGGTGTCCCACGCGGGCGGCGACGCGTTCCGGCTGTCGTTCGACACGCACGCGATTGGGTGCGTGGCCGAGAAGCCGGCGCGCGCGGGGTTCCGTGTGACCGGGTCGGCGACGCAGCTCGTGAGCTGCAAGTCGTACTTGGCTGGTCAGGGTGCGCAGGGTGCGGCGCGTCCGCCGGTCCCGGCCGAAGGTCACGGCTACGTGATCGAGGGCAACGGCATCGGGGAGGTTGCCCTCGCCGGGTGCGACGCGCAGCAGGTCAGCGGGCACGGCTTCTACCTCGGCCCTGGCGTGGAGGCCGTTACCCTGGCGGGCGTCACCGTCGCCGAGTCCAGCTTCGGGCAGGGCGGCGCGTATGCGGCGATCGCGCTGGCGGGCGCGTCCCGGTGCGTGATCACCGCGACCAGCCGCCACAACACCGGCGTGCCCGCGGTCTCGCTGACCGGCGGCGCGGACCGCAACTCGATCGACATCGGGCACGCGCCCCGAGCCGGGCAGACACCGAGTCCCGTGGTCGCGCCCGGGTCGGCGCTCCTGGCGAACCGGATCGTGGGCAACGCCGCGCCGATCGCCGTCCGGCAGGCGTGGGCGCCGTCCACGGCCTACGTGACCGGGCAGGAGGTCACCTACTACGGCAGCGTGTACCGGGTCACCAGCGACCACACCTCGCCCGCCACGTTCGCCCTGTCCAACCTCGCGCTCCTGTCCGCGCCGCTGGCCGCCAACCCCATCCCGCCCGGTAAAACCATCTTCCCGTCCGGCGGGTCCGCGCCCGGCACCGGCCAGACCGGCAACGGCACGATGCGCGGGTTCCCCTGGTACGTGCCGCACGACACGCCGCTGACCCGGATCGGCTGCGAGGTCACCGCCGCCGGGAACGCGGGCTCGGTCATCAGGTTGATGATCTACGCCGACACCGGCGAGATACAGCCCGGCCCTCTCCTCCTGGATGCGGGGACCGTGCCGGGCGACATCGTCGGCGTCCAGGAGATCACCATCGCGCAGGCGCTCGCCGCCGGGGTGTACTGGCTGTCTGCGGTGGTCCAGTCGGCCACGACGCAGCCGACGCTACGCACCGCCGGTCAGGGCGCGTACGCTCTGCCGATCACCGGCACGCCCGGTCCCGGCGTGGTCGCCTCCGGGTACACGCACGGCGTCGCCGTGCCCGGGGCCGCGCCTGCGACGTTTAGCCCCGGCGGTGTAGTCGGCGTGATCCCGCGCATCCATGTCCGCTCTTGACCTCGCGCGCGTCACCTCGATCCTGTCGCCGAAGCAGATCACGAGCATCACCGAGTCGGCGCGGGCCCGCATCTCGATCTGGGCTGGCGCGGTGCGGAGCGGGAAAACGCTCGCCTCGCTGCTGGCGTTCCTGATCGCGGTGGCCGCCGCCCCGGACCACGGCCTGATCGTGATCGTCGGGAGGACGCGGGAGACGATCGAGCGGAACGTCATCGAGCCCCTGCAAGACACGTCGTTGTTCGGGCCGCTGGCCGCGCAGGTCCACCACACCCGCGGCTCGAACACCGCCGTCATCCTCGGCAGGACGGTGCACCTGATCGGCGCGCACGACGTCCGGGCGGAGGGCCGTCTCCGTGGGCTCACGGCGTGCCTGGCGTACGTGGACGAGGCGACGCTCCTCCAGGAGGCGTTCTTCTCCCAGCTCCTCGCGCGCCTGTCGGTGCCCGGCGCGCGGCTGCTCGCCACCACGAACCCGGACGGCCCGCAGCACTGGCTACGGCAGCAGTTCTTGCTGCGCGCCCCGCAGCTCGACCTGGCGCACTGGCACTTCACGTTGGACGACAACCCGGCGCTCCCCGCCGAGTACGTGACCGCGCTGCGCGCCGAGTTCGTCGGGCTCTGGTACCGGCGCATGATCTTGGGTGAGTGGTGCCTCGCCGAAGGTGCCGTGTTCGACATGTGGGACCCCGAGCGGCACGTCGTGGACGTCCTGCCGCCGATCCGGCGGTGGATCGGGCTCGGCATCGACTACGGCACCACGAACCCGTTCGCCGCGCTGCTGCTCGGCATGGGCACCGACAACGTCCTGTACCTGGCGAACGAATGGCGCTGGGACAGCAAGGCCCAGCGCCGGCAGCTCACCGATCACGAGTACTCGCAGCGGCTGCGCGCGTGGCTGGACGAGCAGGGTGTGCGCCCGCAGTGGACGATCGTGGACCCGTCGGCCGCCTCGTTCCTCACGCAGTTGTGGCAGGACGGCTTGAGCCCGGTGCACGGCGATAACGCGGTCCTCGACGGGATCAGGACCCTTAGCAGCCTGCTGGCCCGGGACCGGCTCCGCGTGCATCGCCGCTGCCAGGGATGGATCAACGAGGTCCCGGGCTACTCGTGGGACCCCGATAAGGCCGCGCGCGGCGAGGACGCCCCGATCAAGGCCGACGACCACTCGCTCGACGCGGGCCGGTACGTCGTGCACACGACCCAGACCGCATGGCGGTCCGACCTCAGGGAGGCAGCGTGACCATGCCGCACGCCAGCACTGACCGCCCGTCCCCCGCGCAGGCCGCCGTGGGCGAGGCCCGCGCCGTCCTGGAGCAGGCCCGCCGCTCCGGGCCCGCCGAGGCCCTCGCGCTCGCCGCCGTCGCCGCCGAGTGGAGGCATCTCGCCGAACTCCTCGCGCGCACCCCGGGGCTGACCTGATGCCGCTTCCCGCCAACGGCACCGTCTGGCCGCCCCGCGACCTTGACCCCGTCACCGCCCGCCTGTCGGTGTGGTCGGCGTGGTACTCCGGTGACTCCGACCACCTGTCCGACCTGTACGGCGGCACCCTCGCCGGTGACCCTGGCAACCCCGCCAGCGGGCCTCTCGCCCCGGACCGGCCCGGCCTGCGTGGACGCGTGGGCCGCACGCTGGCCCGCTGGTTCTGGGGGACGCCGACCGCCGAGACCGAGCGGCGCACCAAATTGCACGTGCCGCTCGCCGGTGACATCGCCGCCACGAGCGCGGACTTGCTGTTCTCCGAGCCGCCGACGTTCACCGCCGAGTCCGACGCCACGCAGGCCCGCCTGGACGAGCTGGTCGGCGACGGCCTCCACGCCGATCTGCTGGAGGCCGCCGAGGTGTGCGCGGCGCTCGGCGGCGTCTACCTGCGGACCTGCTGGGACACGAGCGTCCGCGACCGGCCGTGGCTCGGCGTGGTGCACGCCGATGCTGCGATCCCCGAATGGCGGTGGGGTCAGCTCACCGCAGTCACGTTCTGGCAAGTCGTGCACCGCGACGGGTCGGAGGTGTGGCGGCACCTGGAGCGCCACGAACCCGGCCTCATCCTCAACGGCCTGTACAAGGGCGGGCTGACCGACCTCGGCAAGATCCAGGACCTCAGCGCGCACCCGGCGACCAAGGGCCTCCAGTCGATGGTGGAGACCCGCGTCCCCGACGGCCTGACCGCGGGCTACATCCCGAACATGCGCCCGGCGCGGGTCTGGCGGGACACCCCGGCCGGCGCGCACCTGGGCCGCGCGGACTTCTCCGGGACCGAGTCCCTCATGGACTCGCTGGACGAGACCTACAGCAGCCTCATGCGGGACATCCGGCTCGGTAAGGCGCGGCTGCTCGTCCCGGAGACCTACCTCCAGTCGCAGGGCCGGGGGAAGGGCGCGACGTGGGACAGCGAGCGTGAGCTGTACACGCCGATGGACGCGCTGGTCGGCACGACCCAGGCGGGCGGCTTGGCGATCACCCCGGCGCAGTTCGCGATCCGGGTGACCGAGCACCTGGAGACGGCGCGCGCGCTGACGGACCAGATCGTGCGCATGTCGGGCTACTCGACACAGACGTTCGGGACGGCCGACCAGGTAGCCGTCACCGCGACCGAGGTCACCGCCCGGGAGCGCCGGTCGCTGATCACCCGGGACCGGAAGACCGGGTACTGGTCGCCTGGGCTCGCCGAGCGTCTACGGGTGCTGCTGGCGATCGACGCCGCCCACTTCCGGTCCGGCGTCACCCCGGAGCGGCCGACGATCAAGTTCGGCGACTCGGTGAGCGAGGACCCGGCGTCCCTGGCGCAGACCGCGCAGCTCATGCGCGCGGCGGAGGCCGCCAGCACCGAGACCCTTGTCCAGATGATGCACCCGGACTGGGACGACCCCCAGATTCAGGCCGAGGTGAAGCGGATCAAGGACGAGGGGGCCATGAGCGTGCCCGGCTCGGGGGTCGGCATGGGGCCTGGGGATACCGGGCCGGGCGCACCTTTCCCGCCCGACGGCGAGGACGAGCCTGCGGAGGAGTGAGCGATGCCCGGTGCACACAAGCCGTTCGCGTCCAAGGCGCAGTGGAAGCTGTTCTTCGCGCGTCCTGACCTGCGCAAGCACGCGCGCGGGAAGGCGCACGCCACCGCAGGCGGCAAGGGCACCCGGTACCGGCGACTGCCCCGCCGCAAGGGCGGCTCTGGTGGCTGAGGTGTTCCCCTCGGCAGCGTCCCCCGCGCAGGCCGACGGGCTCGGCATCCCGATCGTGCAACTGCACACCTCGTGGGAGACCACAACGCTGCGCCTCATGGCGGTGCGGCTGGCCGACGGGCTCGGCGACGACGACTGGCCCGCCCGGCAGGCCGCGCACCTCGCGCAGATCCGCCGCGACCTGGACGCTACGGTCGCGCAGCTCGCAGAGACCGCAGGCCCGCAGATCGTGACCGCGATCCGTACCGCCTACGAGCGCGGCGCGGGGCAGACCCCGACGGTCCGGCAGGTACAGCGCTCGTCCGGCCGCCTGGTGGACGCCCTTCAAACGTTGTGGCGTGGTCTGCCGGGCGCGGTGGTGAGGGCCTGGCGGCGGATCGTCGCGCGGGGCCGCGCCGCCCGCCCAGATGTCCGTCCGGTTGTGGTGCAGCGCGAACTGAACCGCGTCGCTGACCACGGTGTCACCGGGCACCGGGACGGGCACGGCCGCGCGCACGCCGTCGGCCCGTACGTGCGGACGCTGGTGGACACCGCCGCCGGGAACGCGGTGATCGACGGGTTCACCAACCGCATCGCCGACGTCGGGGACGGCCTGGTCGTGGTGACCTACAGCCCGATCCCGTGCCCGCTGTGCCGCCCGTGGGAGGGACGGGTCCTGTCGGTGCGGGAGTCGCCGTCGGCGGCCGCGTACGCGTCGTTGGCGGAGGCCCGCGACGGTGGCCTGTTTCACCCGAACTGCCACCACACGATCAGGGAGTTCGTGCCGGGCGAGGTGGAGTTGCCGCCGAATTCGATCCGGAACCGGCCGGGCGCGGACTACGACGCGAGCCAGCGGCAGCGCGCGCTGGAGCGCCACGTCCGGCGGTGGGCCCGGCGTGAGGCGGCTGCGCTGGACGACGTCGCCCGCGCGCTGGCCCGCCGCAAGGTCCGCTACTGGCAGAGCGAACTACGGCAGCACGTCGCCGCGCAGGGGCTCCAGCGGTCCCGGCAGCGCGAGCGCGCCGACTTCCGCCGGACGCCGTCTGTTCGGCACGCACTAGGAGGCTGACGTGGCCAACCCCGGCGGGAAGAACCAGTACGGCGGCCCCTACAAGGGCGCAGCCAAGAAGGGCGCGAAGAAGACCACCGCGCCGACCTCGCCGCCGCCGATGCCGTCGGATGCCGAGCTGGCGGAGCTGGTGCGGACCCCGGAGGGCCGCCGCCGCATCCAGCAGATCCAGCGGGACCGGCAGAACGCGCAGGCGTCCGACGCGCGCTCGGCTGCCGACGCGGCCGGGTTCACCGGCCCGGCCCGCCGCACCCCGACATCTCGCCTGCGCAAGCCGCGCGCCGGCGCACGCAGGAAGTGAGGCCCGATGCCCTGGGATGAGGAAGCCCACCCGCGCGACGAGGCCGGAGAGTTCTCCGTTGCGTCGTCCAGCTCGTCGCCGTCGGGGCAGGCGATGGCCTACGACCCCAAGCGCAAGACGGGGCCGGGCTACGGGCAGAAGGGCGGCGACCCGAAGGTCAAGGAGGTGCAGCAGCTCCTGGCCAAGTTGGGGCTGACCGACGCGTCCGGCAAGCCGCTGGCGCTCGACGGGAAGCTCGGACCGAAGACCACCGAGGCAATCAAGGCCGCGCAGCGCAAGTACGGCATGAAGCCGGACGGCAAGGTCACGCCCAGCGTGCTGGCCAAGCTCAAGAAGGCCAAGCCGCGCACCAAGACGTCCCGCCTCCGCAAGCCGCGGACCGGCGGGCCCCGCAAGAAGAAGTAGTAGCCCACCCATCTAGGAGTGCAGATGACGACTCCGGTCCAGCCCGACACGGGCACCGGCGACGCGCCCGACACGGGCACCGCACCCACCACCGAGGCCCCCGACATCGACGCGCCCGACACGGGCGAGGAGATCGACTGGAAGGCCGAGGCCGAGAAGAACAAGGCTCTCGCCCGCAAGCACGAGGCCAGGGCGAAGGCCAACAAGAAGGCGTTGGACGAGGCGCTCGCCAAGGGGCGGCCCGCCGACGGTGAGCCGACGGTGGACGACCTGCGAGCGCAGGCCGAAGCCGACGCCGCCCGCGCGGACGCCGCCGAGGCTCGCGCCGCGGAGCTGGCGTACGAGACGACCGTGACCCGGATCGCCCGGACGGTCGGCGCGGACGCCGAGGCGCTGCTCGACTCCGACAGCTTCCGCAGCGCCGTCGTGGACGAGCTGGACGACGACGACTTCGATGACGCCGAGCTGCGCGCCGCCGTCACCAAGGTCGCCAAGCAGTTCGCCAAGCGCTCGCGGTTCGCCGCGTCCTCCGGCCCGTCCCGCTCCGGCGGGGAGTTCCACGGCGGCCCCGGAGCCGCCGCATCCATCGACCAGCAGATTGCGGACGCGGAGAAGAACCGCGACTTCGCGACCGCGATCGCACTCAAGCGGCAGCGCGCCGCACTCAAGTAAGGAGACGCCACATGGCCGGCATCACCGGTATGGGCACCACGTTCAACCTGCCCAACTACGTGGGCGAGCTGCTGTCGCTCACCCCCGAAGACACGCCGCTGCTGTCGGCCATCGGTGGCCTGACCGGCGGCGCGGAGACCACCGCGACCGAGTTCGAGTGGCAGCAGTACGACCTGCGCGACGCCACGCAGAGCCGGGTGCGGGTGGAGGGCGCGACCGCGCCGACCGCCGAGGAGCGGGTCCGTTCCAACGTGCGGAACATCTGCCAGATCCACCAGGAGAAGGTCAGCGTCTCCTACACCAAGCAGTCCGCGACCGGGCAGGTCTCGACCCCGGCGAGTGCGCCCTACACCGGCGTGCCGGGCTCCAACCCGGTCGGCAACGAGCTGTCGTGGCAGGTCATGCAGGCGCTCAAGCAGATCGCGCTGGACGTGAACTGGTCGTTCATCAACGGCAAGTACGCCCGGCCGACCGACAACAGCACCCCGCGCCGCACCCGGGGCATCCTGGACGCGATCACGACCAACCGGATCGCGAAGGGCACCAGCTTCTCGGGTGCGTCGTCGGCGACCGACACGATCACCTCGACCGCGCACGGCATGTCGAACGGCGACAAGATCGTGTTCACCGCGACCGACGTCGCCACGAACATCCTGGCCGGCCGGGTCTACTACGTGCGCGACGTCGCGACCAACACCTTCAAGGTCGCCAGCAGCAACGGCGGCGCGGCGCTGACGCTGGGCACCGCGGCGAACATCGCGTTCACCAAGCCGTGGACGACCGCGCTGATCACCGACCACGTCAACGACCTGCTCCAGATGGCGTTCGACAACGGCGGCATCTCCGAGCAGCACACGGCGACGCTGCTGTGCAACTCGGTCGTCAAGCGCGCGGTCACCAAGGCGTACATGTCCGCGTACGGCCAGCACACCGAGCAGTCGCGGAACGTCGGCGGCGTCAACGTGACCACGGTCGTGACCGACTTCGGCACGCTCAACGTCATGCTCGACCGCGCGATGCCGCAGGACGCCCTGGGCGTCGTCTCGCTGGAGGAGCTGTCGCCGGTGTTCCTGAACGTCCCCAAGAAGGGGCACTTCTTCGAGGAGCCGCTCGCCAAGACCGGCGCCTCCGACGAGGTGCAGCTCTACGGCGAGATCGGGCTCAAGTACGGCGCGGAGAAGCACCACGCGCTCATGACCGGCTTGGCGGTGTGATCGTGGCGACCTACGTGCGTGGCGTCGGCGGTCACGTCGCCGAGCGGGAGCGGCCGGAGCCGGGCAGCGATCGGGCGGGCGAGCTGGAGCGGCTGGTGGCCGACCCGGGGTCGGACTGGCGGGTCGAGGACGAGCCGAAGCCGCGCCGCCGTCCCGCCGAGAAGAAGGCCCCGGAGCCCGCCCCGGAGAAGGACCCGGCCCCGGCCCCCGAAGGCCCGGCGCAGGGCCCCGAGGGCGGCGACAAGAAGAAGGAGTAGCTGGTGGCGTACGCGACGGTCGAGCAGCTGGAGGAGGCCCTCGGCTACACCGTGGAGAGGGCCGCCCTGCTGCTCGACCGCGCCTCGCGCGACATCGACCGTGTGCTCCGCTGCTCGACCTACGACACCGAGGCCGACGGCGCCGTGTCTGCGCTGCGGGCCGCGACGATCGAGCAGGTCGCCTACCAGCTCGCCCAAGGCAACGCCGACGGTATCCGGCACGGGATGCAGCCGGGCGTGCCCACGGGCGCGTCCGCGGGCGGGGTGGACCTGTCGCGCGGCCAGTCGGTCGGAGGCTCCACGACCGCCCTGCCGCTGATCGGTGAGCAGGCGTGGGGCATCCTCGCGGACGCGGGGCTGACCGGACAGGGGCCGATGGCGCGGTGAGCAGTCGAGAGCAGATCCGCGTCGGCATCGCCAGCTTCTTCGGCGGCTCCACGTTCGACACGGCCGCGCGGGTCTACCGGCCGACGCCGCTGGCCGCCGCCGGGCTCGCGGGCGTGCGCCCGTACTGGACGACGCGGTTCGAGGACCGCGACGCGACGGCCGGGTTGTCGGAGGGGCGCGGGATGGGCGCGGTCATGGCCGTGCACCTGTCCGGCGACGCGGAGCGGCGGATCGCGTTCGGCGGGTCCACGTCGGGCTTCAAGCGGCGCGCCCTTGCGGTCGAGCTGTGGGTCTGGCACATGGCCCGCGCCGCCAGCGTGGAGGACGCGCAGGCCGACCTGGACCGGCTCATCGACGCGATCGTGTCCCGTATCCACGGCGACCGCACCCTCGGCGGCGCGGTCGTGGAGGCCGGCGAGTCCGAGCGCGGCATCTCCACGAACACGGGCGCGGTGCCGATGGTCGAGCCGGGGACGCCGCCGACGGTCCGCCAGGAGGCGGTCATCAGCTTCGACGCGCTGGTCTACCCACAGGCATAGAGGAGCAGGGCTGATGCCCAGATTCACCTACGGCGGCGAGCATGCCGCCACCTACGTCGAGTACATCGACGTCGAGCGCGGTTCGACGCTGGTCGCTGAGCCGGGCCGCGTCTACGACATCGCCCCGGCGGCGGGCGTGACCCGGCCTGGCCCGGACGGCGAGCACGTCCCCGCGCGGCTGCCGGTGCCGCCTGACGACTGCTGGAAGCCCGCGCCCAAGGAGCGGCAGAGCACGAAGGAGAACGGCTGATGCCGGTCATGCCTGGAGCCCGGTCCGCGTTCGGGATCGGTCGGGAGAACTCGCCCGGCCTGGCCGTCAACGCGTCCCGGTTCCCGCCGTGGAGCAAGTTCGACGCCTCCGACAAGGTGGACTTCCTCACCGATGAGGGCTACCGGGCGTCGATGGCGTCGGAGTACGGGACCGTCGCGGGCCCGGCCGTCGCCGAGGTGGACATGTCCGGGCCGGGGTTCGTGGACTCGCTGGGCGACCTGCTGCACAACATCCTCGGCGACTACGCCGTGGGCGCGGCCGTGTCCGGGGTGTTTCCGCACACGTTCGGCCTGCTGAACAGCGGGTCGGGGCAGCCTCCGACGCACACGATGATCGACTCCCAGCAGCTCACCGCGACGACGGGCGCGCGCGTGTACCCGCACACGTGCCTGTCGGAGCTGACCCTGTCGGGCAACGCGGAGGGCCTGTTCGAGGTGCAGGCCAAGGGCACCGCCTACCCGTCGTCGGCGGCCGGGTCGGCGATGACGCTCACCCCCACGACCGAGCAGATCATCCCGGCGTGGCGGTCCGGTCTGACGATTGCTGGGGTCGCCGCCCCGAACCTGTCGGAGTGGTCGGTCAGCATCGAGCGTGAGCTTGCGGTGATGCACACCGCCGACGGCACGCAGGCTCCGTACACGATCGCCCGCGGCCCCCTCAAGGTGTCCGGGAAGCTGACGCTGATCGCGTTGGACGAGTCGCCGCTCATCACGGGCCTGCTCACCAACCAGCAGCCCGCCCTGGTGCTGACCGTGTCCAACGGCGGCGCGGCGGGTGCGCTGCGGGAGGTGGCGCTCACGATGACCAAGGCCGCCTACCAGGAGGCCCCGATGAAGCGCGACACGCTGCTCGGCTACGACGTGTCGTTCAAGGCCATGGCCAACAGCACCGACGCGTCCGCGTCGGGCGGCCTGTCCCCGATCAAGGCCGTGGTCAAGAACACGGTCACCACCTACGCCTGATCAACAAGAGAGAGGACCGACGAACCATGCGCGTCGATCTGGGCACCAACAAGGACGGCTCCGAGCGGTGGGCCGAGATCACCGACGTCGATGAGATGCCCCGCCGGGTCTCGGTGGCAGTGCTGCGGCTCATGCCGAGCGCCGACGCCAAGGGCAAGCTGTCGGGCGACTTCTCCCCGGCGGGCATGGCCCGCATCCGGGACACCCTCATCGCCCACCTCATCGAGGGGTGGTCGTTCGACCAGCCGCTCCCCAAGGGCGTCGCCGACAAGCTCCAGTTCCTGCCCAACAGCGCCTACAAGAAGCTCGTGGACGCAACCGAGGACCACTGGGAGGAGGTGGGTTTTTCCAGGGCGAAGGACGGCGACGGGACGAAGGAGTCCCACAGTGGCGACAGCTCCTCCGACTGAAAAACCACCTCCGCGGCCGCGAGATCCCCGGGCATGAGCCGTCAGCCCGCGCGCTGGATGCGCTGACGTATGTGCAGTTCGCCGAGCTGTTCGGGTGGACGCCGCGCGAAGTCGATGAGGTCCCCGCCTGGCTGTTCGACTGGCTGATTCCTGTCCTCAACGTCATGCGGGAGGTCCAGGATGAGCAGCAACGGGAACCGACTGCGGGAGATGGCGCGGCGGGCTGAGCGCGAGGGCGGGCAGGCCGCCGCGCTCGCCATGGCGAAGGCGGGCCGGGACGAGATCCGCCGCACCCTGGCCCGCCGCTCCCACGCCCCGCGCACCCCCACCCCGTCGCCGCCCGGCCAACCGCCCGCCAAAATCTCCGGCAGGTTGCGGGACAAGGTGACCGTCACCTCCGCGCGGCAGATCGGCGCGGGCCGGTGGATGGCAGCGGCAGGCCCCGACGGCGTGGTGTACGCGCGCATCCAGGAACTCGGCGGCGTCACCGGCCGCAACCACATGACGGTGATCCCGCCGCGCCCCTACATGCGGCCAGCGGTCCGCGAGGTGCGCGAGTCCGGCCGTGCGACCGAGGCTGCGGTGGCGGCGTTCTGGAGGGCAGTCCATGGCCGGTAGCAACCTGCCCGACGTCGTGGAGCGGTTCGTCGCTGACGTCGGCTCCTACGTGCAGGACCTGGAGCGCGCTGCCCGGCAGGCCGACCACTTCGGCGAGCAGAACGCCGACGCGCGCGAGGCCGCGCAGCGGATGGGCCACGCCGCGCAGGAGGCCGGGGAGCGCGCGGCCCGGTCGCAGCGGCGCGCGGCGGAGGAGGCCCGCAAGCTCGCAGCCGGGCAGGGCAACGCGGCCCGCGCCGCGCAGGCCGCCGCGGAGGCGCAGCGCGACCTGGAGCGCGCCCAGATGGCCGCCTCCCGGGCGGCGCGCGCGCAGGCCCGCGCGGTGGACCAGGAGGCCGAGCAGTACCGGGAACTCGCCCGGGAGGCCGCGAAAGCAGCAGCGGCGCAGCGCCTCGCGCAGCTCCGCGCCAGCGGGGACATCGAGCAGCACAACCTGCTGATCGCCCGGCTGCGCCAGCAGTTCGGTGACCTCGGCGACGACGGAGACGATTCCTTTCGGGAGATCGAGCGGGCCGCGCGGTTCAGCTTCGGGTCGATCAAAGACAAGGCGGCGGCCGGGCTCGGCGGCATCGGGCCGATGCTGCTGGCGCTGCCGGTGCTGGCGACCGTGGCTGGCGGCGCGACGGTGCTGGCGATCGGCGGCGCGCTGGCGGCGGTTGGCCTCGCGGTCGCCGCCAAAAACCAGGAGATCAAGCGGGAGTTCTCCGGCCTCAAGAAGCATGTCGTCTCCGAGGCCAAGCAGTGGGCGAAGCCTTTCGAGGGCACGCTCCGCGAGGTCGTCCGCGTCGGGCGGCAGACGTTCGACGCGTTCGGGCCCACCGTCCGCGACAGCTTCCGGGAACTCGCGCCTGCTGTTCAGCTGTTCGTCGGCGAGTTCGCGCGCGCCCTGCTGCGCCTGCGCCCCGTCCTGACGTCCTTCACCCGCTCCTTCCAGGGCGTCATCATGCACCTGGGCCCGGCGATGGATGTCGTCCTCAAGAACGTCGCTGACGGGCTGATCTCGATCTCGGAGGCCGTCCAGCGCAACCCGCAGGAATTCGCGAACTTCCTCAAGGACATTTCGGCGATCGTGCGGGTCGCGGGGATGCTCGCGGGCGTCCTGATGGACCTCTACCCCGTGATCAACGTTTTTTCGGGGTCGTGGTCCGATGTGACCGACGCGCTCGGACCGGTCATCCCGGTGATCACCGAGATCGGCCGGATGCTGCTGGTGTACCTGGCCGGGCCGATCGGCATGGTCGTGGACGGCGTCAGCCGGTTCGTGGACGTCTCCAAGCTGTGGAAGAAGGAAAGCAGCGACGTCGCCGCCGCCGCCGGGTCCGTGGCCGCGTCGGTGCAGCAGCGGCTGGTGCCTGCGGTGGGGTCGGCGTCGGGTGAGCTGTCCACCAACCAGCAGCTCATGCAGCTCGCCCGCAAGTCGGCGGAGCAGCTCAAGCAGGCGCTCGACTCGCTCACCGGCAAGACGCTGACCTCGCGGGAGGCGGCGGCGCAGTACGGCCAGGCCGTGATCGATCTGACCAAGACGATCAAGGAGAACGGCAAGGCCCACGGGTTCAATTCGGCCAAGGGCATCGAGAACGAGCAGGCCCTGACGTCCATGGCCAAGGCCGCGCATCAGAACGCGATCGCGATGCGCGACAACGGCCGGTCGGCGAACGATGTCGGCAAGTTCATGGCGTCGGCCCGCAAGAAGATCATCGACGCTGCGGTCAGCATGGGCTACTCCAAGCGCGAGGCGAAGGACCTCGCGAACAAGCTCATGGGCGTCAAGCACTCAGCCGACAAGATCCCGCCGAAGAAGAACGTCAAGGTCACCGCGCAGACCAGCAGCGCAGAGGCGCAGATCCGCAGCTTCGCGCAGCGGATCGGCGGCATCCTCGCCGGGGTCGGCGGCATCGTTCTGGGCACTCGCGGACACGCGCAGGGCGGCCTGGTCGGCTACGCCGGTGGCGGCCCGGTCGGCTATCCGGGCGGCGGGTACGTGCGCGGGCCCGGCACGACCACGTCGGACTCGATCCTCGCGCGGCTGAGTAACAAGGAGTTCGTGATCAATGCGGCCTCCACGCGGGTGTACCGGCCGGTGCTGGAGGCCATCAACGCCGCCAAGGGCCGGGCGGTCGAGTTGAAGAAGGCCGGGTGGGGCACGGCGACCGGGCCCGGCCCGGTCGGGTGGGAGAAGGCCACCAGCGGCCCCAAGCTCACCCCGGCGACCGGCCAGTTCCCCACGCCGCCGCGTAAGACCTACGCGCCGCTCGCCCGGCAGCCCGCCGCCGCAACGGTCAACCGCGTGGAGAACCACTTCCACGTCGCCGGGTCGGTGTGGGCCGCTGGCGAGCTGCTCGACGTCGTGCAGCGCCAGGCCGCACAACGCAACGTGAGGAATCCCGGCTTGGCGCAGTTCGGAGGTCGATGATGGCCCTGAACATCGTGCAGTACTGGGACACCGCCGGGGGCCGCGAGGACCTCAACCTCACGATCGCACCCAACCCCGACAACTGGCTGATCGCGGTCATCACCTACCGGTTCTGGGACGGGACTCTCCCGCTGGCGTCCATCGGCGACCTGGCCCGCAACTGGTGGACGCTGTGCGGCTCCACCTACCACCAGGCCACCACGACCCGCGTGGAGGTGTGGGTGTGCCCGCGCGTGCAGTACGCGCCGTGGGCCATGAACGTCATCTACGCCGCCGTGTCGCACCTGGCCGCCGACGACGTCGGCTCGGTCGCGCTCCAGGTGATCGAGATCAGCGGGTTCACCAACGGGTTCGTGGACGTCGTCAGCGCGACGCCCGGCAGCGCCGGATCAGCGACGGGTCTCTCGGTGAACCTGCCCGCCCCCGGCGCGAACTCCCTGGTCATCGCGGCCGCCGCCACCAGCAACGCAGGCCTCGCCGTGACGCCGCCCGGGACGGGGTGGGGTGCGCTGTCGCAGGTGTCGCGCGGTGCCCCCGACGGCCCGGACCTGCGCCTGTCGGTGGCGTGCCGGGCCACCTCCGCAGCGCAGACCGCGACGTGGTCCACTGCTTCCGCGGTGGGCTGGACGGGCCTGGTCGTCGCGATCCGCGAGACCGGGACGCCGTGGCCGCAGCCGAACGCGAACTGGCCGGCGACGCGTCTCCAGCTCGGGCACACGGTCGGGCTGGAGACGCCGCTCACGCGCGTGAACTGGACCAACCACACGGGCCGGTTCGAGGGGCTGCGCGCGGGGCGGGGTGTGCAGTACGAGTTGGGCCGCCCGCAGGCCGGTGAAGCGCAGATAACCCTGCGGAACTTCGACAACGGGGCCACCCCCACGCCCGGCGGCGCCCTGGACATCTACACGCCGTACCAGCTCCTCATGGCGTGGCAGGGCAAGATCTACCCGGTCAGCGCCGGGTGGGTTGAGCGGTGGCGGCGGCGGTGGGTCACTCCGCACCACGGCTACGTGGACGCCTCCGGCGTGGACGCGATCGCAACTCTGGTGGCGACGCTCCCGACGCCGCTGCGCGGGGAGATCCTGCGCCGCCGCCCCTACGCGTACTGGCCGCTCAGTGACCCGGCCGGGTCGCCCAGCGCCCTCAACGTGGCGGGCCGCTCCCAAGCGGTTGCGACGCTGGCGCGCAGCAAGTACGGGTCCGGCGCGAACGGCAAGGCCGAGTTCGGGGCTTCCACCGACAGCGACGGGCACTGGCAGACCCGCATCTACGGCGACCCCGGCTCCGGGTGGCAGCAGTCGGGCCTGGCCGGTGGGGACACCGACAAGGGGTACGCGCTGATCGCTGAGGACCGCGCGTTCCCGGCGATCTCCGGCGGCATCACGATCTGCGGGATGCTGCGCCCGGACGCGGCCGCGCCCGACGGCACGCTGTGCATCCTGCGGAACCTCGACCCCGGCGGCGGCGCGGGCCAGGGCAGCGTCATCAAGGTGTGGCTGTCGGGCATGACGGTGGCGGTCACCGTCTGGGACAAGGACACCCACGCGGCGACCACGACGTACTCGATCCAGGGGTTCGTGGTCGGGGACTGGTCGCCGTGGAGCCTGCGGTTGACCCGCACCTCGTGGCGGGTCACCCTCCAGGACCCCACGCTGTTCGTGGCCGGGTCCGCTGACCTGGTGGACGGCTTCGACTCGATCAGCTTCGGCGGTGAGGCTGACGCGTTCTGGAACGGCAACTCGCTGAACGCGAGCCACGCCCATCTGGCGGTGTACGACCGGTGGCTGAGCGACGCCGAACTGCAAGAGCTGGGCGTGGACGCCCGCAATGCGTGGGCCGACGACGAGGCCGTGCACCAGCGGGCCCAGCGCTGGCTGGCCATCACCGGATCAGACGTCCCCCGCACCTTGATGTTCGGCGACGCACAGCACTCCCGCGACACCGCATCGGGCGGAGCCCTGGCGCAGACGCTAGGCGACATGATGGAGACCGAGAACGGGCTCGTGTTCGCCGACGGCGCCGGATACCTGCGCGTGATGTCCCAGCGGTTCATGCACCGCCAGCCGGTCCGGTGGGTCCTGGGCGACAACACCGGCGCCGGGGAGATTCCGTTCCAGGCCGACGCCGCGCCCGACTACGACCTCACCCACCTGTACAACTCGGTGACGCTCAACAACGACAACGAGTACGCCGTCACCGCCATCGCGCCCCGCACGCACATCGCCGCCGACCCCGACAGCATCTCCCGGTACGGGGCCCGGCCGCTGGAGCGGAACACCTCGCTGTACAGCCCGCAAGCCGCGTGGGGGCTCGCCGAGTGGCTGCTCGCCGTCCACAAAACGCCGAGGCACCGGTGGGAGCAGGTGGTCGTGGACGCGGCCCGGTACCCGGCGGCGTGGCCGCTGGTGCTGGGCGTGGAGGTCGGCGACCTCATCACCGTGGTGCGGCGGCCGCTGGGGCAGCCCGCGGTGACGGCGCAGTGCCGCGTCATGACGGTGTCCCACGACATCACCTCCGGCACCGGGCAGACCCGCGCGAGCGTCGCGTTGACGCTGGCGCCCGCGCCTCCGCAGGTGCTGGTGCTCGGCGACCCCGTCAAGGGCGTGCTCGGCAACTCCACGATCGGATGGTGAGCCCGTGAGATACACCCTGCCGTCGGGGTTCCCGACGCTGGAGCCGACCGAGCCCGCCGACTGGTCGGAGCAGGGCGCCGGGGGGCTCGGGTCGCCCGTCGATGCCCGGTATCTGGAGTCGGACGTCTCCGGCGCGGTGTTGTTCCACCGGTCGCGGCCGCTGTTTCAAGGGCTGTGCACCGGCGCGGTCAACGTCCCCACCAGCACGTGGACGCCGCTGCCGCTGACCGAGATCATCGACGCGGTCGGCGGGCACAGCGACTCCGCGAACAAGCCGCGGTGGGCTGCGTCGCAGACCGCCAACAGCGGCGACTGGTATCTGTGCACGGGGTACGTGCCGATGGTCGCCACCAACGGCAACCGCGTCCACGTCGCGGGGATCCGCCTGAACGGCGGCACGGTCTACGAGGGCATGAAGATCACCGGGGGGGCCGGGCACGCGACCGACATGCTTGTGGTGGACCTGCTGCACCTGGCCGTGGACCAGTACGTCGAGCTGATGGCGTGGCAGGACACCGGGGCGACGGTGGCCACTAGCACCGGTACCAAGTGCCCGAGCCTGACGTTGCGGTGGGCGTGCTCAGCGACCGGCACCGTCGTTCCGCTGCCCGCGCTGCCGCGCACGTGGACGGCCAACGACCTGCTCACCGCCGACTCCACCGGCACCGTCGGCCCCTACACCAAGGTCCCGCTGAACCGGCACGTCAACGACGTGCTGCGGTTCCTGCGCTACCCGCCGGCCGCCCGCCTCAACTCGATCGGCACCACCCAGACCATCCCCTCGAACGCGTCGGGGTGGACGTCGATTCAGATGATCGGCGAGCACATCGACAACTACGGCGGCCACGACAACACGACGAACAACACCCGCTACACGTGCCAGCGGGCGGGCTTGTACTTCGTGCACGGCCTGGCGGCGGTCGGCGAACCGTCGTCCAGCGCGGGCTGGCGCGCGGCGCGGCTGCTGGTCAACGGCACCACCGCCTACACCGGGACGAGCACCGTCCCGGCGGCGGTGTCCACCAGCGGCACGGCGGTGTCCGCGACCGCGCTGATCCGCATGAACGCGGGCGACTATGTGGAGTTGCAGATGCAGCAGAACCAGGGGTCGGCCCTGTCGGTGAAGGGCGGGGCCGGGGACCACTCCCGGCTGATCGCGGTCTGGCAGAGCCTCTAATGCCGGTCCCGCAGGTCCCGGTGTTCGTGCCGGGCGCGCCGGTCGGGTCGCTGCCCGCCCGGTTCAACGCGTGGATTCGCGATCCGTTGACGGCGCTGCTGTCGCCGCCGCGGTTCCGGGCCCGCCGCACCACCGGCCTGACCGTCACCGAGGCCGTCAACCAGGCCGTCGCGTGGAACTCCAGCGGGGTGGACGAGGACTCGCACGGCGGATGGAGCAGCGGGCAGCCGACCCGGTACACCGTCCCCGCCGGGTGGTCGGGCTGGTGGCTGGTGACCGGCGCGGTCAGCATCTCCGGCGGCGGCGCGGCCGGCCTGGTGCTGATCCCATCCATCGCCGTCAACGGCGCATCGCACACCGGCGCGGGGTTGGCCGGGTGGGAAGGGCCGGAACCGTTCGTGGCGTTCGGCGGGCTCAAGGTCTGCTCGGCAACGTGGCGGGTGTACGCGTCCGCTGGCGACCGCATCGAGCTGATCCTCTACTACTCCGACGAGTCCACGATCACGGCCGTGGACACCACGCCCGGCCAGGAGTGCCGGATCGAACTCGTCTGGGACGGGGTGTAGATGACCAATGACTGGAGCATGGGCGAGGTGGTGCGGCGCCTGGACCGTATCGAGCAGCATCTCGGCGACATGGGCCTCCGCCTGGTCCCCGTCGATCTGCACACCCGTGACCGTGCGGAGACCGAGCGGCGGTTCGCCGAACTGGAGCGCGATGTCGCCGACGAGCGCCAGGCCCGCAAGGACGGCGACAAGGACATCCGCGACCAGCTCGACCGGCAGAACGACCGGCAGGGCACGTCCTGGCGCACGGCGATCTACTCCGGGGTCATCCCGTCCGCGCTGTTCCTCATCACGATCCTGCTCCAGCTCAAGAGCGGCGGCGGCAAATGACTGATGCGCAGCAGGTGCGGCGGGGCGTGCGCCGGAACGCCGGCGTCGTCGTCGTGGTCGGCGTGTTCCTGGTGCTGGCCGTCTGGTCCTGGTCGGCGGTCCGGGATCTCCAGACCGACAACCGCGCAATTCGGGCGGACGCGGTGTCCGCGCGCGCGGACAACCGGGTGCTCGCCGATCAGGTTCGGCAGCTCGGCGGGGTGCCGAAGGTGTCGCCGCCACCGGGCCCGCCCGGCGCGACGGGCAGCCCGGGGAGTCCCGGGTCGCCGGGCCCGTCGGGGCAGCCGGGCGGGCGGGGGCCGGCGGGTGCGACTGGCGCTCCGGGCGCGCGCGGAGGAGCAGGTGCTCCCGGGCGGCCAGGGACGACCGGCGCGCCGGGCCGGGTGGGTCCGTCGGGGACGGCCGGTCAGCCGGGCAAGGACGGCGCGGGGGGCAAGGACGGCTCTCCCGGGCAGCAGGGTCCGGCGGGCGAGCGCGGCCCGGTCGGCGAGCAGGGCCCGCGCGGGGAGCAGGGACCGCCGGGCCCGTCGTGCCCGGACGGCTATCGAGTGGAGACCGGCAGCGTCGTCACGCCCGACGGGCCGCGCGACGCTGCGTACTGCGTGCGAGAGGACAGCCCATGAAGCTGGAGAACAGGTCGGTGTTCGGCTGGCCGCCGAGCGCCGCAGCCGCCGCGCCCTGCCGGGACGGCCTGGTCGTCCACTACGACGGGTCGAACCAGGGACTCGCAGGTAAGGGCCATGACGCGTGCCGCACCTACTGGCGCAACACCCGCAAGTTCCACATGGGCCCGTCGCGCAACTGGGCCGACATCGGGTACTCGTTCGCGGTCTGCCCGCATGGCGTCGTCCTGGAGGGTCGCGGTTTCGGCCGCGTGCAGGCCGCGCAGCCCGGCGGCAACAACACGTGGACGAGCGTGACGTTCATGTCCGGCGACGCCGAGCGCCCGACCGCCGAGCAGGTCGCCGCGTTCAAGGAGCTGCGCGCGTGGCTGCGCGGCAAGGGCGTCGCCGGGGCCGTCAGAGGCCACCGCGACTTCATCTCCACTAGCTGCCCCGGCTCCATCCTCTACGGGATGGTCCGCGACGGCAGCCTCACCGGCAACCCCCAGGAGGACGACGACATGCCCCTGTCCGACGCCGATCTCAAGAAGATCCGCGACATCGTGTGGAACACCGACACCGCCCCGGCGCCCGGCACCGCGGCCAAGGACAACCCGACGTGGCGGCACGTGAACATCCTGCGCGACGCCTACAGCTCGGTGCAGCAGGTCAAGGCCACGCTCGCCCAGCTCGCGCGGCAGTCGCCGGACGTGGACGAGGCCGAGGTCGCGCGCCTGGTGCTGGCCGACCTGACGCCGGAGCGCATCGCGGCCGCGATCCCGGCGGAGCTGGCGGGTCAGGTCGTGGACCAGCTCGCCGTCCGCCTCAACACCCCGAAGGAGTAGACCGTGCAGGACCTCACCGACCGGCACCCGGGCACGCAGCACCTCGCCCGCCACTTCGAGTACGACCACCTCCCCGAGCACCTCCAGGCCGTGTCCCGCCCGTGCGGGGAGCTGGCGGAGGAGATGATCCGCGCCCTGCCCGACGGCCCCGAGCTGACGGCCGGGCTCCGCAAGCTGCTGGAGGCGAAGGACTGCTTCGTCCGCGCAGCGCTGCCCCCGAAGGAGTGACCATGTCCGCACCCGTGGAGAAGAAGGTGACGGCCGCGACCACCGCCGCCGCCGTCGCGTCGTTCGTCGTCGGCCTGCTGGTGGTGAAGGTGCCCGCGCTCGCCGGGCTGGCCGACATCCTCCAGGCCGCGATCGTCGGCGTCATCACGACCGCGCTGACCGGCGTGGCCGGGTGGCTGGCCAAGCACACCCCGCGCACGCCCGCGCGGGACGGCTCGTACGGCCGGTAACCCGACCAGCAGAACGCCCCCGCTCCTCCGCGATGGAGGGGCGGGGGCGTTCGTTGCGTCTGCTACTCCCCGTGCCGGGCGGGGCCCGCCGGAGCGGGCCCCGCAGGGCGTCAGATCAGGGCGTCGATCTCCAGGTAGATCGCCGACCAGGCGGTGGTGTCGTCGCCGTCCTCGGCGTCGGCGAGGCACCAGCCGATGTGAGTGAGGGAGGAGGTGAGCATGGCGATGAGGGCCTCCAGCTCGGTGTCGGTGAGGGTGCCGAAGAGGAGGGGGGCGGTGGGCTTCTCGCTGGTCATGGCAGTCACGCGTTCTCCCTAGTAGGTGGCTGATCAGGCGGCGAGCGCGAACTCGCGCGCCGGGGTGGTGGTGATCTCGACGGTGTCGGCGGCGACCAGGTGGTAGCAGCGTCCGGTCCGGCCGTGGCCCTTGCAGGTGCACGACCGCTCGACCGTGTCCACCAGGTAGACCGTGTCCCCGTCGCTGCTGACCGCGAGGAACTGGCCGTCGTGGCGGGTGGGGACGAGCGCCTGGTCCTCCAGCAGCTCCAGCGCGTCGCGGCGGGTCTTCTCGGCCCCCTTGAAGGCGCGGCTCAGACGAGCGACGGCGGTCTCGCGCTGCTGCATCGTCCAGCAGTGGTCGCCGTAGCCGCGGGTCACGCTGCGGGCGCTGCGGAGGGTGGCGTGGCAGCGCTTGCAGGTGGCCGTCTGGGGCTTCGCCGTCTTCGTCATGCCAACCATTATGGCCACATGAGTTGGCATATGGCAAGAGAGTTGGCCAACACATGTGGCATGATGGGGTCATGGCGAAGAAGACACCCAGCGTCGAACAGTGGCTCCGCGACGCCGTCCACACCCACCAGCAAGCCGAAACCGACCTCCACGAGGCGATCCTCATCGCCTTGTACCCCAACTCCGGCGTCAAACAGGCCACCGTCGCCCAGCTCACCGGCTACTCCCGCGAGCACCTGCGCCGCCTCGCCCGCGAAAACGGCATCCCCTCCGCGAAAACCGCCAGCGAGCAGTTCCTCCAAGACATGACAGAGATCACCGACTCCTACGTCCGCGCGCGGACCAACGCCCGCATCGACCGCTACCGGCCCGTCCTGGCCGCCGCGTTCGGCGAGGACATCGCCGCCCGCGTCCTGGACGACCCGGGCCTCCACGACGTCGCCGACGCCCTAGGCGACGAGCACGGGATCGAGGTGGACGAGGTCGCCCGGCTCGTCGCCCAGCACCTCCAGCAGCACCCGGACGCGACCATGGGCGAGGCGTACGACGCCGCGCGCCAGGCCGCCGCCGAGCGCGACGACGCGGACGAATAGAGCGGGCGCGCCGGCCGGACCCGCGATGCCGACCGACGCGCCCGCGTCTGGGTCGCATGGCCCCCGCCGGTCAGGCTCCGGGTGATCAGTCCGGATGACCCGGGCGGGCAGCCATGCGACGTCTGGTGGAGGGCGGCGGGGCGGGCGTCGGGGGATCTCGCGCCGCCACCCCCCGGTCAGGAAGGCGCGGGTCGCCACGCCCGGTGCGCGGTGAGCAGCTCGTCCAGCTTCGTCACCGCCAGGTCCCCGCGGTTGGCCGGGCAGATCGGGACGGCCTCCTCGCCCGGCACCGCCCAGTACCACCACGGCACGCCGCCGTCGCCGCGCCGCCGGTGCTCCAGCACCGGCATCGGCACCCCGGGCGGCCACGCCAGCTCCGGAGGCAGGAACGTCACCCGCCCGTCGTCGAGCCCCTGCGTCAGCCACCCGCAGTTGGAGATGCAGTGCCTGGTGATCAACTCGCGGTGATGCGGAGGCCGCTCATGAACACCGCTCACAACGTCCTCCTTGTGTGCGTCCCGCGCGGCCGACGCCCGACGGGGGTCGGTGTCGGCCGCGCGGGGTCCCCCCTGCCGCAGGGCCGGATGTTGGCCGCCCTGCGGGTTGGAGTCGGACGGCGCGCTGAGCAGGCACGGGCCACGTACTGCCCGGCGGCCGTCCGACGTCGTGCCCGCGGTCCCGGTGCGCGCCCGCTGACCGGGACCGCGGAGTTCATTGGGTCACTGCCTGAAGCTTGATACGCAGCCCGTCAGCGGTGTCGTCTTCAAGGTCGGCGACCTCGCCCGCCTGGTCGCGGGGCAGCGGCCCGCGCGTCGCCCACCAACGGTCCCGGTCGGTGATGATGATCGACCAGTCGGGGAACTCTTCCCGTAGCTTCTGCTGCTCGACCCGATCAGAGTCGGTTACCGTGCGCATAGGTCGGATTCACCCTCCGGCCGAGGCCCCGGAACCACCAGCGCGCGAACGCTGGCCCGGGGCCGTCTGACGTTTCGGGTGAGCGCGGACCCAACGAGAGCCCTGCGTCGGCGGCTCTCAGGATCGGACCACACGGGAACGAGTGGCTGGTCCGCGCCCACATCTGCGACGGTAAGGACGCCGGACACCTACCCGCTATAGGTGTGCACGAGTGTGCAGCAGGTTTATCCAGGTGTGCAGTATTGCTATGCCAGGGCGTCGATGGCCGCCATAATCCGAGCGCGGGCCGTTCTTCCATACACCGCCGTTGCCGCCAGTTCAGTAACGGCAGACTCGTACATAGCGATCTCCCGAGGGTCGGTGATCGTCAAGAATCCGCTCACCAATTCCACGTTCACCTGCACGTCATCGAACATGAAGAACATCTCCACCGGCCAATGCGTCGTACGATCCGCATCCAGTGGAATCACCCCAAGGGACAACGTCGGCAACGACGCCGCCGACAACAGATGACCGAGCTGGCCAGCCATCACCTCCGCACCGCCGATCCGGTACCGCAGCGCCGCCTCCTCCACCAGGACCACGACCTGTCCGGGCCCCTGCAAGACCGCGTGCTGCCGGTCGATGCGCTCGGCGACCGCCTCGTCCACGTCGTCCACCTCGATGGCGCGACGGGCACGGATCGCCTGCAACACGGCCCGGATGTAGGGGCCGGTCTGCACAGGGCCGGGGATCATCACCGGCGAGTAGACGCGGAGCAGCCGCGTGCGCTCGTACAACTCCCGGACGGACTCCTGTGCGTGCCGGAGCCCGTTCCGCTCCATGCGGCGCCAGTCCAGCCACAGCGAGTCCGCCGCGTGCCGCTCGGCGACCAGCTCGTCCCCGAGTTGGGGCACGCCGCACGCGCTGCACCAGGCCCGGATATCGCCTGCGGTCGGCGACGTCGCCGCGTGCTCCAGCTTGGACACCTTCGTACGATGCCACCCGCACCGCTCCGCCAGCTCGATCCCGGTCAGCTCGGCCGCAACGCGCAACTCCCGGAGCCGGTCGGCGAGGGCCTGCCGCGCGTGCTGGGCGCTGGAGGACGGACTCGACATGACACAGGTCAGGTCAGCCGGTAGTCCTCATGCGGCACGGCCCGCTCCCACACCGCATCGAACGAGGCCGCACACCCCTGCACGACCCGCGAGTCATCCACCATCTCGTCATCGAGATACCGGCCGTCACCGGCGAAATACCCGAACCGCACGCGCGCGTTGTCGAACACCCAGAAGTCGTTCCCCGGGAGCAACAGGTCGCTCGCGCGACGCCGCGGCAACCATCGCACCTCTTCGCCCGCAGCGAGGTTCAGGCCCTCGGTCAGCTCGTGCTCGTACCGGACGAAGTCGGTGACGGGCTCGGACACGATCCGGGCCCGCCGCACCCGCACGCCACGCGCCGTCGTCGCGGCCACCAGGTCGAACCACTCGCCCCACGACTCGCGGATGTCGATCCGCTTACCGGCCTGCCAGTCCTGGAAGACCGGGTCTTCGGGCGTGTAGGCGTCGCGCATCTCTAGATGGACGGCGCTGTGCTGGCATGCGCCGAACAGCTCATCGAACGAAGGCGCTGGCACGCTCGCACGCCTCTCGCACGATGCCGAGCATCCGGGCCGGGAGACGCACGATCGTCTCGTTCGGCAGGAGCGGGCTGTGCTCGGCCATCGCCGCCAGCTCGGCGAGGTCGGTGATCGTCCAGCCCTGGATCAGCAGGTCGCCGGTCGCGTCGTCCACGTACACAGCCGGGCAGTTCCCGCCGGGCGTTTCGGGGTCGATCCCCACAAAGCGAATGGCCACCGAAACCTCCTGGAGATGTGCAGGACTGTGCAGCAGACCGACCCTGACTCATGCGCGGCCGACAGGTCAAGCACCCGCGGCACGAACGCGACTGGTGAGGTAGATGTGGCGATCTAGTTACCCTCCAATGTATAGGTGCATTCTTGCTCATGAGAGTGGTGACTTCGCTTCCGCGTACTTCTCCCACCACCAGGCGGTCGGGTCTCATGCGCAGGGCTTGCCGGACCAGCTCGTGCAGGGTCACGCCGCCCGCGCCTTCGACGTTCGGCGGTCGTGACTCCAGCCGGATCACGTGGGGGTGGTCGGGGCGCAGTTCCGCCGAATCCTCCACCAGGACCAGGCGTTCGCCCTGGTCCGCCAGCGACAACATGCAGCTCAGCATGGTCGTCTTGCCCGTGCCCGTACCGCCTGAGATCAGGAAGGCGGACCGGGCCTCGATCAGGGCGGCCAGGAGGGACGCGCCCTCCGGCGGGATCGTGCGCGCCTCCACCAGTTCGTCGAGGGTGAAGGCGCGGCGGCGGGGCAGGCGCAGCGACAGGCACGTGCCGTTCGCCGCGATCGGCGGCAGCACCGCGTGCAGGCGCACGCCGCCGAGCAGGCGCGCGTCCGCGTAGGGGGCCGCGTCGTCCAGCCGTCGTCCGGCTGCGGCCGTCAGGCGCTGGGCCAGGCGGCGCAGGGTCGTCTCGTCGGAGAAGCGGACGGAAGTGCGGATCAAGCCTGCGCCCGCGTCCACCCACACCTCGTTGGGACCGTTCACCAGCACGTCTGTGATGTCTGGTTCACGGAGGAGGGGATCCAGGGGGCCCGCGCCCACGAATTCGGCCCGTAACTCGTCGGCCATGTCGAGGACCTCGCTGTCGCCCAGCAGGCGTTCCTCCGCGCGCAGCGCCGCCGCCACCCGGCCCGCCGTCGCTTCTTCTCCCGCGTCGGCCAGGCGTCCACGGACTGCTTCGGAGAGTCGTTTCATGCCGCTTCCTTTCGGGGGTTCGCCGGTCGGCCGGTGCGCGCCGCAGTCCGGAAGTTGCCGTTGTGGACGGTGTTGCGCTGAGGGATGTCGACTTGTTTTGTCGGAATAGGGGTGTTTATTCGGATTTGGTGCGTTTTGGGCATGCGGAAGGGCTTCTTCGGCTTTTGTTTGCATTGCGCAACAGACCTGGGGCGCCGAGAATGGCTTTCCGCTCAGGGCTTGTTCAGGCCGCTTCGCTTTGCGGTTGGGCGAAAGGAAGCGTCTTCAGCAGGCGGCCGCACAGTGCCGGGACGGGACCCCGCCGGGTCGCGCGTCGTATGTCGGCCTCTTCCAGTGCCGTCGGTATGCGTCGGTCGCGCTCCAGCACTCCCGCCAGCGGCAGTTCGAGCGCCTGGGTCAGGACCTCCGACGTCAGGCCGCCCGGCGACGGGCCCGTCGCGATCAGGCGCAGGTCGGCGGGGGCGTCGCGCAGCGAGGACGCCGCCACGGTCGGGCGTATCTCGTAGGGGACCAGTAGGAACCCCACGTCCGCCGCGCGCAGGAGGGTGCTCCCCAGCGTGTCCGCGTTCTTCGGCACGTCCG
Source organism: Actinomadura hibisca NBRC 15177 (assembly GCF_001552635.1). Classification (GTDB taxonomy): domain Bacteria; phylum Actinomycetota; class Actinomycetes; order Streptosporangiales; family Streptosporangiaceae; genus Spirillospora; species Spirillospora hibisca. The sequence continues at coordinate 46,056 of NZ_BCRO01000051.1, read as the reverse complement.
CCACGACCAGGTCGAAGCCCTTCGATGCCGCCCCCAGGACGGTCAGCGCCCCCTCCTCCGTGACCGGGACGGGCATTCCCTGCCGCCACGACAGGACGGCCAGGTCGTCCAGGCGCGGGAGGGCGTCGCGCAGGGTCGCCGGGCTCAGCCGGCCGCGCCGTTCGGCGAACTCCGGCCAGCGCGCCCCCTCGGCGTCCTCGATGCCCAGCAGCAGGTCGAGCCCGCCGCCGGCCGGGTCGCCGTCGACCAGCAGGGTGCGCAGGCCCGCGCGGGCCGCCGTCAGCGCGAAGGTCGCCGCGAGGACGCTGGTGCCCACGCCGCCCCTGGCTCCCCGGAAGCACACCGTGGTCGCGCGGCCCGGCGGCTCGGCGGCGGTGGCCAGGGCGTCGATCAGCCACGGCTCCTCGGCGGGCAGGACGGCCAGGTCCTGGGCGCCGGCCTCCAGGGCGCGGCGGTGCACGTCCGGCGGCGCGTCGGGGCCGGTGACCAGGACGACGCCGGGGCGGCGCGGTAAGCCCTCGGCCGCGATGTCGCCGGCCAGGTCCGGGCCGACCAGGACCAGCGGCCGCGAGTACCAGCCGGTGCGGGCCTGGGCCGCGCTCTGGGCGACGTCGGCGCGCACGGCCGCCGCGGCGGCGAGCCGGAGCAGGTCGTCGGCGAGCGCCGGGTCGGTGGTGACGATCATTGCCGCGCTGGTCATCGCGCCTCCCGTGGGGTCTGGTACCTCCACGATGCGCGGGGCGGGGCCGGAAGGGGAAGGGGATTCCCCAGCCTGTGGATAACTTCGGGCGGCGGCCGTGGAGGCCGCCGCCCGAACCTTGGTCTGGGCGACCCCCGCCGGGGGGGAGAGCGGGGGTCGCCGTACGGTCCGGCTCCGGGGGGGTAGAGCCGGCCCGTTTTCCCAGGAAAGTCTCAGGACGATCGCACGCGGCCGCGAGGCCAGTTCGATCTATAGGAGAAGCAAAGCCGCTGCCTCCAGTGTAGGCAGATACAACATATGCTGCCCGATCGTCGAGACTTCCGTCGAGTCGGAAAGTCACCTGGCGGGTGAGGTTTTTTCTCACCTGGTTGCGAAGATGCCACACTTCCACGCCGCGGCGGCCGGGACGGCCGGGCGCAACCGGACGGGAGAGGGACCGTACCGAAGATCTAAAGATCTTTGTTCGGGCGCCCGAGAAAAAGAAATGATCACGCAGAGTGATCAAATGCGGGAGCGCGGATCTTCGCGGGAATGGCGCGTTCCAGCGTGCGGAGAAGGCCGGGGACGCCGCGGCACGGCCCGTCCGTTACCCACGCGTATCGCCCCCGGCGTCCCTTCCTTTACGAATGGAGGGCTTGTCATCTGCGCAAATGAGGCGTAGACAGGTCCTAAGGACCCAGTGTCCGAGCACGGCAGCCGGTGTACCCACGCGCGACCAGCCGCGGGAGGCGCGTCGAGACGGGCTTGACCCGGTCCGACGAATATGAGGTGCACGCTTGGTAACCCGGTGTGACGTGACTAGCGGCGGCGCTCTCCACGACGTGAGGGGCGCCGCTCGCTGTGTCCGGCGGGCTCAGTCCGCGCGCACGTCCAGGCCGAGCGAGGTCGCCAGCACGACGGCCTGATACGGGTCGATCACCGCGCCGCGCAACGTCACCGTGTACGGGTCGACGGAGGAGATTTCACTACCTCGCAGGTCGCAGCCCGAGAAGTCGGCCTGGTGCAGCATCGCGCCCGACAGATCCACCTCGCGCAGCACGGCTCCGGCGCAGCGCGCCCCGATCAGGTCGGCCTCGCGCAGCCGCACGCCGCTGAACGACGCGCGCCGCAGGTCGGCGCCGGGCAGTCCCGCGAACGACCAGTCGCCGCCCTCGACCTTCATCAGGTCGTAGCTGCACCCGTCGAACATGCTGCCCACGAACTTGCACCCGCTGAACGTCGCGTCGAAGAATCCGCAACGCACGAACGTGCAGTTCAGGAATGCCGAATCGGTGTACGAGGACACATTGAACCGCACGCCCCGGAAGGTGCAGCCGGAGAACACCGCGCCCTTGCCGCTCGCCTCGGTCATGTCCACGTCGACGAACAGCACGGCCTCGTGCTCCTCGCCCGTCAGGTCGCGCGAGTCCCAGTCCGCAGAACGGACGGTGGTCTCGGTGGGATGGGCGGGCCTGCCGCCCACGCGATCAGCCATCTGCACCTCGTGACGGGTCCATGGCCACGACGCTAGCCGCAGCCTCCGACATTCGGCGGGAACGTCAGCCGCGCATGAAGGCTTCGCAGATGGCCTGGGAGTCGCGGGCGGCCGCGGCGGTGGCGGCGGCGCAGTGCCCGACCCAGGTCGCGACGCCCTCGGGAGTGCCGGACGCGTAGGCGCGGATGGCGGCGGCGTAGTCGTCGGAGAGTTCGGCGTGGCCGACCTCAGGGGCCGTCAGCGACTTGGGGTCCAGGCCACGCGCGACCAGCGTGAGGCGCTGCGCGGCGCGCGCGACGATGCCGTCGCCCCAGCCGAACGGCCGCAGCGTCAGCAACTCGCCGTGCACGATGGCCGCGACGACCAGCGCCGGGGCCTTGGTCTGCGCGGTGAGCAACCCGCTCAGCGCGTCCAGGCGCGCGGCGACCTCCTCCGGGGACGGCGGAGCGCCCAGCCCCAGCGGGTCTTCGGACTTGGCGTCCGCGCGCGGACGGCCCAGGTCGGCGCTGTCCACGGCGTCGGCGGCCACCAGCACGTGCAGCCGGGCCAGGACCTGCCGAGGCGCCTGCCGCCAGGTCTCCGCCAGGGAACCGAGCTCGGCCGACACCCGCAAAGCGCCCTGCACGACCGGATCGGTCGGGTGCTCGGTGGAACGCAGCTCGTCCAGGGTGACCGTGGCGCCTTCCAGGACCGCCGAGGCGCGGGCCCCGCGCAGCGCGGACTCGGTGGACACCTCGGCGCTGCGCCGCCGCAGGATGCGGTGGCCCAGCAGGCGGTCCACCGCCTTGCGCGCGTCGGCGACCGCGTCGGCGACGCCGGGGAGGCTGGCGACTTGGGCAAGGGCATCGGTCACGAAGCCCGACCTTATGCGGTCGGCCCGACCGCTCCGACCGCGGGGCGGCCGGTTGGTGTCCCGCGCGCACGACCTGGGAAGAGCTGCTGTGTCAGGCATCACATAGCATCCGGACAAGAGCCGGGAGCGCCCGTCGTGCCCGTCCCCACCGTCAGGGATCGCTTGCCGAGTTGCTAGATCCCCTGGTGAAGTGGGTTTTACCCGGGAGCCCCCTCTTTCGTTTGAGCAAGGAGCACGCGTGAGCGAGAGCCAAGAGACACTGTCGAACCTCCTCAAGGAGAGCCGACGCTTCCCCCCGCCGGCCGAGCTCGCCGAGTCAGCGAACGTCACCGCCGACGCGTACGAGGAGGCCGCCGCCGACCGTCTGGGCTACTGGGAGAAGCAGGCCGAGCGGCTGTCGTGGGCCAAGCGGTGGGACGAGGTCCTGGACTGGAGCGACCCGCCGTTCGCCAAGTGGTTCGTGGGCGGCGAGCTGAACGTGGCCTACAACTGCGTGGACCGGCACGTCGAGGCCGGCCTGGGCGCCCGGATCGCCTACCACTGGGAGGGCGAGCCCGGCGACACCCGCACGCTGACCTACGCCGACCTCCAGCGCGAGGTCAACAAGGCCGCCAACGCCCTGCTGGAGCTGGGCGTGCGCAAGGGCGACCGCGTCGCGATCTACCTGCCGATGATCCCCGAGCTGCCGATCTCGATGCTGGCGTGCGCCCGCATCGGCGCGACGCACTCGGTGGTGTTCGGCGGGTTCTCCGCCGACGCGCTGCGCACCCGCATCGACGACGCGCAGGCCAAGCTGGTCATCACCGCCGACGGCGGGTTCCGGCGCGGCAAGCCGTCGGCGCTCAAGCCGACCGTGGACGAGGCCGTCGAGCGCACCCCGTCGGTCGAGCACGTGCTGGTCGTGCGGCGCACCGGCGAGGAGGTCGCCGAGAACGGGCGCGACGTGTGGTGGAACGAGGTCGTCGACCGGCAGAGCGAGGAGCACGCCGCCGAGCCGCACGACGCCGAACACCCGCTGTACATCCTGTACACCTCCGGCACGACCGGGAAGCCCAAGGGCATCCTGCACACCACCGGCGGCTACCTGACGCAGGTCGCCTACACCCACGACGCGGTGTTCGACCTCAAGCCGGAGACCGACGTCTACTGGTGCTCGGCCGACATCGGCTGGGTGACCGGCCACTCCTACATCGTGTACGGGCCGCTCGCCAACGGCGCGACCAGCGTGATGTACGAGGGCACCCCCGACACCCCGCACAAGGGCCGCTGGTGGGAGATCATCGCCAAGTACGGCGTGACGATCTTCTACACCGCGCCCACCGCGATCCGCACCTTCATGAAGTGGGGCGACGACATCCCCGCGCAGTACGACCTGTCGTCGTTGCGGGTGCTGGGCTCGGTCGGCGAGCCGATCAACCCCGAGGCCTACGTCTGGTACCGCGAGCACATCGGCGCGGGCCGCACCCCGGTGGTGGACACCTGGTGGCAGACCGAGACCGGCGCCGTCATGATCAGCCCGCTGCCGGGCGTCACCGCGGGCAAGCCGGGCGCGGCGATGCGGCCGCTGCCGGGGATCTCCGCCGACGTGGTGGACGACCAGGGCCGCTCGGTGCCCGACGGCGGCGGCGGGTTCCTGGTGGTGAAGGAGCCGTGGCCGTCGATGTTGCGCACCATCTGGGGCGACGACGAACGGTTCGTCAAGACCTACTGGTCGCGGTTCGAGGGCATGTACTTCGCCGGCGACGGCGCCAAGAAGGACGACGACGGCGACATCTGGCTGCTCGGCCGCGTCGACGACGTCATGCTGGTGTCGGGCCACAACATCTCCACCACCGAGGTCGAGTCGGCGCTGGTGTCGCACCCGAAGGTGGCCGAGGCGGCGGTGGTCGGCGCGACCGACCCGGTGACCGGGCAGGCCATCGTGGCGTTCGTCATCCCGCGCGGCAGCGCCGGCGAGGAGGTCGAGGGCGACGACTTCGCCAAGGAGCTCCGCGACCACGTCGCGAAGTCGCTGGGGCCGATCGCCAAGCCGCGCCAGATCATGATCGTCCCGGAGCTGCCCAAGACCCGCTCCGGCAAGATCATGCGGCGGCTGCTGAAGGACGTGGCCGAGAACCGCAGCATCGGCGACGTCACCACGCTGGCCGACAGCACGGTGATGGACCTGATCTCGCAGAAGCAGGCGGACCGCAAGTCCGACGACTGACCCTCGTCGCGCGCACGGCCCGTCCACAGGCTGTGGACGGGCCGTGCGCCGTTCCCGGGCTTGGCCGAAGATCATGCGGGGTACGGTCCGGGGCGGGCGTGCCGGACGCCGCGTTCACCGGCCGGGCGACCCTCAGCGTGATCGTCGCGCGGATGATCGGTAAATTCGTGTGCGTCCCCGGCGGCGTTCGGGGACGGACCGCGCCGACGGGGAAAGGCGGGGCGCCGCGATGCTCGCGGGGCCGATTCCACCGTTTCCCCGTTGATCGGCGGTTCGGCCTATACCGACTCCGCACAATTCGAGAGAGTGACGGCAGCGGTCCCGATCGCGAACCTCATCGCCTCGGCGGCCGCCACCACCGGCCGCCCGGCACCCTTCGGGGCGGCGGTGGGACACCGGGTGGCCGGACGAACCGCCCGCCTGCCAGGCTGTGCATCGGCTCTGGAGGGCCGGGGCTCTGGAAGGAGAAAGCGATATGTCCGAGGCACTGCCGGGCGAACGCATCGAGGACAAGTCCCTCGGCGAGCTGGTCGCGCTGGCGTCGAGCAACGTCTCCGGCCTGATCAGGGCCGAGATGGAACTGGCCAAGCTGGAACTGAAGGGCGACGCCAAGAAGGCCGCGCTGGGCGGGGTGATGTTCAGCATCGCCGGGCTCATCGGCGGCCTGATCGTCATCCTGCTGTCGATCGCGGCCGCCTACGGCCTGGTCGCGCTGGGGGTGTGGCACTGGGCGGCGTTCCTCATCGTGTCGGCCGTCTACGCCGCGCTGGCCGCCGTCCTGCTGCTGATCGGCTTCCTGCGGATGAAGAAGATCGAGGGCGCCAAGCGCACCCGCAAGACCCTCAAGGACGACCTGACGATGTTGCGCAAGCGCGGCGACGCGGACCCGCCCGCCCTCACGGACTGAGCACGCGATGCCCGGGTACGACGCGTCGGCCGTCGAGGTGGACGGCCCCTGGACCCACCGCGCGGTCAGCGCCGGCGGCACCCGGTTCCACGTCGCCGAGGCCGGCGAGGGCCCGCTGGTGCTGTTGCTGCACGGCTTCCCACAGTTCTGGTGGTCCTGGCACAACCAGCTGGTGTCGCTGGCGGCGGCGGGGTTCCGCGCGGCCGCGGTGGACCTGCGCGGGTACGGCGGCAGCGACAAGCCGCCGCGCGGGTACGACCTGGTGACGCTGGCTGGGGACGCCGCCGGGCTGGTGCGCGCGCTCGGCGAGGCCAACGCGGTGGTCGTCGGGCACGACTGGGGCGGCCTGCTGGCCTGGACGATGGCGGTCTACCACCCCAAGGTCGTGGCGCGGCTGGCGCCGGTGTCGGCGCCGCACCCGCTGCGGCTGCGGCAGGCGGTGCGCGGCGACCCGCGCCGCCAGGGGTGGGCGGCGCGGCACACCTTCGGCTTCCAGGTGCCGATGTGGCCCGAGCGGCGGCTGGTGCGCGACGACGCGGCGCTGGTCGGCAAGCTGCTGCACGAATGGTCGGCGCCGGGCTGGCCGGACGGGCGCACCGAGCGGATCGTCCGGCGGGCCGCGCAGATCCCGGGGGTGGCGCACTCGGCGATGGAGTACCACCGGTGGCTGATCCGGTCGCAACCGCGCCCGGACGGCATCCGGTACGCGCACCGCATGCGCGCCCCGATCCACGCGCCGACGCTGCAACTGCACGGCGCGCTGGATCCGTGCACGCTGCCGGGCAGCGCGCAGGGCTCGGGCCGTTACGTGGCGGCGCCCTACCGGTGGAAGCTCATCGAGGGCGCGGGGCACTTCCCGCACCAGGAACGGCCGCGCGCGTTCGACGCGCAGCTCATCGGCTGGCTGACCGATCCCGAGCCGGAACGGTAGCTACGGTGGGAGGCGTGCGAGACCGGGACGAGACGGGCCGCGCCCGCAACGCGCGCCCGCGCGACGCGTACGGGCGTCCGCTGCCGCGCGGGGCCGCGGGCGTGCCGACCATGCCCGACGACCTGACGCTGCCGGTGGACGAGGCGCTGGCGGAGGCGCGCCGGCTGCTGGCGGCCGACCGGCCGTTCCACGCCCACGAAGTGCTGGAGGCGGTGTGGAAGGCCGCGCCCGAGCCCGAACGCGAGTTGTGGCGCGGGCTGGCGCAGGTGGCGGTCGGGATCACCCACGTGCGGCGCGGCAACGCGCGGGGGGCGCGGGCGCTGCTGGGCCGCGCGGCCGACCGGCTGGAGCCGTACGCGGCCGACGCGCCGCACGGCATCGACGTGGCGGGCGTGATCCGCACCGCGCGCGAGCTGCACGACCGCACGGACCTGGCCCCGGACACGGACGTGCGCCTGCCGCTGTGACGGCCGGGAGCGGCCAGCGAACACGCACCCGCCGCAGCGTCGCGCGGACGTTGCACCTGCTGCCGCGCCGCACGAGCGTGCGCTTGCCGTCGCACGGACGTGCACTTGCTGCCGCGCGGACGTGCACCCGTCGTAGCGTCGTGCGAGTTCCGTCGCTCGGGCGTTGCGCTTGCTGCCGCGCCACACGGACATGCGCTTGCCGTTGCGCGGACGTGTACTTGCTGCCGCGCCGCACAGAACTGGACGCGCGCTCGCCGTCGCGTCAGTCGGAGCAGCTCTCGGTGTCCACCGGGACGGTCGCGTGCGCGCCCGCCCGCGCGTCCGGCGCGACCTCCTCGGCCGTCAGCGCGTACCCCGTCGGGGCCGGGGTGTCCAGCGCCGCCGCGAAGATCACGCCGAAGACGCGGCCGTCGGTGGTGAGCAGCGGGCCGCCGGAGTTGCCCGGCTCGACCAGGCCGCGCAGGGCGTAGATCTCGCGGTTGACCTGGCCGGCGTGGTAGATGTCGGGGCCCTTGGCCGTCTGCCGCGCCTTGATCCGCGCGGCGCCCGCGGTGAAGCTCTTGTTCTTGGGGAAGCCCGCGATGATCGCGTCGTCCTGGACGCGGGCGGGCCCGGCGAACTTCAGCGGCTTGGCCTTCAGGCCCGGCACGTGCAGGACGGCGATGTCGCGCTTGGGGTCGTACAGCACCACGCGGCCCGGCGTCCGGGAGCCCAGCACCGGCCGGACCATCGACTGGCCGCGGGCGCCGGCCACCACGTGCGCGTTGGTCATCACGCGCTCGGGCGCGAACACGAAGCCGCTGCCCTCGATCTTGCGCGAGCACTGCGGCGCGGTGCTCTCGATCTTCACCAGGCTCTGCCGGGCCTCGCGCAACCCCGCCCTGGTGAGGACCGCGTCGTTGGGCGGTGGCACCTCGGCGACCGACTCGCCGCCCAGGCCGTTGAACACCTGCGGGAACTCGCTGCTGCGCACGAACCGGCGGAACGAGGCGAACCACGTCTGCGCCTGCGTCGGCATCATGCCGTCGATGCCGCCGAGGATGGTGGAGCCGTTCACCTGGGTGCGCAGCGGCTTGAAGTCGGAGTTGTGCAGCAGGCTGCCGAAGAACCAGGCGACGACCAGCAGCGACAGCGCGCTCACCACCGCGCCGCCCCCGGCGTCCACCGCGCGGGCGTTCAGGCCGGTGACGCGGTTGCGCAGCACGGCGCCGGCCGAGGACGCGATGAGCTGCCCGAGCGTCGCCGCCAGGAACGCGATGACGATCGCCAGCAGCGCCTGCTGGGCGGTGCCGTTGACGGCGGTCGCCGAGATGGGCGGGGCGATCAGCACGCCCACGATGCCGCCGCCGGCGAAGCCCACGAAACTCAACAGGCTCACGATGAAGCCCTGCCGGTAGCCCGAGATCGCGAAGAGCACGACGAGCGCGAGCAGGATGAGGTCGAGAAGGTGGTCGCCCAGCACCGCTTCACCGTATAGCGCGCGGGCGCCTGTTCACGTCCCCTCGCTGTACCAGATTCGGCGTCTCCGGGTAGCCATGGGGGGCGATGCGGTGAGCCGTCCCTCCCCGCCGGGGATGAGAACGGCCGGTGATCAGCCCCGGGAGGCCAGGTCCAGCACCTCGGGCGGCAGGTCCTCGACGTGACCGGCGTCCCACGGCCGGTCCCAGCCACCGGCTTGCAGCACCTGGGTGAGCAACCCCGCGGTGAAGCCCCACACGAGCATCCCGCCCACCCGGAACGCCGGGCCCATGCGCAGGCCCGACGGGTGCCGGACGGTGAGCCGGTTGGTGGGGTCGGTCAGGTCGGAGATCGGGACGCGGGCGACGGTGGCGACCTCGCCGGGATGGCCGGGCGCGACCTCCGACGGCTCCCGCCACCAGCCCACCACGGGCGTGACGCGGTGGCGGCTGTGCGGCAGGTACAGCTCGGGCATCGTGGTCAGGACGTCCACGCCGGCGCGCTGGACGCCGGCCTCCTCCCACGCCTCGCGCAGCGCGGCGTCGACCGGCCCGTCGTCCTCGGGGTCGATGCGGCCGCCGGGGAAGGCGGGCTGGCCCGCGTGCGCGCTGAGCGTCGCGGCGCGTTCGGTGAGCAGCACGTCGGGCCCGTCGGTGCCGTCGCCGAACAGGATCAGCACCGCGGCCGGCCGGGCGTCCGGCCCCGGCCGCAACTGCGGGGGGACCTTGAGCCGCGGGGCGGCGTCCACGAGCGGACGAAGCCAGGCGGGGGGTGTCTGGGTCACTTCTGCTTCAACCCGCCGGAGCCGCCGTTGCTTCCCGGCAGGCCGCGCGCGACGCGCTCGGCCATGCCGGGCGGCGGGCCCTTGACGAGCTTGGCGGCCTCGGCGGCGTCCACCGGCCCCTCGCCGTAGGAGGGGCAGAGCTTGGCGACGGGGCAGACGCCGCAGGCGGGACGGCGCGCGTGGCAGATGCGGCGGCCGTGCCAGATCAGCCGGTGCGACAACATCGTCCAGTCCTTGGGCGGGAAGATGTCGGCGATGACGCGCTCGACCCTGACGGGGTCGGTCTCGTCGGTCCAGCCGAAGCGCCGCACGAGCCGCCCGAAGTGGGTGTCCACGGTGATGCCGGGCACGCCGAAGGCGTTGCCGAGCACGACGTTGGCGGTCTTGCGGCCGACGCCGGGCAGGGTGACCAGGTCCTCCAGCTTCCCGGGGACCTCGCCGCCGAACCGGTCGCGCAGCGCCACCGCCAGCCCGAGCAGCGACTTGGCCTTGGCCCGGTAGAACCCGGTCGGCTTGATGATCGCCTCCAGCTCCTCCGGGTCGGCGGCGGCCAGGTCCTCGGCCGTCGGGTACCGGGCGAACAGGGCGGGCGTGGTCATGTTGACGCGCACGTCGGTGGTCTGCGCCGACAGGACGGTGGCGACCAGCAGCTGGAACGGATCGGCGTAGTCGAGCTCGGAGTGCGCCTCGGGATACACCTCGGCCAGCACCCGATTGATCTTGCGCGCCCGCCGCACCATCCCCAGCCGGGTCTCCGGCTTGCGCCCGCCGGTCCGCCGCTGCGCCCCCACGTTCGTCGCCATGCCGCCAGCGTAGAGCCTTGGGCGGCATGAGCGGGGTTGTACGAGGCGCCGCGCCGTGGCTGCGCGCCGGGCGGCTCCCGCGTCGCCGGGTCAGGGTTTCGGGCGGCCGGGGTGCTTGCCGAAGGCGTCGGCGTGCCAGAGGTTGCGCACGTGGTCGATCATGGCCGGGCCGATCGCGTGCAGGCGGTCGGGGTCGCGTTCGGCCACCGGGACGGTCACCATCGCGCTGGTCGCCGCGACGATCACCTGGCAGGTGAAGCGGCCCGCCTCGTCGGCGACCCCCATCAGGTCGGCCAGCGAGCCGGCGAGGGTGGCCTGGAGCTCGCCGCGCCGCCGCAGCGCCTCCGGGCCCGCCGCGTACACCTCGACCAGGAACAGCCGGGCGAAGGGCAGTTCGGTGGCCAGCACTTCGAGGTAGGCGGTGATCGCCTGCTCGAACCGGTGCGGCGGGTCGTCGTCCCGGTCGATCGGCGGCGGGCCGTCCTCGCCGGCGCCGAAGGACTCCACCACCCGGCGCAGCAGGATGTCGCCCGCCATGTCGAAGGCGGCCATGAAGCAGTCGGCCTTGGAGTCGAACAGCCGGTAGAAGCTCTGCCGGGACACCCCGGCGCGTTTCAGGACGTCCTCGACGGAGGTGGCGACGTATCCCTGCTCGGCCATGACGTCGGCCATCGCGGCGCACAGCCGCGTGCGCTGGATACGGTCCACCTCCTCGCGGGACAGCGCGTGCCGTCCCCGAGGCAGCCGACGCGATGCTGACTGGGCCACCTGCCCACGATAGGGCGTCCGCCGCCGGTCCGATAGCGGGCGAACCGACCTGGTGTGACGGCATTCACCCGATGGTCCGTACACTGTGAGTACAGATTCATGGCGACCTGCGAACCCGGGCCGGCCTGCGGGATTCGGCACGCGGTTCGCGTCGGGGCAGAGCGCGGCCCGCGTACGGTGCTCCGCCGGACCGGCGGTGCGACGCCGGGCGTGTCCCTGCCCGGGGCTTGCGGGACGCCGCCACGGGACGGGCGCGCCGCCGCGCGAAGGCACGCGGAGGCGGGGTCCGGCCCGGGACGCGGCGCGCCGTGGGCCTGCCTTCACGTACGCGGTGGGACGTACGTCACACTATGTATGTAGGTGTTCGAGGAGGAGAAGCGTGACCGACCGCGACGTGGACGTACTGAGCCGGGCCCCGTTGTTCGAGGCCCTGGACGAGCAGGGTGCCAAGGCGCTGCGCGCCAACGTGACCGAGGTGCGGCTCGCCCGCGGTCAGACGTTGTTCAACGAGGGGGAGACGGGCGACCGGTTGTACGTCGTCCTCGAAGGCAAGATCAAGCTGACCCGCACCGCGCCGGACGGCCGGGAGAACCTGCTGAGCGTGCTCGGCCCGAGCGAGATGTTCGGCGAGCTGTCGTTGTTCGACCCGCGGCCCCGCACCGCCAGCGCGATCGCGGTGACCGAGTGCCGGCTGGCCGGACTGGGCCACGACGACCTGCGCCCGTGGCTGACCGGCCACCCGGAGGTCGCGGTGCAGCTGCTGCGCGCGCTGGCCCAGCGGCTCCGCAAGACCAACGACGTGATGGCCGACCTGGTCTTCACCGACGTGCCCGGCCGGGTCGCCAAGGCCCTGCTGGACCTGGCCGAGCGCTTCGGCCAGCCGTCGGAGGCCGGGCTGCACGTGCACCACGACCTCACCCAGGAGGAGCTGGCGCAGCTCGTCGGCGCCTCCCGGGAGACCGTCAACAAGGCCCTCGCCGACTTCGCGCAGCGCAACTGGCTGCGGATCGAGGCGCGCGCCGTCGTCATCCTCGACATCGAGCGCCTGCGCAAGCGCTCCAAGTAGGCCCCGGCCGCGCGGGCGGCCGGGAGCCGGGCGGCTACCCGCGTCGGGCGAGGTAGTCCAGCTGCGCCTGCACCGACCACTCGGCGGCGGGCCACAACTTGGGGTCCACGTCGGCGTAGACGATCTCGACGACCTCCCGTGCCGTGCGCGCCCCGGTCGCCACGGCCGCCTCCACCTGCGCCAGCCGCTCGCGGCGGTGCCCGATGTACTGGTCCAGGACGGCGATCGGGTCGTCCAGGCGCGGGCCGTGGCCGGGCAGCAGGGTCGCGACGGCCCGCTCCTCGGCGAACGCGCGCAGGCGGTCCAGGGTGGCCAGGTAGTCGCCCAGGCTGCCGTCCAGGACCGTGCTGCCGTAGCCGAGCACGGTGTCCCCGGTGAAGACCGCGCCGTCGGCGGGCAGCCAGAACGCCACCGAGTCGTCGGTGTGGCCCGGGATCTCCATGACCCGCAGTTCCAGCCCGCCGGTGGTGATCACGTCGCCCTCGGCCAGCCCCTCGTCGCCCAGCCGGTGCGCGGGGTCCATGGCCCGGACGGGCACGCCCCCCGCCAGCTCCGCGAACCGGCCCGCGCCCTCGGAGTGGTCGGGGTGGCGGTGGGACAGCAGCACCGTCCCGACCCGCTGGTCACGCGCGGCGACCTGCGCCAGGACCCGCTTGAGGTGCACGTCGTCCTTGGGGCCCGGATCCACCACCACGACCCGGTCGGCGCCGGGCTCGGCGATGATCCAGGTGTTGGTGCCGTCCAGCGTCATCATGGACGGATTGGGCGCCAGCACACAGGTCGCCCGTTCCGTCCCCATCCCGTCGATCTCGCTCACCCGCTCCATCCTGCCCGAGCCGAGATCGGGATGGCGGACCGGGTTCCACCCGATCCGCTCCAGGTGGCGCAGCGCCGGGCCGCCGACCAGTTTGCGGACGGCGGCCTGCTTCAGCCGCCGCGACCACATCTCCCTCACCCCTGCGGATAGTGATGGCTGGCGTTCTCAGGCAGGACGAGGTACGCCTCGCCGTCGATGATCTCGGCCTTGGGCTCGTGCACGGTGATCTCGCGCGGCGCGGCCAGCACCTCGGCGACGGTCTCGAACTCGGCCAGTTCGGTCAGCGTCGCCAGCGTCGGCGGCAACATGAACCACTCCCCCGCGCGGGCACGCGCGGCGGCCTCTGCGGGCTTCACCCAGGCGACGCGGTCGGCCTCGGTGCTGACGTCCCGGGCCCGCTGCCCGGCCGGTATGGCGGCGACGAAGAAGCGGGTGTCGTAGCGCTTGGGCTCGATCGCCGGGGTGATCCAGTGCGTCCAGGGCCGCAGCAGGTCGGCGCGCAACACCAGGCCCCGGCGGTCCAGGAACTCCCCGAACGACAGGGAGCGGTCCAGCAGCGCCTGCCGGTCGGCCTCCCAGTCGTCGCCGCGGGTGTCGTCCACGACCGACGCGCCGGTCGGGCCCGCCAGCAGGACCAGCGTCTCCTCGAACGTCTCGCGCACCGCCGCGCACACCAGCTCGCGGGCCAGCGCCTCGTCGGCCTTGAAGGCCGCGCCCCACTCGGCGGGCGACGGCCCCGACCACGCCAGGTCCTTGTCACCGTCGCGCGGGTCCACCGAACCGCCGGGGAACACGTACGCGCCGGGCGCGAACGCCATCGACGACACGCGGCGCAACATGAACGCCTGGAGGCCATGCTCGGGGTGGTCGCGCAACACGACGACGGTGGCGGCGTGCCGGGCCGACGCCGGCTCGGCGCGCCCGGCGAGGATGTCCTCGATCCGCCCGCGCCACTCGGCGGGCAGCTTCAGCCCGTTCACCATCGGCGGGCCTGACGTGTGATGCTCATGGCGGCCAATTCGGACATACCGAATGGCGTTCCGTCAAGACCCCCGAAGCCCGCCCCGGCGGCCGGGGCGGGCCCCGGACGGCTCAGGACACCTCGACGATCAGCTCGACCTCGACGGGCGCGTTGCGCGGCAGCACGCTCACGCCGACGGCGCTGCGCGCGTGCACGCCCGCGTCGCCGAACACCTCGCCCAGCAGGTCGCTGGCGCCGTTGATCACCTGCGGCTGGCCGTAGAAGTCCGGGGCGCTGGCCACGAACCCGACGACCTTGACGATCCGGACCACCTTCGCGAGGTCCCCGATCTCGGCCTTGACGGCGGCGATCGCGTTCAGCGCGCAGACCCGGGCCTGTTCGGCGGCCTGCTCGGCGGTCACCTCGGCGCCCACCTTGCCGGTGACCGGCAGCTCGCCCTTGACCAGCGGGAGCTGCCCGGCGGTGTACACCAGCGAGCCCGTCCGCGCGGTGGGGACGTAGGACGCCAGGGGCGCGGCGACGTCGGGCAGCTCCAGGCCCAGCTCGCACAGGCGGTCCTCGGGGGCGCTCACGGTCACTGCTCCACTTCGCGCTTGAAGTAGGCCACGAGGTTCTCCGGGTTCGGGCCCGGCAGGACAGTGACCAGTTCCCAGCCGTCCTGGCCCCAGTTGTCGAGGATCTGCTTCGTGGCGTGGACGAGCAGGGGCACCGTTGCGTATTCCCACTTCTTCATGGCGCTCAGCCTAGCGACCGCCGTCCGCCGCTTCGGCGTCGTAGCGGCTCCTGGCTGCGTGGACGTCGTCGATGTACCGGTCGGCCCAGTCGCGGACGTGCTCGACGAGGGGCAGCACGCTCTCGCCGAGGCCGGTGAGCGCGTAGTCCACCTGGACGGGGACCGACGGCGTGATCGTGCGCGCGACGAACCCGTCGCGCTCCAGCAGCCGCAGCGTCTGGGTGAGCATCTTGGCGCTGACGCCGGGGACGGCGCGGGCGAGGTCGGCGTGGCGGCGCGGCCCGTCGGCCAGGCGGAGCAGGAGCATCGAGGACCACTTGTTGCCGAGGGTGGCCATGAGCTGCTGGGTGGGGCAGGCGGCCATGTACTCCTCGAACTCGGCCTTGGCGCGGGCGCGGCGCTGCGCGGCGGTCATGGTCGTCACGGGTGCTCCCCTCGGCGTGCCGAACGCACTTCCAGGTAACTACTTCCGACAGACCGATCTTCCGGTGAGGGTGGGACGCGCGGGGGCTTTCCCGCACATCCCCTTCCTGAGCAGGAGTTCTGTCATGCGTGCTGTCGTGGTGAGGTCGTTCGGCGGGCCGGAGGCGCTGGAGCCGGTGGAGGCGCCCAGGCCCGTCCCGGGGCCGGGGCAGGTGCGGATCAAGGTGGCCGCGGCGGCGGTCAACCCGGTGGACGCCCTCACCCGGGCGGGGGTGCTGGCCGAGGGCGGGCTGCTGTCGGCGGGCGCGCGGCCGGAGTTCGGGATCGGCTGGGACGTGGCGGGGATCGTGGAGGCGGTCGGCGCGGGCGTCACCCGGTTCGCGGCCGGGGACGAGGTCATCGGGCTGCGGGACCGGCTGGACGTGCCGCTCGGGACCTACGCCGAGGCGGTCGTGCTGGACGTGGCGGCGGTGGCGGCCGCGCCGGAGAGTGTGGACGCGGTGCACGCGGCGACGCTCCCGCTAAACGGGCTGACGGCGTTGCGGTCGCTCGCGCTGCTCGACCTGCCCGCGGGCGCGACGGTGCTGGTCACGGGCGCGGCGGGCGCGGTGGGCGGGTACGTGGTCGAACTGGCGGCGCAGCGGGGGTTGCGGGTGGTCGCGCAGGCGGGCGCGGACGATGAGGAGCTGGTGCGGGGGCTGGGCGCGGAGTCGTTCGTGCCGCGCGGCGAGCACGTCGGCGACGCGGTGCGCGGACTGGTGCCCGGTGGCGCGGACGGCGTGGTGGACGCGGCGATGCTGGGCGCGGGAGCGCTGGACGCCGTACGGAGTGGGGGCGGGTTCGTCGCCGTCAACGCCGGTCCTTCGGTGCCACCGCCGCTGCGCGGGATCGTTGTCCACAACGTGTGGGTAACTGCGGACTCCGAGCGGCTCGCGGAGCTGTCCGCGCTGGTGGACGCAGGAAAGCTGACGACGCGCGTGGCGCGCACGCTGCCGTTGGAGAAGGCCGTCGAGGCGCACCACCTGCTGGCCGAGGGCGGGCTGCGGGGACGGCTGGTGCTGGTGCCGTGACGGGCCGCTGACCGCGCGCGGGCCCGCGCGTCAGTGGGCGTCAGCGGATGGTGCGTGCACGGTCAGCGTGCTCCGCGAATCTCATGCCATCGAGAACGACGGCACGGCACGAGGGAGCACACGATGAAGGTTCTGATCTCCGGCGCGAGCATCGCGGGTCCGGCGCTGGCCTACTGGCTGACGCGGCACGGCTTCGAGG
This sequence comes from Actinomadura hibisca NBRC 15177, assembly GCF_001552635.1. Taxonomy (GTDB): domain Bacteria; phylum Actinomycetota; class Actinomycetes; order Streptosporangiales; family Streptosporangiaceae; genus Spirillospora; species Spirillospora hibisca. The sequence continues at coordinate 29,415 of NZ_BCRO01000051.1, read as the reverse complement.
TGACGGTGGTGGAGCGCGCGTCCGGGATCCGCGAGGGCGGGCAGGCCGTGGACTTCCGGGGCGAGGTGCACCTGACCGTCCTGGAGCGGATGGGCGTCCTGGACGAGATCCGCGCCCACCAGACCCACGGCGGGGCGCTCGACCTCATCGACGCCGACGGCCGGACGATGGTCGGCCTGCCCGCCTGGTTCACCGGCGGCGAGGTCGAGATCCAGCGCGGCGACCTGGCGCGCATCCTGTACGAGCGGACGCGCGACCGCGCCGAGTACGTCTTCGACGACTCGATCGCCTCGCTGACCGAGACCGGCGACGGGGTGCGGGTGACCTTCGAGCGCGGCGCGCCCCGCACGTTCGACCTGGTGGTGGGGGCCGACGGGCTGCACTCCAACGTGCGGCGGCTGGCGTTCGGCGAGGAGTCGCGGTTCGTCCGCGACACCGGCCACCACGTCGCGATCTTCGACGCGCCCAACCGGCTCGGGCTGTCGGGCGCCACGCGCGTCTACAGCGAGGTCGGCCGGGGCGTCTCGGTCGCCCCGCTGGACGGCGACGCCAAGGCCAACGTCATGTGCGTGTTCGCGGGCGACCGCCCGGCCGTCCACCACCGCGACACCGAGGGCCAGAAGCGCGTGCTGGCCGAGGCCATGGCGGGCATGGGCTGGCACGCCGACGAGCTGCTGCGCGACCTGGCCGACACGCCGTACTTCTACATGGACTCCGTCAGCGTCGTCCGGATGGACTCCTGGACGAAGGGGCGCGTGGCGCTGTTGGGCGACGCCGGGTACGGCGCGACCTTCGGCGGGATGGGCACCGGGCTCGCGGTCGTGTGCGCCTACGTGCTGGCGGGCGAGCTGGCGGCGGCGCGCGGTGACCACGCGGCGGCGTTCGCGGCCTACGAGCGGGAGATCAAGAAGTTCGTCACCGCGTGCCAGCGGGTCGCGGGCGGCGCCGGGCCGTTCTTCGCGCCGAAGAGCGCGCGGGCCCTGCGCAACCGCACCCGGACCTACAAGGTGCTGACCGCCGGGCCGCTCCTGCGGGTGCTGGACAAGCTGGCCAACAAGGCGGCGACCTCGATCGACCTCAAGGACTACGAGACCGTCCCCGCCGCCTCCTGACCGTCCCGCCGGTCGGCGCGGAGCAGGACGCGGCGCAGCAGGTCCGACAGCAGGCGGCGCTCGGCCGGGTCGAGGGCCGCCAGCAGGCGGTCCTCCTCGTGGCCCAGGGCGTCCATCGCGCCGAGCCAGGCGGCGCGGCCGGAGTCGGTGAGCTCGACGTCCACGCGGCGGCGGTCGGTGGGCGAGGGGGTGCGGCGGACGTGGCCGCGGCGGTCGAGGGCGTCCAGGCGGCCGGTGACCGAGTTGGGCGGCATCCCCAGGTCGGCGGCCAGTTGCGAGGGCGCGGCCCGGCCACCGCGCCCGGCCAGCGCGTGCAGGGTCTCGAACTCGTGGCGGGGCAGGTCGCGGTCGGCGAGCGCCTGCTCCTTGTGGCGGCGCAGGTGGGCCGACAGGAAGTGCAGCCGGGTGACGGCGCCCTCCACGTCGGGGTCGAGGTCGGGCAGGACGGGCCGCCAGCGGGCCACGTGCTCGTCGACGCGGTCGGGATGCTCCATGCTCCCCACCTTACCTCCCTGACGAATAATTCCTTGACGAACTATTCGGCATCGACCTACCTTCCCGGCATGCGACCCCGAGACTTCCGGCTGCTGTTCACCGCCCGCGCGCTGTCGCTGGTCGGCGATGCGGCCGTCCCCGCCGCCCTGACCCTCGCCGTCCTGCGCACGACCGGCTCCGGCGCCGCCCTCGCCCTCGTCCTGGCCTGCGCGATGGTGCCGCGGCTGCTCCTGCTCCCGCTCGGCGGCGTGCTGGCCGACCGGCTCCCGGCCCGCCGCGTGGCGATCGGCGCCGACGTCGCGGCGTGCGCGGCCCAGGCGTTCGCGGCCGCCGAACTGCTCGGCGGAGACCCCCGGTTGTGGCACCTGGCCGCCGCGCAGGCCGTCTGCGGCACGGCCTCGGCGCTGGCCCTGCCGACCGCCTCGCCGCTGGTCGCGGGGACGGTGCCGGAGTCCGGCCTGCAACGCGCCAACTCGCTGCTCGGCGTCGCGAACGGCGCGGCGCGCCTGGCGGGGCCCGTACTGGCCGGTTCGCTCGTGCTGACGGTGGGACCTGGCTGGACGTTCGTGCTGGACGCGGCGACGTTCGGGTTGAGCGCGGTGCTGCTGGTGCTGACGAGGGTGCGGCACATCCCGCTGCCGCGCCGCTCGCTGCGCGCCGACCTGGCCGAGGGCTGGACGGAGGTGCGCGCGCGGGACTGGTACTGGACGAGCCTGATCGCGCACTCGGTGTGGAACGGGACGATGGCCGTGCTGCTGACGCTCGGCCCGGTGATCGCGGTGCGCGAGCTGGGCGGCGAGGGCGTGTGGCTGGCGACGTTGCAGGCGGGGGCCGTCGGCCTGGTCGCGGGCTCGCTGCTGGCGGCACGGCTGCGTCCCCGGCGTCCGGTGCTGGTGGCCAACATGGGGCTGGCGGCGCTGGCGCTGCCGTTGCTGCTGCTGGCGTCGGGCGCGCCCGCGCCGCTGCTGATCGGGGCCTACGGGCTGGCGCTGCTGGGCCTGGGCGTGCTGAACCCGCTGTGGGAGACGACGGTGCAGACGTCGATCCCGGCGCACGCGCTGGCCCGGGTGACCTCCTACGACTGGCTGCTGTCCCTGGCGGCCGCACCGCTGGGCTACACGCTGGCGCCGTGGGCGGCAACAGCGTGGGGCCCAGAAATACCGCTGGTAGCGGCGGCGGCGCTGGTGGCGACGGCGTGCCTGGGCACAGCAGCAGCCCCAGGCGTACGCCGCCCGCTGCACCTGCCAGCAAAGAACACGAGCACCAACGCCAAGCCCCTGCCCGTCGAGGACGCCCGCCCCACATGACGCCGACGGGCTCGGACGTCCCTTCTCAGTGCGGCGGCTCCTCCGGGCGTTCGGCCGGGAGGCGTTCGGGCTCGTCCAGGCCCACCACCGGCGGCACGTCCTTCGCCGGGTCCAGGGCCGCGGGCGCCTCCGCCGCCTTCGCCAGCTCCTCCTCGGCCTTCGCCAGCCGCTCGCCCAGGTCCGGCTTCTCCGCCGGCTGGGCCCCCTGCTGCGCCGAGCCCCCCATCTTGTCGAAGAAGCGCAGCAGCTCCACCGGCAGCGGCATCACCAGCGTGCTGTTCTTCTCCGCCGACACCTCCACCACCGTCTGGAGCAGCCGCAGCTGGAGCGCGGCCGGGTCCTGCGACATGATCTCCGCCGCCGCGGCCAGCCGCTTGGACGCCTGGAACTCGCCGTCGGCCGTGATGATCCGCGCCCGGCGCTCCCGCTCGGCCTCGGCCTGCCGCGCCATCGAGCGCTTCATGCCCTCCGGCAGCGACACGTCCTTGATCTCCACGCGCTCGATCCGGATGCCCCAGGGCGCGTCGGTGATCTCGTCCATGATCGAGCGCAGCCGGGTGTTGATCTTCTCGCGCTCGCCCAGCAGCTCCTGCATGTCGGTCTGGCCGATCACCGAGCGCAGCGAGGTCTGGCCGATCTGGGAGACCGCCAGGCCGTAGTTCTGCACGTTGACGATCGCCTTCACCGGGTCGATCACCCGGAAGTACACGACCGCGTCCACCCGCACGCTCACGTTGTCCTGGGTGATGCCCTCCTGGCCGGGCACGTTCATCGTGACGGTCTGCTGGTTGACCTTCTGCATGCGCTCTGCGAACGGGATGATCGCCGTCAGGCCGGGCTTGCGGACCGCCCCGGGCCGCAGCCCGTCGGCGCCCTGCACCCGGCCGAACCGGAACACGATCCCGTGCTCGTACTGCTGCACCACGCGGACCGAGGAGGCCAGCCCGATCAGTCCGAAGACGACCACGCCGACCAGCAGTATCACCAGAAGCACTTCCATCGCCGGCTCCTTCCGCCGTGCCGATCACCGGCCCCCGGCGACGGGACGGCCCCATCCGGGCACCGGTTCCACGTTTCCCAGCCAACCCCATGGGCACTGCGGGGAACAACGGTCCGGCGAGGTTTCCGGAGCACGGGGGCACCGTGTCAGGAATCACTTGCATCCGAGCGGACGCCCTCTGAAGTCTTTGCTGAGCGAACGATATGGTCAATCGGGTGAGCGCGAGAGACACCGACTGGGACGGCGTACGCCTCCATGTGGTCACGGGCAAGGGCGGGACCGGCAAGACCACCGTCGCCGCCGCACTCGCCCTGGCCCTGGCCGCGGGCGGGCGCAAGGTGCTGCTGGTCGAGGTGGAGGGGCGCCAGGGCATCGCCCAGCTCTTCGACTGCCCGCCGCTGCCGTACGAGGAGCGCAAGGTCGCCGTCGCCCCCGACGGCGGGGACGTGTACGCGCTCGCCATCGACACCGAAGAGGCGCTCGTCGAGTACCTCGAGATGTTCTACAACCTCAAGCGGGCCGGCAAGGCGATGTCCAAGCTGGGCGTGGTCGACTTCGTCACCACCATCGCGCCCGGCCTGCGCGACGTCATCCTCACCGGCAAGACCAGCGAGGCCGTCCGCCGCAAGAACAAGGACGGCTCGTTCGTCTACGACGCGGTCGTCATGGACGCCCCGCCGACCGGCCGCATCACCAAGTTCCTGAACGTCAACGACGAGGTCTCCGGCCTGGCCAAGGTCGGCCCGATCCGCAACCACGCCGACACCGTCATGAAGGTGGTGCGCAGCCCCGAGACGGCCGTGCACTTCGTGACGCTGCTGGAGGAGATGCCGGTCCAGGAGACCATGGACGGCGTCCACGACCTGGCCGAGGTCGGGCTCCCGGTCGGCGGCGTGTTCGTCAACATGGAGCACCCGCCCGTGCTGCCCGCCGCCGAGCTGGCCGCGGCCGCCGAGGGCGCCCTGGACGTCGGCGAGATCGTCCAGGCCCTCAAGTCGGCCGGGGTGGAGGGCGACGCCGAGCGCGTCGCCGCCGTCCTCGCGCAGGAGGCCACCGCGCACGCCCGCCGCACCGCGCTCCAGCGCCGCGAGAAGGAGCGCCTGGAGTCGGTCGAGCAGCCGCGCTACACGCTGCCGCTGCTCAGCGACGGCATGGACCTCGCCGGCCTGTACGACCTGGCCGGGGCACTACGCGAGCAGGGAGTCGCCTGAGATGAGCAAGGCCCTCGACGTCGACGCGCTGCTCGACGACCCGCGCACCAAGATCATCGTCTGCTGCGGCTCCGGCGGCGTCGGCAAGACCACCACCGCCGCGGCGCTCGGCGTGCGCGCCGCCGAGCGCGGCCGCGACGTGGTCGTGCTCACCGTCGACCCGGCCCGCCGCCTCGCCCAGTCCATGGGCCTGTCGGAGCTGGACAACAACCCGCGCCGCATCGAGGTCGGCGGCGACGGCGAGCTGCACGCCATGATGCTCGACATGAAGCGCACCTTCGACGAGATCGTCGAGGCGCACTCCGACCCCGACCGCGCCAAGCAGATCCTGGCCAACCCCTTCTACCAGTCGCTGTCGTCGTCCCTGTCGGGCACGCAGGAGTACATGGCGATGGAGAAGCTCGGCCAACTGCACCGCTCGGGCGCCTGGGACCTGATCATCGTGGACACCCCGCCGTCGCGGAACGCGCTGGACTTCCTGGACGCGCCCGAGCGCATGGGCCGCTTCCTGGACGGCCGCTTCATGAAGATCCTGGCCGCGCCCGCCAAGACCGGCGGCCGCTTCGGCGTGAAGGTGATCAGCGCGGGCTTCGGCGTGTTCACCGGCGTGATCAACAAGGTGCTGGGCGTGCAGCTGCTGCGCGACGTGCAGACGTTCGTGGCGGCGTTCGACACGATGTTCGGCGGCTTCCGCGAGCGCGCCGAGAAGACCTTCAAGCTGCTGCAGACGCCCGGCACCGCGTTCCTGGTCGTCGCGGCTCCCGAGCCAGACGCGCTGCGCGAGGCGTCCTACTTCGTGGAGCGCCTGGCGGAGGAGCGGATGCCGCTGGCGGGGCTGGTGGTCAACCGCGTCCACGAGTGCGACGACTGCCTGTCGGCGGCCCGCAGCCAGGCCGCCGCCGAGGCGCTGGAGGAGCGCGGCGAGCACGGGCTGACCTCGGCGCTGCTGCGCCTGCACACCGACCGGATGCAGCTGGCGGCGCGCGAGGAGCGGCTGCGCGCCCACTTCACGTCGGCGCACCCGAACGTCCCGGTCACGGCCGTGCCCGCGCAGGCGGAGGACGTGCACGACCTGGACGGCCTGCGCCGCGTGGGCGAGGACCTGGCGGGCAACCGCACAAGGAACACCCCGGCCGCCTGACGCTCCCGCCCGTCGGTACACCGCATGAGCCCTTGAGTATGCGGGCTCCGGCGCATGAGTAGCCACACGGATTCGCGCGGCCCCGTCCCGGCGGTTGGCTGGATCCATGAACGCATACGCCCCCGTCGCGCCCGGCGCCCAGCCCCCGAACGCCAAGCCGCGCCGCGATCCCTGGCGCGTCGCCGCCGGGGTCGGACTGGGCGCGCTCATCCCGTCCACCGTGCTGGCCTGGATCGTCGTGCTCAGCTCGTCGGCCTTCGCCCGCTGCCTCACCTATGGCGAGAACTGCGACCCGAACGCGGGCACGCTGCTGACCGTCGCGTGGTGGTCGTTCTGGGCGAGCGCCGTCGCCGCCGTGCTCGCGGTGATGCTGCCGCGTCCCGCACGCGCCGTACGGCCGCCGCTGGTGGTCCTGCACGCCGTGCTGCACGTCGTGACCTTCGCCGCCGTCGTCGCCAGCGCCTGACGCGTTCTGGGGCCGCGCGGCGGCCTGCGGCTAAACGAGCGCCTCGTGGCCGGATGCGGACACGCCCCGATAGGGACGGCTCGAATCCGTCCTCCGCCCCACCCGAATCAGGCCGCGGACATGCAGACGGCCGCAGGCGGGCGCCGAAGCGCCCGCCTGCGGCCGATTGCTCTAGACCGTGCCGGTCCCTGGACCGTCATCCCCCGACGGGCCCCGGGGTCATGGGGGCCCGCTCGACGTCAACTGGCGACGAGTTCTTCCTCGTCCACATCCACCGACCGCTCGTACTCTTCCTTCGCGGTCTCCAGCAGATCGCGCCACGACTGCACATCCGGACGCCGCCGCAGCAGAGCTCGACGCTCACGCTCGGTCATCCCGCCCCAGACACCGAATTCGATCCGGTTGTCGAGGGCGTCGGCGAGACACTCGGTCCGCACCGGGCAGCCGCGACAGATGAGCTTGGCTCGGTTCTGCGCCGCTCCCTGCACGAACAGGGCGTCCGGGTCCGCATTACGGCAGGCGGCGCGGGCGGTCCAATCCGTGATCCACATCTTGGCCCCACTCCCCTAGGGTCTGTGTCGATTTGCGCTCCTTGGCCAGACGGGCGCGGACGTCAGGCCGCCAAACGAAAGCCGTGGGGAAGAACTTACGGAAGCGAGGGGCGATTCAACAGTCCCCGATGGGCCCATTCTCGATATAGCCCGCGCGGGCCATACCGCCGGAACGGACTAGTTACCTCTTCTTGACGCGCGGGACTCCCGCGCGGTTGTCAGCGCCGTCCCCGCCGAGGTCGGGGCGCACGCGCGCACGGAGCGCGGGACCAGGCCCGGACCGGTCCGCGCATGACACCAGGATCGCGCAACCGGCCCCTTTCCGGGGCGGGAATCCGCCAACCCGGTCCCTTCCGCCCCGCCCGCAAAAAGTCCCACTCTGCCCTCTCTGTGAAGAATCTCCGCTGGTGGGAGCGGTCGTGTCCGCGATGAAAGATCGTGCCTAGTGGCGGCCAAGGGGCGTGCCGCAGCCGGGAGGTGTCCCGTATGCACTGGTCGTCCCGCGTACCCTGGTCCCGTGCATGATGCGAATGAGGGTCGGGGCAACGCCTTCTCCACGCTGTTCCGGTTGCTGGGGGCCGCCGTCGTCGCCGGGGTCCTGGTCGCGTTCATCGCGCTGCCCGGCATCGGCAGCGCGGGACTGACCGCGCGCGACGCCTCCAACAACTTCCAGAGCATGGACAGCCGGCTGAAGACCGACCCCCCGTCGGAGAAGACGGTGGTGTACGACGCCTCCGGCAAGGAGCTGGCCCGGTTCTTCGACAAGTTCCGGGAGTCGGTCCGCCTCGACCAGGTCGACCCGGTCATGCGGCAGGCCATCGTCGACATCGAGGACTCGCGCTTCTACGAGCACGGCGCCCTCGACCTGAAGGGCACCATCCGCGCCCTGGCGTCCAACGCCAACTCCGAGCAGACCCAGGGCGGCTCGACCCTCACCCAGCAGTACGTCAAGAACCTGCTGGTCGACAGCGCCAAGTCGCAGGAGGAGTACCGGCAGGTCACCGCGCCGACCGTCGGCCGCAAGCTGCGCGAGCTGCGCTACGCCCTCGACGTCGAGCAGCGCATGCCCAAGGACAAGATCCTTGAGGGCTACCTGAACATCGCCTACTTCGGCTCGGGCGCCTACGGCGTGCAGGCCGCCGCCAAGCGCTACTTCAGCAAGCCCGCCGCCAAGCTCAAGCTGCACGAGGCCGCGCTGCTGGCGGGCATCACGCAGAACCCCAACGCCTTCGACCCCACCCGCAACCCGATCGACGCGCGCAAGCGGCGCAACGTCGTCCTCTACCGGATGGTGGAGCTGGGGCACATCACCAAGGCGCAGGCCGACGAGGCCGCCGCCAAGAAGCTCGGCCTGAACCCGACGTCCCCGGTCGGCGGCTGCGAGTCCAGCAAGGCGCCGTTCTTCTGCGAGTACGTCAAGTACGACATGCTCAACATCCTGGCCGACGGCAAGTACTGGCAGCTCAAGCCGAAGCAGCAGGAGACCATCGTCAACAAGCTGAACCGCGGCGGCTACTCCATCCGCACCACGCTGGACATGACGGCCCAGCGCGCGGTGGACAGCGCGCTGCGCGGCCGGGTCTCCCCGACCGGCAACCGCGTGGGCGCCGAGGCGATGGTGGAACCGGGCACCGGCTACGTCCGCGCGATCGGCACCAGCAAGCGGTTCGGCGACCGCAAGGGCCGCACCACCATCAACCTGGCCGCCGACACCCTGCACGGCGGCGGCAGCGGCGTGTCGGCGGGCTCGACGTTCAAGGTCTTCACGCTGGCCGCGGCGATCGACCAGGGCATCCCGGTCAGCACCTCGATCAACTCGCCGCAGACCACCACGATCGGCGGCTTCCAGTCGTGCAAGATGCCGGGCGGCAAGACGCTGGGCGGCGGCAGCTGGACGATGAGCAACGCCGGTGACAGCGAGTCGGGCACGTTCAACCTCAAGAACGGCACCTGGCACTCGGTGAACACCTTCTACGCCGAGCTGGAGAAGCGCGTCGGGGTGTGCGAGGCGGTCAAGATGGCCGAGAAGTTCGGGATGCGCAAGGCCAACGGCGGGCCGCTGGACCCCTACCCGTCGCAGGTGCTCGGCACCAACGACATCGACATGGTGCACCTGGCCGCCGCCTACGCGGGCTTCGCGGCGCGCGGCAAGTACTGCTCCCCGATCTCGGTCACCGAGGTCGTCGACTCGGCCGGCAAGAAGCTGAAGCTGCCCAAGCGCGAGTGCGAGCAGGTCCTGGACGAGGACGTCGCCGACAAGGTCAACTCGATCCTCCAGGGCGTGCTGACCCAGGGCACCGGCAAGGGCCTCGGCCTCGGCCGGCCCGCCGCCGGCAAGACCGGCACCTGCGAACTGCACAGCTGCGCGGTGTTCGCCGGCCACACCCCGAACATGGCGGCGGCCGTCGCCTACTGGGACTTCCGCGGCCCCTGGAAGTACAAGGTCTACGGCGTCTACGGCGCCGACATCCCGGGCCCGATGTGGCAGCAGAGCATGCGCGGCGCGCTGGCGGGCAAGCCGGCGCAGGGCTTCCGGACGCCGTCGCAGGACTTCGGCGACACCACCACCGTCCCGGACGTCAAGGGCATGTCGGTGGGCGCCGCGACGGCCCGGCTGCGGGGCGCCGACCTGGACGTCAAGGTCTCGCCGCGGCCGGTCGAGTCGGACGCGCCCAAGGGCAGCGTGGCCTCCACCTCGCCCGACGCCGGGACCGAGACCTCGCCCGGCACGGTCGTGACCCTGTTCGTGAGCAACGGCAAGAAGCAGGACGACCGCAAGCCCGAGGACGACGGCCCCGGCTTCAACTGGTTCTGGTAAGCCGAAGGCCCGGCCCCCGCACCGGGGGACCGGGCCTTCGCGCGTCCGCCGTCAGGTCGCGAGCTGCCGCTTGACCTCGGCGGCGACGCGGCCGCCCTCGGCCCGCCCGGCGACCTTCGGGTTCACGATCTTCATGACCTGGCCCATGGCGCGCGGCCCACTCGCGCCCGCCTCGGCGATAGCGTCGGCGACCAGCGCGGTCAGCTCGGCGTCGCCGAGCTGGGCGGGCAGGTACTCCTCCAGCACCGCGTTCTCGTCCCGCTCGGCCTGGGCCTGCTCGGTGCGACCGGCGTCGGCGAACGCGGTGGCGGCCTCGCGGCGCTTCTTGGCCTCCCGGGTGAGCACCGTGACGACGTCGTCGTCGGACAGCTCGCGGGACCGCTTGCCGGCGACCTCCTCGTTCTTCACCGCGGTGAGGGCCATGCGCAGGGTGCGGGTGCGCACCTCGTCGCGGGCCTTCATGGCGGTGGACAGGTCGGTCTCCAGCTTCTCCTTCAGGGCGCTCATGCACACATCATGCCCGCCCGTCCTCCCGCTTCTCACCAGGATTATCGCCCGGCACGGCATGATTGGGCACCGGTGCGGCATGTCTGGGACGATGAAGGACGTCGTGAAAGGTCCGGAGGGAACTACCGTGCGAAAGCTCTACGCCGCGCCGCTGGCGCTGGCGGGCACCGGCGCAGCCACGTTCGCGTACGCCTCGGTGATCGAGCGCAACTGGTTCAGGTTGCGCCGCTTCGAGGTGCCGGTCCTGGCGTCCGGCCGTCCCCCGGTGAAGATCCTGCACCTGTCCGACGCGCACCTGACGCCGGGCCGCTCCCGCCTGATCCACTGGGTGCGCTCGCTGGACGAGCTGGAGCCCGACCTGGTCGTCAACACCGGCGACTCGCTGGGCCACCCCGACGCGATCGGCCCCTTCCTGGACGCGCTGGGCCCCCTGCTGGACCGCCCGGGGGTGTTCGTCTACGGCTCCAACGACCTGTACTCCCCGGTCTTCAAGAACCCGCTGCGCTACATCTGGCGGACCAGCAAGACCGACTACAAGAAGCGCCGCCGCGAACCGGACCTGCCCTACCGCGCGCTGGGCTCGTCCCTCCAGGCCGCGGGCTGGCTCGACCTGAACAACCGGATCGGCCGCCTGAAGGTCGGCGACCTGGACGTGGAGTTCGGCGGCATCGACGACTCCCACATCAACCGGGACCGCTACGACAAGATCGCGGGCCCCGTCGACCCGCGCGCCGACGTGCACCTGGGCGTCATGCACTCCCCCGAGCCGCGCAACATGGACCGCTTCGTGGCCGACGGCTACGACCTGCTGCTGGCGGGCCACACCCATGGCGGCCAGGTCTGCGTGCCCTTCTACGGCGCCCTGGCCACCAACTGCGGCATCGACCGCCCCCGCGTGAAGGGCCTGCACAAGCACAAGGGGGCCTGGCTGCACGTCTCGGCGGGCCTGGGCACCTCCCCGACGGCCCCGATGCGCTTCTGCTGCCCCCCGGAGGCGTCCCTGCTGACCCTGGTCCCGCGCCCCGAGGCATAGGACGGACCCGGCCACCCGGCGCATAATGCGGACGCAGCACCCTCCGGCATCCGCTACAGTAGTCAAGGCGCCGGGAGCACGTACGACTCCCGGGCAGCCACCAACCGGGGTGTAGCGCAGCTTGGCAGCGCGCTTCGTTCGGGACGAAGAGGTCGTGGGTTCAAATCCCGCCACCCCGACAGGTTGAGCAGCAGGTCAGAGGCCGGTTCCTGATACCAGGAACCGGCCTCTGACCTTTTGTGCGTTGTTCGTGCGTGAAAACGAATCTCGCAGGGGTCGATCAGACGTCCAGAAGCTGCTGGAGACGCCGTGGTCGACGCTCTCGCAGATCCTCTCGCGGGGGATCGAACCAGCTCATTGAGTACGAGGCTCTGAGGAGCTGAGTACGAGTACTCAGGTCGTCGTGTGCGCGTTCCCGCACAGTGGTGCGCGAGGTGATTTGAGTGACACACGATCAGGATTCTTCGGGGACGTCCGTCACAGTGGTCAGCGGCGAGGTCGAGCTTCGGCTGGCGGTGGAGGCGGATGGGGAGTGGATTCGCCGCCTTCGGCATGAGGTGTATGCGCGGGAGCTCGGGCAGCATGCCCTTCAGGCTTCGGGGCAGCTCAGCGATGGGCTTGACGGGAGCAACGTCTACATCGTGGCGTTCCGCCATGGGGAACCGGCCGGGTTCATCAGCGTGACGCCTCCTTGGGCGGGGCGTTATTCGGTCGACAAGTATCTGCGGCGGGATGAGCATCCGGTGTTGCGTGAGGATGGTCTGTTCGAGCTTCGGATCTTGGCTGTTGATCCGAGGCTGCGGGGCGAGATGGTCGGCAAGTTGCTGATGTACGCGGCGCTTCGGTGGGTGGCGGCGCATGGGGGTAGGCGTGTCGTGGCCTTGGGGCGGGTCGAGTTGTTGTCGATGTATCTGGAGCTGGGGCTTGCTTCCACTGGGGCCGTGGTGCGGTCGGGGGCCGTTGAGTTCCAGCTCATGGGTGGGGATGTAGCCGAGCTCGCTGGACGGACTCTGCGGCGGTACGGCTCGTTGTTGCGTGATCTTCAGCGGGTGGTGCGGTGGGGGCTGGAGGTTCCTTTCCTGCCCGACGATGACGCCTGCGCGCACGGTGGTGCTTCCGTCGAGGCGTTGGGGCGGGGGTTCGAGACGCTGGACGCGCATCGTGATGTGGTGCCCGCCGATGTGCTCGACGCCTGGTTCCCGCCTACTCCTGACGCGGTCGCGGCGCTGAGCGGTGGGCTGGACTGGATCGCGCGGACCTCTCCCCCGGTGCAGGCCGGCGGGCTTATTGAGGAGCTGGCGCTTCGCCGGGGCGTGCCTGAGGACGCTCTTGCCGTTGGTGCGGGTTCTTCTGACTTGATCTTTCGTGCTTTTCGCGGGTGGCTGGACTCCTCCAGCCGGGTGCTCCTGACCGATCCCTGCTACGGCGAGTACGCGCACGTCGTTGAGCGGGTGGTCGGTTGCCGTGTCGATCGGTTCCCGCTGCGTCGGGAGGAAGGCTGGCGGATCGATCCGGAGCGCTTCGCCCGTGTTCTGCGGGAGGGCTATGACCTGGTGGTCATCGTCAATCCCAACAATCCGACCGGGGTGCATCTCGACGCCGCTGAGCTGCGGGAGGTGCTGAAGGGCGCGCCGAGCGGGACGCGGTTCTGGATCGACGAGACCTACGCCGGTTATGTCGGTGCGGGGCAATCGCTGGAGTCGTACGCGGTGGAGGCCGACAATGTTGTCGTCTGCACTTCGTTGTCGAAGATGTACGCCCTGTCGGGGCTGCGGGCCGCCTATCTCACTGCGTCTCCGTCGATCGTTGCGGAGGTGCGGCGCTGGACGCCGCCGTGGGCGGTCAGCTTGCCTGCCCAGATCGCCGCAGTGCGTGCTTTGCGTGACCCGTCGTACTACGCGGCCCGGTGGGCGCAGACGGGGGTGTTGCGCGCTGAGCTGGCCGCCGCGCTTGGCGGGATTGACGAAGGTCTGCACGTCAGCGAGTCGGTGGCGAACTTCGTCCTGCTCACGTTGCCGCAGGGCGGCATCGGGGCGGCCGGGCTTGTGGAGCGGTGCCGAGGGCGGGGGGTGTTCCTGCGCGATCTGTCGCCGCTGTCCTCGGCGTTCGAGGGGAGGACGGTGCGGATCGCGGTGCGTGACGCCGCGGCCAACGCCCGTGTGGTGGCTGCCGTTGCTGAGGTGCTGCGTGGCGTGGCGTGACTGAGGTCGCGAGCCTGGTTCCTTATCTTGCTGGCGCGCTGGTGGTCGGCGGTGTCGCGGTCGGGTTGTCCAGGCGGCGGGAGTATGTGCTGCGGTGGTGCGCTTGGGCGGTGGGTGTGCCTGTTGTGGTTGCCGCTCTGTTTGTGGGTCGTGGTGGTGCGGCCGTTCTTGCTGCTTTGGCGGGGGTGGTGTGCGCTCTTGAGTACGGCGCGCTGACTCGTCTTCCTCGGGCGGACCGTGCGGTGCTTGTTGTTGCCGTGGCTTTGGTGCCTTTCGTGGCGTGGCTGTGCCCGGCGCAGTTGCCTCGGTTTCTCGTGGCCGCTGTTGTGACTGTCGCTTTGGTGCCGGTGTTGGCCGGGGATGCGGGCGGTGGGCTTTCCCGGCTGTGCTTCGGGGTGGTGGGGGTGGCTTGGTTCGCGCCGTTGGCCGGGGCGGTTCTGCTCGGCCCGGCGGTCTTGGCGCTGTTCGCTGCGGTGTCGGTTGCTGATATTGCCGCTTCGTTCGGCGGGCGGTTGTTGGGTGGGCCTTCGCTGTCCGCGCTTTCACCGGCTAAGCATTGGAGCGGTTTGGTGGCCGGGACCGTTGTGGGGTTGGGCGCGCTGGCCTTGCTGGGGGCGTTCACGTTGCCTTTGGCGGTCGCGGTGGCGCTTGGTGCCCCGTTGGGGGACCTGCTGGAGTCGATGGTCAAGCGGGGTGTTGAGGTCAAGGACTCCGCTTCCTGGTTGGCGGGTGCCGGTGGGCTGCTCGACAGGCTCGACTCCCTGCTGCTCGCTCTCGCATTCGCCCTGGTGCTCGGCTGGTGAACCTTCTCAGCGGGTCAGGAAGTAGTACAGGAGTGCGGTGGCGATCACGCTGACGATGATCGACCCTGCGCAACCCAGGCGGTTCGAGAAGAAGAACATGGGGGTCGCCTACCCCGGGGGCGGAGGTTGACGCTGGTTTCGGGCGGAACCGGAGAGACTTGCGATACTTCCAAGTGTCATGGAGGCGATCGAGCGGGCTGGCGCTGTCTTCTTGGCTGCGGTGGGAGCCGTTGGCGGGTATGTCCTTGTGGGCTGGCTCGACTTCTATGCCTCTGGGGTGCCGGGGTGGGTCAGCGGGGTCGTTGGGGTCTTGGCCACGGTGCTTGGGGTCGGGGTCGCTTTGTGGCTTGGGCGTCATGCCGCTACGGCGGTTTTGCTGCTGCTTGCGTTGCCGTTCTGTGGGTTCTTCATCCACAACGCGGCTGAGGATCGTGTGCTCGCCGTCCGGGGTGTCAGTGGAGACTGCCGCGTTGATGACGTCCAGCGCAGTAGTCGCGAGGTGTTGAACGGCGCTGTTGAGGGCGGGACCTCGACGGTGGTCAGGAATGTTCATCGGGTCCGTTGTCCGGTTGGTGGGCCGGGTGAGTTGCAGACGGAGGACGCGGCGGCGCGGGCCGGGGCTGTTCTGCGGGTTACCTGGGATCCGCGGCGGCGGGTGGAGGCCCGGCCTGCGCGGGATGTTCCTCATGGGTCCGAGTTGGTGTTGCCGGGTTTTGGTGTGCTTGTGGTGCTATTGCTGGCAGCTACTGCTGATCTGGGGGCTTTTCGGCGTTCTTGAAGGTTGGCCTTGAGCGGTCATTGAGGGAGTGGCAAGGGCTCCGGCGGTTACGGTCGGTCGTGCCGCTC
Source organism: Actinomadura hibisca NBRC 15177 (assembly GCF_001552635.1). Lineage (GTDB taxonomy): Bacteria > Actinomycetota > Actinomycetes > Streptosporangiales > Streptosporangiaceae > Spirillospora > Spirillospora hibisca. The sequence goes on along the minus strand of NZ_BCRO01000051.1, from coordinate 13,924 downwards.
TCTTGGAGGTCCCATGGCCGACGTCGATGTCACCACGCCGCACCAGGCCCGCATGTGGAACCACTGGCTGGGCGGCAAGGACTGCTATCCCATCGACCGCGAGGTCGGGGACAAGATCATGGAGGTCTATCCCGAGATCGCCGACGTGGCCCGGCAGTCGCGGGCGTTCCTGGTGCGGGTCGTCCGGTACATGGTCGGGCAGGGGGTGCGGCAGTTCCTCGACATCGGCACCGGCCTCCCGGCGGCCGACAACACCCACGAGGTCGCGCAGCGGGAGGCCCCGGACTCGCGGATCGTGTACGTCGACAATGATCCGCTGGTCGTCGCCCATGCCCGTGCCCTGCTCAAGGGGGCGGCGGCGGGGACCTGCGCTTATGTCGAGGCCGACGTGCGGGAGCCTGATGAGATCATCGAGCGGGCTTCGGCGGTGCTGGACTTCAGCCGGCCCGTCGGGCTCATGTTGCTCGGCATCGTCGGGAACGTGGCCGACGAGGATGATCCTCAGGGTGTTGTCCGGCGGCTGGTCGAGGCGCTGCCGGCGGGTAGCTACGTGGCCATCAACGACGGCACCAATGTCCTGGACGTCGACGAGTGGACGCCCGCCGAGGCCACCGCACGTGGTGAGGCCCTGCGCCTGTGCGCCGACGCGGGCACCGTTCCGTATCACGCGCGCACGCCGGAGTTCATCAGCTCCCTGTTCGAGGGGCTGGAGCTGGTCGAGCCCGGTGTCGTCTCGACGCCCCTGTGGCGGCCCGACCCCTCGTCGGTGGGCGAGCCCGCGATCATCGACTCGTTCGGCGGCGTGGCCCGCAAGTAGGGGGTCTGCGTCCGGAAGACGATGCGCTGGTCCAGCCACGCTTTGGGCGGTACGAATGTCCTGGGTCAGCCCTTGCCGCGGCTCAGCCGTCCGGCGAGCGCCCAGGCCCAGATCGTGTGCAGGACGAACAGCGCCAGCCAGACGCGGTCGGCCGCCGTGAGGAGGTGGTCGGCGCCGGTCATGGATTCGCCGAGCCGCCACAGCAGGCCCTGTCCCAGGCCGAACACGATGGTGTGGACGTACCAGGCCCGCCGGTCCTTGTTCATTTCGTTTCCCTTTCGACGTTGTGCTTGAAGATTAGGGCGGCCGGTTTTTCGGCGGTAGGTATGAACTGTCATCGCTTTCTTTGAGCAGGTGCATGGGAAAGGTGGGACGAAAGTCATTGGCGCGATCATGACGGATGTCATGATCGGCGTTCTTCTTGCACGGTTTCTTCGCCTGATCTGCACATCCGCAGGGTTGGCTGGTGGGTGAGGCAGCGGAAGGAGCGGTCATGCGGCTGGACGCGCGAGGGTGGCGGCGGCATTTCGAGGACGAGGCGGAGCGGCGGCGGCTCGTTCCCGATCCGGACTGGGGTGTCGGGGCGCGGCTGGCGCCTGCGGTGGTGCGGAGCCTTCAGAAATTCCAGGTCGGGGAATCCGGGGATGGGGCGAATCTGATCCGGAAGGCTGGAGGCGGGGATTATGGGGTGGCCGCTCGGCTGTTCGTTGCTGAGGAACTGAATCACGCTCGGATGCTGGCGTTGTTGCTGGAGGCGGCGGGTGCTCCGACCATCGAGCGGCACTGGAGCGACGTGGTCTTCGTGCGGCTGCGGCGTTCGTTGGGGCTGCGCACGGAGTTGGCGGTGCTGCTGATCGCCGAGGTGGTGGCGCTGGCGTACTACCGCGTGCTGCGCGACGGGGCCGGGGACGCGCTGGCGCGGGACGTCGCGGCTCGCGTGTTGTGCGACGAGCGCCGGCACGTGCCGTTCCACCGGGACCGGATCGGCCGGGTGCCCGGTGTGGTCGCTTGGGGGTGGCGGCTGGCGGTGGGCGTGGTGGCGGGGGTCGTCGCCGTGGATCACGGGAGCGCGTTGCGGGCTTTGGGGGGTTCGCGGTGGCGCTTTGCGGTTGAGGTCTTCGCCGAGGCTCGGGCGGTGGATCTGGAAGGTGCGGGGCTGCGGCGGGAGCGGGTGGTGGGTTAGAGCGCCGGGTTGGCGGTTGTGCCTTCCGTGCTCAGCAGGACGACGGTGGCGGCGGGGGCCAGGTCGGCGCGGCGGTCTTCGGTGAGGGCCGCGCGGACGCCTGCCAGGGAAGCCGCCCCGCACGGGCCTGCGGGGATGCCGTGGGACGCCAGGTCGCGGGCCGCGCGGGCGGTGTCGTCGTCGCTCACCGCGACGGCCGCGTCCAGGCCGTCCCGCAGGTAGGGCCAGGCGAGGGTGGATGGGGTCGCGCAATTGAGGCCCGCCATGATCGTGCTGCCGTCGGGGACGGTGACCGGGCGGCCCTCCGTCAGGCTCGCCAGGACGCAGGCGGCGGTTTCCGGTTCTACGGACAGGACGGTGCTCCCTGTTGAGGTCGCGCGGTAGTGCGTTACGGCTGCTTGTGCCAGGGAGCCCACTCCTACCGGGACGGCGACCAGCCCGGCGGGGGCTGCGCCTGCTGCGTTCAGTTGGGCGTCGATCTCGGTGAAGAGCGTCGAGTAGCCCTCCACGATCCAGCGCGGCACCTCCTCGTAGCCGGGCCACGCGGTGTCCTGGACCAGCAGCCCCGGGTCGGCGGCGGCGCGGCGGACCGCCTCGTCGTAGGAGGCGTTCGTCTCGACGACCTCCGCGCCCTCGGCCTCGATGGCGGCGCGGGCGGCGGGGTGGACGCCGGACGGCACGAACACCCGGGCGGGCAGGCCGTGCGCGCGGGCCAGCGCGGCGACGGCCCGGCCGTGGTTGCCGTCGGTGGCGGTGACCAGGCGTTCGGGACGGCGGGCGGCGTGCCGGAGCGCCTGGTGCACGCCCCAGGACGCGCCGAGGATCTTGAAGGCGGGCAGGCCGAGGCGGGCCGACTCGTCCTTGACGAAGACGCGCTCCACGCCCAGCTCGGCGGCCAGGGCGGGCACCTCGGTCAGGGGCGTCGGCGCGTAGCCGGGCAGGTTCGCATGGAAGGCGGCGACCTCGGCGGGGGCGGGCGCGCACGTCCATGTACGGGCGGCGGGGCGCGAGAACCAGGCCGTGGCGGGGGCGGCGGTGGAGAGCGTCATGGGATTACGCTGCCGGGGCAGGGATTCATCGGTCCAGTTCAACTTTCCGAGCGGTAATCATCGGGAAAAGTGAAGGGTGCTGTTCGATGCTCGATCTTCACCGGTTGCGGCTGCTGCGCGAGTTGAAGCATCGGGGCACGCTCGCCGCCGTCGCCGAGGCGCTCTCCTACAGCCCGTCGTCGGTCTCGCAGCAGTTGTCGGTCCTGGAGCGGGAGGCGGGGGTGCCGCTGCTGGAGCCGGTGGGGCGGCGGGTGCGGTTGACGCCGCAGGCCGAGATCCTCGTCGCGCACACCGAAGCCGTGCTGGAGCGGCTGGAGCGCGCCGAAGCCGATCTGGCCGCCTCGCTGGCCGGGCTGACCGGGGTGTTGCGGGTGGCCGCGTTCCAGACCGCCGCTCTGGCGCTGGTTCCGGGGGCGCTCACGGCGTTGCGCGAGGAGCATCCCGGGTTGCGCGTGGAGGTCACCCAGGCCGAGCCGGAGACCGCGCTGCCCGCGCTGCTCGCACGCGACTTCGATCTGGTGATCACCGAGGAGTATCCGGACAGTCCCATGGCGCGCCCGGCCGAGATCGAGCACGCGGAGCTGTGCCTGGACGAGATCCGGCTGGCGGTTCCGCGGGACTGGGATTCACCTGGTGAGGAACGCGCGCTGCTCGCGTTGGCCGATCGTCCCTGGGTGATGGAGCCGTCGGGCAGCGCGGCCCGGCACTGGGCGACCATCGTGTGCCGGAGCGCGGGCTTCGAGCCCGACGTGCGCTTCGAGTCCAGCGATCTGCTGCTGCACCTGCGCCTGGTCGAGGAGGGGCACGCGGTGGCGCTGCTGCCCGATCTGGTGTGGACGGGGCGCGCGCCGACCGTCGCGCTGCGGGCGTTGCCGCAGGGGCGGCGGACGCGGCGGCTCCTGACGGCCGTCCGGCGGGGCGGCGGCGCGCATCCGGCCGTCCGGGCTTGCCGTCGTGTGCTGGAACAGGCGGCACGCCCTTGAGGTAATCAAAGTGTGGCCGGGGCGGGCCGGGGGCTGGGGGTCGTCCGGCGATGCCGTTGGTCGGGGGCGGGCGCTGGTGATCGGCTTGTGGTGGGGCGCGTCGGGGCTCGGGGTGAAGTGGCAGGTCGGGGTAGAGGGTGGGAGCGGAACGGGTTTTTCGTTCCGTGGGAATGGCGGTGTTCTCAGTAGTTCTGGGCGGAGGTCGATCTAAGGGGTCATCGGGGAGTTGTCCCCACCCCGTTTGAGGGTTTTCCCCGATGGCGATGAGTGCTCTCGGTCGTCAGAGTCGTACCTGAGAGCAAGGGGCCGGGAGCCCCCGGACGGAAGAAGGCAGACCATGTCCTCCACGCCGATGACCGCCTCCGAGCTGGCGCAGGTCCTGTTCACCTCCCGGTTGCAGGCGTCCGAGAACCCCACTCCCGAGCAGATCCGCGCCGCCATCGACGAGCGGCTGTGCGCCTGCGGCGGCGATCGTGCCGTCTGCGCCGCCTCGGTCGCCCAGGAGGCGGGCGACCACCCCGAGTCCTACGCCGTCCGGATGCGGTGGGCTCTGCGCACCGTCACCGGGATCACCACCGCCGCCTGAAGGAGACCGTGATGCGTTCCCCCTTCGCCGACACCGTTCCCCGCACCCTTAGCCAGCTTCTTGCTGAAGAGACGGGTCAGGAATCCGACGGCGCGCGCAGACGTCGGCCCCGCAAGGTCAGGACTCTGCGCCGCGCCACCTGACGGGGCCGGGCTGTTCGGCCGCGTGGTTTTCGCAGTTTCGCGTGGCCGTTCTCAGTGCTTCTTCTTCTTTTTCTTCTTCTTGTGGCTGTCGCCCGACTCCCACTCGTAGCCCTGCATGTTCTTCTCGCAGTAGCTGTTGCTGACGACGGTGTCGGTCGCGTCGTGCTCACAGTGCCGCTTCTCGGAGCAGCCCGTGAGCCCCAGCCCGGCGACGAGGACGGCCGCGGCGAGCAGGGCGGGACGGTGTTTGGTCATGTGCGGTCTCTCTCCGGGGGGCGGGCCTGGGTCCGTCCAGGCCGGTCGGACGGCTGCGATACCCCCGTTGGACGGGGGCAACCGGCGGCGCGTTCCACGCCCGCCGCATCCGGCCTGGTGATCGGCCGAACTATGCTGGCGGCCGTGACCAACGAGGCGGCAGGGCGCGAGTACCGGATCGGGGAGCTCGCCGAGGCCGCGGCGGTGCCGGTGCGCACCCTGCGGTACTACCAGGAGCGCAAGCTGCTGCCGCCCCCGCGCCGGGTCGGCCGGATCGGGCTGTACTCCGACGAGCACCTGGCCCGGCTCCGCATGATCGGCAACCTGCTGGAGCGCGGGCACACCCTGGAGGGCATCCGGGAGCTGCTGTCGGCGTGGGAGCAGGGCCGCGACATCGACACCGTGCTCGGCATCGAGAAGGCCGTCACCGCGCCGTGGTCCACCGAGGTGCCGGTGACGATGACGCTCGCCGAGCTCGCCGAGCTGTTCCCCGGCGAGGTGGAGCCGGGCGCGGTCGAGCAGGCCGTCGCGCTCGGCCATCTGGAGGTCGACGGCGACCGCGTCACGCACTGGAGCCGCCGCCAGCTGGAGGCGACGGTGACGCTGGTGCGGGCCGGGGTGCCGCTGCGGGAGGTGCTGGCCGCCAGCCGCGAGATGCAGCGCGGCATGGACGAGCTGGCCGGGCTGTTCGTCCGGCTGATCACCGAGCACGTGGTGGAGCGGCTGGCCGAGCGGGATCTGGACGAGCTCACCGAGACCCTCGACCTGCTGCGGCCCGGCGCGCAGGTGTCGGTGGAGGCGGCGTTCGCGCGGGCCATGGACCGGCAGGTCCGCACGGCCGTCGACCAGGTGCTGGGACGGCTCGGCCCGCCCCGCGACCGAGACTGACTCGTTACGCGGCGGTCCTTGCCTCCCCCGCCCCACCGATCACTACCGTTGCTGCAATGCCACGCCGTCTTCCCCGCTCGTTGCCCACCGCGCTGCTGACCGGCGCGTTGCTGGCCGCAGGGACCGGGATCGCCCCCGTCGCCGCGCACGCCGCCGTTCCGCAGCGCACCGCCGCTGCCGTCGCGGCCGCCGCCGGGCCCTGCAAGTCCACCGCCGACCCGCAGGCCGCCAAGCGGCTCGGGAACGGCATCACCGCCGCGCTGCGCGGCCGCACCGGCACCGAGTCGGTCGCGGTGTACGACCGCAAGCGCGGCATCACCTGCTGGGTCGGCTCCTCGCGCCGCTACGACTCCGCCAGCGTCGTCAAGGCCACCATCCTGGGCGCGCTGCTGCGCAAGGTCGTCGACCAGAAGCGCAAGATGACGGCCAAGGAGAAGTCCCTCGCGCACAAGATGATCACGCGGTCGGACAACGCGGCGGCGTCCACGTTGTGGAAGTCGGTGGGCCGCACCCGCATGCAGCGCTTCCTCACCCAGGCGAACATGCGGCAGACCAGGCTCGGTCCGGGCGGTTACTGGGGCCTCACCCAGATCACCGCCTACGACGAGATCCAGCTGCTGAGCCGCCTCACCAAGCGCAACGCGCTGCTGCCCGACAAGGCCCGCGCGTACGCGCTGGGGCTGATGAACAGCGTCGTGTCGTCCCAGCGCTGGGGCACCCCGACCGGGCGGCCGTCCGGCGCGACCTGGCACGTGAAGAACGGCTGGTTGCCGCGGCACGGCAAGTACTGGCGCGTGCACAGCATCGGCGCGTTCACCGGCCGCGGCCACGACTACATGATCGTGGTGCTCACGCAGAACACGCCGTCGATGAAGTACGGCGTCGCCAGCATCGAGCGGGTGGCGACGGCGGTGCACCGCGGCCTGAACCCGGGCATGCGGTCGATGACGTCCCAGAGCGTCCCGGACGCCACCTGGGAGGTCTCGGACGGCTCGGTGCCGCCGAACGTCTGATCCGGCCCTCGCGCGGAGCGGGGCGTGTCTCGGTCGCCCGAGGTACGCCCCGCTTCGTCGTGTTCAGCGGCGTCCCTCCAGTCCCGGTGGGCGCTCCGGTCGCCGCCGTCTCCGCGATACTGGGGGCATGGTGGACGAAGAGCGCTGGAAGGCCCGGTTCCGGGCCGCACGGGTGAGCCTGCCCGGCTGGGCGGACGACGCGCCGCACCGCTGCACCTACCGGTCGAACGTCACCGGCACCTGGGAGATCTACACCTGGGACCGGGAGACCGACGAGCGGCGGCAGGTGACCGACCGTCCCAACGGGACGTGGATGGGCGGCGTGGACCCGTCCGGCGAGCACGTGTGGTGGTTCGCCGACACCGACGGGGACGAGTTCGGGGTGTGGATGCGCGTCCCGTTCGGCGGCGGGGAGAGCGAGCCGGCGGTGCCGGGGCTGGAGCCGGCCTACCCGTCCGGGCTGGCGCGCGGCTCCAGCGGGCTCGCGGTGGTCGGGCGGACGACCGAGGCGGGCAACACCGTCCACCTGTGCCGCCCCGGGCGGGCGCCCGAGACGTTGTACGAGAACGCCGAGGACGCCCACGTCGCCGGGCTGTCCAAGGACGAGACGCTGGTCGCGATCGGGCACAGCGAGCACGGCGACAGCCGCCACATGGCGCTGCGCGTGGTGCGCCTGGACGGCTCCACGGTCGCCGACCTGTGGGACGGGCCGGGCAAGGGCGTGTACGGGGCCGGGTTCGCGCCGGTGCCGGGCGACGCGCGGATGCTGGTCAACCACGAGCGGCGCGGCCGCGAGGAGATGCTGGTCTGGGACCCGGTGGCGGGGACCGAGCACGAGATCGTCCTGAACCTGCCGGGCGAGGTGTCGGCCGACTGGTACCCCGACGCGTCGGCGCTGCTGGTCGGGCACGCGCACGAGGGCCGCGACGAGCTGTACCGGCTGGACCTGCGCGACGACTCGCTGACCCGCATCGACACCCCGCGCGGTGTGATCGGCGGGGCGGGCGCGCGGCCGGACGGCACGGTCGAGTACTCCTGGTCGTCGGCCGCCGAGCCGCCGGTGATCCGCTCCACGTCCGGCGCGGTGGTGCTGACGCCGCCCGGACCGCCCCCGCCGCGGTCGGTGCCGGTCGAGGACGTGTGGGTGGAGGGCCCCGGCGGGCGCATCCACGCGCTGGTGAGCCGCCCGGAGGACGGCGCGGGGCCGTTCCCGACGGTGTTCGACGTGCACGGGGGGCCGACCGCGCAGGACGACGACTCGTTCGTGGCGTCGGTGGCGGCCTGGGTGGACCACGGGTTCGCGGTGGTGCGGGTGAACTACCGGGGCTCGACGGGCTACGGCTCGCAGTGGCGGGACGCGATCGAGGGCCGGGTCGGGCTGACCGAGCTGGAGGACATCAAGGCGGTCCGCGACTGGGCGGTGTCGTCCGGCCTGGCCGACGCGGACCGGCTGGTGCTGACCGGCGGTTCGTGGGGCGGGTTCCTGACGCTGCTGGGCATCGGGACGCAGCCCGACGACTGGTCGGTGGCGGTGGCGGCGGTGCCGGTGGCCGACTACGTCGCCGCCTACGAGGACGAGATGGAGGGGCTCCAGGCGTTCGACCGGTCGTTGTTCGGGGGGTCGCCGGAGGAGGTGCCGGAACGGTACCGGGAGTCGTCGCCGCTGACGTACGTGGAGCGGGTGAAGGCTCCGGTGCTGGTGCTGGCCGGGGAGAACGACCCGCGCTGCCCGATCCGGCAGATCGACAACTACCTGGCGCGGCTGGCCGAGCTGGGCCGTCCGCACGATGTGTACCGGTACGACGCGGGGCACGGGTCGCTGGTGGTGGAGGAGCGGATCAAGCAGATGGCGGCGGAGATGGCGTTCGCGCGCAAGCACCTCGGGATGTCCTGAGGGGCTGGTCGGGGACGGCCTCCGGGGTGGCTTCCGGGGGCCGTTTCCGTTGGGGCTTCAGTCGCGGACTTCGCGGATGATGCCCACCAGCTCGCGGGTGACGGACTTGAAGCCCGGCAGGCGCGACATCGTCACCATCTTGTTGACCAGCGGGACGGTGCGCTCGACCAGCAGGTAGGTCTTGCGGCAGCCCGGCGAGCCGTCGTGCACCCAGTACAGGACGATGCCCATCGAGTACAACCACAGCAGCTCGGGCAGCTCCTTGCGGAACTCGCCGTCGATCTTGAGGGTGGAGCCGTCCACGACCTCGCGGTAGATCGCGACGGCGGCGGAGCGGGCCGGGCCGGACTCGGAGCTGAACGGGTTGAGCGGGCTGGTCGGCTCGGCGGCGAACTTGAAGAACTTCCCGGCGAAGGCGTGGTAGGGCACCATCGTGTCCACGCGGGCCTTCAGCACTCCGAGCAGGCGGGGGGCGAAGTCGCGCTCGGCGTCCAGCACCGCCCGGCACGCCTTGACGTGCTCCTCCTGGAGCTCGTCGTAGTACGCCTGGATCAGCTCCTCCTTGGAGCCGAAGTAGTAGTAGGCGTTGCCGACCGAGACGCCGGCCTCCTTGGCGATGGCGCGCATCGTCGTCGCCTCGTACCCGCGCTCGCGGAACAGCCGCAGCGCCGTGTCGACGATCAGCGCCCGGGTCTGCTCGGACTTCACCGCCTTGGTCTCGGTCACGTAGGCCACCCTAAAGCCCGCGTCCGCGTATCGCTCCTGTTGCGCGGGCCACGCTCGCGGAACGGGCGCTGTGCTGGGGACGGCGGCGGGCCGTACGGGCGGTGATCGGGCGCACGGGTCGGGTGGCGCGTCCGGGGACGGGCACGGGCCGCACGGGTGGTCCCGTGCGGCCCGTCCGGTGGTGCGTGCGTCAGCGGCCGGTGCCGCCGTAGACGGTGGCCTCGACCTGGTCGGCGTCCAGGTCGAACGCGCGGTGCGCGGCGGCGACCGCGGTGTCCACGTCGTCCTGGGCCACCACGACCGAGATGCGGATCTCCGAGGTGGAGATCATCTCGATGTTGACGCCGGCGTCGGCGATGGTGGCGAAGAAGGTGGCGGTGACGCCCGGGTGCGAGCGCATGCCCGCCCCGATCAGCGAGACCTTGCCGACGCGGTCGTCGTAGCGCAGCGACTCGAAGCCGATGCGCTCCTTGACCTTGTTGAGCGCGGTCAGCGCGGTCTGCCCGTCGGTCACCGGCAGCGTGAAGGAGATGTCGGTGCGGCCGGTGGAGGCCGCCGACACGTTCTGCACGATCATGTCGATGTTGATCTCGGCGTCGGACAACACCGTGAAGATGGTGGCGGCCTCACCGACCTTGTCGGGCACCCCCACCACAGTGATCTTGGCCTCGCTGCGGTCGTGCGCGACGCCGGAGATGATCGCCTGCTCCATGCCCTCTTGCCCTTCGATGTCGCTGCTGTCGACGACCCACGTGCCCTCCTTCTGGGAGAACGAGGACCGCACGTGGATCGGGATGTTGTAGCGGCGCGCGTACTCCACGCAGCGCAGGTGCAGGATCTTGGCGCCGCTGGCGGCCATCTCCAGCATCTCCTCGTAGGAGATGCGCGGGATGCGCCGGGCCGCGGAGACGATGCGCGGGTCGGCGGTGAAGATGCCGTCGACGTCGGTGTAGATCTCGCAAACGTCGGCGTCGAGCGCGGCGGCCAGCGCGACGGCGGTGGTGTCGGAACCGCCGCGGCCGAGCGTGGTGATGTCCTTGGTGCCCTGCGACACGCCCTGGAAGCCGGCCACGATGCAGATCGAGCCCTCGTCCAGCGCGGTGCGGATCCGGCCCGGCGTCACGTCGATGATCTTGGCTTTGCCATGGCTGCCGTCGGTGATCACCCCGGCCTGGGAGCCGGTGAACGAGCGGGCCTCGTGGCCCAGGTTGGCGATGGCCATGGCCAGCAGCGCCATGGAGATCCGCTCGCCGGCGGTGAGCAGCATGTCCAGCTCACGGGCCGGCGGCAGCGGACTGACCTGCTTGGCCTTGTCGATGAGGTCATCCGTCGTGTCGCCCATGGCGGAGACCACGACGACGACGTCGTTGCCCGCCTTCTTCGTCGCGACGATGCGCTGGGCGACCCGCTTGACGCACTCGGCGTCGGCGACGGAGGAGCCACCGTACTTCTGCACGATAAGAGCCACGAGAGGGGCGCTCCTCGGATCGGGGTCAGGCGTACCGGCGACGAGTCTACCGAGGCCGCGGGCGTGGGTTACGGGCAGGTAAAGGTCGCGACTGAGACGATCTTCCCGAGGGGTGAGATGGGGTGGTGGCGCGCGGCCTTCAGCGGAGGCGGGCGGCGTACGGCGTGGGGCCGCGGGCGGCGCGGGGCTGCGGGCGGCGCGGCCGTCAGCGGCACCGCGGGCAGGGGTGGTTCCCTGTCGCGGTGCCGCTGGGGGCGACCGTCAGCCTGCGGCCACGGGCTCGGTGACGACGTCCAGGCGGGCGCCGGCGATGACCGCGTGCAGGGCGCGCAGCGCGGCCCCGGCGTGGTTGCCCCAGTGGTTGAAGTAGCTGTACTGCCACCACCACAGGGCCTCCAGCGGGCGGTCCTGCTTGTAGTGGCGCAGGCCGTGGACCAGGTCGCTGGCGACGTCGACGAGGTCGTCCGACAGGCGGTAGGCCGTCGGCTCGGTGTCCTTGCAGGGGTCGAAGACCTCCACGTACTCGTCGATCGCGAGCAGGCGCTCGGCCAGGCCCTGGCGGACGCTGTCCAGGTCGGGATCGTCGCCGATCTCCGGCTCCCAGTTGTCGGGCAGGATCACGTCGGCGCTGGCGCCCAGCTGGGCGCCGGCCAGCAGGACCTGCGACACCTCCAGGAGCAGCAGCGGGACGGTGTGCGTCCCGCCGTCGCCGCGCGCGACGGCCTCCAGGCCGTTGATGTAGTTCTCCACGTGGCACGCCACGCGCTCGGCCAGGGTGTTCCAGTCTTGCGGGCTGTTGGTGTCAGACATCGAGCAGCCTCCGTCCTTCGAATGCGCGGCCCAGCGTCACCTCGTCGGCGTACTCGAGGTCGCCGCCCACCGGCAGGCCGCTGGCCAGGCGGGTCACGGTCAGGCCCATGGGTTTCACGAGCCGGGCGAGGTAGGTCGCGGTGGCCTCGCCTTCCAGGTTGGGGTCGGTCGCCAGGATCAGCTCGGTGACGGCGCCGTCCGCCAGCCGCTGCATCAGCTCCCGGATCCGCAGGTCCTCCGGGCCGACGCCCTCGATCGGGCTGATCGCGCCGCCCAGCACGTGGTAGCGGCCCCGGAACTCGCGCGTCTTCTCGATCGCGACGACGTCCTTGGACTCCTCGACCACGCAGATGACGCTCGGGTCGCGGCGCGCGTCCCGGCAGATGCGGCACTCCTCCTCCTCGGCCACGTTCCCGCAGGTCTTGCAGAAGCGGACCTTGTCCTTGACCTCCTTGAGCGCCCTGGTCAGGCGTTCGACGTCGGCGGGGTCGGAGGCCAGGAGGTGGAAGGCGATCCGCTGCGCGCTCTTGGGGCCGACGCCGGGCAGCCTGCCCAGTTCGTCAATGAGGTTCTGGACCACCCCTTCGTACAACGGTCGCTTCCTTTCACGTTCGGGCTGCGGCGCGGGCGGAGGTCGTTCCGTCCGCGCCCGTTCGGGGCCTGCGGGCCGGGGCCGTGGTGGCTCCGGGTCCTGGGCCGGGGCCGGGTGCTACAGGCCGGGCGTTCCGCCCGGTGCGCCGGGGCCGCCGAGGCCGGGCAGGCCGCCTCCGCCGCCGAGGCCGGGGATGCCGCCGCCTCCGCCCAGGCCCTCGGCGAGCGGGCCCATCTTCTCCTGCTGCAGTTCCTGCGCGGCGCGGCCGGCGTCGCGGATCGCCGCCAGGACCAGGTCGGCGATGGTCTCGGCGGTGTCGGCCGGGTCGTCGGCGTCGATGGTCTTCGGGTCGATCGTCAGGCCGGTGACCTCGCCCTGCCCGTTGACCGTCGCGGTGACCAGGCCGCCGCCGGAGGTGCCCTGCACCTCGGTCTCCGCCAGCTCCTGCTGCGCGGTGAACAGCTGCTCCTGCATGCGCTGGGCCTGCTGGAGGAGCTCCTGGATGTTCAACCCACCGGGTTCCACGGTGCACTCCGTTTCGTGTCCGGCCCCGTAGGGCCTCATGTTCCGCGGCCCGTTCACCGGACGCCTGTTCCCCGAGACTACGGCTTCCGGCCGGGATGCGGTACGCACCGCCGCCGGTGCGCCCGGCCGTGATCAGGTGTTGTCGATCTCACGGATGATCTGACCGCCCAGTTCGCGCTGGATGAGCGCCATGCCGCTGGCCTCCGCCTCGGTGCCGTCGGCGTCCCGGTCGCCCAGGGGGTCGACGTCGTCGGACTCGTCGACGGGGGCGGGTTCGGGGGGCGGGGGCAGGTCGTCCGGTGGCGGCGGGGGGCCGGGGTCGTCCGGTGGCGGCGGGGCGGGCATGTCGGGCGGGCCCGAGGGGCGCGGTCCTGCGGAGGACGGGCGGGACGGGACCTGCTCGGCGGCGCCTGAGAAGCCTGCGGCCGGGTTGTTGGTCGGGGCGGCGTTCTGGGAGTTGTAGCCGCTGGTGGTGTTCTGGTTCTGGGGGGGCTGGGGCGGGGTGCTCGGGGTGGGGGCAGGGGCTGGGGAGCCGTAGCCGCCGCCTCCGGTGGGGGCTCCGCCGCCTGGGCGTCCGGCGGGGCGTGCTGGCGGGGGCATCGCACCGGCGAGGACGGTGTCGATGCGCCAGTCGACGCCCATGCGCTCCTTGAGGACTTCGCGGAGGACGACGTCGCGCCCGCCGTTGGTGAAGTTGGTGCGCTTGCCTTCGGCGTCGAAGGCGAGGGTGAGCAGGTTGCGGTCGAGGGAGACCGGCTGCACGCCCGACATGATCACCATCCAGGCGACCCGGCTCTTGCGCTTGACGGCTTCGACGATGTCGGGCCACATGCGCTGGACGGCCGTGACGTCGCCGCCGCCGGTGGGGGCGGTTGCTGGGGGGGCCGTTGGCTGGGGTGGCTGGTGCTGGGCCGGGGGGCGGGCCTGGGATTGCGCCGGGACAGGGGAATGTGACGGCGCTGGGGAGCTGGGTGTGGCTTGGTGGGGCGTGG
>NZ_BCRO01000050.1 GCF_001552635.1 Actinomadura hibisca NBRC 15177 | reverse complement strand
CGGCGACCGCAGCTCGGACCATCCATGCTGTACTCACTGGCTAGCCGGATGAGAACTTTTTCTACGTCCTCAAAGCGGCCTACTCCGCGGCCTGTGCCGGTCCGTCCGGGCCGGGCATGCGGCTCGCCGGGCCGACCCGCCCGCCCGGACGTCAACATTCTAAGTATGTTTCGCTTCACAGTATGTGATACTGGCCTCATGGAGCTGTTACCTGCCGAGTCGGCCATGTTCAGAGACAGAGAAGAAGAAGAGCGCTCGGGCTCAAACGACGAAGAGGTCAATGCGCGCTATGCGCGCGGTGAAGTTCGAATTGTGACTGAACAGGCACGCTATCCACTCACGGCAATCCCCGGTATGGTGGAAAGTGAAGACTATCAGCTAAATCCTGATTTCCAACGACGGCACCGATGGGATGTAATCAGAAAATCGCGACTGATTGAGTCTTTTATCATGAACGTGCCAATCCCACCAATCTTCCTATATGAAGCTCGCTTTTCATTCTATGAAGTAATGGACGGACTTCAAAGATTGACCGCTATACGCGATTTCTATCGAGACCAATATCCCCTTGAAGGGCTGCAGGAATGGTCCGACCTTAACGGTCGTCGATACTCGGAGCTCCCTGAAGAAGTTCGAAGGGGAGTCGATAGAAGATACCTCAGCAGCATCATCCTCTTGCATGAGACGGCTAAAACTGTCGAAGAGGCGCAGAGGCTCAAGCAGTTGGTATTTGAGCGAATTAACAGTGGCGGAGAGAGGCTAACCGCTCAAGAATCCAGAAACGCTGTATTCCCTGGACCTATGAATGACCTTTGTATTCGGCTTTCCAGGAATGATGCCCTTCGAGCCTTCTGGCTAATCCCTGATTCCGCAGAGGAAGACGAAACTCTCCCATCAGTAGAGACTGGCTCTATGACGGGAAATACCCTATTCCGAACGATGGGAGACGTTGAGCTCGTTCTTCGATTCTTCGCCTACCGTCAGCAGCTCGAACAGCAGGATCGTACGACGCTGCGAGACTACCTCGATGACTACCTCCGAAGGGGGAATCTACTTCCATCGGGTGAGATTGAAGAGCTGGGGAAGATCTTTGAGGACACAGCCTCGCTAGTTAGAGCCGTTCTAGGCGATCAAGCTCTATATATGTTCAAGCCGGTTCGAGGAAATTGGCATTACACTCGGCCTACCCTCACCGTTTACGATCCCCTGATGTGGTCATTTAGCAATCACCTGAAGGACGCTGAAGCTCTACTGGCTCGCAAGCAGTCGGCACGCCAACTGTTTGAGGAGATGTTTCGTGAAAACCTCTCCTCGTTTTCTGGTAGGACAGCAGAACACAAGGACATTCTTAAAAGAAACCAGCTTTTTTCCAAGTTCGTAGGTGACATTCTTTCGCAGCCCGAGGACCCGGAAGATGAACGTCAAGAGATGATTGTTTTTGGCGAGGAAGACACCCAAGAGATCATCGATGCCGTTGTAGTAGACGAACTCGAATCTAGTAATAACTCGAGCCCTGGAGAAAAGTTGGCATGAATGGAATTCTATTGCAAGAATTCCATTCTCGCGTTAAAGAAATTGAGAGTTATTGGCAGTACTTGTCCTCGGCGGCAAGGCTTTCAGAGATGCCTTTCGTAGGGGTTAGCGAGCCGGCCGAGACTCTAGTCGCCAAGATGGCATCTTCTGTTTCGCCTGGACTTAGGAAGGGCTTCGACTATTCAACCGTCGTCGTAGCTCTCTATGGGGCAATCGAGGACTACGTTGAACGACTTATTGAGCAATGTGCCGATAATATAAATTCGGCATGCTCTAGTTACCGGCACCTCCCTGCGGATCTGAGGAAGCATCATGAGCGTCTGTCGCTCAGACTCTCTGATCGCGTAGATCATCCCAGCTATTCAGGGCCTCTTAATTTTCGAACCATAGTAAGCAATCTACATAGCTGCCTTGAAAATGATTCGCATTTTCGACTAAACCGGGAAGCGTTTTCACTTCATACGGCTAATGTGCGAAGTGATGTTGTTCGCGACATGTTCAATTCGTTGTCTATTTCAAATATTGACAGCGCCGTGGCCGCTCATCCGCTCATGCAGAAACTTTCTATAGAATTGGGCAGGTCTCAACGTGACATCTATTTCTATATAAATGACCTGGCTGATCGTCGGAATGTAATTGCGCACGGAGAGCGGCCCTATGATGTAATATCCTCCAGTATGATTGGCGAGTATTTTCTTGCATCGAAGATATTCGGCGAGGCGCTTTATGAATGTGCCGCAATCGGCGTATTTGAGATTGGGATTCCGCCAAAGGCAATCGGGCTGGGTCGACCGACTGCGGCATACCAAAGTGGACGAGTCGTGTGCTTTCAGCCTAGCCAGTCATTTGAGCTTGGAATTGGTGACCAGCTTTTCTGGCGATCCCAGAAAAGCTGGAAGACGGCACAAATAAGGTCGGTACAAGTCAACCGCAATGAGTTTAAGAAATTTTCGGGCAAGAGCGGCGATAAAATCGGTCTAGGTATTTCCAGGAATGGAAATAACGTAGGGGAATATTGGGTAGTCAATAACTACTTTTAATGATCTTCGTTTCCTCTGTTTGTGAGCGTGTGCCCATTGGTTTCGAATCACAGGCGGAAGCGAACATCCAGAGTGGATGTCCAGTGCGGATTTCGATGGATCCGGACAAGTGTGGTCTTGCTTGTAAATAATTGCTTCGACTCTGGGCGTTGGTTAAGGACTGCTGCACAGAGGTGCAGCCGACCGCGCTATAGGTCTTCATCGGTCTCCTGCCAGATCCGGCAGGGATTTTTTTGGGCACTGGACGCTCGAAGTCGAGTGATGCTCAGTCATGTCATCAACGAGATCAACTCCGAGGCGTCTAGCGCGGCGGTCGAGCACTGGGACGAGCACGGGAGGCCGTTCATGGGCTTGCGGGCGGAGGTAGATCCTCTTGTTCTTCCACGGGCTTGAGTTCTTGGGGCCTGGCATCTGTCCTGCTCGTTGTGGTGGCCGTGGGGTATTGGAGAGGCTGCTGTGGTGCCTCACTATTGCGGTGTTGCCGTTCTGAGGTGAGGGCGTTGGAGGGGTCTTTTGAGCAGGGAGACTGTTGATCAGCTTCGTGACTACCTTGTCCGGGCGTCTGAGGGTTTTCCTGGGGCGGTTCGGGCGGAGGTCGTTGAGGGCGAGGCGGGTGTCTTCAGCGTTGAGCTTGAGAGTGGTGAAGAGTTCTTCGTTGCTATCGCGGGCGTCGTTCTGCCGTAGGGGTTGGGAAGCGGGCTACCCAGCGGCGTTGCCACGGGGTTTCCACGGCGCGGGGGTGGTGGTGCTCTCGGGTCCACGCGATGGCTTCGGTTGGGGAGAGGCCGCAGCGGACGGCCAGGCAGGCTATGACCGTTCCGGTGCGGCCTACGCCTCCCCCGCAGGCCACCTCGGCTGCTTCGCCGGTTAGGGCGCGTTCGTGCAGGGTTTTGATTTTCTCGATGGCGTCGTCGTGGTCTCGGGGGAGCAGGAAGTCGGGCCAGTCGATCCATTCGTGCTGCCACTGGATGTCGGGGGCGTGGCGGCGGCGTAGGCGGGGTGAGCCCAGGTAGAGGGCGAAGTCGGGGGACGGGCCGGGGGGAGTTCCGTTTCTCAGGCCGCGGCCTCGTAGCCAGGAACCGTCGGGGAGACGGAGGGCATTCGGGAGTTTCGGCTCGGTCATCGTGGGGTGCTCTCTTCCTGGTGGCGGGCTCGGTGGTTGGCGACGTTCTGCCTGTTGCCGCACAGGTCGGGCATGCAGTAGCGGCGGCGGCCCGCCTTGCTGATGTCGATGAAGACGCCCCGGCAGTCCGGGGCCGCGCAGGGGCGGAAGCGCCCGTGGCCTAGGGCGCGGATGGCGCCGAAGAGGCCGGTCGCGATGAACGCGGCCAGCTCGTCTGCGAGGGGTGCGTTCGGGGTGGTGGGGACGTACCACTGCCAGCGGCCGGTGGCGTCGCGGTCCAGGAGCGGGGCCAGTCCGGCGCGTTTGATCAGTACGGTTGCGCCGGCGACGGCCTGTTCTTCGGTCTCGGTCTCGATGATGCCGCGTACCTCGCGGCGGAGGAGATGGGTGTTGAAGAGGTCGTCGGGGGTGGGGGGCGGGGTTGCGAGGTTGTGAGTTGTGAGCAGGGTTTGCAGGGCTTGGGGGGTGGGGAGGGCGTCGCCGGTGAGGCGGACTGTGGGGGAAGTGCTGACCAGGGCGTTCGCGAAGGTGACGGCCGGGGCGTAGTCGGTGATGGGAATGCGCATGACCCTCCTCCGTAAGGCTTATAGGTTGACTATAAGCCTTACGGAGGAGGGTGGGGGTGTTTTGGCTCAGAGGCCCGCGGAGAGTTTCAGGGTGATCGCGCCGGCGATGATGGCGGCGAAGGAGAGCACCTTCGGCAGCGTGATCTTCTCCTTGTAGAGCAGGGCGCCGAACAGGACCGTGCCGATGGACCCGATGCCGGTCCAGAGGGTGTAGCCGACGCCGACGTCCAGCGTCCGCAGCGCCAGGCTGAGGGTGAAGATCCCGGCGGAGGCGGCCAGCAGGGTGAGGACCGACGGCCACAGGCGGGTGAAGCCGTGGGTGGCGTTGGTGCCGAGGGCGAAGGCGATCTCGAAGACGATGGCGAGTGCGAGGTAGGTCCAGGCCATGACGGGCTCTCTTTCGGGGAAGGAAGGGGTGGATCGGGCGGCGGATCAGGCGGCGTCGGCCTGGCGGGCGGGGGTCAGCTTGTCGGCGAGCTTGAGGCCGAGCACGCCGCCGATGATCAGAAAGAAGGCGAGGATCTTGCCGGGGGACAGGGCCTCGTCGAAGATCACCGTGCCGAGGGCGACGGTGCCCACCGAGCCGATGCCGGTCCAGATCGTGTAGCCGACGCCGACGTCCAGGGTCTTCAGGGCCAGGCTGAGGAAGAAGATCCCGCCCGCGGCCGCGGCGGCGGTCAGCAGGGACGGGCCCAGCACCGTGAAACCGTCGGTGGCGTTGGTGGCCAGGGCGAAGACCACTTCGAAGACCGAGGCGATCAGCAGGTAGATCCAGGGCATGGCGTGTCTCCCAGTATTTGCATGTACGTGCAAGTAGTGCGTTGAGAAAGAGTATGCATGTACAAGTAAGCTGTGGCAAGTCGGTCGATCGAGTCGAGTTCGGGGTGATGCGGATGTCCACGCGGTCCAGCACCGTTGACGCGCTGTTGTGGGAGCGGTTGGCGGCGCTCCATGTCCAGGTGGAGAACCGTCTTGGTACGGCTCTTCAACGGCGGCACGGCTTGGGGTTGTCGGAGTATCGCGCGCTTGGGCTGTTGGCGGAGGCTTCGGATGGTGAGTTGCGCATGCAGGAGCTCGCCACGCGGTTGGGGTTGAACCAGAGCTCGGTCACCCGGCTGGTGGGGCGGCTGGACGCGGCCGAGTTCGCCTTCCGGGACCTGTGCCCGGATGATCGGCGCGGCGTCTACGCGGTGATCAAGGAGGCGGGGCGGGCGCGCTGGGCGGAGGCGCGCCGGACGTATGAGGAGACCCTGGGGGCGGCTTTGGACGAGGCTGCTGAGGGTGCTCCGGAGACTGCTGCGCTGCTGGCCGCGATGCGGGAGGCGGTTCGCTGAGGGTGGTGGGCTGTCGTTAGCCGTTCTGCTGAGTGGGCATGATCTTCACGCGTCCGGTGGAGCCTGGAGGTGTGGATGCAGCCGTCTGTCGTGGTGCTCGCCCTCTTGGGTCTGCTCGGCGCGCTGATCACCGCCGTCTACGCGCTCTCGGGGGTGCTCGCTCCGGCGGGACGGTTGGAGAGCGGGCCCTTCCTGTCGGGGGCGCGGCCGCAGGAGCATGCGGTGTCGCGCTATCACGTGCGCTGGTACGTGGTGACGATGGTGTTCCTGGCCTTCGACATGGAAATGGTCTTCATGTATCCGTGGGCGCTGGTCGCGGCGTCGATCGGGGCCAAGGCGATCGTGGAGATGTTCGTCTTCCTGGGGTTGCTGCTGGTGGGAGTGGCCTACGCGTGGCGTGAGGGCGCGTTCCGGTGGGCTTGAGGGAGCGGCTCGTGCGGTTCGCCGCGGAACGTCCGCGCTCGTTCGTGGTGGCGACGCCGGGTGGCGCGGGGGCGCGGCTGGTGGTGGAAGAGGAGTTGCGGCGGCGCGGGTGGCGGGCGGTCGCGTCGCCGGTCGGAGCGGACGTGCTGGTCGTGTGCGGGGAGCCTGGGGCGGAGCTCGCGCAGGCGATCGAGGTGGTGTGGGCTGACGTGCCGGGGCCTCGCGCTCGTGTCCAGGTGGCGGCCGGGGTGAGGCGGGAGGCGGTGGCGCGCGCGTTGGACGGGGCCGCTGCCGAGCTGGCCGACGTGCCACGACAGTGGGCGGACGCGGCGGAACGGGTGGCGGCGGGGCCTTGGACGCCTGATGACTCCGGTGACGAGATGTCCGGCCACGGGGGTGGGCATGGCGGGCATGAGCAGGGTGGTCACGCTGCTCATGGGGATATGGGGGGAGACGGGGACGGTGGGCATGAGCACCACATGGGGGCGCCTGGCGGCGTCGCCATGGCGGAGCGTGCTGATGACCGGGATGGGTTGAAGCTCGATGTTCTCCATGTTCCGCTTGGGCCCGTTCTGAGTGATTGGCCGGCCGGGCTCCGCGTCTCACTGACGCTTCAAGGGGACGTCGTCCAGGACGCCGAGGTTGGGGTGCTTGGTGGTGCGGGCGACGGGGTGGTGGAGTGGGGTGGGCTTGCCGTTGCTCATTTGGACAGCATTGGACGCCTTCTTGCTGTCGCGGGGTGGGCTGCTGCCGCCGAGCGCGCTCGGATTTTGCGTGACGATGTGCGTGCTGGTGTGGATCGGCGCGTTGAGGTTGAGCGGTTCGCGCGGCAGGTCGGCAGGTCGCGCACCCTGCGGTGGATGATCCGTGGGCTTGGTGTCATCGACCGGGCTGCTGTTGAGCGGTACGGGCTCACCGGTGTCGCCGCGCGGTATCCCGGGGATGTCGCTGATCGGCTGGCTGGGCGGTTCGTTGAGGCCCGGAAGGCGTTGGGTGGCGGGGCCGACGTCGAGCTAGATGATCCTGCCGCTCTGCTTCGTGTGCTGCCTTCGTTGCTGGTCGGAGCCGAACTTGCGGCGGCTCGGCTCATTGTCGCCAGTCTCGATCCGGATCTCGCCCGGGAGCCTGTCCATGGGTGAGTGGACGCCGCTTGCGTTGGTGCTTCTCGTCGTTGCTGCTGTCGGTACGCATGCTGTTTTTCGGGACGGCTCGGTTGCCGCTGTTCGGGAGCCGTTCCGGGATGTCGCGCGATTGCTCGTCCAGCAGCGGCGGACCACGCTTGCTGCTGATCGGCTTCTGGTGCGGATCGGTGTCATCAGCCTGCCGGTTGCCGCCCTGTTGGCTGGTGTCGTTGTTCCGCTCGGGGATTCCGCGGTGCTTCCCTGGTCGATCGGCGTCGTCTGGTTCAACGCCATGGAGGTCGTCGCCTGGGTCTCGGTGTGGATGGTCGGGTGGGGTACCAACTCGGCCTTTCCGCTGGTCGGGGGCTATCGCTTCCTTGCCCAGGGGCTTGCTTACGAACTGCCGCACATGTTCGCCCTCATCACCGTGGCGCTCGGGGCCGAGTCGCTGGACTTCGGCGAAATCGCCCGAGCGCAGGACGGGCTGTGGTTCGTCGTCTGGATGCCGGTCGCCTTCCTCGTCTACCTCCTGTCGGTGCTGGCCATGGCCTTCTGGGGGCCGTTCGGGCATCCGGTCGGCCATGACCTGGCCGGTGGTGCGGTCCTGGAGTTGGCCGGGCCCGACCGGCTCGTCTTCGAGGCGGGGCGGTACGCGTTGCTGGTGGTTGCCTCGGCCGCCGCTGTGCCGCTCTTCCTCGGGGGTGGGGCGGGGCCGTTGTTGCCTGGGTGGGCCTGGGCTCTCGTCAAGACGTACCTCGTGCTGGCGCTGCTGGTCTGGGTGCGGCATCGGCTGCCGGTGATCCGGATGGACCGGTTCATGACGGCGGCCTGGGTCGTGCTCATCCCGGCCACGCTGGTGCAGATGCTCGTCGTCGGAATCGTCGTCCTGGGGTGAGGTGTGATGCGGACCGTCGTCTTCTGGGTGCTGGCGCTCGCCGCCGTCGGGTTCGGTGTCGCGGTGTTCCGCGTGGACTCGATGGCGCGGGCCACCTTCGCCCTGCTGGCGTCGTTCCTGTGCGTCGGCGGCACGATGGTGCTGCTGGACCTGCACTACCTCGGCGTGCTGGTCGTGCTCATGATGATCATGGAGATGATGGTGATGGCCGTCTTCATGATCATGTACATGATGAACCCGGCCGGGCTGATGCCGATGTCCATGCTGCACAACCGGCGCGGGGCTCTGATCATCTCCGGCGCCGTCCTGGTGGCGCTGGTCGCGGGCGTCTGGACGGTCGACTGGCCCGAACGCGCCGGACGCCCGCCCGGCGATCCGACCCGGGCGCTGGGGGAGGCCGTCATGGGCGCGCAGATGCCGGTGATGATCGTGGTCGGGGTCGCCATCCTCGCCACCATGGTCTCGGCGGTCGTCCTGGCCACCGACCGCGGCCGCTACGACGGGGGTGACCGGTGACGCTCCAGGCGTTCCTGACGCTGGCCGCCGCGCTGTTCGCGGTCGGGTTGTACGGGGCCCTGTCCCAGCAGTCGATCGTGATGTTGATGATGGGCCTCGAACTCATGATCAACGCGGTGCTGGTGGCGGGAGCGGCCTTCTGGTTCTACCTCGCGCCCGCGTCGGCCGACGGGCAGGTGCTGGTGCTCGTCGCGGTCACCGTCATGGCGCTGGAGATGGCCATGGGCTTCGCCGTGGTGACGGCGCTGATGCGCGCGCGGGATGTTGATGTCACCGATGACGCCGGGGATCTCAAGGGATGAGCGCCCTGGCCTGGTCGTTGCCCGCGCTGCCGCTGGTGGCCGGGGGCTTCTTGCTGGTCGGACGGCGGTGGGTGACGGATCGGGTCGCGCCGGTCGTGGGCGTCGGGGTGGGGGTGGTGGTCCTCGGGCTGGCGTTGTGGGCTGCTTTTGCGCGGCCTGCGGTGCGGTTCAGGTTGTTCGAGGGGGTTCCGGCTGGGCTTGCCGTGGACGGGCTGTCTGCGGTGATGGTGGTGGTCGTTGCAGTTGTTGCTTTGGCTGTTCTGGTCTATGCGGCCGGGATGGTGTTGGGGGCACGGTTCTTCGGGCTGATGCTTGTTTTCGTCGGGGCCATGCTCGTCACCGTCACCGCGACCGATCTCGCGCTGCTGTTGATGGGCTGGGAGGTCATGGGCGCGATGTCCTACGCCCTCATCGGCTTCTGGTGGCGGGACGCCTGGCGCGTCGAGGCGGCGGACGTCGCGTTCCTCACGACCCGTACCGGTGACCTGGGGCTCTACCTCGCGGCGGGGTGCGCGCTGGCGGGGACCGGGACGTTGGAGCTGGGCGGGCTCGCGGGGGCTGGGGGTGGGTGGCGCGATCTTGTTGCGGGTGGGGTCGTGCTGGCCGCGCTTGGTAAGTCCGCGCAGCTTCCGTTCTCGTTCTGGTTGTCGCGGGCCATGGCCGGTCCCAGTCCGGTTTCGGCGCTACTGCACTCAGCCACCATGGTCGCTGCCGGTGCCTATTTGTTGTTGCGGGTCTCGCCGTTGCTTGAGGCGACGGGGTGGGCCGCTTCTGTGGTGGCGTGGGTCGGGGCGTTGACGGCGCTGCTGCTGGGTGGGGTCGCGCTGGCGCAGCGGGACTTGAAGCAGTTGCTGGCCGCTTCTACGTGCGCGCAGCTTGGCTTCATGGTTTTGGCCGCTGGGGTTGGGGGTTTGGCGGGCGGGACTGTTCATCTGGTTGCGCACGCGGCCGTTAAGAGTCTGCTTTTTCTGTGCGCGGGGGCTTGGTTGACGGCGCTCGGTACCAAGGATCTGGGGGAGCTGAGCGGGGCTGCTCGGCGGTATCGGGTTGTCGGTGTGACTTTTGGTGTGGGGGCGCTGGCGCTGGCTGGTTTTCCGCCGTTGTCGTTGTGGTTCACCAAGGATGCTGTGCTCGCGGCGGCTGCGGAGAAGTCGCCATGGTTGTACGCGGTGGGGCTCGCGGCTGGGGTTTTGTCGGCCGGGTACGCGGCCAAAGCATTGTTCGCCGTTTGGCGGCCGGGTGGGCGTGCGGGCGAGCGGGTCGGTGTTCTGGAGAAAGTGCCGCTGGTCGTCCTGGCGGTGGCTGCGGTGGTGCTTGGCGTGCTCGGGGTGCCGCAGGTCTGGGGGGCTTGGGGGCGGCTGCTCGGGGATGCGTCCGCGCCGTTGCCCGGTGTCGTTGAGCTCGTCGTCTCGGGGGTGTTGGCGGTGGTCGTCGTGGGGGTGTCCGCGCGGTGGCGGGTGGGGGAGGTGCGCTGGGCGGAGCAGTGGTTCTATCTGGAACGCGCTGCTGGCTTGGTGGTGGCGCGGCCTGTGGTGGCGTTGGCGCGGGGGCTTGCCCGGTTCGACGATCGGGTTGTGGACGGGGGCGTGCGGGCCGCCGCTTCCACTGGGCGTGCTCTGGCCTCGGTGGCTGATCGCCGGATTGAACCTCGCGTGGACGGTGTCGTTACCGCGCTGGGGGCGGGGGCGCGTCGGCTCGGGAGTGCTGCGCGTCGGCCGCAGACCGGGCAGGTCCATACCTATTACGCGCAGGCCGCGGTGTTGTTCGCGGTCCTGGTCGTCGTCGTGCTCCTGGTCGGGTGACCGGTGCTCTCTCTGGTGATCTTCCTGCCGGTGGTGGCGGCGCTCGGGTTGTACGCGTTTCCTCGGCCGGGGCCGCGGGTGGTGTCGGGGCTCTGGATCGGGGCCGCCGTCGTGGACCTGGCGCTGGTCGTGGCGATGTGGGTCCGTTATGGGGGCGGGATCGGCTACGAGACCGATCTGCGCTGGATCCCGTCCGTGCGGGCCGGTTACCACGTCGGTGTGGACGGCCTGTCGTTGCCGCTGCTCGCGTTGACGGCGTTGTTGTTCCTCGCGTGCGCGGTGTACTCGGGAGGACGGTCGCGGGCGTTCGCCGCGCTCTTCCTGGCGTTGCAGACGGTGTGCCTCGGGTTGTTCGCAGCGCTTGATCTGCTGCTGTTCTTCGTGTTCTTCGACCTGTCGATCGTCGGGATGTACTTCGTCATCGCCGGGTGGGGGCACGGCGACCGGTTGCGCGCGGCGTTGAAGTTCTTCCTCTACACGTTCCTCGGCTCGCTGGTGCTGCTGCTCGGCTTCATCGGTCTTTATCTGGGGGCCGAACCGCACACCTTCGACATGGTGGAGCTGTCGCGCACGCCGCCGCAGGTCGCTGCGCCGGGGCTGGTGCTGCTGGCGATCGGCGTTGGGCTCGCCATCAAGACGCCGGTCGTGCCGTTCCACACCTGGCTCCCGCCCGCTCATACGAACGCACCGGCGGCGGGGTCGGCGATCCTGGCCGGGATCATGCTGAAGATGGGCGTCTACGGGCTGGCGCGCATCGCCATGCCGATGCTCCCGGACGCCTGGCGGCGGTACGCGTGGGTGATCGTCGTGGTCGGGGTGCTGAGCGTGCTGTACGGCGCGCTGGTCGCGCTGGCGCAGCAGGACCTCAAGCGGCTCATCGCCTACACCTCGGTCAACCACATGGGGTACGCGGTGCTCGCGCTCGGCGCGGCCGGGCTGGGCACGGCGCACGTGGAGGCGCACCGGCTCGCGGTGACCGGGGCCGTCACCCAGATGGTCAGCCACGGGCTGATCACCGGGGCGCTGTTCCTGCTCACGGGCGTCCTGTACGACCGGGCGCGCTCCTACGAGCTGGACTCGTTCGGCGGAGTGGCCGGGAACGCGCCGCTGTTCGCCGGGCTGTTGGCGGTGGGGGCGTTCGCGTCGTTGGGGCTGCCGGGCCTGTCAGGGTTCATCGCCGAGTTCCAGATCTTCACCGGGACGATCGGGAGTGGCGGCGCGGGCGGCGTGGTGGCGGGCGCGCTGGCCGTGGTGGGCATCCTGATCACCGCCGCGCTGTTCCTGGGGGCGCTGCGGCGGGTGCTGCTGGGCGCGCCGGGCGAGTTGTCGGGGCGGGTCACCGACCTGACGGCGCGGGAGGCCGTCGCGATCGTGCCGCTCCTTGGGTTGTCGCTGGTGGTGGGGATCGTGCCGCGCTTCCTGCTGGACGTCATCGAGCCCGCGGCGGCGCTGGTGGTCTCGCTGGTGGCGCGATGATGATGAACGAGAACCCGGCCGATCTGCTGCCGGAGCTGTGCGTGCTGGGTGGCGCGGTGCTCGGGCTGCTGTGCGGGATGTTCCTGCCGCGTGCTCGGCAGTGGATCGTTGGGGTGTTGTGCGCTGCCGCGCTGGTGGCGGGGCTGGTTTTTGCTGGGCTGGCGGCGCGGCGTGCTGATATGACGGTTTTCGAGAGCTTCGTGCTCGATCCCGTCACGCATGTCACGCGTGGTGTGGTGCTGGCGGCGACGTTGTTCGTGGTCGTGCTCGCGATGCGGCCGCTACGGGGGGATCGGCGGGAGACCGAGTTCTACGTGCTGGTCCTGCTGGCGGCGCTCGGCGCGGTGGTGATGGGGATGACCTCTGACCTGCTGGTGCTGGTCGCGGGTTATCTGGTGGCCAGCATCCCGGCCTATGCCCTGGCCGGGTTCGCCAAGGACGCGGCGGGGACCGAGGCCGCGCTGAAGTACTACCTGATGGGCGCGTTCTTCGGGATCTTCATGCTGGCCGGGATCGCTTTGTTATACGGGGCGGGGCGCGCCACCTCGTACGAGGCGCTGGGGGCTGGGCCGGGTGGGGTCGTGGCGGTCGGCGTCGTGGGGTTGTTGGCGGGGCTGTTCTTCAAGGCGGGGGTCGTTCCGGCGCATTTCTGGGTGCCGGACGTCGCGCAGGGGGCATCCCGGGTCGTCGCGGCGTTTGTGACGACCGTGCCGAAGGTTGGGGCGTTCGCGGCGCTTTATCGGGTCGCGGTTGGGTTCGGGGGCGGGTTCGATCTTTCGTTGCTGCTTGCGCTGGTCGCGGCGGCGACGATGACGTTGGGGAACCTGGCGGCGTTCGGTCAGGACAACGTGCGGCGGCTGCTCGGCTACTCAACCATCAGCCAGGCCGGGTATCTGCTGGTGCCGGTCGCGGTGGCGGGGCGGAGTGGGATGGCCGAGCCGGCGGTGCTTTACTACCTGGCCGCTTACGCGATCACCAATGTGGGCGCGTTCGCGGTGGTCGTCGCGGCGGGGCGGGATGAGGTGGACGGCTATCGCGGGTTCGCGCGACGGTCTCCGCTGGTGGCGGTGGCCTTGGTGATCTGCTTGTTGGGGTTGATCGGGACGCCGCCTACGGCCGTGTTCGTCGGCAAGCTGCTGATGTTCGGGGCGGCGGTGGACGGTGGGTATGGGTGGCTGGCGGTGGTTGCGGCGGTCAACTCTGTCGCCAGTGTCTTTTACTACCTGCGCTGGGTCGTTCCGATGTTCGCGCGGGGTGATGAGTGGGCGGGGGCGCTCGATCGGCGTGCGGCCGTGTTGGCTGTGATCGCGGCGGTGGGGTCGGTGGTCGTGGGGGTTGGTAGTGGTGTTGTGTTGGCGCTTTAGCGGCGGGCGGAGTACGGGGCTCCGCCCGCCGCGGCTCAGCGGATGGTGGGCACGGTCAGGGCCGCGCGCAGCCGTGACTTGCCCAACGCCGCGATCTCGTTGGTGAGCCGCAGGAACGGCGAGCGCGGCCCGTCCGGGATCAGGTTGAGCAGCCGCAGCCGGTAGGACCAGTCCTGCGTGTGCTCGATCGTCGGCCGTTCCGCCGTCTCCCAGGCCGCCAGCCGCTGCGGGACCGGCGCGTTCGAGGCGGCCAGCGCGTTGGCCAGGCCCAGCGCGTTCATCATCGCGCAACCGCCGCCCTGGCCCAGGTAGGGCGGCTGGGCGTGGGCGGCGTCGCCGAGGACGGCGACCCGGCCCTCCGACCAGGCCCGCAGCTTGATGTACTCGAAGGTGTCCCAGCGGGCCGGGACGCAGTCGAGCGCGCCCAGCAGCTTGGCCAGGTGCGGGAACGAGCGCGTCCACGACGCCGTGTCCACCGGGACCTGGCGGCCCGCCCTGTCCGCCTGGTCGGTGACGAGGGCGACGTACAGGCTGGTGGCGCTGCTCGGCGTGTACAGCACGCGGCGGCGGTCCTTGAAGTACTCGATGTACTTGCCGTCGTCCTCGGGCGCGACGAAGCCCTCCTCGCGCGGCACCGTCAGCCGGGTCGCGCCCTGCGACAGGCGGCGGCGCAGCTTCAGCAGGCCGACGCTGTCGCGGATGCGGGAGTTGACGCCGTCGGCGGCGACGATCAGGTCGGCCTGGTCGCGGGAGCCGTCGGCCAGCCGCAACGTGCCGGACGGGTCGGCGGCGACGGCCTCCACGCCGGTGACGACCTCGACGCCCGCTTTCTCGGCCCCGGCGAGCAGCGTCGCGATCAGCCGGTCCCGCATGATCGTGTAGACGCGGGCCTTGCCCGGCCCGTTGATCGGGATGCTCTCCACGGTGCGGTTGCGGTGGTCGCGGCTCTCCAGGACGGGGCCGACGTGCGCGCCGACCGTCGCGTCGTCGTACAGCCCGAGCAGCTCCAGGACCGTCAGGCCGTTGCCCCACATGTAGATCCCGGCGCCGATCGCCCGGATCTCGGTGTCGCGCTCGTACAGCCGTACCGACCAGCCGCGCTGCGCCAGAGCCGTGGCCGCCGTCAGGCCGCCGATTCCGGCGCCGACGACGATGGCCTGCTGGGACTCCATCGTCACTTTCCTTTCGCGTGTGCGTGGGCGAAGTTCGCCGATGCCGTGCGTTCGGCTTGTCCGGACCGGCGGTGGGCGGCCTCGCCGTTCATGATGATCAGTTGTCCGTTGCGCACCGGTTCCGGTTCATGGGGCGGGGCGGTCAGGAGCGGGCGTGGAACTTCTCGATCTGCTCGGCCAGGGCCTCCGGCGACTCCAGCGACGGGAAGTGCGTGCGGCCGCCCAGCCAGTGCGAGGAGAACCACGGGTGCTCGGCGGCGAAGTCGGCCTGGCCCTGGTGGTAGGCGTCGTCGCTGGGCTGGGAGTAGAGGTGGAGCACCGGGCGCTGCTCGTTGAAGGCCGCCATGCGCTTCAGCGGGGAACCCCACGTCGCGTAGGCGTCGTCGATGACGCGGCACGAGCGCGCCCACATGTCGAAGTCGAAGGAGGCCATCTCCTTGTCGAGGTGCTCGGCGACCGCGTCGTTGTCGGCCATGGCGAGCCAGACGTCGAACAGGTTCTGCCGCGCCTGGACCCAGGTCGCGGGGTCCTGGCTGGCGCGCAGGTTAGCCACGAACCCGGGCGAGGCGCCGAGCATCAGCCAGTCGATGACGACGGTGCGCGGCACGCGGGCGGCGCCCAGCCGGTCGGTGATCTCCAGGTTGGCCCAGCCGCCGTGCGAGGTGGACACCGGGACGACGCGCTCGACGCCGAGGTGGTCCAGCAAGGCGATCACGTCGTCGGCCTGCTCGGCTACCCCGAAGTCGCCTCCGGTGTAGGAGCGGTCGGCGCCGTGGCCGCGCCACTCGGCGCGGATCACGCGGTGGCGGCGGGCCAGCAGGGGCAGGATTCGGTCGAACAGGCGGTGGTCCTGGCACCAGCCGGTGAGCAGCAGGAGGTCCGGTCCTGCGGTGGCGTCCCCGGTCGGGCCGGTGACGTCGTAGTCGAGGCGCTGGCCGTTGAGGGTGACGGTTTCCACGAAGCCTTCTCCTTGTTCCTGGTCTGGTGCCTGGCGTCTGGTGCCTGGTCCTGTCCGGGTTTCCTGAGGTCCTGAGTTCGCCGGGTTCCGCGGGTTTCCGGGGCGGCTGGGCGTGGGGCCTCGGGGCGGATGGGGAGCCATACGGGTACGCCGTTTTCCCATCATGAGAGTGACGAGGAATACCTGACCAATACCTGTTGTCCGGTGGACCATAGCCGGATGGTCATACCGGCGGATCGGGAAGGGATCGTGTTGTGGCAGGTCAGGGGTGGTTCGGCAGATGATTCGGTTCTCGGCGGGGTGCGCGGCGTCCTAGCATGGTCGGCCGTGACGAGCGCTACCGACCACCCGGTCCAGTCCCCTGTTCCTGCCGTTGTTCCCGCCGTCGAGCTGTCCGGGCGTTCGTGCCCGTTGTGCGGCTCCTGGATTCGCGAGGCCGTCCCGGTGGGGGACGGGCTGGTCGCGGTGTCGCCCTGCGGGTGCGTGATCGACGAGGGGTGACGGCGCGGATGATCGTCTGCGCGTGGCGTGGCCTGCGGGCGTGGCACGGTCTGCGGGTGATCGTCTGCGGGCGATCGGGGCTGGTCCGCTCGGGAAGGGCCGGGCCGCACGGGGGCAACGGCCCGGCCTCCACCACAATCATGCGCCGAGACGGCCTGTTTTGCCCAGATGCGCAAGGGACGGGCCCGCGCCCGGATGTGGCCGCTTCCGAAGGGTTGGCGGGCGGCGCGGCTCAGAAGGTGATCCACTCGCTGGCGGTGGTGAACTCCGCCAGCCGCTCCGGCAGCGGATCGACGCCGATCCCCGGGCCGGTCGGCACGTCCAGGTGGCCGTCGCGCAGCTCGAACGGCTCGGTCACGTCCTCGGCGTAGTAGCGGCGCGAGGCCGAGGTGTCGCCCGGCAGCGTGAAGCCGGGCAGCGCCGCGAGCGCGACGTTGGCGGCGCGGCCGAGGCCCGTCTCCAGCATCCCGCCGCACCAGACCGGGACGCCGTGCGCGCGGCACAGGTCGTGGATGCGGCGGGCCTCCAGGTAGCCGCCGACCCGGCCCGGCTTGATGTTGATGATCGACGCCGCGCCCAGGGTGATCGCGGCGGCGGCGTGCGCGGCCGACTCGATCGACTCGTCCAGGCAGATCGGGGTGGTGAGGCGCCGGGCCAGTTCGGCGTGCTGCACCAGGTCGTCGTCGGCGAGGGGCTGCTCGATCAGCAGCAGGTCGAACGGGTCGAGCTTGGCCAGGTGCCGGGCGTCGGCCAGGCCGTAGGCGGTGTTGGCGTCCACCTGGAGCAGCACGTCGTCGCCGAACCGCTCGCGGACCGCGCGCACCGGCTCCACGTCCCAGCCCGGCTCGATCTTCAGCTTGATGCGGACGTAGCCCTCGTCGAGGTAGCCCGCGACGGCGTCCAGCAGCTCGGGCACCGAGTCCATGATCCCGACCGAGACGCCGCACGGCACCCGGTCCACGGCCGCGCCGAGGAAGCGGCCGAGCGACTGCCCGGCGGTGCGGAGCTGGGCGTCCAGCACGGCGGTCTGGAGCGCGGCCTTGGCCATGCGGTGGCCCTTGACCGGCTCCAGGACGCGGTCCACGGTGTCGGCGTCCACGTCGTTGACCGGCAGCGCCGGGATGAGGAAGCGGCGCAGCACGTCCGCCGCCCCTTCCACGTACTCGGCCGAGTACAGCGGCGCGTCGATCGCCACGCACTCGCCCCAGCCCTCGGCGTCGGGCGTGACGACCCGCACCAGCAGCACGTCGCGGGCGGTCTCGACGGCGAACGAGGTGCGGAACGGCGCCACCAGCGGCATCGCGATCCGGCGCAGCTCGACAGCGGTGATCTTCATGGCGTCTGCCGTCCCTCCGGCGGTCGGTTCGGTGCGCGGTCCACCAGGTAGGCGGACCGGTCGTGGAAGCCGATGACGCGGGCGCCGTCGGCGATTAGGCCGCCGAGGGTCTCGCGGACGGCGAGACGCCAGTCGCGGGCGCCGGCGGGATCGGTGCGGCGCAGGTCCTCGATGTCCTCGGGGACGGCGATCAGGACGGTGGCGGCGTCGGTTCCGTGCTGGACGGGGCGGTTGTTGCGGCACTCCAGGAGGGGTTCTGGGGGAGGGGCGGCCTCGGTGGGGGTGGTGGAGGCGTCCAGGTGCCAGACGGCCAGGACGCGGTCGGTCTCGTCGCCGCTGTTGATCGAGTCGGCCATCACGCCGTAGAACGAGGGCAGGTACTCCTCGGGGCGCGCGCCCAGCTTGACCAGGTTGAAGTAGGCGTTGCGGCGCACCAGCGGATCGTAGGTCCAGGTGATGCGGCGCAGCCCGCGCGCCAGCGCCCAGTCGCGCTGGTGGTGCTTGAGCGCCAGGCCGACGCCGCGGCCGGGCAGCGCGCCGGTGATGTGCGAGTGCAGCGCCTCGCCGGGCGGATCGGCGAAGAAGGCGACCGACAGGCCGACCATCCGGCCGTCCTCGTAGGCACCGGCGACGTAGTTGCCCGCGTGCGACAGCGCCCGCAGCAGCTCGACCTGGACCGGTTCGGCGCCCGGTTCGGGTCGCCAGATGCGGTCGATCAGCCGGTGGACCTCGTCGAGGTCCGCCAGGTCGTGCAGGACGCGGACGTCCGGACCCGAGGGTCGCTGCGCTTGGCCGGTCACCTGCCACCTTCCGTGCGGTCGGTCGTCACTACGACGTTACGCCAGGTCAGGGAGGTGACTGACGGGAGGTCGGGGGAAGCGGGACCGGGGCGCGGGGAGAGGGCGTCCGGGGTCAGTCGCCCGGTGGCGTGACGCCCCGGCGCGGGACGCCGCTGTAGTCCTGGCCGTCCAGCTTGGTGACGTCTTCGGCCGCGACGTGGTCGGAGACGTGCACCGTGCGGTCGGGGGCGGTCTCGTCGATCTCGATCCAGGTGATGCGGGCGCCCCACGCGCCGCCGGGGAGCTTCTCCCAGGCGAGCAGGTAGGCGGGGCCCTTCGCGGTGGCCGATTCGATCATCGGCGGAACGTGTGGCATGTGTTTCTTTTATCCAATCGGGGTGACATTTGGGAACCGCCGAAAGGACGCGACCGAGCCGCCCGGCGGGTTCTCGCCGGGCGGCTCAGGTGGTTCGCGGGTCAGATCGTGCTGCGGTCGGGCCGCCGCGCGCGGCCGTTCTTCACCGGCACCCGTTCGGCGCGGACCTGACGCTTCCAGGAGTGCAGCGTGCGTGCTCCCGCGCCCATCACGACCGCCGCCGCGACCAGCACCACGATCTCGCCGAACGAGAAGCGGGAGTCCCCGACGGCCACGACCAGCTCGATGCCGAAGGCGGCCATGCCGGTCAGGAGCAGGGCGTAACCGACCCAGAAAAGCCGGTTCGAGCGACTCGCTGGCATTCTTCGCCTCCGTTCACGATGAGTTCTGGTCCGCTTGACGTTTTCGAGGGGCGGCGCCCGCCGGGCTCGCGGCAAGGGCCTTCTCTCTATTGAACGGTTCTGATTCGGGGTTTGTTTCCCGCGCTCCGGGCGGAGGGATGGAGGCCCTGCGCCACTTGGGATCTGCTCTATTCGGTTTCGTCCGAGTTCGACTCCAGGTCGCCCTCGATCTTCAAGTAGAGCTGCTTGAGGGCGTCCAAGGTCGCCTGTTCCGGGTGCTCCCACATGCCCCGGTCGGCCGCCTCCAGCAGGCGTTCGGTGATGCCGTGCAGCGCCCACGGGTTCGACTGCTCGAAGAACTCCTGGTTCTCCGGGTCCAGCGCGTACGTCGTCGCCAGCTTCTCGTACATCCAGTCGGCCACCACCCCGGCCGTCGCGTCGTAGCCGAACAGGTAGTCCACCGTCGCCGCCAGCTCGAACGCCCCCTTGTAGCCGTGGCGGCGCATCGCCGCCAGCCAGCGCGGGTTGATCACGCGGGCCCGGAAGACGCGGGAGGTCTCCTCGTTCAGGGTGCGCGTCCGGACGGTGTCGGGGCGCGTGCTGTCGCCGATGTAGGCCGCGGGGGCCTTGCCGGTGAGGGCGCGCACGGTTGCGATCATGCCGCCGTGGTACTGGAAGTAGTCGTCGGAGTCGGCGATGTCGTGTTCGCGGGTGTCGGTGTTCTTGGCCGCGACGCTGATGCGGCGGTAGGCGTTCTCCATGTCCGGGCGCGCGGGCACGCCGTCCAGGTCGCGGCCGTACGCGTAGCCGCCCCACACCGCGTACACCTCGGCCAGGTCCGAGTCGTCGCGCCAGTTCCGGCTGTCGATCAGGGGGAGGATGCCCGCCCCGTACGCACCCGGGCGCGAGCCGAACACGCGCATCGTGGCGCGGCGGGCGTCGCCGTGTTCGGCCTGGTCCGCCTGGACGTGTGCGCGTACGAAGTTGTCGGCGGGGGCTTCTTCCTGGGCTGCCGCCAACTGGACGGCGTCGTCCAGCATCGCCACCGCGTGCGGGAACGCGTCGCGGAAGAAGCCGCTGATCCGCACCGTCACGTCGATGCGCGGGCGGCCCAGCTCGGGCAGGGGGATCGGCTCCAGGCCCGTAACGCGGCGGGACGCCTCGTCCCAGACCGGGCGGACGCCCAGCAGCGCCAGCACCTCGGCGATGTCGTCGCCGGACGTCCGCATCGCGCTGGTGCCCCACACCGACAGGCCTACCGACTGGGGCCACTCTCCGGTGTCCTGGCGGTAGCGCTCCAGTAGTGAGTCGGCCATCGCGCGGCCCGTCTCCCACGCTAGGCGGCTCGGCACCGCCTTCGGGTCCACCGAGTAGAAGTTGCGGCCGGTCGGCAGCACGTTGATCAGGCCGCGCAGCGGGGAGCCGCTCGGGCCCGCGGGGACGTAACCGCCGTCCAAGGCGTGCAGGACCATGCCGATCTCGTCGGTGGTCCGGTTCAGTCGCGGGACTATCTCCGTCGCGGCGAAGCGCAGGATTTCGGCTACGGTTCCTTCGGCTATCTCGTCGGCTGCTTCCGGGGTCCAGTTCCGCTGTTCCATGGCCAGGACCAGGGTGCGGGCTTTTTCTTCGAAGTCGTCCACCTTGGCGCGGTCGGTGCTCTGCTCGTCCAGGCCGAGGGCCTCGCGCAGGCCGGGCAGCGTCATCGAGCCGCCCCACATCTGCCGGGCGCGCAACATCGCCAGGACGAGGTCGGCGCGGTTCTCGCCGGTGGGCGCCTGGCCCAGGACGTGCAGGCCGTCGCGGATCTGGACGTCCTTCACCTCGCACAACCAGCCGTCCACGTGCAGCAGGAAGTCGTCGAACTCCGCGTCGTGGGGGCGGTCGTCCAGGCCCAGGTCGTGGTCCAGGCGGGCCGCCTGGATCAGCGTCCAGATCTGCGCGCGGATCGCGGGCAGCTTGGCCGGGTCGAGCGCGGCGATGTTCGCGTGCTCGTCCAGGAGTTGTTCCAGGCGGGCGATGTCGCCGTAGGAGTCGGCGCGCGCCATCGGCGGGATCAGGTGGTCCACCAGGGTCGCGTGCGCGCGGCGCTTGGCCTGCGTGCCCTCACCCGGGTCGTTGACCAGGAACGGGTAGATGAGCGGCAGGTCGCCCAGCGCGGCGTCGGGGCCGCAGGAGGCCGACATCCCGGCGGCCTTGCCGGGCAGCCATTCCAGGTTGCCGTGCTTGCCGACGTGCACGACCGCGTGCGCGCCGAACTCGTCCTGCAACCAGCGGTAGGCGGCCAGGTAGTGGTGGCTCGGCGGCAGGTCCGGGTCGTGGTAGATCGCGACGGGGTTCTCGCCGAAGCCGCGCGGCGGCTGCACCATGATCACGATGTTGCCGGAGCGCAGGGCCGCCAGGACGATCTCGCCCTCGGGGTCGGTCGAGTCGTCCACGAACAGTTCGCCGGGGGGTTCGCCCCAGTGGCGCTCGATGTCGGAACGCAGGTCCTCGGGCAGGGTCGCGTACCACTGCTTGTAGCGGGCGGCGGGGATGCGGATCGGGTTGCCGGTGAGCTGGGCTTCGGTCAGCCAGTCGGCGTCCTGGCCGCCTGCGGCGATCAGGGTGTGCATCAGCGCGTCGCCCTCGGTGGGGAACTCGTCGCCGATCTCGTAGCCGCGTTCCCGCATGGCTTCTAGGAGGGCGATCACGCTGGCCGGGGTGTCCAGGCCGACCGCGTTGCCGATGCGGGCGTGCTTGGTCGGGTACGCCGACAACATCAGGGCGATGCGGCGTTCAGGTGCCGGGATGTGGCGCAGGGTCGCGTGCTTGACGGCGATTCCGGCTACGCGGGCGGCGCGCTCGGGGTCGGCGGCGTAGACGCTCAGGCCGTCCTCGTCGATCTCCTTGAACGAGAACGGCACCGTGATCAGGCGGCCGTCGAACTCGGGCACCGCGACCTGCGTGGCGGTGTCCAGCGGGGACAGGCCGTCGTCGTTGGCCTCCCACGTCTCGCGTTCGCTGGTCAGGCAGAGGCCCTGGAGGATCGGCACGTCCAGCGCGGCCAGCGCCCCGACGTCCCACGCCTCGTCGTCGCCGCCCGCGCTCGCGAACGCCGGGCGCGTGCCGCCCGCCGCCAGCACCGTCACCACCAGCGCGTCGGCGGTGCCGAGGGTCGCCAGCAGCTCGTCGTCGGCGGTGCGCAGGGACGCGCAGAAGATCGGTAGCGCGCGGCCCCCGGCGTCCTCGATGGCTTTGGAGAGGGTTTCCACGAACGCGGTGTTCCCCGCCAGGTGGTGCGCCCGGTAGTACAGGACGCCGACCAGCGGGCCCTCGGTGCGCCGGGCCTCGCGCTCCAGCACGCCCCAGGTCGGCGTGGGGGTGGGCGGGCCGAAGCCATGGCCGGTCAGCAATACCGTGTCGGACAGGAAGTTGTGCAGGTCGGCGAGGTTGCCGGGGCCGCCGTGCGCCAGGTAGGCGTGCGCCTCGGCGCTCACCCCGGCGGGCACGGTGGACAGCTCCATCAGCTCGGCGTCGGGCTGCTGCTCGCCACTGAGCACCACGATCGGGCGCGGCCCGGCCAGCAGCGCGTCCAGGCCCTCCTCCCAGGCGCGGCGGCCGCCCAGCAGCCGCACGACGACCAGGTCGGCGCCCTCGACGAGGGCGGGCAGGTCCGCCACGGCGACGCGGGCGGGGTTGGCAAGGCGGAAGTCGGCGCCACTCGCGCGGGCGCTGAGCAGGTCGGTGTCCGACGTGGACAGCAGCAGGATCACGCTGGTCGAGTCCTCACCCGGGGTTTCCTCGCCCCGAATCGAAGGGTCATGACGACACGGAGTGTCCTGGCTCCCGGATCGGTGCTCGCCCCGGCCTTCCCGCTCGCGCAGTGGCCGCTGGGTGGGGTCCGCTCCCCGGTGACAGTGGCGGGACCGCGCCGGATTCGCACCGGCTTCCTCCGCTGTGTCGCTTCCGGCATCCTCCCACACGGGGCGAGGCGGGGATTTCGCGGTGACTTAGTATCCGACTGTGTCTGTTTCCGCCCGTTCTGGGGCTGATTCCTGTCCTGGCCTGCTGCGCGTCCATCAGGCCGCCGACGGTGGGCTTGCGCGTGTGCGGTTGCCGGGCGGGCGGCTGGACGCCGTCGCGTTCGCCGCTCTGGCCGACGCTGCCGTTGAGCTGGGTGACGGCGGGCTGGAGCTGACCTCGCGCGGCAACGTGCAGGTCCGGGGGCTGGCGGCGGGGGCCGAGCGCGAGTTGAGCGGGCGGCTGCATGCGGTGGGGTTGTTGCCGTCGGTCACGCATGAGCGGGTGCGGAACATCGTCGCTAGTCCGTTGAGCGGGCGGGACGGGCGTGGGCTGGTTGACGTTCGGCCGCTGGTGGGGGAGCTGGACGCGGCGTTGTGCGCTGATGCGGCGTTGGCTGAGCTGCCGGGGCGGGTGCTGTTCGCGCTGGATGACGGGCGTGGTGACGTGATCGCGCTGCGGCCTGACATTGGGCTCTATGCGGTGGCTTCCGACTTGTTTGCGCTGGTGGTCGGCGGGATTGACAGCGGGCTGCGGGTGTCGGGCGGGGAGGGGGTCGCGGCGATGTTGGGGGTTGCTCGGGAGTTCCTGCGGGTCCGGGGCGGGCGGTGGCGGGTCGCTGAGTTGGATGATCCGGTGGGGCTTGTGGCTGGTGTGCGGGGCGAGTCCGTGGAGCTTCCTGCGGTGGCTGTTCGGCCTCCGTTGGGGTTGGTGCCGCAGGCGGACGGGCGTGTTGCGTTGTCCGGGTTGGTTCCTTTGGGGCGGCTGGACTCTGCGCAGCTCACCGGCCTGCGCGGGGTCGCCGAGCTGATCGTCACGCCGTGGCGGACCGTGGTCGTTCCCGATTTGACGGACGTGCCACACTCACTGGCGGGTTCCTACGGCCTGGTCGCCGCCCCCGACTCCACCTGGGCGGGGCTCACCGCCTGCGCGGGGCGGCCCGGCTGTGCCAAGTCCCTGACCGACGTGCGCGCCGACGCGGCCGCCGCCCGCGCCCCGGGCGGGGGGCTCGCGGTGCACTGGACCGGCTGCGACCGAGGTTGCGGCCGTCCGGCCGGGCGGCACGTCGCGGTGGTGGCGACCCCCGGAGGGTACGAGGTGCGGCTCGGCGACGAGGTCCGCGCGCGGCCCGAGGACCTGACGGCGACGGCGGCGGCCGTCGCGACGACACGGAGGAGCGAGTGATCGACTACGTTCGCGACGGCGCCGAGATCTACCGGCGCTCGTTCGCGACCATCCGGGCCGAGGCCGACCTGGCGGGCCTGCCCGCCGACGTCGCCCGGGTCGCGGTCCGCATGATCCACGCCTGCGGCATGACCGACCTGGTCGCCGACCTGGACTGCGCGCCCGGGGCCGTCGCGGCTGCCCGGGAGGCGCTGCTGGCCGGGCGGCCCATCCTGTGCGACGCCAAGATGGTCGCGGCCGGGGTCACCCGCAAGCGGCTCCCGGCAGGCAACGAGGTCATCTGCACTCTCGATGATCCGCGCGTCCCCGGCCTCGCCGCCGAGCTGGGCAACACCCGCAGCGCCGCCGCCATGGAGTTGTGGGGCGACCGTCTGGACGGCGCGGTCGTCGCGATCGGCAACGCCCCCACCGCCCTGTTCCGGCTGCTGGAGATGGTCGCGGCGGGCGCGCCCCGGCCCGCGGCCGTGCTGGGCATT
Organism: Actinomadura hibisca NBRC 15177; assembly: GCF_001552635.1. Taxonomy (GTDB): domain Bacteria; phylum Actinomycetota; class Actinomycetes; order Streptosporangiales; family Streptosporangiaceae; genus Spirillospora; species Spirillospora hibisca. Next base: position 6,996 of record NZ_BCRO01000050.1, on the reverse strand, counting down.
CCCGTCGGGTTCATCGGGGCCGCCGAGTCCAAGGCGGCGCTGGCAGAGTCCGACCTGCCGCACGTCGTCGTGCACGGGCGGCGCGGCGGCAGCGCCATGACCGCCGCCGCCATCAACGCGATCGCATCCGAGGAAGAGTGATGTCCGGACACCTGTACGGAGTGGGCCTCGGCCCCGGCGACCCGGAACTGATCACTCTGAAGGCGGCGCGGCTGGTCGAGCACGCCGACGTGATCGTCTACCACTCGGCGCGGCACGGGCGTTCGGTCGCGCGCTCGATCGCGGCGGACCTGCTTCGTGCGGAGCAGATCGAAGAGGCGCTGATTTACCCCGTCACCACCGAGAGGACCGACGACTACCGGAGTGTGCTGGAGGAGTTCTACGACCGGTGCGCGCAACGGCTCGCCGAGCACCTGGACGCCGGGCGCAAGGTGGTGGTGCTGTGCGAGGGCGACCCGTTCTTCTACGGCTCCTACATGCACCTGCACAAGCGGCTCGCCGGGCGCTACCCGACCACGGTCGTGCCGGGCGTGACGTCGGTGAGCGGGGCCGCCGCCGAGCTGGGGCGGCCGCTGGTCGAGCGCGACGAGGTGCTGACCGTGCTGCCGGGCACGCTCCCGGCGGAGGAGCTGGCCGAGCGGCTGGCCGCCACCGACTCGGCCGCCGTGCTGAAGCTGGGCCGGACGTTCGGCAACGTGCGCGACGCCCTTGAGCAGGCCGGACGGCTGCCCGACGCCTGGTACGTCGAGCGCGCGACGACCGACAAGCAGCGGATGCAGCGGCTCGGCGACGTCGATCCCGAGACCGTGCCCTACTTCTCGGTCGCGATCCTGCCCAGCCGGGTGCACGAGGAGACGCGCAAGGCCCTGGTCGAGTCCGCGCCTGCGGGTGAGGGCGTGGGCGAGGTCGTTGTTGTGGGATTGGGACCGGCTGGGCGCGAGTGGCTGACGCCGCAGGCGCAGGACGCGCTGGCCGCCGCTGACGATCTGATTGGGTACGGGCCCTACCTGGATCGGGTGCCGCCGAACGCGCGCCAGCGTCGTCACCCGTCCGGTAACACCGTGGAGTCCGAGCGGGCTGTTCATGCTCTTGAGCTGGCCGAACAGGGACGTCGCGTCGCGGTCGTGTCGTCGGGGGACCCAGGCGTGTTCGCCATGGCGACGGCGGTGCTGGAAGTGGCCGCCGAGGAGCGCTGGCGGCACGTGCCGGTGCGCGTGCTGCCGGGACTGACCGCAGCGCACGCCGTGGCGTCCCGGATCGGCGCGCCGCTCGGCCACGACTACTGCGTGTTGTCGTTGTCGGACCGGCTCAAGCCATGGGACGTCATCGCCGACCGGCTCGCTGCCGCGGCCGCTGCTGATCTTGTGATCGCGATCTACAACCCGGCGTCGAAGACGCGCCGCCACCAGGTCGCCGAGGCCCGCGACCTGCTGCTGAAGCACCGGTCGGCCGACACCCCCGTGGTGATCGGCCGCGACGTGGGCGGGCCGGAGGAGGACGTGCGGGTCGTGCGGCTCGCCGACCTCGACCCGGCCGAGGTGGACATGCGCTGCCTGCTGATCATCGGCTCGTCGCAGACGCGGGTCGCGGGCGGCACGGTCTTCACGCCGCGCCGCTATCCGGCCTGATGGAGCCAGGCCGCCGCCTCGTCCACCGTGCCCGCGACGCGGGCGTCCGGGGGGAGCGGCGGCCGGTCCACCAGCACGACGGGCAGGTCGAGCGTGCGGGCGGCGGTCAGCTTGGCGGCCGTCATCGGGCTGCCGCTGTCCTTGGTGACCAGGCAGTCCACCCGGTGCTCGCGCATGAGGGCGAGTTCCTCGTTCACGGTGAACGGGCCGCGCGCGAGGACGGCCGTCATGCGGGGCGGCACGGGTGGCTCGGGGGGATCGACGGAGCGGACCAGGAACCAGCGTCCGGCGTCGTGGGCGAAGGCGTCCAGGTTCTTGCGGCCGGTGGTGAGGAAGACGCGGACGCCGGGGAGGTTCGCGGCGGCGGCCTCCAGGGTGGGGACGCGCCGCCAGTCGTCGCCGGGCCGCTCGGTCCAGCCGGGACGGCGCAGGATCAGGAGCGGGAGTCCGGCTCGTTCGGCTGCCTGGACGGCCGAGTCGGTCATGACGGCGGCGAACGGGTGGGTGGCGTCAATGACGGCGTTGATCTTCTCCTCGCGGAGCCAGGCGGTCAGGCCGTCCACGCCGCCGAAGCCCCCGATGCGCGTGCGGCCCTCGGGCAGGACGGGGTCGGCGACCCGGCCCGCCAGCGAGCTGACGATCTCGTAGCGGGGGTCGTCGGAGAGGCGTCCGGCCAGCTCACGGGCCTCGCCGGTGCCCCCCAGCAGCAGTACGCGGATGCTCATCCTGAAAGGGTAGAACGGTGAGCGAGCTGCGGTACGGATGGACCACCGGCGCGTGCGCGACGGCCGCGACGAAGGCCGCCCACACGGCGCTGCTGACCGGCGAGTTCCCCGATCCCGTCGAGATCGTCCTGCCGAAGGGGCAACGGCCGTCGTTCGCGCTGGCGGTGGAGCGGCTGGACGGCGGGGCGGCGATGGCGGGGATCGTCAAGGACGCGGGCGACGACCCGGACGTGACGCACGGCGCGCTGGTCCGCTCGACGGTGCGGCCGGGGCCGCCGGGGTCGGGCGTGGTGTTCCGGGCGGGGCCCGGCGTGGGGACCGTCACCAAGGCGGGGCTGCCGCTGGAGGTGGGGGAGCCCGCCATCAATCCGGTGCCGCGCCGGATGATGCGCGAGGTGCTCGGGGACGCGGACGTGGTTGTGGAGATCTCGGTCGACAACGGGGAGGAACTGGCCCGCAAGACGTGGAATCCGCGGCTGGGGATTCTGGGCGGGCTGTCCATTCTGGGGACGACGGGAATCGTCGTGCCGTATTCGTGCTCGGCGTGGATCGACAGCATCCGGCGGGGCATCGACGTGGCGCGGGCGGCGGGGTACACGCACGTCGCGGGGGCTACGGGTAGTACGTCGGAGAAGGTGGCGGCGGAGCTTTACGGGCTGCCCGAGGACGCTTTGTTGGACATGGGCGACTTCGCGGGGGCGGTGTTGAAGTATTTGCGTCGCCATCCTGTGCCTCGGCTGACGATCGCGGGCGGGATCGGGAAACTGGCCAAGCTTGCGAATGGGCATCTGGATCTGCATTCCAAGCGTTCCCAGGTGGACTTCGGGGCGCTGGCGTCGCTGGTGGCCGACCCGGAGACGGCGGAGCGCATCCGGCACGCGAACACGGCTTTGGAGGCGTTGCAGATCTGCCAGCGGGCGGGCGAGCCACTGGGTGACCTGGTGGCGGCGCGGGCACGGGAGGTGGCGTTGGGGGTGTTGCGCGGCGCGCCGGTGGAGGTGGACATCGTGGTGATCGACCGCGCCGGCACGATCGTAGGCCGCGCCTCCTGACCGGCACAGGACAGTGGCGGACCGAAGGTCGCAGACCTGTCACGCGTCCCTGCTTCTCCTGGTTATCTTGGCTTCCCGAGTAGCCCTCTTTCCCGGGACGACTTCGTGCCCGAACCGGCATGAATCCAGGAGGCCCGATGCTCAGCCCCTATGTCCGGCGCAGGCGTCTGGGCGATGAGTTGCGAGCGTTGCGGACCGCTGCGGGACTGACCCTGGAGCGACTGGCGTCTCAGGTCGACCCCTCGCGGAACCAGTTGTCGCGTTACGAACTCGGGCAGATCGCACCCGACCTGGACGACATCATGCAGATCCTGGATGTCCTGCGCGTCGAGGGGGCGGAGTGGAACACGCTCATGACCATCGCCCGCGAAGCGGCCGAACGCGGGTGGTGGGAGTCCAACGCCAGGTCGATGGGGGAACGGCAGGCGCTGTTCGCCAACCTGGAGGCCGGAGCCGCCACGATCCGCGAGTACCAGCAGACCTTCATCCCCGGGCTTTTGCAGACGCCGGAGTTCGCGGCGGCCCGGGTCGAGACCACGCCGTGGCCGCTGAGCGCGGGGCTCACCGTGGAAGGCGTCCTGAAGGGACGAGCCGGGCGTCAGCGGATGTTGCGCCGCCAGGGCGGCCCCCGCTATGAGGCGCTGATCGACGAGTACGCCATCCGCCGCCGCTCGGCGCCCCCGCCGATCTTGAAAGGGCAACTCCTGCATCTGGCCGATCTGGCCGACCCCGGCGCGCAGGACGCGCCGATCTCGCTCCGGGTGCTGCCGATCGACGCCGACGTGGGCGGCTACCTGCCGCTGTGCTCGTTCAGCCTGTACACCTATCCCGATCCCAAAGATCCGGTGGTGGTCGGCATCGACGCCGCCGTGAACGATCTGGTGCTGACCGACGAGGAGCGGGCCGCCCGCTACGCCGTCACCTTCGATTCGCTGCGCGAGGCGGCGTTGTCGGTGTCCGACAGCCGCGATTTCCTCGTCCGTACGGCCGACGCGCTGTCGCCGAGTTAAGGAGAGCATGATCATGACCAACGTGGACGGGTACGAGCGCTGGCGTAAGTCGGCTCGCAGCAAGGACAGCGAGGAGTGCGTCGAGGTGGGCGCCAGCGTGCGCGCCGGTGGAGGGGTGGGCGTCCGCGACAGCAAGCAGCGGGACGGCTCCGTGCTGCCTGTCTCGGCGGCGGCGTGGTGCCGCTTCGCGCAGGAGGTCAAGTCCGGGCTGCATGATCCGCGCGGCTGAAACCCACATGGGCCCCTGCCTGAAGTCTGCCTTCGGGCGGGCCGGATAGGGCCCAACGCGTTGTGTGGTCCTGGCTGCGATGAACGCGGTGAAGTAGGGCCTCACCAGGGAGAACGTCGAAGGGTCGGAGCATCGCTCCGACCCTTTCGCGTGCCCTCTGTGATCGTTCCTTCGCGGATCGTCGCTTTTCCCTTGTTCCTCGCCGGGCGTCGGTTCCATACTCGTGCTGGCAGCGAGTTCGGGATTCCCGAGAACAAGTGAATCTCTGCATGACTCTCTTCTTGGGTCTCAACATCACTCCGCGACCCCAGTCCCTTCTCCGCAAAGGAGCTTCGCGATGCCCGCGTGCTCTGGTCAGACCCCCTTCTCCACCTTCCCCGCGCCGCGGCTGCCCGTGATGCCTGGCGATCACGAGATCGGGCGCGAGCAGCTCGCGTTCACGGCGTTGCCCAACGCCGTCCCGCTCGGGCGGGCGTTCGTGCGGCGGCGGCTGCGCGCCTGGAACCTCCACGTCCGCGTGCCCGGCCTGGACGACGACTGCGAACTCGTCGTCTCCGAACTCCTCACCAACGCCCTGGAGGCCACCGCCCACATCGGCCCGGCGGACGGGGCCGACTACACCGACCTGCGCCGCCGCAAGCTCGCCACCATCGTGGTGCGGCTGCGTCGCACGCGTGCGTGCCTGTTCTGCGAGGTCTGGGACGGCAGCCCCGCACCGCCCCGGCCCGCCTGCGCTCCGCCCGGCGAACTTCCCGAAGGAGGCCGGGGCCTTCCCCTGGTCGCGGCCCTGTCCGCCGACTGGGGATGGTTCCCCGACCGGCCCGGCGGCAAGGTGGTCTGGGCCTGCTGGCGGGTGCCCTCATGAGCTTCCGTCCTTGCTCGTTCTGAGTCGTGGCCGTTTCCTGCAAGACCTCTTCTGGTGGTCGGGGCGATGCTTGAGGGCATGAACGTTGACCTGAACGCCGCTACCGCCTTCATGGCCACCCATGCTCGCGTGCTCGACCGTCGTCGGTTCGAGGTGCTCACGCAGGGGGCCGGGGTCGACGGGCTTGTGGCAGCTCTGGATGGATACCGCAATTCCGACGGCGGCTACGGGTGGGGGCTGGAGCCCGACCTGCGTTCGCCGGAGAGCCAGCCGGGGGCCGCGTTGCACGCCTTCGAGGCGCTGGTCGATCTGGACGTCCCCGTGCCGCAGGCCGCCGAGTTGTGCGGCTGGCTGGAGTCGATCACGTTGCCGGACGGCGGGGTGCCGTTCGCGCTGCCGGTCACCGATCCTGCCGGGTGCGCGCCCTGGTGGTCCGGGCACGACGCCGGGGCCTCGTCGTTGCAGATCACCTCGATTGTTGTGCTGAACGCCTTGCGCGTCGCCGCCCATGACCCGGCCGTCGCGGCGCATCCGTGGCTCGACAAGGCGACGCGGTACTGCGTGGCGGCGATCGAGGCGCTGGAGGCCGCGCCGCACGCGATCGAGCTGGCGTTCGCCGTGCAACTCCTGGACGTGCTGCCCGAGCAGCGGCCCGACCTACTGAAGAAGCTGGGCGGCTACATCCCTGAGAGCGGGTTCCTGCAGGTGGAGGGCGGGACGGCCGACGAGCGGATGGGGCCGCTGGACTTCGCGCCCTACCCCGGCCCGGCGCGGTCCCTGTTCCGGCCGGAGGTGATCGCGGCCGAGCTGGAGCGGCTGGGCCAGGGGCAGCACGACGACGGCGGATGGTCGGTGGAGTACGCCGAGATCTCCCTGGCGGGCGTGCTGGACTGGCGCGGGCACGCCACCGTCCGCGCCGTCTCGATCCTCAAGGCCGAAGGGCTGCTCTGACCGGAGTCGGCCGTGCCCGCCAGCGTCCCGGCGGGCCAGGATGGCGGGCATGACCGACGAGAGCCGGGGCGTGGCCCTGGAATACCTGAAGCGGCTCGACACCGGCGGCGACTTCCTGGAGCTGTTCGCCCCCGACGCCGTCGTCTTCTTCCCCAAGTGGGGCGAGGCGCGCGGCATCGAGGAGGTGCGGCGGCTGTTCGGCGACGTGGGCGGGATGCTCGCCGAGATCCGGCACGACTTCGACACCATCGCGAGCGTCGAGCAGGGCGACCGGGTCGTGCTGGAGGGCACCTCGTCCGGCGCGCTGGCGACCGGGGAGCGGTGGAGCGGCGGCCGCTGGTGCGACGTCTTCGAGATCCGCGACGGCCGCATCCGGCGCCTGGCGATCTACGTGGACCCCGACTACGCCGCCGCCGACACCGCCCGTTACCCCTGGTACTAGCAGCGTCTTCACCGTTCTCTCGGCGCTCAGGCGTCGCGCGAGTGACTAACCGTCCCGGCAGGGCGAAGCCGGAGGCGGGCCCTGCCGGGACAGA
>NZ_BCRO01000049.1 GCF_001552635.1 Actinomadura hibisca NBRC 15177 | reverse complement strand
GCCAGGTGAGCGGCCCTGGGCCGGGACTTCAATAAACACCGCGGCACCTGGCGGCCGAGTACAGGTGGCTGTCGGTGAAGTTCTCGGCCGTCAGGACCGCGCCGACGATGATGACAGCGGTGCGTTTGATCCCCGCCTCCGCCACCTGCGCCGCGATGTCGGCGAGGGTGCCGCGCAGCACGATCTCGTCGGGGCGGCTGGCGAACGCGACCACGGCGGCCGGGCAGTCCGCGCCGTAGTTGGGGAGCAGTTCGGCGACCACCTCCTCGATCCGCTGGACGGCCAGGTGCAGCACGATCGTCGCGCGGCTGCGGCCGAGCGTGGCCAGGTCCTCGCCCGGCGGCATGGGCGTGGCGCGCGCCGAAGTGCGGGTGAGGATCACCGACTGGCCGACCTCGGGGACGGTCAGCTCGCGCTTGAGGGAGGCTGCCGCCGCCGCGAACGCCGGGACGCCGGGCACCACGTCGTAGGGCACGCCCGCCGCGTCCAGGCGGCGCATCTGCTCGGCCACGGCGCTGAACACCGACGGGTCGCCGGAGTGCAGGCGGGCCACGTCCTGGCCACGTTCGTGCGCGGCGACCATCTCGGCGACGATGTCGTCCAGCACCATCTGCGCGGTGTCGATCAGGCGCGCGTCCGGCGGGCACCAGGCGAGCATCTCGGCGGGCACCAGGCTGCCCGCGTACAGGCACACGGGCGCGGCTGCGATCAGGTCGCGGCCCCGCACCGTGATCAGGTCGGCGGCGCCGGGCCCGGCGCCGATGAAGTGCACCGTCACCGGGTCACCGTCCACTGCGTCACCGGCATCATCGTTCTCCATCCTGTGAAACCCCCGACGGGGGCGGCGCGGCTGACCGCGATGCGGGTCAGGTCGCCGCCGAGGCGGGCCTGATGACCGGTCACCTCGCGCTCGGACTCGACGGTGACGGCGTTGACCACCAGCCGCCCGCCGGGCCGCAGGGCGTTCCAGCACGCGTCCACCATGCCGGGCACGGTGACCCCGCCCCCGACGAAGATCGCGTCGGGGGTCTCCAGGAACTCCAGGGCGGCGGGGGCCGCGCCCTCGACGATCTCCAGGCCCGGGACGCCCAGGGCGGCGGCGTTGGCGCGGATGCGTTCGGCGCGCTCAGGGTCGCGCTCGACGGCGACGGCCTGGCAGGAGCGGTGGGCGCGCATCCACTCGATGCCGATGCTGCCCGCGCCCGCGCCCACGTCCCAGAGGATCTCGCCCGGCCGGGGTGCCAGGCGGGCGAGGGTGACGGCGCGGATCTCGCGCTTGGTGAGCTGGCCGTCGTGCTCGTAGGCGTCGTCGGGCAGGCCGGGGGTCAGGGGGAGCGCCGCGCCTTCCAGGCAGTGGACGGCGACGATGTTGAGGGGATCGACGTCCGGGTGCGGCGGTCCGATCCGTTCGTCGGGTGCGCCGAGGCGTTCCAGGATCGTCACGTCGGCGCGGAAACCGCGTCCGGCGAGGAGCCCTTCGACTTTCGCGGGGGTCGTGGCGTCGGCGCTGAGCACGAGGACGCGTCGGCCTGGGGCCAGCACCGCGTTCAGCACCTCCAGGGGCCGCCCGACCGCGCTGACGATCTCGGTCTCCTCCAGCGGCCAGCCGAGCCGGGCGCAGGCCAGGGAGACCGACGACGGATGCGGCAGCACCCGGACGCGTCCGGCCCCCAGTACCCGGACCAGCGTCGAGCCGACGCCGTAGAACATGGGATCGCCGCTGGCCAGGACGGTGATCCGCCGTCCCTCGTGCTCGGCGAGCAGGCGGGGGAGCGCGGGCAGCATGGGGGACGGCCAGGCGACGCGTTCGGCGTCCGAATCCGGCAGGAGATCGAGCTGCCGCGTGCTGCCGAAGATCACTTCCGCTGCTGAGACCGCCGCCCGGGAGGTCTCGGGCAGCCCGGCCCAGCCGTCCGCGCCGATCCCGACGACCGTGGTCTCAGACATTGCCGATCATCCGGCTGATGGTGATCTCCAGGACGACGCGCTCGGGGTTCTCCCGAGGCGTCCGGTAGCGGTCGGCGTACCGGCGTTCGGCGTCGGCGACGTCTTCCGGCGCGTTCCGGACCACGGCCCGCCCCTCCGCGGTGGCCCAGCGGCGGCCGTCCACCTGGCACAGCGCGACCGGCAGCCCCGCTTCTCCGGCGGCGGCCACGTGCCGGGCCTTGAGCGTCCCGCCGGAGGTGATGACGCGGGCGATCCCGGCCGCCGGGTCGAGCGTGGCACCGACCGGCACGACGTGCGGCGTCCCGTCGGCGCGCAGGGTGGTCAGCGTGCACAGGTGCCGCTCCCGCCAGAACTCCAGCACCCGCTCGTCGTCCAGACGCAGTAGGTGATCCTTGTCGCGGACCGGCTGCATGACGCCCCCTCGTGATTCTCCGACCAGCAAGGATCTCAGACGCCCCGGTTCTGTCGGACCGGGCGGTTATGGTCGGCGCGGAAGTGGGGTGACGATGGTCACGGTGGAGCAGGTGCGGCGGCTGGCCCTGTCGTTGCCGCGCACGTCCGAGCACCTCATCAGGGACCGGGTGAAGTTCCGCGTGGGGAGCATCGTCTACCTGGCGTTCTCGCAGGACGAGACGGTGCTCGGCTTCGCCTTCCCGAAGGAGGAACGCGCCGCGCTCGTCGCGTCGCGGCCCGACGTTTTCCACCTGCCCCGCTTGTCGGACCAGCGTTTCAACTGGGTGGACGCCTGGACGGCCTCGCTCGACAAGGACGAGATGCGCGAGCTGGTCGTCGACGCGTGGCGCATGGTCGTGCCCAAGGGGGTGGCCGCCGCGCACCTCAACCTCTAGGGACACGTTCGGCCGCCGCGCACTTCAACCGCTAGGGACACGTTCGGCTTTCGCACGCTGGAGCGCCGCCAGGACGCGGGCGATCGGCGGCTGCACGGACGCGCCCCGGCGCACGCAGGTGACGATGCGGCGGGACGGCACCGGCGTGCCCGTCAGCGGGACGCGAACCACCTCGTGCTCGGGCGGCAGCGGGGCTAGACGGGGGACCAGGCTCACGCCAAAGCCGTGCGCGACGAGTGCCGACACCGCGAACCACTCGTGCGGTGAGGCGGACGCGGCGGCCCTGGGGTTCCAGGAGGGGGACGCCGAGGTCGCGGGAGAGTTGCCGGAGCCGTTGGGAGACCGTCGAGGGGGTGGGATGCAGCGCCTCGGCGGTGGCGGTCACGGTGCCGAGGCGGCGCAGGACGCGGAGGGTCTGGAGGCGCGGGTCGATCATTTGGTCGCTGGACATGGCGGCGCTACGCCACCTGCCTGAACGTGTTGTGGCGGTGATGGTCAGCCTTGAACCGGCCGTGGCGGCGCTCGCCGGTCTCGTTCTGCTGGGCGAGCACCTGGCGTGGACGCAGTGGGGCGCGATCGGCTGCGTCAGCGTCGCCGCCGCCGGGGTCGTTGCGACGGCCCGTCAGTCGTCGTAAGGTTCGCCGTCGGCCACCCAGCCCGCCGTGAGGATGAGGCCGGTGCGGCGGTGCACGGCCAGGAACCCGAATGGACGGTCGATGTGGAATTCCGCCTCCTTCACCCGGTAGGGCGGCGGGGGTGGCATGCCGCCCGCCGCGGCGGCGATGACGGTGACGGCGGCGGCCTCGAAGCCCTTGGCCGTGAAGTTGGTCATGGCGTTCTGCCCGGCCCGCTGCACGGCCAGCGGCGCGTCGCTGATGCCGGGGAAGTGGCCCCGTTCGGTGTCGCTGACGGTGGTCAGGCCGAAGACCTCCGGCAGTTTGAGCAGGTCGTGTTCGGCCTTCAGCGAGAACCGGGGGACGGTGACCGCGAGGCGATCTTCCGGCCTGTAGGAGCGTGCGTGTCTGATCTCCAGGCCGGGGGCCGATGTACCGATGGGCAGGGAGTCGGCGGGGACGGTGCGGTGGCGGCGCGCCAGCACGTCGATGGCCGAAGGGAGGACGTCGGCGGCCGCGCGGTCGGCCTCTCCTAGAGCGAGGTGGACGTCGATGCCGTTCCGGCCCATCACGCGCAGCATCGTTACCGGTCCCGCCGGGGTCTCGGCCACTCGAACGCGGTCCAGGAACTGGGACATCCGGAAAAGGAAATGGGCCCAGGTCTCACCGAAGTACCCATCGGACTCGTCGAACGGCTGGAGCCACGTCGTCCGTACGGCCAGCGCGCTGGCCAGCACCAGCAGCGTGCGCTCGTCCACGGTGACCGGCATGGCGGGAATGAGGCCGCCGGTCTGCTCGGACGCCCACGCGTCTAGATGCGCCTGGTCGGTTTCGGGGACGCCGCTGAGCACGCCGTGGGAGTTGGGCGCGAGCGCGTCGGTCCACGACGGGCGGAGCAGTGCCTCGCGGTGGGTCCACACGCCGAGCGCGGCGCGGACGCCGGGGGAGGCGGCCAGCAGGTCCAGCAGCTCCCGCCCGGCCTGGGCGGCGGACGCCGCGTCCACGCCGACGGCCTCTTCCAGTTCGGCCCGGCCTTCGCCGGTCGCACCCGCCGCCAGGAACGCCAGCAGCGGCCAGGCCCCCACCCCGGCCTGCACGGTCGACTCCCCGGTGCAGGTCGCGGCCCAGCGGGCGGTGAGCGCGTTGATCGGTGCCGGCTGGAACACGGACCCTCCTCGGACGAGGGCAAGATCGTCGCAGCGGTCCGGCAGGGCGACAACCGGTTTACCGGAGCGTCGGGGCTGCGCGGCCGTACTGGGCGCTGACCTCGTCCATGAGGAGTTCGGTCAGGAGGTGATGGGGGAGGTCGGTTCGTTCGCTCAGGCGGATGATCTGGCGGGCGGCTTGAGCGGGTGGGCCTGCGGCGATCAGTGCCAGGGCGGTGTGGGCGGCGGATGCGCGCTCTTCGGCGCTGCGGAGGTGGCCCGTGGCGTGGTCGATGACGACGTCCATCAGCGGGAACGGGTCGCGCAGTGCGGTGCGGACGGCGGCGCGGCCTCCGGCGTCCAGCAGGTCGGCGGGGTCGCGGCCGTCCGGTAGCAGGGCTGCGTCCACCGGGGCGTCCAGCTCGCGGAGTATGTCCCAGATCCGTCGCGCGGCTGAGCGGCCCGCCGGGTCGCCGTCCAGGGCGACCAGCACGCCGGTCCGGGAGAGGGGCGCGGCCTGTTGCAGCGCCGCCAGGTGCGCCGGGGTCAGTGACAGGCCACAGGTCGCCACGGCGGCGTGGTCGCGCGGGGAGGCCAGGTTGACGGCGATGGCGTCGAGCGGGCCCTCTACCAGGACAGGTCGTGCTCCGCTCGCCAGCCGGTCGCGCGACTCGTGCAGGCCGTACAGCAGCTCGCTCTTGTGGAAGAGGGCGGTGCCGGGGGTGTTGAGGTACTTGGGGCCGGACGCTCCGTCGCGCGCCCGGCCGATGAAGCCCGCGAGGGTGCCGTCGGGGGTGCGGATCGCGAACATCACGCGGTCCCGGAAGGTGTCGTAGGGACGTCCGGAGCGTCCCCGGCGCGCCAGGCCCGCCTCGATGATCGCCTCGTCGGGGTGGCCGAGGCCGCGCAGGTGGGCGGTGAGGGTGTGCGGGCCCTGCGCGTAGCCGATCTGCCAGCGCCGCTGGACGCTACGGGAGAAGCCGCGTTCGGTCAGGTAGGCGGGGGCCCAGCTGTCCTGGAGGCAGGCGCGGAAGTAGCGGTGCGCCGCCGTCATCAGGTCGCCGGACGGGTCGGTCGCGCGTGCGTGCAGTTGCCGTGCGAGGCGCAGGATGCGGTCCCCGCAGGCGGCGTCGGCCCAGGGTGCGGTGGCGGGGAAGTCAAATGCGGGTGGTTCGAGGCCGAGACGCGCCAGCACGATGTGGGCGACGGAGTCGGCTTCGATCAGCCCTCGCGCGCCGCTGCTCAGGGCTATCTGCCGGAGCAGGTGCGCCAGGTCGTGGCGGGCCGGGCCTGGCCGGGCATCCTGGGGATGGTGTGCCAAGCCTTGATCGGGCGGGCCTGTCCGGGTGTCCGGGAGGTGACGCGCCCGGTCCCGATCGGTCGTGCCTGCCTGAGCGGTCAGGAAGCAGCGCGTCAAGCGGGCGATGACCTGGGATGGGACGGCCGGCGGTGGTGTCGCCAGCGGCAGCCCCGCCGTTTGCGCCAAGTCGAAGACCGCGCGCGGCGTGCCCGAGCGCGCCAGGATCCGGATGCCCGTCTCGCCCCGGCGCACCTGCCGTCCGGCGGCCCGCCACTCCTCGTACGAGCGCACGTCGGTCGCGGCCCGCCACTGCGCCGCGATCAGCAGCGTGTTGACGAAGCCGTACCGGCCGAACCGCGCCGCGCGGTCCAGCCAGCACGTCCACGGCAGGGTGCCGTCGTGCAGCCGGGCGGCCTCCCGGGCGGCGACGCCGCGCAGGACGGCCGTGTCGTCGTGGGTGAGGGACATGCCGGTCTCCTAATCGGTGGATTCCGGCACGGGACTCGCAAATGCCTCATACCCACTACAGGTACAGGCCGAACAACTCCTCGGGATGGTCCAGGAACGGCGGCAGGTCGTCCGGGCGCAGCGTCACCAGCTCGCGCTTGGCGACGCGCTTCCCGGCGCGGGCCGTCGCGGCGATGCGCTCGGACTGGTTGGCGACCGCGACGTCCAGCAGGTTGCGCATCAGGCGGCCGTTGCCGAACGACGGGCCGCGCGGCATCCGGCGCAACATCGCCCCCAGCAGCTCGCCGGTGCCGTCGGCCAGGCGGAAGCCGTCGTCGGCGGCGAGCTGCGCGAACACCGCGATCAGCTCGTCGTCGGCGTAGTCGGGGAAGTGGAGCTGCTTGGGGAAGCGCGAGTCCAGGCCGGGGTTGGCGGCCAGGAACTCGGTCATCTCCCGCTCGTAGCCCGCGACCACCACGACGAGGTCGTCGCGGTGGTCCTCCATCAGCTTCACCAGCTCGGCGATCGCCTCGTACCCGTAGTCGCCCTTCAGCGGCGACTGCGTGAGGGTGTACGCCTCGTCGATGAACAACACGCCGCCGAGCGCGCGCTCCACCAGGCGGCGGGTGCGCGGCGCGGTCTGCCCGATGTACTCGCCGACCAGGTGCGCGCGGGTCGCCTCCACCAGGTGGCCCGACGAGAGCACGCCGAGCCGCTTGTAGACGCGCCCGAGCAGCCGCGCCACCATCGTCTTGCCGGTGCCGGGGTTGCCGGTGAACACCATGTGCCGCGTCGGGGCGCTCACCTTCAGGCCCGCCTCGCCGCGCAACTTCGCCGCGCGGGTGCCCGCGACCAGCAGCGAGATCTCCTGCTTGACGGTGTCCAGGCCGGTGAGCGCGGCGAGTTCGGTGAGCGGGTTCCCGGCCTGCTGGCCGGTGTCGAGGGCGGCGGGGATGTCCTGCTTGCGGACGGGATCACCGGCGGTCGCCAGGACGAGATCGGCCAGGTGCGGCGCGAGGCGCGCGTTGCGCAGGGTCTGCACGGGCGGCGCGGCGGCCAGCAGCTCGCCCGCCGCGACCAGGGCCTGCTTGGTGGCCCGCGCGCCCCGGGCGGCGAGCGCGCGCCGGAACAGCTCGGCGTGCTCCTCGGCGGTGAACGGCCTGGTCCGCGCGACCCGGAACCGCTGCGGCAACACCGGGTTGACGGCGCGGATGCGGTCCTCGCCTCCGGCGTCGCACAACGCCACCACGTTCAGGTCGGGGTAGATCGCCAGCAGCCGGTGCAGCTCCCCGGCCAGCGCCTCGCCGTTGCCGGGGTCGGCGACGACGCCGTCCAGCCCCTCGATGATCAGCAGCCGCTCCCCGGCGCAGTCGCGGGCGTCGGCGTGCAGCTTGGCGACCGCGTCGGGCAGGCGCTGCCCGGCGAACAGGTTGTCGGTCACCCACAGCGGGTCGCGGGCCAGCGCGAGGGCCCTGCCCAGCTCGGTCGCCGCGTCCCGCTTGCCGGTGCCGTCCGGGCCGGACAGCAGCAGCCGCACCGGCTCGCGTTCCCGCGTCAGCTCCGCCAGCGCGGCGACGACCTCGGGCTGCCCCACCAGTGACGAGGCGAGCGCCGGACGCGCCGGGGCGGCCTCGGCCGGCTCAGTGCGCAGCGTGTCCGCCAGCGGGTTGACGACGCGGCGGCGCGGCGCGAACAGCCGCCGCAGGTCGTTCTGGAACAGCCCGACGGGGATGACCTCGGCCTTGGGGAACCACGGGTCGCCGGGCAGCCCCTGCACCGTCGCCACGAAGCGCATCGCCATGTCCAGCCAGGCGCGGCACGCGTCGGCTTCGCCCGACACCAGCGCCCGCACGAGCCAGGCGCGCGTCTCCTCCTGCCAGGCCAGCGGCTTGAACCCGCGCAGGTCCACCGGGAAACGCTGCAGGATCTCGCGGTAGTGGTCCTCACCGAGCGCGACCGCCAGCTCGGCCGGGACCTGCTCCATGCCGCCCTGCGCGAGCAGCCGCGACAGGTGCGCGTCCAGCGGCTCCTCGCGCGGCGCGACCGAGACGAGCCGCTCGTGCGCGGCGAGCAGGCCCGAGCACACCCACTCCAGGTAGCCGACGGGGCCGAGCAGCTCGGGGACGGCCGCGAGGATCTCGTCGTCGGCGTGGGCGTTCCAGTGCTCGCGCAGGTCGAGCTTGGGCAGGTTGACGTCGCACTGCGGCGGGTCGTCGTACAGGCGCAGCAGGGCCTTGCGGCGGCGTTCCAGGGGCTCGACGCCCTCCAGGGCGGCCAGGCAGTCGCGGGCCAGCTCGATCGCCAGCTTGCGGTCGGGGGCCTCGACGAGCCAGTCCACCGGCGGCCGCCACCGCCCGCCGGGCGCGTCCCAGCGCGTCATCCGGGTGCTGAGCGGCGCGGGGTTGGCGAGGTGGGGGCGCAACAACCGCTCGGGGAGCTGCGACCACGACCCGCCCTTGATCGCGCCGCCGCCGGGCAGGAACGCCAGCATCCC
Organism: Actinomadura hibisca NBRC 15177; assembly: GCF_001552635.1. Taxonomy (GTDB): domain Bacteria; phylum Actinomycetota; class Actinomycetes; order Streptosporangiales; family Streptosporangiaceae; genus Spirillospora; species Spirillospora hibisca. The sequence continues at coordinate 83,611 of NZ_BCRO01000049.1, read as the reverse complement.
GAAGATCTCGGCGACCACCAGCGACGCGGGCAGCGTCAGCAGCTTGTGCTGCTGGGTGGTCAGGTCCGCGCACCGGGGGTCGGCGGCCAGCTCGCCGACGCGCGCGGAGATCTCGTCGAACAGCCCGTCGGGCACCCGCCACGGCCCGTGCGCGTAGACGTCCAGAACCGGCTCGTCGGTGAGCAGTAGCTCAAGATGCTCCGGCAGCCGCACCGCTTCTCTCCCCAAACCTGATCAAAACCGAGGTAACAGCCTATGGTTCGCGACGGCATGCCTCCCCTCCTCCGCGAAAACCTCTGGCTTCCCCGCCACCTCCCGAGCGCGCCCGATCCCGCTTCCCCATCCGAAGGACACTTGCCCCGCGCCCCTACGTCAGAGTGCGTAGGGCCTCGATCGCCAGGCGGGCCGTCGTGCCTATCGCCGCGTCGGCCTCCGGCAGGACCGCCAAGGGCTGGAACGAGCGGGTGAACACCGCCACCGCGTAGCGGCCGCCGTCGGGGTACTCCACCACGCCGATCTCGTTGCGGAGGGTCGGCAGCGTGCCGGTCTTGCCGCTGACCCGCACGTCGTCGTAGGGGAAGCCGGACGACAGGCGGTGCGGCCACACCTGCAGGCCCATCAGGCGGCGCATCTCCGCGCACGCCTCGGGCGGGGCCGCCTCGTCGCGCCAGATCATCGCCAGCAGGCGGGCCATCTCGCGGGGCGTGCTGCGGGTCGTGCGGGACGGGTCCAGGGCGCGCAGACGGCTCAGCATGCCGGGCTCGTCCAGGCGGGCCCACAGTTCGCCCAGGTCGGGGACGTCCGCGTCGGCCAGGAGGGTGTCGTGCAGCTCGCCGCCGTTGCCGGTCAGGTGGGTATGGGACAGGCCGAGGTCGGCCATCGCGGTGTTGACGGCGTCGAGGCCGACGCGCGCGAAGACCGCGTCGGCGGCGGTGTTGTCGCTCACTGTGATCATCAGATTGGTGAGATCGCGCAGCGAGAGGGTAACGGTGTCCAGCATGGTCGCGATGCCGGTCGGGCCGGGGGCGCGCTCCTCGGGGGACAACGTGACGCGCTCGGTGGGGTCCAGCAGCCCGGCCGCCGCGCGGCGGTGGAAGGCCACCAGCAGCGGGACCTTGAACACCGAGGCCAGCACCACCGGGTCGTCGCCGCGCACGCCCAGGTCGCGGCCGGTGTCGAGGTCGAGGGCGTACAGGTGGCCGGTGACCCCGGCGTCGCGGAAGACCCGCTCGATGTGCCTCATGCCAGGAACCCCGACGCGGGGCGCAGCGCGACGCGGCGCGCGGGCGGCGGGGCCAGCGGCGTCATGCCCGCCTCGTCGCGCAGGACGGCGGTGGCGGTCGCGGTGAACGCCTCGACGTCGTCGCCGCCCGCGTCCTGCCGCCACGCGCACGAGACGCGCCAGGTCAGCGGGTCGCCCAGCAGCGGACGCCACACCGCGCCGGGGGCCTCGGCCTGCGGCAGCAGCGCGACGGCGGTCCCGGCGAGCACCAGGCCGAGCGCGAACTGCGGATGCCGCGCCTCGTGCACGGCGGGCGGGTCGTAGCCGTGGCGGCGGCAGGTGGCCAGCAGGTCGTCGTGGATTTCGGGGGCCTCGTCGCGGGGCGCGGCCACCAGGTCGTGCCCGGCCAGGTCCGACAGGTGCAGGTGGGCGGGCGGTTCCTCGGCGGCGGGCAGCAGGACGCCCACGCGCTGCGTCAGCATCGGGCCGAACGCCAGGTCGCGCGCGTCGCAGGGATGGCGCAGCACGCCGACGTCCAGGGTGCCGTCGGCCAGCGCCCGCACCTGGTCGGCGGTGCCGATCTCGCGCAGGTCCAGGCGCAGCCCGGGGCGGCGGTCGCGGAACGCGGCGATCAGCGCGGCCACCACGCTGCCGCCGAGGTCGGGCGGCAGGCCCGCGCGCAGCGTGCCGGTCTCGCCCAGGCGGGCGCGCTCGGCGAGGGAGGAGAGGCGGTCCACGCGGGAGAGGATGTCACGGGCCTCGTCCAGCAGGAGGCGGCCGGGGACGGTCAGCTCGACCCGGCGCGACGAGCGGTCGAACAGCCGGACGCCGAGTTCCCGCTCCAGCCGCTGGATGCGCTGGCTCAGCGGGGGTTGCGCCATGCCCAGCCGCTCGGCGGCGCGGCCGAAGTGCAGCTCCTCGGCGACGACGACGAAGCAGCCCAGATGCCCGACGAGGTTCACGACCTGGGACCATATCCGTTCTCGTATGAATGCGCTAACGATATCAATCTTGGACTTTTCGCCGCGCAGGTGATGTGCTGTCCGGCGTCCGATCGAAGAGGGGGTTACGGATGCGCCGATCCCGGATTCTGATCGTCGCCGCGGTGGCGATCGTGCTCGTGGGGGCGGGAGCGGCCTGGTTCGTGCTGCGCGACGAGGGGCCGCAGGAGAACGTCGACAGGTACATGGCCGCCTGGGGGCGCGGGGACTTCGCCGCCATGCGGGCGCTCACGGCGGGCGCGCCCGCCGACTTCGAGAAGCGCTTCGCGCAGATGCGCGACGAGGTCGGGGTGGCCCGGCAGAGCTTCCAGGTCACCGGGCTGGACAAGGAGGGCGGCTCCTACGCCGCCGACCTGACGCTGGCGGGCGACCGCAAGTGGAACTACACCGGCACCTACAAGGTCACCAAGGACGACGACGGGTGGAAGGTCGTCTGGTCGCCGGAGGTCATGTACCCCGGGCTCGCCGAGGGCCAGCGGCTCCAGTCGGCCCGCACCTGGCCCGAGCGCGCCGCCATCGAGGGCGCCGACGGCAGCGGCCTCGCCGGATCGCCGTCCGGCTCGGTCCAGCAGCTCGTCGGGCCGCTCGGCCCGGCGACCGACGAGATCGCCAAGAAGCTGGGCGCGCCCTACCGCAAGGGCGACCAGGTCGGCGTGGAGGGCTTGAACCGCCAGTACCAGCGGCGGCTCGCCGGGACGCCCGCGCTGACGGTGCAGATCGTCGGCGCGGACGGCAAGCCCGTGCGCACGCTCAAGCGGTTCGGTGGCGCTGAGGGCCAGGCGTTGCGCACCACGCTCGACCCCAAGGTCCAGAGCGCCGCGGGCAAGGCCATGGAGAAGGTCACCAAGCCCGCGTCGCTGGTCGCCCTGCGCGCCTCCACCGGCGAGATCCTCGCCGTCGCCAACAAGCCCGGCGGCTACAACCGGGCGCTGATGGGGCACTACCCGCCCGGCTCGACGTTCAAGGTCGTCACGGCGGCGGCGCTGGTGGCCGGGGGACTGAAGGCCGACCAGAAGGTGGGCTGCCCCGCCACCACCAACGTGGGCGGGCGCACCTTCAAGAACTACAAGAACGAGGACTTCGGGACGATCTCGTTCGAGAAGGCGTTCGCGCACTCGTGCAACACCACGTTCGCGCGCCTCGCCGTCGACAAGCTGGGCGAGAAGCGGCTCACCGAGGTCGCCGCGCAGTTCGGCTTCAACGCGCCGATCATCGCGGGCCTGCCCGCCGTGCGCGCCACCTTCCCCGCCACCAAGGACCAGACGGCGTTCGCGTCGGCCTCCTTCGGCCAGGGCGAGGTGCTGACCAGCCCGCTCAACATGGCCGGCGTCGCGGCGGCCGCCGCCAACGGCACCTGGTACTCGCCGCGCCTGGTGGACGCCAAGACCGCCGCCGAGGCCGTGGACGCGGGCGGCCGCGAGCCCGAGCAGCCGCACAAGCTGGAGCCCGCCGTCAAGCAGGCCCTGCACACCCTGATGCCCGCCGTGGTCAGCGAGGGCACCGCCGCCGACGTCGGGTTCCCGAAGGGGACGGCGGGCAAGACCGGCACCGCCGAGTTCGGGACGGGCGACAACCCGCCCACGCACGCCTGGTTCATCGGCTACAAGGGCGACCTCGCGTTCGCCGTCGTGGTCGAGGGCGGCGGCACCGGCGCGGAGGCGGCGGCCCCGATCGCCGCCTCGTTCCTGCGCGCCAACTGAGAACGGACCGGCCGTGAGTCCCGCCCGACCCCGCACGGGCGGGGCCCACGGTCATGAGGTCCACAACCACGGGGCTCACAACCAGTCGCGCGCCTTGAAGACCAGGTAGAGCCCGACGCTGCACACCACCACGATCGTCGTGCTGACCACGAAGCCCCAGGTCTGGTCCGACCCCGGATAGGGCACGTTCTGCCCGTAGAAGCCGGTGACGGCGGTCGGCACCGCGATGATCGCCGCCCAGCTCGTCACCTTCTTCATCACCTCGTTGAGCCGGTTGCTCTGCAGCGCGATCCGGGTGTCCAGCAGGTTGGCGATCAGGTCGCGCAGCCCGTCGGTCCACTCGGCGACCCGCAACGTGTGGTCGTAGACGTCCTGGAAGTAGGGCACCATCGGCTCGGCCACCAGCGGCAGGTCGCGGCGCATCAGGGTGTTGAGGACCTCCCGCATGGGCAGCGCGACGCGGCGCACCGCCACCAGGTTCTTGCGCAGCCGGAAGCTGCGGCGCTGCATCTCCTTGATGGGGGAGCCGTCGTCGAAGACCATGTCCTCGATGGCGTCGGCCTCGTCGTCCAGGTTCTGGACGGCCGCGAGCTGCCGGTCCACCACCAGGTCGAGCAGCCCGTACAGCAGCGGCACGGCGCTGACCTTCGAGTCCTCCAGCCAGGTCAGCTCGGGGCTGTCGTCCCAGCGCCGGATCAGCTCGTCCACGTCGAAGCCCTGATCCTGGCGGACGGTCACCAGCGCCTGCCGCGTCACGAACGCCGACACCTCGTGCATGACCAGCTCGCCGTCACTGATCTCGGGCACGTAGAGGTTGAGGAAGACGTAGTCGCGGTAGCGGTCCAGCTTGGCGCGCTCGTGCGCCGACACCGCGTCCTCCACCGCGACCGGGTCGAGCTTCAGCTCGTCGGAGATGACGTGCAGGTCGTGGTGGTCGGGCGCGCACAGGTCCAGCCACACCACCGTGCCGTCCTGGTCGAGGTAGTCGCTGAGGTCGGCGACGGGGAAACCCTCGGCCTCGACCTCCCCGTGCCGCCACACCCGGGTGCGCGGCGGCACCGCGCCGATCCGGTTGTCGGGGTGGGCCTCGCGGTCGGTCTCGGACGGAATCTTCCCCATGGGGTCCCTGTACCCGGGGAAAGTGATCTAGGACCTGTCTCAAAGGCCTCAGCCGTCGCGCGAGTGACTAACTGGCCCGGCGGGGCGAAGCCGAAGGCGAGCCCCGCCGGGCCAGATCGCGAAGCGATGTGGCACTCGCCAAGGCACGGTCAGGGGGCGAGCCGCCAGGCGAGTCCCCTGGGCCGGGACTTTGAAACACTGTCTAGACCGCCGCCGCCGTGGAGCCGCGCACCACCAGGCGGCCCGGCAACGACCGCGACGGCGGCCGCCCGCCGCCCAGCAGCTCCAGCAGCGCCGCCATGCCCTGCGCGCCCAGCTCCTCGGCCGGGAGCCGGACGGTGGTCAGCTCCGGCTCCAGCGCGGTGGCGAGCAGCACGTCGTCCATGCCGGTGACCGACAGGTCGCCGGGGACGTCCAGGCCGCGCGCCCGCGCCGCCTTGTAGGCCCCGGCGGCGAGCATGTCGTCGTCGCAGACCAGCGCGGTCGGCCGCTCGTGCGCGTCCAGCAGCCGCCCCGCGGCGTCCTTGGCGGCGGCGATGTCGATCGAGGTGACGGCGCGGGTCAGCGCGCCGCCGGGCAGCGCGGCGACCCCGGCGGCCAGCGCCGCGCCGCGCACCTGGAAGGTCCACTGGTCGGGCTCGGCGGCCACGTGCCCGATGCGGCGGTGCCCGAGCGCGCCCAGGTGGGCGGCGATGGCGCGCATCCCGTCGGCGACGGCGAAGTTGACGGTGGTCTCGGCGCCCGCCGGGTCGCTGTCGAGCATCACCACCGGCGTGCCCGGGAACCCGGCCAGCACCTCGCGCGGCATGGAGGAGGCGAGGATGCCGTCGATCGCCTCGCGCGACGCGGCGAACGGGCTGTCGGCGGGCCCGGCGTCGTCCGGCCACGGGTACACCACCAGCCCGAACCCGTGCCGCGCCGCGACCCGGGCCGCGCCCGCGTGCACCGAGCCGAAGAACGGGGCGATCAGCGTCGGGACCATCAGCATGACCGTGCGGGTGGTGCCCATCCGCAGGTTCCGGGCGGCCGGATTCGGCCGGTAGCCGAGCCGCTCGGCGGCGTCGTGCACGGCGGCGGCGGTGGCGGGGGAGACACGGCCCGGCCACTTGCCGCCCAGCACCAGCGACACCGTGGACTGCGACACCCCGGCCGCCTGGGCCACGTCCCGGCTCGTGGGGCGACTGGTGGCGGGCACGACAACAAACTAGAACACCCCGGGCCTGGCATGGTACGTATGACGCGACAAGTAATACGTATGACTGGCCATGAACGGGGAGCATCGCGATGCGCGCCTATGTCGAGTTCCTGCGCCTGCGGCACGCCGGGCGGCTGCTCGGCGGCACGCTGCTGGGCCGCCTGCCCAACGGCATGGGGATGCTCGCGATCGTCCTGCACGTCCGCGCCGAGGGCGGCGGCTACCCGCTGGCCGGGACGCTGGCGGCGGTGTTCGGGCTGGCGATGGCGGCCGGGCAGCCGGTGCTCGGCCGCGCCATGGACCGGCTCGGCCAGCCGCGCGTGCTGCTCCCGTCGGCGCTGCTGTCGGGGCTGGGCTTCGTGCTGCTGGCGGTCGTCGGCGCGGACCCGCTGCCGGTCGCGGTCGTGGCGGTGGTGCTGGCGGGGTTCGCCACGCCGCCGCTGGAGGCCGGGCTGCGCGCGTTGTGGCCCGCCGTGCTGCCCGACCAGGCGCGGCTGAAGGCGGCCTACGCGCTGGACGCGGCTGCGCAGGAGATCCTGTTCACCGTCGGCCCGCTGCTGGTGGTCGCGGCCGCCGCGATCAACCCCGAGACGGCGCTGCTGCTCACCGGCGCGCTCGGCGTCGCCGGGACGCTCGTCGTCACCACCGCCGCGCCCTCGCGCGCCTGGCGCGGCGAGCCGCGCGCCGCCGACTGGGCGGGCCCGCTGCGTTCGCCCGGCCTGCGCGTGCTGCTGCTGTCGCTGCTGTTCGCGGGCGTCGCGCTGGGCGTGTACGCGGTGGCCGTGGTCGCCTACGCCGAACGCCTGGACAACGAGGCCGCGTCGGGCCTGCTGCTGGCCGCGATGTCGGGCGGCGCGCTGGTCGGGGGCCTGGTCTACGGCGCGCGCCCGTGGTCGGGGGCCGAGCATCGCCGCCTGCCCTGGCTGCTGGTCGCGCTGGCGGCCGGGTACCTGCCGCTGATGTGGGCGCCGGGGCTGCCGATCATGCTGGTGCTGGCGTTCGTCAGCGGGATCTTCCTGGCCCCGGTGCTGGCGTGCAGCTTCTCGCTGGTGGACCACCTCGCGCCGGTGGGCACCGTCACCGAGGCGTTCGCGTGGATCGTGGCGGCGGTGGGCGCGGGCGGCTCGCTCGGCTCGTTCGTCTCCGGCGTCGGGCAGGACGTGGCGGGCGTGCCGGGCGCGTTCGCCGGGGCGGGCGCGGGCGGGGTGCTCGCGCTGCTGGTGTGCCTGCTGGGCGCGCGGACCCTGCGACCCCGGTCGGCGGACGTGGCGGCGCCCGCTACAGTGGCGGTATGAACGGGCGGGGGGTATCGCGGAGCGCGGCCCTCCTGCTGCTCGGACTCGGGCTGTTCGCGGGGCTGTTCGCGATGCACGGCATCACCGCGACGCCGTCTCCGACGCATGTCTCCGGGCCCGCCCTCGCCGTTGCGCACGCCGCCCCTCTTCATGGGGAGCCGCAGCAGGCCGCGATGACCTCGCCCATGGACATGGCCGGGCACGACTCCGGCTGCATGGCGGGCATGGTCTGCTTCGCGTTCCTGGCCGGGGCGCTGCTGCTCGCCTTCGCGGCCTGGCGCGTCGTCGAACTGCTGCCGGTTCCCACCGGCTCGGTCTGGGGACGGGTGATCCCGCGCGGACCGCCGCGCACCCGCCCGCCCAGCATCTACCAACTCTCCGTGATGCGGCTGTAGGAGGCCGACGACCGGACGCCCGCACGCGGCGTCGGGTCTCTTCGGCACGCCTTCAGACCACGGCAAGGAGACGAACGATGAACAAGCGCATTCTGGCGATCGCGGCGACGGTCCTGCTCGGCACGGCGGCCTGCGGCGGGAACGACGACAAGGCGGACGGCGGCATGCCCGGCCACGACATGCCCTCCAGCGCCGCTCCCAGCGCGACGGCCAAGCAGAACGCGCAGGACGTGATGTTCGCGCAGATGATGATCCCGCACCACCGCCAGGCGGTGGAGATGTCCAAGGTCGTCGCCGCCGGATCGGCCGACGCCGAGGTGAAGCGGCTCGCCGCGCAGATCGAGCGCGCCCAGGGCCCCGAGATCGAGACCATGAGCGGCTGGTTGCGACAGTGGGACGAGCCGGTGCCCGCCGAGGGCGCCGAGCAGCCCGCGATGAGCCACCACGGCGGCGGCATGGCCGGGATGATGACGCCCGAGCAGATGGCCGGGTTCAAGAAACTCAAGGGCAAGGCGCTGGACCGGCGCTTCCTCACCATGATGATCGAGCACCACGAGGGCGCGGTCACCATGGCGCAGGAGGAGCAGGCCAAGGGCTCCTACCCGGCCGCCAAGACGATGGCCGGTGAGATCGTCCGCACCCAGCAGGACGAGATCGCCGCCATGAAGAAGATGTTGCGCGGCTAGACGAACGACGGGCGCGGCGGGCCCCACCGGTCCGCCGCGCCCGTTCCGTCCGTCATGTCCTTCAAATCCAGGACGAGAACCACATGCGGTCGTGCCAGGAGCCGTACGGCAGGACGTCGGCCGTCAGGATCGGGTAGAAGTACGCGAAGTTGACCAGCACCACCAGCAGGAACGCGCCCGCCAGCGCCGCCCCGGCCACCCGCCGCGCCCCCGGGCCCACGGCCGGCGCCTGCTCGGCCGCGCCGGTGACGTCCAGGTGCGCACCGCTCCGTTGCCGCGCCGGGCCGATCAGGTAGCCCAGCACCAGCACCACCGCCAGCACCAGGAACGGGATCATCGGCGTCGCGTAGAACAGGAACATCGTGCGGTGGCCGAACGCCGACGGGAACCACGACAACCAGCCCGCCGCGAACCCCAGCAGGATCGCGCCCGCCCGCCAGTCGCGCAGCACCAGCCACAGGCCCGCCAGCACGACCAGCGCCAGCAGCCCGCCCCACCACAACGCCGGGGTGCCGATGCCGAGGATCTCGCTGGAGCAGCGCCCGCCGCCGCAGGCGTTCTTGGGCTCGGTGTAGTAGAACGCCACCGGCCGCCGCAACACCGGCCAGTCCCACGGCCAGGACTGGTAGGGGTGCTTGGAGTCCAGGCCGGTGTGGAAGTTGAGCATCTCGGCGTGGTACTTCCACAACTTGGGCATCGCCTCGAAGGGCCGCGCCAGCCAGTTGCCCGACACCTCGCCGCGCCCCCAGCCGCCCGGCCGGAAGATCCACCCGGACCAGGACACGAGGTAGGTGATCGCGGCGACCACCACGAGCTGCACGAACGCCGGGACCGCCTCGAACAGCAGGGTGCCGGTGAACGGCTTGGGCACCGCCGCCGCGCGCCGCGCGCCGTAGTCCCACAACACCACCATCAGCCCGAACGCGGCGATGTAGAAGATCCCGGTCCACTTGGTGGCGCAGGCGAGGCCCAGGCAGATCCCGGCCGCCCAGCGCCAGGAGTGCGCGAGGAAGGGGCCGTAGGAGGAGACGGTGCCGCGCTCCAGATCCTGGTCGAGCCTGTCGGCGAGCTGCCGCCGGGACCGGTCGCGGTCGGCGACGATGCACGCGAACCCGGCCAGCACCCAGAACATGACGAACACGTCCAGCAGCGCGGTGCGGCTGGTGACGAACGCCAGCCCGTCCACCGCCAGCAGCAGCCCGGCGGCGCAGCCCAGCAGCGTCGAACCGGTCATCCGGCGCGCCACCCGGCACAGGATCAGCACCGCGAGCGTGCCCGCCAGCGCGGGCATGAACCGCCACCCGAACGGCGTCGCGCCGAACAGCTGCTCGCCGATCGCGATCATCCACTTGCCGCCGGGCGGGTGCGCCACGAACGACGCGCCGTCGGCCCAGATGTCGGCCTTCGGGTCGGCGACCAGGAGCTTGTCGGCGTCCTTGACGGTGTTGTGCTCCCAGCCGTACTTCAGCAGCGCGAGCGCGTCCTTGGCGTAGTAGGTCTCGTCGAAGACCACCGCCTTGGGCGTCGCCAGCCCGGTGAACCGCAGGACCCCGGCGAACACCGTGACCAGCAGCGGGCCCAGCCAGCCGAGCAGCGCGCCGCCCGGGACCGGCGGGGCGAGCCACTCGCGCAGGGTGGGCGGGCGCGATCGTCGTTCGGAGGCCGTCGCCGGCGCGAAATCCGTCATCGCCATCCCGCCATCGTACGGGCGCGCCGGTCCGCCGTCGGGCCGGTGCCGGGCGCGCCGCGACGCACCCGGTGGCCCGGCGCGGTGCCCGGCGGCGCGAGAATGGAGCGGTGACGGGCAACGGGACGCAAGAGCAGGCGGCGGATCGCGCGGCGGCCGGGACGGGCACGCTGCTGCTCGGCGCGGCGCCGATCGGGCGGCCGGACGACGCCTCGCCGCGGCTGCGCGCCGCGCTGGCGGAAACGCCGATCATCGCGGCCGAGGACACCCGGCGGCTGCGGCGCCTCACCTCCGACCTCGGTGTGGAGCCGGTCGCGCGGGTGGTGTCGTACTACGACCAGAACGAGAAGGCGCGCGCCGAGGAGCTGCTGGGCGAGCTGCTGGCCGGGCGCGACGTGCTGGTGATCACCGACGCGGGCATGCCGGGCGTGTCCGACCCCGGCTACCGGCTGGTCGTGGCGGCGGTCGCGGCCGGGGTGCCGGTCAGCGTGCTGCCCGGCCCGTCGGCGGTGACGACCGCGCTGATCGTGTCGGGGCTGCCCACCGACCGCTTCACCTTCGAGGGCTTCCCGCCGCGCAAGCAGGGCGAGCGCGCCCGGCGGCTGGCCGAGCTGGCGGCCGAGCCGCGCACGATGGTGTTCTTCGAGGCCCCGCACCGGCTGGCCGCGACGCTCGGCGCGATGGCCGAGGCGTTCGGCGCCGACCGGCCCGCGGCGGTCTGCCGCGAGCTGACCAAGACCTACGAGGAGGTCCGGCGCGGCCCGCTCGGCGAGCTGGCGGCGTGGGCCGAGGAGGGCGTGCGCGGCGAGATCACGGTGGTGGTCGGCGGCGCGCCCGCGCCCGAGGGCCTGTCGGACCCGGCCGACCTGGCCGCCGCCGTCGCCGCCCGGGAGGCCGCGGGGACGCCGCGCAAGCAGGCCATCACCGAGATCGCCAAGGAGAACGGCCTGCCCAAGCGGGTCGTCTACGACGCGGTGGTGGCCGCGAGGGCATAGTCCTCTGGCCGACGCACTCCAACCGGGCCGAACCGGGGAACACCTAGGGGTGACGGCGCGCGCGAGCCCCTGGGGGCCGGAGCGCGGGGTGGCGTTCACCGAGGGGGTGAGGGCCGTGCGGGACGCATGGTCGAGCCACGAGATCTGGATCTACGAGTGCGGGTGTTGCGGGACGAGCTGGGACGAGGAGTTCGACGTCCGGCACACCGCCGACGGCCACGGCGGTGAGGCGGTGGTGTACGAGCACGACGGCTGCCGCTGCATGACGCCGTGGCTCGACCACCCCTGCCGGGAGTGCTCCAGCGGCAACGTCAAGGCGTTCGCCGCGCCGTGGCGGCGGCGGGCGGCGGTGCCGCCGGTCGCGAAGGAGGACGCGCTGGAACTGGTGTTCCGGCTGCGCCGCCTGCACGCCTGGTAGCGGCGTCCGGCCGGCGACGCGTCCGGCTGATGGCGCGTCCGGCTGGCGATGCGTCAGGCCAGTAACGCGTCAGGCCAGCAACGCGTACGGCTGACGACGCGTACGGCTCGGCGCGTCAGGCCGACAACGCGTCGGCCGACCGGACGCCCCGCGCGCACGGCGCGGCGCGGTACGGCGTGGCGGGCCCGGCGGGGGTCAACCGGCGGCGATCTCCGGGACCTTCTTCTTCGGAGCGTCGCCGGACGGCGCCGGGCCCGGCTCGTCCACGCCCCTGCCGACGCCACCGCGCCGCAGGCGGACGCGCGCGGCGGGGGAGAAGGCCAGCGCCGCCGCGATGCACGCCAGCGGGACGCTCGGCAGCACGTACCGGTAGTCGAACTCGGCGGTCGCCGCCGGGGCCAGCAGCAGCCCGGTGGCCAGGCACCACGGCAGGAACGCCGCGCCGCCGAACCGCCGCCACATCACCGCCATGCCCGCCAATCCCACCAGCAGGATGACGCCGACCAGGCTGCCGCGCAGGTAGACGTGGTCCTGGTAACCCCTGATGATCCCCGCGAACGGCTCGACGACCTTGGTGCGCGCCCGCCCCTGCTCGTAGGCGACGGCCTCCTGCGCGGCGGTGTAGTCGCTGTCCATCCGCCACTCGGGCAGCGCGTTGGACCGCTCGCCGAACTCGTACTGCGCGTAGGTCGCCGGGTCGGGGAACACCGTGCGCTTCCACTGGAAGACCCGGAAGAAGTCGTGCCCGACGACCCGGACGTAGTCGTCGGGCTGGGACAGGATCGCGCGCTTGGCGAAGTCGTTGGCGATCCCGTTCAGCTCGGGGTTGAAGCGCTTGCCGGTGTAGCGGTTGAGCGGCGAGGCGGCGTTCCAGATGCCGTCCTGGGAGTTGGGCTGGCGGCTGCCGCCGACCTCGGTGCACAGCGGCATCTCGCGGACCGGCAGGTCCTTCATCTTGTGGCAGTCGGCGAACTTGTAGACCCGCGCGAACAGGAAGATCCCGTTGCTCTCGGTCATCGCGAACTTGTCGTTCTCGGCCTTGTACCAGCCCATGTAGGCGACCACCGGCAACATGCACGTCACCAGCAGCACCGCCATCGTCCGCCAGCCCGCGCGGCGGATCAGCAGGAAGACCAGCACGCCCAGCAGCACCGGCAGGCCCACCGAGCGGGTCAGCCAGGCCAGCCCGATGATCAGCCCGACCGCCGCGGCCACCTTCCAGGACGGCCGGTCGTGCCACAGCAGCAGGGTCACCGCGCCGACCACCAGGAAGGTGAACAGGGTGTCGGACAACACCAGGTGCTCCAGCTGGATCTGGTAGCCGTCCAGCAGCACCGGCGCGGCGGCCACCGCCGCGATCCAGCCGCGCACCCCGAACCGGCGGCGCAGCAGCGCGTAGATCATCAGCCCCATGCCCAGCCCCATCAGGTGCTGGACCGCGGCGACCAGGGCGAAGCTGTGCAGCGGGCGGAGCGCCAACAGCAGGAACGCGTAGCCGTCGGGCCGCAGCGGGTGCGGGTACGGCTTCATCGCCACGTGCAGGTAGTCGAAGCTGTCGTTGAAGAACATGACCGGCGTGTAGCCGACCATCGCGACGATCCGGAGCAACGCGCCTGTGACGAGGATCACAGAAAAAGTGCGGTTGCGGCGTGTCGCGGCCCAGAGTCGGGACGCCAGAACGCCCGCGCGCCCGCGCAGCGGAGACCGGCCCCCTGACGTGCGCTCGGGCGTCGTCTCGGCGGTCTCGACCGCCACCGGCTCCTCTAGCGCCACACCGGCGGCGGCGCCCTGTTCAGCGCGCGTCACAACTGCTGCCCCACCCTTTCCGGGCCGCGGTGCCCGTATGCTTGTCGTCCTAGCCTGCCGCTCGGAGCCGTGGCCGAGCGGGGCAACACGTTGCGAAACGGCAACACCGTTCGCCCCTCGCGAGCGCGGGGGTCATCCCGGGCGCTCTCGGTGAGAGCGGCACGCACCGCCCGTCCCCGGCAGGCATCATGAACGTCGACGGGCCGCCCAGCGGAACATGATGAGATTAGTTGAAAATACCGCAGACGGTCACCAGCGGTAATGAAGGAGATCGCGTGGAACTCTCCGTAGTGATGCCATGTCTCAACGAGGCCGAAACGGTCGAGACGTGCGTTCGCAAGACGATTCAGTTCTTCGAGGACGCCGGCATCGACGGCGAGGTCGTCATCGCCGACAACGGCAGCACCGACGGCAGCCAGCAGCTGGCCCGGGACGCCGGCGCACGGGTCGTGCCCGTCGTCGACAAAGGTTACGGCAACGCCCTCATCGGCGGCATCCGGGCCGCCCGGGGCAGGTACGTGGCGATGGGCGACGCCGACGACTCCTACGACTTCGCCACCCTGGGGCCGTTCCTGGACGACCTGCGCGACGGCGCCGACCTGGTGATGGGCAACCGGTTCGCGGGCGGCATCGCGCCCGGCGCCATGCCGCCGCTGCACCGCTACCTCGGCAACCCCGTGCTGAGCTTCGTCGGCCGGCTGTTCTTCGGCAGCAAGATCGGCGACTTCCACTGCGGGCTGCGCGCCTTCAACAAGGAATCGATCATGCGGCTGGGCCTCCAGACCGGCGGCATGGAGTTCGCCAGCGAGATGGTCGTCAAGGCCACCCTGGCCAAGTACGACATCCGCGAGCGCCCCACCACGCTGTCCCCCGACGGCCGCACCCGCGCCCCGCACCTCAACACCTGGCGCGACGGCTGGCGTCATCTGCGCTTCCTCATGCTCTACAGCCCCCGCTGGTTGTTCCTGATCCCGGGCCTGCTGTTTATGACGCTCGGACTGGTCGCCGGGATCGCGCTCGCGTTCGGCCCGGTGCGGGTCGGCGAGATCGCCTTCGACGTCGACACCCTGGTGGGCGCGGGCGCCGCGATGGTGATCGGCTTCCAGGCGGTGATCTTCGCCCTGCTCACCAAGGTCTACGCCATGCACGAGGGCTTCCTGCCGCCCGACAACCGCGTGCAGAACATCATGAACCGCTGGTGGAGCCTGGAGCGCGGCCTGGTGTTCGGCGGCCTGCTGGCGCTGGCCGGCGTGGTGGGCCTGGTGGCCTCGCTGCTGCACTGGCGGGTCAACAGCTTCGGCGAGCTCGACCCGCGCGAGTCGTTGCGCCTGGTGGTGCCGGCCGCGGTGGCGCTGATGATGAGCTTCCAGGCGATCTTCGCCTCGCTGTTCATCAGCATCCTGGGCATCCGCCGCCGCCAGCCGCCGCTGTCGGTGGACGCCGCCGACGAGGCCGCCGACGTGGTGGACGCCGCCGCCGACCAGGCCCGGCGCGAGCGCGAGAGCGCCGCCGCCGAGAAGGCCGCCGCCGAGAAGAAGGCCGAGAGCAGCACCACCGAGAGCTGACGGGCTCACGAATCCCTCCGACGGGCTCCCGCGCCAACGGCGCGGGAGCCCGTCGGCGTTCGGTCCCACGCCCGCTCCCACGTTCAGGCCCGCAACCGGTCCCACGTTCGGGCCCATGACCGGTCCCACGTTCATGCCCGCAACCGGTCCCACGACTGAGCCCGCGTTCGGGTTCACGACCGGGACCATGATCGGGTCCGTGATCGGGGCCTCGGCCAGGCCCACGACCGCGTCCATGCATTCCAGGCACACGATGTGCGAACATCCCGCACCTCGCCGGGTCGCGCACGGAGACGCGCCGACCGGAGCTCCGGCGTTCAGCGGCCGTCCAGGTTTTCCACAAGCCGCTGACCAGGGCGCCGGGGGCGAAATTCCTGTGGCAGGCTGATCGGGTCATGGTCTTTCACCCCGTACCCCCACGATGAGCGGCCCCCCGGCCCTGCACCCCGCCGTCGCCGACGCCGGACGGCCCGGCCAGGCCGACGACGGCGCGGCCCCCGCCCGCCCGTCGCGCCGCCGGTGGCGGCTGGCGCTCCTGCTGGGCTGGCTGGCGCAGGCGGCGGTGCGGCTGCTGCTGGCGACCGGCCAGACCATGCCGGTGGCGACGCCCGACGAGACCGGCTACCTGTTCGCGGCCCG
Source organism: Actinomadura hibisca NBRC 15177 (assembly GCF_001552635.1). Lineage (GTDB taxonomy): Bacteria > Actinomycetota > Actinomycetes > Streptosporangiales > Streptosporangiaceae > Spirillospora > Spirillospora hibisca. The sequence goes on along the minus strand of NZ_BCRO01000049.1, from coordinate 67,888 downwards.
GGTGCTGACCGGCGGGCCGGGCGCCGACATGTCCTACGGCACCGTCTACCGGGGCGGCTATCCGCTGCTGCTGACGCCCGCGTTCTGGCTGGCCGACGACCCGGCGGTCGTCTACCGGCTCGTCCAGGTCGAGAACGCCCTGGTCAGCGCGCTGATGTTGCCGCTGGCGTACGTGCTGCTGCGGCGCTGCGGGCTCGCGCGGCTTCCGGCGTTCCTGGGCGGCAACCTCACCGCCCTGCTGCCCGGCGTGGTGTTCTTCGCCGAGTTCGCGCTGACGGACGCGGTGCTGCCGGTGGTGGTGCTGGGGTGGTTGCTGCTGGCGCACTCCTGGCTCACCGCGCCGCGCGAGGCCGTGATCTCCCGCGTCACGCTGTACGGAGTGGGCGCGTCGGCGCTGGCGGCCTACGCCTACATGTGCCACACGCGCGGCGTGCTGCCGCTGGTGGTGCACGCCGGGCTGGTCGTGCTGGCGGCGGTGGCGCGCTGGCGGCCCTGGCGCGAGGCCACGGTGGTGGGCGCGGTGCTGGCGGGCGTCGCGCTGGCCGGGACGCGCCTCAACCACAGCCTGCTGTCGTCCCTCTACCCCTATGGCGACAACGACCTCAGCGGCAACCTGGTGCGGCGGGTGACCACCGCCGACGGCTGGGGCTGGACGCTGGGGCTGGGCTCGGGCCAGCTGTGGTACCAGCTCGCCGTCACCGGGGGCGTGGCCGGGATCGGCCTGCTCGCGCTGGTGGCGCTGGTGCTGCGGCGGGGCGTCCCCGGCCCGTCGAAGGCCATGGCGCTGGCCGTCCTGGCGGTGGCGGCGGGCATCGCGCTGGCCACATCGGCGGCGCTGCCGGACGAGTACCGCGTCGGCAACTACGTCTACGGCCGCTACCTGGCCTGCGTGACACCGGTGCTGTTCGCGTTGGGCCTCGCGGTGCTGCTGCGCGCCCGGCGGCGGACGGTGGCCTGGACGGCGGCGGGGTCGGCGGGCCTGCTGGTGGCGCTGGCCATGATCGTGGACCGCTACGCGGGGGACCGGCTGTCCCGCTACACCTTCACCCCCTACGACTTCCCCGAGACCTCGTTCCTGACCTGGGACTGGACCCGCTTCCGGCTGTGGCCCGCCACGCTCGCGGGGCTCGCGCTGCTGGCGGTCGTGGTGCTGGGCCGCCTGCTGCCCGGGGTCTCCCGGCGCGCCGGAGCGGCCGTGCTGACCTGCGTCTTCACCGTCACCTTCCTGGGCGCGACGGGCACGGCCAACGCCCGGATCGGCCGGCCGCTGGTGGCGGAGTTCAGCGCCGCCACCGACCTGCGCGGCGTCGCCGGTCCCACCACCACGCCGGTGGTCGCGGTCGACCGCAACATCTCCTGGCGGCTGCGGCTGCCGCTGTACTACTGGCTGGCCTGGGACGACGTGACCGACTTCGACGGCCGCGGCACGCCCCCGGACGCCGACCTGGTGATCGTCTACTGGGACGGCCGCACCCCGGTCAACGCGACCTGGCCGGGCGGCGCGCCCCCCGACCGGCAGGTGGTCGACAGCCGCGACTCGCCGAACGACGGCTGGGTGGCCTGGGGCCGTGACGGCTGATCCGGGCCGTCACCCGCCCTGGCCGGGAAGCTTGGCGGGCGGTTCCCACAACTCCAGGACGCCGTCGGAGGACCGCCACATCAGCCGCCATCCGGCCTTGCCGGGCTCCCAGCCCGCCAGGATCGGCGACTCGCTGCCCCGCCACTTGGTGAACAGCATGGGGCTGTCGTCCGGCGGCAGTTGCGGCATGTCGTGCGGGAAGTCGTTGATCTCGCCCTTCCACAGCGGCGTGCCCCACACGGTGCGGGTGTAGAAGGTCAGCGTCTGGCCCAGCCGCCGGTCCGCGCTGATCTTGCGGATGCCGTCGCCGCGGCCGTCGGCGAACCAGGCGCGCAGCTCGTTCCAGGCGGTGTCGCGCGGCAGGTCGGGCACGGCGCGGACGGCCGAGACGGTGTAGGCCGAGCCGAGCACGACCGCCAGCACGGCCAGCGACGCGGTGGGCAGCGCCAGCCCCGCCACCCGGCGTCCGGCGGGCAGCAGTTTCCGGGCCAGCAGGATCACCGCGCCGAACCCGCCCGCCAGCAGCGCCGGGAACACCGCGAACCAGTAGCGCGGCAGCCAGGCGCGCAGCGAGATGTCGTCGGGGTCCAGCACGCCCGACAGCAGGGTCAGCGGCACCGCCAGCATCCCGAACCACACCAGGCACAGGGCGAGCCGCCGGTCCCGGGTGACCAGCCAGCCCAGCAGCGTCAGCGCCAGCAGCGCCACGAACACCATGCCGAGCGGGTGCCAGTCGTGCATGGCGCGCAGGAAGGACCTGGCCGCGAGCTCCCGGGTCACATAGTCGCGGGACTTGCCTCCGTGGGTGGCCGCCGACCGCAGCCCGGCCAGCGGGTTGCCCCACACGATCGTGTTGTGGACCAGGTTGGCCGCCAGGATCGCCACCATGGGCAGGCCCACCAGCACGTTGCGCCGCCACGGGATGCGCAGGATCGCCAGGTAGAGCGGGATGGCGAGGAACAGGAACGCCAGGAACTCCCGCACCAGGAACGAGGCCCCCAGCAGGAGGCCCGCCGTCACCAGCAGCCGCGCCTGGGCGCGTCCGGCCCGCCGCGACGCCGCCACCAGCGCCGCCATCCCGAACGCGAACAGTCCCGCGCCCGGCATGTCCGGCAGCATGACCCCAGCCGACCAGGTGATCTCGTGCCCGAACGGGTTGGTCATCGTGAACAGCGGGTGCACGATCAGCAGCAGCGCCGCCAGCACGCCCGCCACGTCCCCGAACAACGACCGCACCACCAGGTGGCAGCCCACGAAGAACAACGCCCCGCCCAGCGCGGCGATCACGAAGTAGGCCGCCTGCCCCGGCCCCAGCACCTCCTGGAGCAGCCGGGCGGGCAGCACCAGCCCCAGCCGGGTGACCTGGTGCGGGACCTCGTTGAACGGCCAGGAGTCCAGCGGCACGTCAGGCCAGTCCCGGGCGCCCAGCCACACGTAGTAGGGGTCGAAGTACAGCGGCGGCACCATGATCACCCACTGGGCGAGCACGCCGCAGCCGGCCACCAGCGCCGACAACCACACCACCCGGCGGCGGGCGAACGCCGCCACCCGGGCGCGGCGGCCCGGCCCGTCCGGTCCGGCGCCGGGCGTCGTCCCCGCGGCCCCGCCGCGCGTCGTGCTCTGGACCATGCCCGCTTCGCTTCCTCCGCTTGCCCGACGCTCGTCCCAGGGGGCCGTGACCTCGCGCGCGACCCGGCAAGCAGGTTATCCACAGCTTGCGCCTATCGAGTGCCGGACCTGCCTTCACGACCTCTAGGCTTGGAGCATGTCCTCGCCCAGCCGCCACATCCTGACCGCGCCCGCCTGGCCGTACGCCAACGGGCCCCGCCACATCGGGCACGTCTCCGGTTTCGCGTTGCCCAGCGACATGTTCAGCCGCTACCAGCGGATGGCGGGCAACCAGGTCCTGATGGTCAGCGGCACCGACGAGCACGGCACCCCGATCCAGGTGCAGGCCGACAAGGAGGGCGTGAGCGCCCGCGAGCTGGCCGACCGCTACAACCGCGTCATCGCCGAGGACCTGCACGGCCTCGGCATGTCCTACGACCTGTTCACCCGCACCACCACCCGCAACCACTACGCGGTGGTGCAGGAGATTTTCAAGGGCCTGTACGACAACGGCTACATCTTCACCAAGACCACGATGGGCGCGATCTCCCCGTCCACCGGCCGCACCCTGCCCGACCGCTACATCGAGGGCACCTGCCCGATCTGCGGCTACGACGGCGCGCGCGGCGACCAGTGCGACAACTGCGGCAACCAGCTCGACCCGATCGACCTGATCAACCCGGTGTCGCGGATCAACGGCGAGACGCCCGCCTTCGTGGAGACCGAGCACTTCATGCTCGACCTGCCCGCCTTCACCGAGGTGCTGGGCGCCTGGCTGAAGTCCAAGCAGGGCCAGTGGCGGCCCAACGTGCTGAAGTTCGCGCTGAACCTGCTCGACGACATGCAGCCGCGCGCCATCAGCCGCGACCTCGACTGGGGCGTGCCGATCCCGCTGGAGGGCTGGCGCGACAACCCCACCAAGAAGTTGTACGTGTGGTTCGACGCGGTGATCGGCTACTTCTCGGCCTCGGTCGAGTGGGCCCGCCGCACCGGCGACCCCGAGGCCTGGCGCGCCTGGTGGCAGGACCCCGAGGCCCTGTCGTACTACTTCATGGGCAAGGACAACATCGTCTTCCACGCAGAGATCTGGCCGGCGATGTTGCTGGGCTACAGCGGCCAGGGCGACCGCGGCGGCGCCCCCGGCTCGCTGGGCGCGCTGAACCTGCCCACCGAGGTCGTGTCGTCGGAGTTCCTGACGATGGAGGGCCGCAAGTTCTCCTCCTCCCGCCAGGTCGTGATCTACGTCAAGGACTTCCTGGAGCGCTACGACGTCGACGCGCTGCGGTACTACATCGCGGTCGCCGGCCCGGAGAACAACGACACCGACTTCACCTGGTCCAACTTCCTCAGCCGCAACAACGACGAGCTGGTGGCGGCCTGGGGCAACCTGGTCAACCGCTCGGTCAACATGGCCGCCAAGAACGTCGGCGCGATCCCCGAGGCCGGCGACCTCACCGACGCCGACCGGGCGCTGCTGGAGCGCAGCCGCAACGCCTTCGGCGCGGTCGGCGCCGAGCTGGAGCGCTCGCGCTTCAAGAACGGCATCACCGAGGCCATGGACGTGGTCCGCGACGCCAACAAGTACCTGTCGGACCAGGCGCCCTGGAAGCTCAAGGACGACCCCGAGCGCGTGAAGTCGATCCTGCACACCGCCCTCCAGGTCGTCGACGACGCCAAGTCGCTGCTCACCCCGTTCCTGCCGAACTCCTCGCAGAAGGTCTACGAGATGCTCGGCGGCGAGGGCGAGTGGAGCGGGATGCCGCGCCTGGAGACGGTCTCGGAGGACGGCGGCCCCGACTACACGATCCTCACCGGCGACTACAAGACCGCCGCCCGCTGGGAGTCGGTGCCGATCCGGCCCGGCGTGCCGCTGGCCAAGCCGACGCCGCTGTTCACCAAGCTCGACCCGTCGATCGTGGACGAGGAGCTGGCCCGGCTGGAGGGCGGCGCGTGAGCACCGCCGACGAGGAGAGCGGCCCCGCGCCGCGGCTGTTCCCGGCCCTGCCCGACCCGCTGCCGGTGGAGGTCTTCGACAGCCACTGCCACCTCGACCTGGTGGAGCTGCCGGTCGAGGAGCAGCTCGCCTCGGCGCGGGCGGCGGGCATCCGGCGGATCGTGACCATCGGCGTCGACCTGCCGTCCTCGCGGCTGTGCGCCGAGACCGCCGCCGAGTTCGACGACGTGTACGCGGGCGTGGCCATCCACCCCAACGACACCACCGGCCTCACCGACGACGCCCTCACCGAGATCGCCGACCTGGCCGCCCGGCCCGAGGTGGTCGCGGTGGGGGAGACCGGCCTGGACTACTACCGCGACTGGGCCCCCAAGGACGACCAGCACCGCTCGTTCCGCGCGCACATCGACATCGCCAAGCGCACCGGCAAGGCGCTGGTCATCCACGACCGCGAGGCGCACGACGACGTGCTGCGCATCCTGGCCGAGGAGGGCGCGCCCGACAGGGTGGTCTTCCACTGCTTCTCCGGCGACGCGGAGATGGCGAGGGTGTGCGCCGACCGGGGCTACGTGATGAGCTTCGCCGGCAACGTCACCTTCAAGAACGCCGAACCGCTGCGCGAGGCCCTGCGCGTGGCGCCACTGGACCTGATCCTGGTGGAGACCGACGCGCCGTTCCTGACCCCGGTGCCGCACCGCGGCAAGCCGAACGTCTCGTACCTGATCCCGCACACGGTGCGCTTCATGGCCGAGGTGAAGGACGTGCCCGTCCCCGACCTGTGCGAGGCGATCACGACCACGGGCCACCGGATCTTCGGCTTCTGACCTACCAAAGCCCCGCCCCGCCGCACGGACCTGCGCCGCCGCACGGACCTGCGCCGCCGCACGGACCTGCGCCGCCGCACGGACCGGGGCCGCCGCACGGATCGGGGCCGCCGCACGGACCTGCGTCGTCGCACGGACCGGGGCCGTCGCACGAACCTGCGCCGGCGCGCGGGCTTGAGGCGGCACGTGAGCCTGGGACGGCGCGGGCCTGAGAGCGCGCCGCCTTGAGCCGCCGCATGGTTCTGCTGGCGCGCGGGCTCGATACGTGGTGTGGCGTGGTGCGGAGGAGGAGCCTGGCGGGCGCGGTGCGGTGCGGTCCGGGGGTCCGCGCCGCACCGCGCCCGTCCGGGGCGGGGGCTCCCGGGACGTCGGGGCGCCGCCGGGGCGGTGTCAGATCACCGGTAGACCCACAGCTCGTAGTTGCGCCACGTGCTGCCCTTGCAGTCGTAGGCCGACCAGCCCTTGCCGAGCCCGGCCTTGCCCGCCGCGTCGCAGCTCGCCTCCCAGAAGAAGGTCTGCCCGGTGTTCTCCCAGCCGCGCCGCTCGGGCGCGGAGGTGGCGGCCTGCGCGGGGGCGGCCAGCGAGCCGAGGAGCAGCGCCGCTCCACCGGCGAGGCCGAGCGCCGTCGTCCGTATTCGCATCTTCCTGTCCTTTCTTTCGGAGGGATGCGACCGACTGTAATCAATTGACCACGCTCCGGCATATGGCCATCGGGTAGGCATCGCCTGCTCCCCGGGACATCCCCTCCTCCCCGGGCACTTGGAAGGTCGGGGTGGCACCGGACCGACCGGGGCTCTAGTGTCTGGGCCGATACAACGGGCATCCCCCCGCGCCACGTTGGAGGAACTCACAGTGCGTCGCCCCCCTGCGCTCCCCGTGCTGCTGCTGACGGCGGCCCTCGCCGCCGGATGTGGTGGCGGCGGAGACGCGGCCAAGCCCAAGACCACCGCCCCCCTGGCGGACGCGCCCAAGGCCAGCACCCCCGCCCCGACACCGCGCCCGGTGGTGGTGACGGTCGACAAGAAGCGGCGCACGGTCTCGACCACCGGGAAAACCGTCCTGGAGGTCCTGACCCAGGCCGGCATCGAGCTCGGCCCCTACGACCTGGTGGCGCCGCCCCGCGAGTCCACGGCGGGCAGGACCATCAAGGTGGTGCGCCTGCTGAGCAAGCCGGTCACCAAGACCGTCGCCGTCGAGCCGCCCACCATCAAGAAGAAGAGCAGCAAGGTCCCGCCCTTCAGCGAGAAGGAGCTGCGCAAGGGCAAGCCCGGCCTCACCGTCGTCCAGACCGCCTACGTGCAGCGGCGCGGCAAGAAGGTCAAGGTCGTGCTGTCGTCGAAGGTCAAGCGCAAGCCGGTCGCGCGCATCCTGGGCGTCGGCCCGCAGTCGGCTGCGGGCGGGTCGGCCGCCCGGCTCAACTGGGCGGGCCTCGCCAAGTGCGAGTCCGGCGGCAACCCCCGCGCCGTCAACCCCGCCGGCTACTACGGCCTCTACCAGTTCTCGATGCAGACCTGGACGTCGGTGGGCGGCAGCGGCAAGCCGTCCGACGCGAGCGCCGGCGAGCAGACCTACCGGGCGCAACTGCTCTACAACAAGGTGAACGGGCGTTGGCAGGGCCAATGGCCTAACTGCGGCAAGTTCCTCTTCTCTTAACTGACACACTGGAGGGGTGGGGGACACTCAAGGACTGCTCGGTCCGGCGGACGTGCGGGAGCTGGCCGGGGCGCTGGGAATCCGGCCGACCAAGACGCTCGGCCAGAACTTCGTCATCGACGCCAACACCGTGCGGCGCATCGTGCGCGTCGCCGAGGTCGGGCCGGACGACGTCGTGCTGGAGGTCGGGCCCGGACTGGGCTCGCTGACGCTGGCGCTGCTGCCGGAGGTGGCGCGCGTCACCGCCGTGGAGATCGATCCGGCGCTGGCGGCCGCGCTGCCGGTCACGGTCGCGGCGCGCGCGCCCGGGGTCGCGGGGCGGCTGGAGGTCGTGCGCGACGACGCGATGCGGATCACCGGGCTGCCCGGACCCGCGCCGACCGCGCTGGTGGCCAACCTGCCCTACAACGTCGCGGTCCCGGTCGTGCTGCATCTGCTGGCCACGCTGCCGTCGTTGCGGCGGGTGCTGGTGATGGTGCAGGCCGAGGTCGCCGACCGGATGACCGCCGCGCCCGGCAACAAGATCTACGGGGTGCCGTCGGTGAAGCTGGCCTGGTACGGGTCGGCGCGGCGGGCCGGGCCGGTGGGGCGCGCGGTGTTCTGGCCGGTGCCCAACGTCGATTCGGGGCTGGTGGCCTTCACCCGCGGGGAGCCGCCGGAGACCACCGCGACCAGGGCCGAGGTGTTCGCGGTGGTGGACGCCGCGTTCGCCCAGCGCCGCAAGACGTTGCGCGCCGCCCTGGCGGGCTGGGCCGGGTCGCCGGCCGCCGCCGAGGAGGCGCTGCGGGCGGCCGGGGTGGACCCCCGGGCCCGGGGTGAAGCCCTGGACGTGGCCGCCTTCGCCCGGATCGCCCAGTATCGTCCTGGGGGCGCAGGTGATCGGAAAGAGGCGGAGGAAGATGGTGAAGGGGCGTTCGCGGACCGCTCGGGCGGGGCTGCCCGGGACGGCGCTGGCCATGGCGCTGGGGCTGACGGGGCTGACCGCCGGCTGCGGTGACGGGTCCGACGCCGCTCCCAAGATCACCACGACCGCGCGGCCCGGGGTGGCCCCGGTCCCGCCCGAGCGCGGCGCGTACTTCGGCGCGTGGTTGCCTCCGGTGCAGGAGGGCGCGGAGCCGGGCCCGTCCGGCACGCCGTCGCCGAGCGGCAGGCCGACCGACAAGGACGCGGCCAAGCCGGGCATGGCGCTGGTCACCTCGTTCGAGCAGCGGCTCGGCCGCCGCCTGGACATCGTGCAGAGCTTCCACAGCTGGAAGTCGGAGTTCCCCGACGACGCCGACAGGGCGGTGCTCGACAGCGACCGGCAGCTCCTGGTCACCTGGGCGGGCGCCGACACCAAGGAGATCATCAGCGGCCGGCACGACGCCGTGCTGCGCGCCCGCGCCCGCGCCGTCAAGGCGGCCGGGAAGCCGGTGTTCCTGCGCTGGATGCGGGACATGGACACCTCCAGCCAGCTGGAGAAGAGGATCCACTCGGCGGCCGACTACGTCGCGGCCTGGAAGCACGTGCGCGCGATCTTCCAGATGGAGCGGGTCGCCAACGTGGCGTGGGTGTGGTGCCCGACGGCCGGGGGCTTCGGCTCCCGCAACGCGCCCTCGTTCTACCCCGGCGACGACCAGGTCGACTGGATCTGCGCCGACGCCCAGCCCGGCGGCGGCTACGACTACCGCGACCTGTCGGAGACGGTGAACCTGTTCCTGGAGTGGGCGCGGCAGCGGCCCAAGCCGATCATGGTGGCCGAGTTCGGGGTGCCGCAGTCCTACGGCGTCCGGCGTGCCGAATGGTTGCGCAAGGCGGCCAAGGTCCTGCAGAACCCGCAGGTCAAGGCGGTTCTGTACTTCAACTCCGAGGAGCAGGCGCAGGAGCCGCGCGACCGCCGCCGCAACTACCGGGTGGACGGCGACCGGCAGGCGGAGTCGGCGCTGCGGGAGTTCGCGACCAATCCCTACTTCAACCCGCGCAACCTCCCGGTGACCAGCGGCTGATCCGGTCCCGGGTCGGCGTCGGGGGCTCGGCTCCCGTACGCTTCGGTGCGTGACCGCAGTGACCGTCCGTGTGCCCGCGAAGGTCAACCTCCAGCTCGCCGTGGGGCCGCTCCGCGACGACGGGTACCACGACCTCGTCAACGTCTTCCACGCCGTCTCCCTGTTCGACGAGGTGACGGCCGAGCCCGCCGGCGCGCCGGCGGTGACCGTGGAGGCGGCCCCCGACGCCCAGGTGGCGATCGAGGGCGTGCCCGTCGACGGCGACAACCTCGCCGTCCGCGCCGCCCGCCTGGTCGCCGACCGGCTCGGCGTGGAGCCGGACGTGGCGCTGCGCATCCGCAAGGCGATCCCGGTCGCCGGGGGCATGGCGGGCGGCAGCGCCGACGCGGCCGCCGCGCTGGTCGCCTGCGCGCGGTTGTGGGACGACCCCGAGGCGCCGCGCCTGAGCCTGGACGACCTGATGAAGCTGGGCGGCGAGCTCGGCAGCGACGTGCCGTTCGCGCTGCTCGGCGGCACCGCCGTCGGCGTCGGCCGGGGCGAGCAGTTGTCGCCGGTGGAGGCGCGGGGCACCTTCCACTGGGTCTTCGCGACCGCCGACGGGGGCCTGTCCACGCCCGCCGTGTACGGCGAGTGCGACCGCATCCGCGCGGAGCGGGGCGAGCAGGTGCCGTGGCCGCAGGCGTCCCCGGGGCTGATGGCGGCGCTGGCGGCCGGTGACGCCGCCGCCCTCGGCGCGCACCTGGACAACGATCTCCAAGCCGCCGCCGTCCGGCTGCGGCCCTCGCTGAGCCGCACCCTGGACGCCGGGCGCGGGCTGGGCGCGGTCGGGGCGCTGGTGTCGGGGTCGGGGCCGACCTGCGCGTTCCTGGCCGCCGACGCCGGGCACGCGGCCGATCTCGCGGCCTCGCTGGGCGGCGCGGGCGTCGCCAAGCAGGTGGTGCGGGCGCACGGGCCCGTCCCCGGCGCGATCGTGGTCTGACGGGCGCGGCGGGGCACTAGCCTGGAGGGTGCCGTGAATCTGATCAATCTTGAGAACGTCAGCAAGGCCTACGGGCCCAAGCCGCTGCTCGACAGCGTGTCCCTCGGGCTGGACGACGACGACCGCATCGGCGTCGTCGGCCGCAACGGGGGCGGCAAGAGCACCCTGGTGGCGATCCTCGCCCGCGTCGTCGAGCCGGACGGGGGCCGCGTCACGCACACGCGCGGCCTGCGCCTGGGCTACCTGACCCAGCGCGACGAGTTCGCCGAGGGCGCGACCGTGCGCTCGGAGGTGCTCGGCGACCGCGCCGAGCACGAGTGGGCGGGCGACACCCGCGTCCGCGACATCCTGGCGGGCCTGCTGGCCGACCTGGACCTGGACGCCCCGGTCGCCGGCATGTCCGGCGGGGAGCGCCGCCGGGTGGCCCTGGCGCGCCTGCTGGTGCCCGAGTCGGACCTGCTGGCGCTGGACGAGCCGACCAACCACCTCGACATCGAGGCGATCGCGTGGCTGGCCGCGCACCTGAAGGACCGCAAGGTCGCGCTGCTGGTCGTCACGCACGACCGCTGGTTCCTGGACGAGGTCACCACCCGCACCTGGGAGGTCGTGGACGGCGCCGTCGAGCGCTACGAGGGCGGCTACTCGGCGTTCGTGCTGGCCAAGGCCGAGCGGGCGCGCATCGCGGCCGCGACCGAGAGCAAGCGGCAGAACCTGCTGCGCAAGGAGCTGGCCTGGCTGCGGCGCGGCCCGCAGGCCCGCACCTCCAAGCCCAAGTTCCGGGTGGACGCCGCGCAGGCGCTGATCGCCGACGAGCCGCCGGCGCGCGACAGCGTCGAGCTGACCCGCTTCGCGACCGCCCGGCTCGGCAAGACCGTCTACGACCTTGAGGACGTCGGCGTCAGCCTCGGCGACCGCGCCATCTTCTCCCACCTGACCTGGCAGCTGGGTCCGGGCGACCGCATCGGCCTGGTCGGCATGAACGGCAGCGGCAAGAGCACGCTGCTGCGCCTGCTGGACGGCATGCCGCCGACGTCGGGCAAGGTCGTCCGCGGCAAGACGGTGCAGCTCGCGCACCTGTCGCAGAACCTGGAGGAGCTCGACCCGACCCGGCGCGTGCTGGAGTCGGTGGAGGAGATCCGCCGCCGCATCACCGTCGGCAAGCGCGAGTGGACCGCGAGCCAGCTCCTGGAGCGCCTCGGCTTCCCCGGCGACCGCCAGTGGACGCCGGTCGGCGACCTGTCGGGCGGCGAGCGCCGCCGCCTCCAGATGCTCCGGCTGCTGATGGGCGAGCCCAACGTCATGCTGCTGGACGAGCCGACCAACGACCTCGACATCGAGACGCTGACCGAGCTGGAGGACATCCTCGACGGCTGGCCGGGCACGCTGGTCGTGGTCAGCCACGACCGCTACTTCCTGGAGCGGATCACCGACCGCGTCGCGGCGCTGCTGGGCGACGGCGGGGTGTCGATGTTGCCGGGCGGCGTCGACGAGTACCTGGAGCGGCGCGCCGCCGGGACGGCCCCGACGCGCCAGGCCGCCGCGCCCGCCGGGAAGGCCGCCGCCCCGGCCCCCACCGCCGCCAAGCCCAAGGCCAGCGGCCAGGACTGGAAGGCCCGCAAGGAGCTGGACAAGCTCGAACGCCGCCTGGAGAAGTTGTCCAAGCAGGCCGCCGAACTGCACGAGCAACTGGCCGCGCACGCCACCGACTACGGCAAGCTCCAGGAGCTGGACGCCAAGCTCAAGGCGGTCCAGGCGGAGTCGGCCCAGGTCGAGGAGGAGTGGCTGATGCTCGCGGAGGACGTGGACTGACCGTTGGCCGAAGGCCCGCACCGGTGACGCCGGGGTGGGCCTTTTGCCATGCAGGGATCAGTTGGGGCGCGGATCGCCGTCGCTGTCGAAGGGGACCAGCAGCGAGCGCAGCAGGTCGGCCAGGGCGTCGCGCTCGTCCGGGCTCAGCGACTCCAGGATGGCGTGCTCGCGGGTCAGCAGGTCGGCGAACGCGGCGTCCACGCGGGTGCGCCCGGCGTCGGTCAGCCGCACCAGGACGCCGCGCTTGTCGGCCGGGTCGGGATGCCGCTCGACCAGGCCGGTGGCGGCCAGGCGGTCGATGCGGTTGGTCATCGTGCCGGAGGTGACCAGGGTGGCGCGCAGCAGCCGGCCGGGGCTGAGCTGGTAGGGCTTGCCCGCGCGGCGCAGGGCGGTCAGCACGTCGAACTCCCACGGCTCCAGGTCGTGGGCGACGAAGACGGCGCGGCGCGCGCGGTCCAGGTGGCGCGCCAGGCGGGAGACCCGGCTGAGGACGTGCAGCGGCCGCACGTCGAGGTCCGGGCGCTCGGTGTGCCACGCCTCGACCAGCCGATCGACCTCATCATGCATGCGGGACAGCCTACCTGTCTTGATATCGAGATGACTTTCTTGACATCAAGATACAGGCGGGGCATCATGTCTCTTGATGTCGAGACAAGCAGGCGCCCAGCCGCCCGCCGCCGTGTGGGACCCCGCGCAGTACGGGGTCTTCGGCGACGAGCGCGGACGGCCGTTCGCCGAACTGCTCGGCCGCGTGCCCCTGGCCGCGCCCCGCCGCGTCGTCGACCTCGGCTGCGGTTCGGGCGAGCTGACCGCCTCGCTGGCGCAGCGCTGGCCGGACGCCGGGATCCACGGCGTCGACTCCTCGCCCGAGATGATCGCGGCGGCGCGGGCCCACCAGAGCCCCCGGACGCGCTTCGAGGTCGGTGACGTGACCACCTGGCAGGCCGTCGAGCCGCTCGACCTCATCGTGTCCAACGCGGTGCTGCACTGGGTGCCCGAGCACGCCGAACTGCTGCCCCGCTGGGGCGAGGCGCTGGCCCCCGGCGGCGTGCTGGCCTTCCAGGTGCCCGGCAACTTCGACGCCCCCAGCCACACGATCCTCCGCGAGCTGTGCGAGTCGCCCCGATGGCGCGACCTGCTCACCGGCGCGGTGCGACGCGACCCCGTGCGCGACCCCGCCGGTTACCTGGACCTGCTCGCCCCCCTCGGCTACGCCGTGGACGCGTGGGAGACCACCTACGCGCAGGTGCTGCCCGGCGACGACCCCGTCCTGGAATGGGTCAAGGGCACGGCGCTGCGCCCCGTCCTGGCCCGGCTGGGCCCAGGCGACACCGACGACTTCCTCCAGGAGTACGGAGCCCGGCTGCGCGAGGCGTACCCGCCCGCGTCCTACGGCACCGTGTTCCCGTTCCGGCGCGTCTTCGTGGTGGCGAGACGCGCCGGCCCCTAGAGCAGGGTGCCGCCCGCCGTGCGAGGGACACGACTCGTTCCCCTGCGGTGTGCCCCCTCGGACGGCGGGCGGCACTCGACCAGCCCCGGACTCGCGACCCGAGCCGGCGACCCCGGCCGGTGGCCGCCTGGACGAACTCCAGACGGCCACCGGTTTTCGCTTCCCGGAACCGAGCCGACCTGGCGATGTCCGGTAGCTCCAAGCGGCACCCGTTGGCTCCCAGCGTGGCTCCCAGGTGGGCCGGTGTCGTTCCTCAGCGTCGTGGGGTCGTCTCCGCCTCCCAGTTGAGTAGTAGGGCGTGCAGGCGGAGTAGCAGACGGCGCAGCTCAGCCACGTGGTCGCGAGGTCGTGTGGCGTTCGTGAAGGCGTTCGCCGGGGCTCGGCAGGCGTCCGTCAGGATGTCCAGCGACTCTTCCACGTCCGTCAGGAAGTCGGCGGCGCAGTCGTCCGCCGTCGTGTCGGCCGCCGTGCGGCCCCCGGGCGCGCTCATGGCGGCGCCTCCGCGCTCATGTGCCCGGTTAAGCGGTGGGGGAGCGAGGGCTGGGGCGGGGAGTGGAGCGGGGGGTTCTGCATCCGTGTCCTCCTTCTCGGTTCACCGCCGAGGCTAGGACACGGGTATGACAATTCTTACGCTGCGTCAGCCGGGGTGACCGGGCGTGGCCCCGGTCACCCGCGGGAGGATCAGCGCGAGCCGATCTCCGTGGCCACCTCGGCGGCCGGTTCGACGACCGCCTCGGTGGCCTCCTCGGGCACGTCCTCCTCGGACGCCTCGGCCGCCTCGGGCAGCGCCTCCTCGTCGGGGCGGCGCTGCTTGCGCTGGGCCTTCTCCGCCCTGGCCAGCGCGCGTTCCTCGGCCTTCTCGGCCTTGGCCGCGGCCTTCTCCGCGCGCTTCTCCAGCCGCTCCAGCTCCTTGCGGCGGCGGCGCGGGTCCAGCGACGGCCTGGGCTCCAGGCCCGACAGGCCGTTCCAGGCGAGGTTCACCACGTGCGCGGCGACCTCCTCGCGCTTGGGCCGCCGCGCGTCCAGCCACCACTGCCCGGTCAGCGCGACCATCCCGACCAGCATCTGCGCGTACATGGGCGCGAACTTGTCGTCGTACTCGTGCCGGTCCAGCTCCTGGGCCATCAGGTGCTCGACCTCGCCCGCGATCTCGCTGAGCAGGCTGGCGTAGCTGCCGGTGCCGGTGCCGCCGTGGGAGTCGCGCACCAGGATGCGGAAGCCGTCGGGGTTCTCGTCGATGTACTCCAGCAGCGCCAGCGCCGCCCTCTCCAGCTTGCGGCGGTAGTGGATCGCCGAGGTCAGCGCCTCGGTGACCAGGCCCAGCAACTTCTCGAACTCGCGGTCCACCACGACCGCGTACAGCCCCTCCTTGCCGCCGAAGTGCTCGTACACCACCGGCTTGGAGACCCCGGCCGCGGCGGCGATCTCCTCCACCGACGTGCCGTCCAGGCCCCGTTCGGCGAAGAGCGTGCGGCCGATGGTGAGGAGCTGCTCGCGTCGTTCCTTGCCGGTCATCCGCTTCCTGCGGGACCGGGGGGCGGGTTCAGTCACGGGCCCCATTGTCTCGGTCGGGCGGGCCTGCGGACCCGCGTGGCGGAAAGTCGTCTGCCCTTCCAGCCTAGGCCGCCTGCTTGACGCGCTTGGCTTCCAGGCGCTCCGGGGTCGGCCAGCGCACGTCGTGCGCCCAGCCCGCCTTCTCGAACGTCCAGATCACGCGGGCGCTGATGTCCACCTGGCCCTTGAGCACGCCGTGCCGGGCGCAGGTCGGGTCCGAGTGGTGCAGGTTGTGCCAGGACTCGCCCAGCGACGGGATGGCGAGCCACCACACGTTGCGGGACTTGTCACGCGCCTCGAAGGGCTTCTCGCCGAAGGTGTGGCAGATCGAGTTGATCGACCAGGTGACGTGGTGCACCAGCGTGATGCGCACGAACCCGGCCCAGAACAGGGCGGTCAGCGCGCCCATCCAGGACATGGTGATGAGGCCGCCGAGCGCGGCCGGGAGCAGGAACGACACCGCGACCAGGCCGGGGAACCACTTGTGGATGCGGACCATGTCCTTGTCGTTCAGCAGGTCCTTGGCGAAGCGCTCCTTGGAGGTGCGGTTGGCGTTGAACAGCCAGCCGTAGTGCGCCCACAGCAGGCCCTTGGTCAGCGCCTTCCAGTCGTCGCCGAAGCGCCAGGGCGAGTGCGGGTCCATCTCCTTGTCGGAGTGCTTGTGGTGCCGCCGGTGGTCGGCGACCCAGGTGATGACCGGGCCCTCCATGGCCAGGCCGCCGGCGATCGCCAGGAAGATCTTCAGGGGGCGGTTGGCCTTGAACGAGCCGTGCGTGAAGTAGCGGTGGTAGCCGACGGTGATGCCGCCGGCGGAGATGAAGTAGAAGACGGCCGTCAGCAGCACGTCCGACCAGCCCAGGAAACGTCCCCAGGCGAGCGGCACGGCCGCGATCAGCGCGAGGAAGGGGACCCCGGTGAAGACCCCGATGAGGATTTTCTCGGCGTTGCCCCGGACGCCCGGTTCGACTTCGGGCCTGGGCTGCGGCCGGGACGGCGAGGGGTCGACAACGGGGGCTGTAGTCATGTGTCACCACTTCCTGCGCTTGGAGGACGCTTACCTACGCCACCGTAACCTACGCTTGCGTAGGTTGGACAGCGTGCACGAGTAAAATCAGTGGGATTCCGGCTCTGGAGGCGCAAGGCTCGCGTGCGCGTCAGATGGCGGCGGCTCCGCCTGAGAAAGAAAGGACCGGGATGGCCCTCACCTCCGACCAACGCTCGGTGCTCGCCGAAGGTTCGCTCGCCGGCCTCTCGACCGGCGACGCCTTCGGCGACCAGTTCTTCATGCTCGACAACAGGGGCGTGTCCCCCGTGTCCGGCCTGCCCCCGGCGCCGTGGGAGTGGTCGGACGACACGCAGATGGCCTGCTCGATCGTGGACGTCCTAAACCGACACGGGCGTATAGAGCAGGATGACCTGGCCGAATCGTTCGCCTCCCGCATGGACGTCGGCCGCGGCTACGGCGCGGGTGCCTACGAACTCCTCATGCGCGTGCGCGAGGGCGACCGCATCACGGCTCAGGACACCGTTCCGTTCGCGCTGTGGGCCGCCGCCACCCGCCTCACCGATTTCGAGTCCGCCGTACGCGCCTGCGCGATGGTCGGCGGCGACATGGACACCACCGCCGCCATCGCGGGCGGCGTCGTCGGCGCACACCTGGGCGCGGAGGGAATCCCCGAAGCCTGGCTGTCGGCCCGAGAGCCGCTTCCCGACTGGCTCGCCGCCGGGAACTGAAGGCACCGCCGGGATCTTCCGTTTACCGAATGGGGCGACGGCCCGGGAACCGGTATCGTGAGTCCCGGTCCTGGACGGCGCCCCTCTCGACGGGGCAGGCCGCCGGGACCGGACCTTCCCGGGTCGTCTAGAGGCAGGACTACTGATTTTGGTTCAGTCAACGGAGGTTCGATTCCTCCCCCGGGAGCCCTAGCGGCGCGGCGCCGGCCGCGCCGCGGTCGTGTCGGGCGGGCCCCGGGGTGACATATCGGGGGCGGGCGGTATCCTTCGGGTGTCGGGCGAGCCGTGTTCCGTCATGCCCTGTTACCGCAGGCAGACGGTGGCCGGACAGGTCCAGGACCCAGGTCCGGGGCGCCCGAGCCTCTTTCCGTCCGCAATGCCGAGGAGCCTCTTCGTGAGCGCGAGCCGCCCGGCTGCCGTCATCGTCCTCGCCGCAGGCGAGGGCACCCGGATGAAGTCCCGTACCTCCAAGGTCCTGCACGAGCTGGGCGGGCGCTCCATGCTCGGCCACGTGCTGGCCGCGGCCGGTGAGCTGGACCCCGAGCGCCTGGTGGTGGTCGTCGGCCACCGCCGCGAGCAGGTGGTCGAGCACCTGGCCGGGCACGCCCCGGCCGCCGAGCCGGTCGTGCAGGAGCGGCAGGGCGGCACCGGGCACGCCGTCCGCACGGTCCTGGAGCAGGTCGGCCCGCTGAGCGGGACCGTCGTGGTCACCAACGGCGACCACCCGCTGCTGCGCGGGGAGACCCTCGCCCGGCTCGTGCGGACGCACGAGGACGAGGGCAACGCGGTGACGGTCCTCACCACCGAGATGCCCGACGCCACCGGTTACGGACGCATCATGCGCGGCGCCGACGGCGCGGTGACCTCGATCATCGAGCACAAGGACGCCGACGACGCGCAACGCGCCGTCCGCGAGATCAACGTCGGCATGTACGCCTTCGACGGCGCGCTGCTGGGCGACGCCCTCAAGCGGGTCACCACCGACAACGCCAACGGTGAGGAATACCTCACCGACGTGGTCGCCATCCTGCGCGGCGACGGCCACCGGGCCGGGGCGTTCCTGACCCCCGACTGGGTCGAGACGCAGGGCGTCAACGACAAGGTGCAGCTCGCCCAGGCGCGGCGGCAGCTCAACGACCGCGTGCTGGAGGCCCACATGCGGGCCGGCGTCACGATCGTCGACCCCGCCACCACCTGGATCGACGTGCAGGTCACCGCCGAGCCCGACGCCGTCGTCCGCCCCGGCACCCAGCTGCACGGCGCCACCCACCTGGGCGAGGGCGCCGAGGTCGGGCCGGGTTGCACGCTGACCGACACCCGCGTCGGCGCGGACGCCACGGTGGTCAACGCGGTGTGCGTCGGCGCCGAGATCGGCCCGGAGGCGTCCGTCGGCCCCTACGCCTACCTACGGCCGGGCACGCGGCTGGCGCGCAAGGCCAAGGCGGGGACGTATGTTGAGATGAAGAACGCCGAGGTCGGCGAGGGGTCGAAGGTCCCGCACCTGACCTACGTGGGCGACGCCGAGATCGGCGAGGGCTGCAACATCGGGGCCTCGTCGGTGTTCGTCAACTACGACGGCGTCAACAAGCACCGCAGCGTCGTGGGCGACCACGTCAAGATCGGCAGCGACAACATGATCGTCGCGCCGGTCGAGATCGGCGACGGGGCCTACACGGCCGCCGGCTCGGTCATCGTCTCCGACGTGCCGCCCGGCGCGATGGCCGTCGCGCGGGCGCGGCAGCGCAACATCGCGGGATGGACCGAGCGCCGCCTGGCCGGCACGAAGTCCGCCGAGGCCGCCCGCCGCGCGCGGGAGGCCGGCGCGGACGGTGCGGGCGAGGGCGCGGGCTGACCGCGCCGGGAGGCTGTCCTCCCGGCCACAACAGACGTCCCGCGCGACACGGGAGAGCGACTCTTGCGCGTGCGGGCAGTGGGGACGACAACCCACGGCAAGGGAAGTTCCATTGAGGGGGAGTTGTCAGAGGTGAGTGGGATCAAGGCGAGCGGCCAGAAGAAGCTGATGCTCTTCACCGGCCGAGCCCACCCGGACCTGGCCAAGGAAGTAGCCGACAACCTCCACGTCGAGCTGACGCCGACCTCGGCGTACGACTTCGCCAACGGTGAGACGTTCGTGCGGTTCCTGGAGTCGGTCCGCGGCTCCGACGCCTTCGTGATCCAGAGCCACACCGCTCCCATCAACCAGTGGATCATGGAGCAGCTGATCATGGTGGACGCGCTCAAGCGCGCCTCCGCCAAGCGGATCACGGTGGTCGCGCCGTTCTTCGGCTACGCCCGGCAGGACAAGAAGCACCGCGGCCGCGAGCCCATCTCGGCGCGGCTGATGGCCGACCTGTTCAAGACCGCCGGGGCCGACCGGCTGATCACCGTGGACCTGCACACCGCGCAGATCCAGGGCTTCTTCGACGGCCCGGTGGACCACCTGTTCGCGCTGGACCTGCTGGCCGCGCACTTCGAGAGCCGGCTGGACCTCACCCAGGTCACCATGGTCGCCCCCGACGCCGGCCGGGTGCGCGTCACCGAGCGCTGGTCGGACCGGATGGGCGGCGTGCCGATGGCGATCATCCACAAGAAGCGCGATCCGGACGTGGCCAACGAGGTCAAGGTCTTCGACGTGGTCGGCGAGGTCAAGGGCCGCACCTGCGTCATCGTGGACGACATGATCGACACCGGCGGCACCATCGTGAAGGCCGCCGACGCGCTGTTCGAGCAGGGCGCCACCAAGGTCGTGGTGGCCGCCACGCACGGCGTGTTGTCGGGCCCGGCGGTCGACCGCCTCAAGAACTCGCGGATCTCCGAGGTGGTGCTGACCAACACCCTGCCGATCCCCGAGGAGAAGCAGTTCGACAAGCTGACCGTGTTGTCGATCGCCCCGCTGGTCGCCCGCGCGATCAACGAGGTGTTCTCCGACGGCTCGGTGACCAGCCTGTTCGGCGGCCACAGCTAGCCGCGGCCGCACGACCCCCCCGGACGCCGGGTCCCGATCGGGACCCGGCGTCCGTGCGTCGCGCGCGGCGCCGTTCGCCTACCCTGGACGGCGGGTCCGGCAGGGGCCCGGGGGACGGTAACGATCGCGTGGCCGTGCGGGGCCGCTGGCTTTGCGCATTGCGCCGATCGGCTAGACTTGTCGAATCCGCGTATGCCCCGGGTCGTTCAGTGCGGTTCCGGCACAGGTCTCGCACTCCCTGGGGAACGCAAAGAATCTTCGAGGCGCCTGACGCATCGAGCAACGCCTGATTCGCTCTGTCCGTAGCGGACGTCCAATGCCGGACGGCCGTGGATCGCAACAAACGAGGAGTTTTCGCCGTGTCCGAGGTACGCATTGCCGCCGAGCCGCGCACCGAGTTCGGTAAGGGTGCCGCGCGGCGCACCCGCCGGGCCGGCAAGGTTCCCGCCGTCCTCTACGGCCACGGCACCGACCCCCAGCACATCTCCCTTCCGGGCCACGAGCTGATGCTCGCCCTGAAGACCCCCAACGTGCTGCTCACCCTGGACGGCCTCGGCTCGGGCGCCGAGCTCGCCCTGCCCAAGGACGTGCAGCGCGACCCGATCAAGGGCTTCCTGGAGCACGTCGACCTGCTGCTGGTCAAGCGCGGCGAGAAGGTCACCGTCGAGATCCCGCTGGAGATCACCGGCGAGCTGGTCTCCGGCGGCCAGCTCCAGCAGGAGCTGGTGCAGCTGTCCATCGAGGCCGAGGCGACCCACATCCCCGAGTCGGTCGAGGTGAGCGTCGAGGGCCTGGAGATCGGCTCCCAGCTGCTGGCCAAGGACGTGAAGCTGCCGTCCGGCGCCACCCTGGTCACCGACGAGGAGGCCCTGGTCCTGCAGATCACCGACGCCGCGGCCGCCGCCGCCGCGCTGGAGGAGAGCACCGAGACCGCCGAGGACGAGACCGCGGCCGCCGAGGGCGAGACCGCGGCCGCCGAGGGCGAGACCGAGGCCGCCGAGGGCGAGGGCGAGGGCGAAGCCGCCGAGGGCGAGTCCGCCGAGTAGTACCCCGCCCCCGGGCGGCGCGACGATGTTCCACGGCCCCCGCCGGTGTCACCGGCGGGGGCCGTCGGCCTGTACGGAGGTGTGCGGTGAGCGGTGATCTCTGGCTGGTGGTGGGGCTGGGCAACCCCGGCCCCTCCTACGCGGGCCACCGGCACAACGCCGGTTTCATGGTCCTGGACGTGCTCGCGGGCCGTGTCGGGGGCCGCTTCAAGTCGCACAAGGCGCGCGCCGATGTGGTCGAGGGCCGCCTCGCGGGCACGCGCGTCGTGCTGGCCAAGCCCCGCACCTACATGAACGAGTCGGGCGGCCCGGTGAAGGCGCTGCGCGACTTCTACAAGGTGCCGGTCGAGAACGTGGTGGTCGTCCACGACGAGCTGGACATCCCCTACGGCGCGATCCGGCTGAAGCAGGGCGGCGGTGACAACGGCCACAACGGGCTGCGGTCGATCACCAGATCGCTGGGCGCCAAGGAGTACCCGCGGGTGCGCTTCGGGGTCGGCCGGCCGCCGGGCCGGATGGACGCGGCGGCGTTCGTGCTGAAGGACTTCTCCGCGACCGAGCGCAAGGAACTCGACCTGAACGCCGAGCGCGCCGGCGACGCGGTCGAGGCGCTGCTGACCGAGGGCCTGGCGGCGGCGCAGAACACCTTCCACGCCACCTGACCAGCGGCGACGACTGTCGTGTGGATTACAGGCCACAGGCGGCGCTTTCGGGCCCACCCTTTGGTAAACCGGCCGTAAGATGCCTCACAAACGGGTTTCAAGTCACATGTGAACCTCAGGCGGCATTCAACCGTCCTTGTGATGAAACATGCATTACGGGGTGTCCGAGCCCGACAGAGGTGGGTGAGGAGTTCATGACGACGGTGGACAGGCTGCTATCGGTCGAGACGCCGGCCGAGACGGCCGGACCGGTCGCCGGATCCCAGAACTGGACCGGCACCTACCGGCGGCTCGCGCGGCTGCTGGACCTGGGCAGCATGGCGCTGGCCGGGCTGGTGGCGCTGATGGTGCGCTTCCCCGGCATCCCCGACCACCCCACCTTCCCCTACGTCGCCTTTACCGCGCTGCTGCCGGTGTTGTGGCTGCTCACCCTGCTGCTGTGCCGGGCCTACCAGCCACGCTACATCGGGGTCGGCTACGAGGAGTTCCACCGGGTGCTGCGGGCGGGGTTCATCCTCACCGCGTCGGTGGCGATCGTCTCCTACGCCCTCAAGGTCGAGGTGGCCCGCGGTTACGTGATGATGGCGCTGCCGCTGGGCACCTTCCTGAACCTGGTCGCCCGCTACCGGCTGCGCAAGTGGCTGCACCGCAAGCGCTGGAACGGCCACTACATGCGGCGGGTGCTGGCGGTCGGGCACCGCGCGGCCGTCGCCGACCTGATCCGGCTGCTGCGGGAGAAGCGCTACCACGGCATGGACATCGTCGGGGTGTGCCTGCCGCCGGTGCTGGCCAGCGGTGACGACGCGGTCGACGAGGTCGAGGGCGTGCCGGTGCTGGGCGACTTCGCGCAGGCCGCGTCGGCGGTCGGGCAGATCGGCGCCGACTCGGTCGCGGTGCTGGCCTGTCCGGAGATGGACGGGGTGGCGCTGCGCCGCCTGGCCTGGCAGATCGAGCGCGACGACATCGAACTGGTGGTGGCGCCCGCGCTGATGGACGTGACCGGTCCGCGCATCTCGATCCGGCCGGTGTCGGGCCTGCCGCTGCTGCACGTGGAGCACCCCGAGCTGGCGGGCGCCCGCAAGGTGCTCAAGGGCCTGTTCGACCGGACCGGCGCGCTGGCGGGGCTGCTGGTGCTGAGCCCGCTGCTGCTGGCGGTGGCGGTGCTGATCAAGGTGACCGACCGGGGCCCGGTGTTGTTCCGGCAGACCCGCGTCGGCCGCGACGGCGGGGAGTTCACCGTCTACAAGTTCCGCACGATGGTGGTGGACGCCGAGGCCCGCAAGGTCGAGCTGATGGTCGACAACGAGCACGACGGCGCCCTGTTCAAGATCCGGCACGACCCGCGCGTCACCCCGATCGGCCGCTGGTTGCGCCGCTACTCGGTGGACGAGCTGCCGCAGCTGCTCAACGTGGTGCGCGGCGACATGTCGCTGGTCGGCCCGCGCCCGCCGCTGCCCGAAGAGGTCGCCCAGTACGGCGGGGACGTGTACCGTCGGCTGGTGGTCAAGCCCGGCCTGACGGGGTTGTGGCAGGTGAGCGGCCGGTCCGACCTGACCTGGGACGAGTCGGTGCGGCTGGACCTGCGGTACGTGGACAACTGGTCGCTGGCGCTGGACCTGCAGATCATGTGGAAGACCTGGTCGGCGGTGTTCCGCGGCTCGGGCGCGTACTAGCGCCGCGACGGCCGCGAGAACACCCACATACCCCCGTCCCGCTCCCGGTCCGCGCGCGGCCGTGAGAATGTAGACCCAACAGATCAGCCGAGTCGGGATTACGGGCGGACGAATGACAGAGATCGCGGTGGTGGACGACCACGCGCTGGCGGGCGAGCTCGCCGCGGCGGCGGGCCGGCTGCTGCTGGAGGTTCGGGAGCGGGAGGGCTTCGCCGACGCGAAGGCCCTCAAGGACACCGGCGACCTGCGGTCGCACGAGTACCTGATGGCCGCCCTGGCCGAGCGCTGTCCCGGCGACGCGATCCTGTCGGAGGAGGGCCGCGCCTCCGTCGCGGCCTCGGTGGCCGCCCGCGGCGCCGCCGCGCCCACCGCCAACACCGCCGACGCCGACCGCCTGTCGGCCGACCGGGTCTGGATCGTCGACCCGCTGGACGGCACCCGCGAGTTCTCCGAGGAGGGCCGCCGCGACTGGGCCGTGCACGTGGCGCTGTGGGAGAAGGGCCGCCTGACGGCGGGCGCGGTCGCGCTGCCCGCCCAGGGCCGCACCCTGCGCACCGCCGCGCTCGGCGGCGCGGTGACGGTCACCGCCTCACGCGAGTCGGTGCTGAAGGCCCCCGCGCCCGACCCCGGCCGCCTGCGGATCGCCGTCAGCCGCACCCGGCCGCCGGAGTTCGTACAGAAGCTCGCCGAACGTCTCGACCTGGACGTCGAGCTGGTGCCGATCGGCTCGGCGGGCGCGAAGATCTCGGCGGTGCTGCTGGGCGAGGTGGACGCCTACGTCCATGCCGGGGGCCAGTACGAGTGGGACTCGGCCGCCCCGGCGGCCGTCGCCCTCGCGGCGGGCGCGCACGCCTCCCGCATCGACGGCTCGCCGCTGGCCTATAACCGGAGCGACCCCAGGCTGCCGGATATCCTGGTGTGCCATCCCGTGTCGGCATCGACGCTGCTGACCGGCATCCGGGACGTGAGCGACGCTCTGCCGGGCTGTCCCTAGCGGCCGCCCGGCCGCCAGAACGACGCCCAGACCGGTGGGCGCGGGCCCGTGCCCAGCGCCCGTGCCGGTGCATCTGCCCAACAGCGTGGAGAGAGCCCCAGACCATGCAGCGCTGCGATTACCTTCTGTCCCAGTTGGACGTCCTCGAAGCCGAGTCGATCCACATCATCCGCGAGGTGGCCGCCGAGTTCGAGCGGCCCGTCCTGCTGTTCTCCGGCGGCAAGGACAGCATCGTCATGTTGCGCCTCGCCCAGAAGGCGTTCTGGCCGGCGCCGATCCCGTTCCCGGTCATGCACGTCGACACCGGGCACAACTTCCCCGAGGTCATCGACTACCGCGACCGCCGCGTCGCCGAGCTGGGCCTGCGCCTGGTGGTCGCCTCCGTGCAGGAGTCGATCGACCAGGGCCGCGTGGTGGAGGAGACCGGGCGGCGCGCCTCGCGCAACCGCCTCCAGACCACCACGCTGCTCGACGCGATCGAGGAGCACCGCTTCGACGCCGCGTTCGGCGGCGCGCGCCGCGACGAGGAGAAGGCCCGCGCCAAGGAGCGCGTGGTGTCCTTCCGCGACGAGTTCGGCCAGTGGGACCCCAAGAACCAGCGGCCCGAGCTGTGGAACCTGTACAACACCAAGATCAGGCAGGGCGAGCACGTCCGGGTGTTCCCGCTGTCCAACTGGACCGAGCTGGACATCTGGGACTACATCCGGCGCGAGGAGCTGGAGCTGCCGCCGATCTACTTCGCGCACAACCGCCGGGTGTTCGAGCGCGACGGCATGCTGCTGGCCGACATCGAGTACGCCAACCGCGGCGACGACGAGCCCGCGTTCGAGGCGACGGTGCGCTACCGCACCGTCGGCGACGCCTCCTGCACCGGCGCGGTGAAGTCCACCGCCGCCACGCTGGACGAGGTGATCGAGGAGATCGCGGCCACGCGCGTCACCGAGCGCGGCCAGACCCGCGCCGACGACCGGGCCAGCGAGGCCGCCATGGAGGACCGCAAGAAGGAGGGCTACTTCTAATGTCCAACCCGAAGAACATGGACATCCTGCGGTTCGCCACGGCGGGCAGCGTGGACGACGGCAAGTCCACGCTGATCGGCCGCCTGCTGTTCGACTCCAAGTCGATCTTCGAGGACCAGCTGGAGTCGGTGGAGCGCACCAGCGCCGACCGCGGCGAGGAGTACACCAACCTCGCGCTGCTCACCGACGGCCTGCGGGCCGAGCGCGAGCAGGGCATCACCATCGACGTGGCCTACCGCTACTTCGCGACGCCGCGCCGCAAGTTCATCATCGCCGACACCCCCGGGCACATCCAGTACACCCGCAACATGGTCACCGGCGCCTCCACCGCCGACCTCGCGATCATCCTGGTGGACGCGCGCAAGGGCATCCTGGAGCAGTCCCGGCGGCACGCCTTCCTCACCACGCTGCTGAAGGTGCCGCACCTGGTGGTCGCGATCAACAAGATGGACCTGGTGGACTACGACCGGGCCGTCTACGAGCGGATCGTGGACGAGTTCACCGCGTTCGCCTCCAAGCTGGAGATCACCGACCTGACCTTCATCCCGCTGTCGGCGCTGCACGGCGACAACGTGGTGGAGCGGTCGGTGAACATGCCCTGGTACGAGGGCTCCTCGCTGCTGCACCACCTGGAGCACGTGCACATCGCCTCCGACCGCAACCTGATCGACGTGCGGTTCCCGGTGCAGTACGTGATCCGCCCGCACGCCTCCACCGACCCCGAGCTGCACGACTACCGGGGCTACGCGGGCCAGGTCGCGGGCGGGGTGCTCAAGCCGGGCGACGAGGTGGTGCACCTGCCGTCCGGCCTCACCACCACCATCACCCACATCGACGGCCCGGCCGGGCCGGTCGAGGAGGCGTACGCGCCGATGTCGGTGACGCTGCGGCTGGCCGACGAGATCGACATCTCCCGGGGCGACATGATCGCCCGGCCGCACAACCGGCCCGAGGTCGCCCAGGACCTGGACGCCATGGTGTGCTGGATGACCCCCGACCGGCCGCTCGCCCCGCGCATGAAGCTGGTCCTGAAGCACACCACCCGCACCGCCAAGGCGATGGTGAAGGACCTGAACTACCGGCTGGACGTCAACACCCTGCACCGCGACGAGCAGGCGACCGCCCTCGGCCTGAACGAGATCGGCCGCATCTCGCTGCGGGTCACCCAGCCGCTGTTCGTCGACGACTACGGCCGCAACCGGCTGACCGGCGGCTTCATCCTGATCGACGAGGCCACCAACAACACGGTGGCGGCGGGGATGATCACTGGGGCGAAGTAGCACGCGGGGGACGGGCGGTTCACCCCGGGCCCACCGGGGCTCACCAGGGCGGTTTGGCAGTATCGGCCGTCCGGTGCCGGTAATGTCAAAGGCGAATTGACTCACTGGCACCTCTGGAGTCCCTTTGAACCAGCTCGTCCCCCCGGGCCCGTCGCCTGAGACGGCCTCGTGAAGGCGCTCGTGCTGGCGGGCGGGGCCGGGTCGCGCCTGCGCCCCATCACCCACACCTCGGCCAAGCAGCTCGTGCCGGTGGCCAACAAGCCGGTGCTGTTCTACGGCCTGGAGGCCATCCGCGACGCCGGCATCCGCGAGGTCGGGATCGTCGTCGGCGACACCGCCGCCGAGATCCGGGCGGCCGTCGGCGACGGCTCGGCCTTCGGCCTGGAGGTCACCTACCTGCCGCAGGACGCCCCCCGGGGCCTGGCCCACGCGGTGCTGATCGCCCGCGAGTTCCTGGGCGAGGACGACTTCGTGATGTACCTGGGCGACAACTTCGTCGTCGGCGGCATCGACGACCTGGTCGACCGGTTCCGCGCCGAGCGCCCGCAGGCGCAGATCATGCTGACCCGCGTCTCCGACCCGCGCGCCTTCGGCGTCGCCGAGCTGGACGCCGCCGGGCGCGTGGTCGGCCTGGAGGAGAAGCCCGAGCACCCCAAGAGCGACCTGGCGCTGGTCGGGGTCTACATCTTCAGCCCGGCCGTGCACCGGGCCGTGGCGGGGCTCAAGCCGTCCTGGCGGGACGAGCTGGAGATCACCGACGCCATCCAGTGCCTGATCGACGAGGGCCGCCGGGTGGAGTCCACCGTCATCACCGGCTACTGGAAGGACACCGGCAACGTCACCGACATGCTGGAGGTCAACCGGCTGGTGCTGGAGGGCGTCGAGCCGCACGTGGCCGGCGAGGTGGACGAGTCCAGCGAGCTGATCGGCCGGGTGGTGGTGGAGGCGGGCGCGACCGTGACCGCCTCCCGGATCGTCGGCCCGGTGATCGTCGGCGCCGGCTCGGTGGTGCGCGACTCCTACCTCGGCCCGTTCACCTCCATCGACCGCGACTGCCGGATCATCGACAGCGAGGTCGAGTACTCGATCGTGCTGCGCGGCGCCTCCATCGACGGCGTCGGCCGCATCGAGGTGTCGCTGATCGGCCGGGAGGCGGAGGTCACCCCCGCCCCGCGCGTCCCGCGCGCCCACCGACTCGTCCTGGGAGACCACAGCAAAGTGCAGATCAGCAAATGACGCGCGTCCTCGTCACCGGCGGCGCCGGTTTCATCGGGTCCCACTACGTCCGCGAGCTGGTCTCGGGCGCCTACCCCGCGTGGGCGGGCGCCGAGGTCACCGTGCTCGACCGCCTCACCTACGCCGGCAACCTGGCCAACCTGGAGCCGGTCGAGGGCCGCTTCGCGTTCGTGCACGGCGACATCTGCGACGCCGATCTGCTGGCGGAGCTGGTGCCCGGCCACGACGTGGTGCTGAACTTCGCGGCCGAGTCGCACGTGGACCGGTCGATCGCCAGCGCGGGCGAGTTCGTGCGCACCAACGTGCTCGGCGTGCAGACCCTCATGCAGGCGTGCCTGGACGCGGGGACGCCGCGCGTGGTGCAGGTGTCCACCGACGAGGTGTACGGCAGCATCGACGCCGGCTCCTGGGACGAGGACGCGCCGCTG
Organism: Actinomadura hibisca NBRC 15177; assembly: GCF_001552635.1. Taxonomy (GTDB): domain Bacteria; phylum Actinomycetota; class Actinomycetes; order Streptosporangiales; family Streptosporangiaceae; genus Spirillospora; species Spirillospora hibisca. The sequence goes on along the minus strand of NZ_BCRO01000049.1, from coordinate 39,456 downwards.
GCGCCCAACTCGCCCTACTCGGCGGCCAAGGCCGGCGGCGACATGATCGTCCGGGCGTACGCGCGCACCCACGGCCTGCCGGTCAGCATCACCCGCTGCGGCAACAACTACGGCCCCTACCAGTACCCCGAGAAGGTCATCCCGCTGTTCGCCACCAACCTGATGGACGGCCGCACCGTGCCGCTCTACGGCGACGGCGGCAACGTGCGCGACTGGATCCACGTCGCCGACCACTGCCGGGGCATCCAGGTCGCGGCCGAGCGCGGCGAGCCGGGCGAGGTCTACCACATCGCGGGCACCGCCGAGCTGACCAACCTGGAGCTGACGCGGCGGCTGCTGGACGCCCTGGGCGCGGACTGGGACCGGGTCGAGCGCGTCGCCGACCGCAAGGGCCACGACCGCCGCTACTCCCTGGCCGACGGCAAGCTGCGCGCCCTCGGGTACGCGCCGACCGTCGGCTTCGAGGAGGGTCTCGCCGGGACCGTCCGCTGGTACGAGGCCAACCGCGCCTGGTGGGAGCCGCTCAAGAAGCGCGCCGAGGACGCCCGGTGACCTGGCTCGTCACCGGTGCCGGGGGGATGCTCGGCACCGACCTGGTCGCGCGCCTGCGCGCCCGCGGCGAGGACGTGGTCGCGCCGACCCGCGCCGACCTCGACCTCCGCGACGCCGACGCCGTGCGCGCCGTGCTGCGCGAGCACCGCCCCGCCACTGTGGTGAACTGCGCCGCCTGGACGGCCGTGGACGACGCCGAGGCGCACGAGGACGAGGCGCTCGCCCTCAACGGCACCGCCGTGGCGAACCTCGCCGAGGCCTGCGGCGACGCCACCCTCGTCCAGATCTCCACCGACTACGTCTTCGACGGCACGGGGGCCGCCGGCCCCTACGCCGAGGACGCCCCCACCGGCCCGGTCAACGCCTACGGCCGCACCAAGCTGGCGGGGGAGCGGGCGGTTCTCGCGACCGGCCGCGGCTACGTCGTCCGCACCGCCTGGTTGTACGGCGCGCACGGCCCCAACTTCGTCGCCACCATGGTGCGGCTGGCGGGCGAGCGCGACACCCTGGACGTGGTGGACGACCAGGTCGGGCAGCCGACCTGGACCGGCGACCTGGCCGAGCAGATCATCCTGCTGGCCGCCTCCGGGGCCGCGCCGGGCGTCTACCACGGCACCAACGGCGGCCGCACGAGCTGGCGCGGCCTGGCCCAGGAGGTGTTCGGCCTGCTCGGGCAGGACCCCGAGCGGGTGCGCCCCACCACCTCCGACCGGTTCCCGCGCCCGGCGGCACGGCCCGCGTTCAGCGTGCTGGGGCACGACCGCTGGGCGGCGGCGGGCCTGCCGCCGATGCGCGACTGGCGCGCGGCCCTGCACGCCGCCTGGCCCGAGCTGGGCTACAGCTTGGCGTAGAAGTCCAGGCACTGCTGGTAGTCGGGGAGCAGCCCGGCCGTGCGGGCCTCGGCCAGCGACGGCGCGTCGGCGTCCTTGGCCGACAGGGTCGGCTCGATCTCGGCGGGCCATTCGATGCCCAGCTCGGGGTCGAGGGGGTGCACCCCGTGCTCGCGTCCGGGGGCGTAGCCCTCCGAGCACAGGTAGACGACGGTGGAGTCGTCCTCCAGGGCCAGGAAGGCGTGGCCGAGCCCCTCGGCGATGTAGAGGCAGCGGCGGTTGCGGTCGTCCAGGCGGACCGCCTCCCACCGGCCGAAGTCGGGGGAGCCGACGCGCAGGTCCACGACCACGTCCAGGATCGCGCCGCGCACGCAGGCGACGTACTTGGCCTGGCCGGGCGGCACGTCGGCGAAGTGCACGCCGCGCAGCGCGCCGCGGGCCGAGACCGAGCAGTTCGCCTGGGCCAGGTTCAGCCGGTGCCCGACGTGCTCGGCCAGCACGTCCGCCCGGAACCACTCGTGGAACGAGCCGCGCTGGTCCCCGTGGATACGGGGCGAGAACAAAAAAGCACCTTTGATGCCGAGTGGGTCCACATGCGCAAGAATGCCACAGCTTCACTGAAGAGGGGGGATAACGCTGTGAAAGTCGTCCATGACCGACCGTGGCACCCCGCGGTCACCACCCTGGCCATCGCGGCGCTGACCGTCATGCCCACCCTGCCCGCGCACGCCGCCGTGTCCACCACCGCGTCCGCCCCGACGCCCCGGCCGGCCGTCACGACCTCGCCCGCCCCCCAGCCGGCGTTCCGCGCCGACGCGCGCCTGCCCCAGCCCCGCGCGCTGGTGCACGGTGTCGCCGACCCGTCCGTCTGGTGGTCGTTCGACGGCCGCTCCGCCCGCCCCCGGCTGGTCGCGCTCGGCGCGGACGGGCGCGTCCGGGCGACCTACACCGTGACCGGGGCCCGCCGCTGGGACGCCCTGACGATCGTCAAGGGCGAGAACGGGGCGGGCACGCTGGTCCTCGCCGACCTGGCCGAGGCGCGCTCCGGGCGCGGCGTCCTCAGCCTGTACCGCATCCCCGAGCCCGCGCGGCCCGCCGACGGCAGGCTGGCCGCCCAGCCCTTCAAGGTCGGCTTCCCCGACGGCCCGCACGAGGCCGGGACGCTGATGGCCGACCAGCGCGAGGGCCGGCTCTACATCGTCACCCGGGCCAGCACGTCGGCGGCGGTGTACGCGCTGCCCGCCGTGCTGAACCCGGGGCTGGACAACGTGCTGACCCGCATCCGGCGGCTGCCGTTCGCGGTGCGCGGCGGCGCGTTCACCCGGGACGGGCGCGTCGTGCTGCGCGCCCCGGACGCGCTCCGGGTGCTGAGCGGCGTCCGCGAGCAGGTCACGCACGTGATCCGGCTCGACGCCGCGGGCGCCGCCGCCGGGGCCGCGAACCCGGGCCCGGCGTTCGGCGTCTCGGCCGACGGGCGGCGGGCGCTGCTGGCCGACACGGGCGCCCGGCCCATGTTCCGGGCGGTCGCGCTGCCCGCCGGGGCGAAGGCGGGCAGGCCGCGGCCGAGTTCGACGGTAGCGCTGACCGAGCGCAGCCGCCCGGTGTCCTACCCGGTCGGCGACGGCCTGCCCGGCGGCCTGATCGGCACCGGCGCGCTGGCGGGCCTCGGGCTGCTAGGGCTGCTGGGCGGCGGCTTCTACCTGCGGGGCCGCCGCCGGGACGGCTGACGGGACGGCCGACGCGCCGTACAGGTCGGGCGGCGCGGCGCCCTGGCGGCGCAACGTCTCGGTCCAGGCCACCAGGACCAGCAGCCAGATCCCCGACACGTTGGCGGGGGCGGCCAGGCCCTCGGTGGTGATGCTGTCCACCAGGAAGAAGCCGAGCAGGCCCAGCAACATCCCGGCGTCGGGCCGCAACGCCCGGTGCCGGGTCAGCAGCAGGAGCACGAACCCCAGGGTCAGCAGCAGCGCGGCGAACGCGGCCGCGCCGACCGTGCCGTTGTCCACCAGGGCGTTGATGAACGCGTTGTGGCCGCCGCCGAGGCCGATGTCCTCCAGGAACAGCCCGCGCGAGGCCCCCAGCCCCCGGCCGAAGATCGGTTCCTCCGCGTAGGCCCGCATCGCCAGCGTCCACAGGTCGGTGCGGGAGTTGAGCGAGGCGAGCTTCTCGGCGGACTCGCCGCGCGCCACGAACGCCATGATCTTGTCGGAGAACGCCAGGGCGCCCAGCGCCGCCACGGCCGCGCCGAGCACCGCCACGTCGACCCGGCCGCGCGGGCCGCGCGCGGTGGCCAGCAGCACGAACAGCCCGGCCGCGCAGCCCAGGGCCGCGCCGCGGGTGCCGGTCGCCACCAGCGCCCCGGTCAGCAGCAGCAGCACGCCCGCGTAGACGCCCGGATGCCACAGCCGGTGGTCGCGGTCGGCCTGGCGGATCAGGAAGCCCACCGTCAGCAGCACCGCGACGCCGAGGTAGACGCCGGCGATGACCGGGTGCACGAACAGCCAGTTGAACCGGTCCTCGGTGCGGTGGGTGCGCGGGAACGGGTGGGCGACGCCGATCGCGACCGAGACCACCACGACCCCGATGAAGGCGTGCGCGAGCCGCCGCAGGTCGGCGGGCGTGGCGCGCGTCGCCACCATGTGCATCACCAGCATGGTGACCAGCAGTTGCGCGCCGCGGACCAGGCCGAGCGCCTTGAACGGCGACCAGGCCGCCGACATCGCCACGTACCCGGCGAACGCCCAGGCGGCCGTGAGCAGCCCGGTGATCTTGCGGGTGGGGGGCCGCAGCCCGAACCGGTGCACCAGGTACAGCGCCGCCGCGCCGTAGACGGCGATCTCCACCAGCACGGTCAGGTCGGCGCTGCCGCCGACGGTCTGGTCCACGTCCCGGCTGCGCAGCTTGTAGTCGCTGGCCAGCATGAGGGCGAGCGGCAGCACGTAGGCCCACCAGCCGGCCGAGGGCGCGGGCGGGCGCCGCCGGGGGAACAGGACCGGGCGGGGGAACATGCCCGTGGAGGTCATGGGGGCTCCTGTGCTGGGAAGAACGGAACACAGGATACGGACCTTGGGGGGAACCTACGCTGTCACGGATGAATCGAGGGATGCCGCCCCGCACGTTGATCACGGCGGGCCGCGCGGCGGTGCGCCGCTACGGGACGGCGACGGCGGGGTTCCGGCCCGGCCCGGACTTCCTGCTCATCGGGGCCAAGCGCGGCGGCTCGACGTCGCTGTACTACACGCTGCTGGCGCATCCGGCGGTGCTGCCGCTGTTCCCCAGGGCGCGGTGGCTGCCCAAGGCCAACGACACCAAGGGCGTGCACTACTTCGACTCCCACTACGACCGGGGCGCGGCCTGGTACCGCTCGCACTTCCCGACCGCCGCCGCCCGCCGCGCGGCCCAACGGAGGCTGGGCGGGCCCGTCGCTGTGGGGGAGGGGTCGCCGTACTACCTGTTCCACCCGCTGGCGGCGGGGCGGGCCGGGCGGGACGTCCCGAACGCCCGCATCCTGCTGATCCTGCGCGACCCGGTGGAGCGGGCCTTCTCCCACTACCGGGAGCGCCGCAGGCAGCACGCCGAGCCGCTGGAGACCTTCGAGGACGCCCTGGCGGCCGAGGACGAGCGGCTGGCGGGCGAGCGCGAGCTGATCGTCTCGCGGCCGGGGTACCGCAGCTACGCCCACGAGCAGCTGTCCTACCGGGCGCAGGGCGAGTACGCCCCGCACCTGCGGCGCTGGCTGGAGCACTTCCCAGTGGAGCGGACGCACGTGCTGGCCGCCGAGGAGTTCTACGCCGACCCGCAGGCGGCCTGCGACGAGGTCGCGGCGTTCCTCGGCCTGCCGCCCGCGCCGCTGCCCGCCTCGGCCCGCCGGGTGTGGAACGCCGCGCCGAGCCAGGAGCTGGCCCCGACGACCCGGCGGAGGCTGGCCGAGCACTACGCGCCGTTCCAGGACGACCTGGAGCGGCTGCTCGGCCGCACCTTCCCCTGGACACGGCCCTGAGCGGCGCACGGCCCTGAGCAGCGCCTGAGCAGCCTGAGCAAGCGCCAGCGCCCGAGCCCCGGCCGTCCCTAGGGCCGGTGGGCGGGCGCCGAGGGCGTGGCGGCGGGGGAGGGCGAGGGGGCGGGCTGCGGCTGCTCGGGCAGCGTCATGGGGCCCCAGGCGCCCATGTGCCGGCTGTCGACGGGCTTGCCGAGCACCTCGGCGATCCAGGCGGGCAGCGGGCGGGCCGCGCTCTGCGCCTCCGCCAGCACCACGCGGTCGAGGGCGCCGTCGGCCCCGGCCGCGTGCCGGGCGTCGCGCGCCTGCCCGGCCCCCTCCTGCCCGGTGGCCGACCGGAACTCGCCGAGGTCGGGGAAGGTCGCGGGGTCGCCCGCGCCCCTCGACCACACGACCAGGGTGCGCGGGGAGGTCGAGTCGGGCCGGACGTAGAGGTTGCCGTTGGCGGTGATGTCCATCTGCGCGGCGCTGCGCCGGTGCGTGTGGTCCTCCACGCACAGCAGGCAGGGCGTGCCCTCGCGGGCGTCGGCCAGCACGTTGTTGCTGATCGTGGTCTTGCCGATCTGCCAGGTCATCGCCGGGTCGGGGGTCTTGCGCCGCGGGTCGCGGCCGGGCGTGGCCGGGTTGCGCGGGTCGCGGGAGTCCTGGACCAGGTGGAGGGTGCGGCCGTTCTTGGCCAGGGTGTTGTTCCAGATCTGGGCGTCGGAGGTGCCGTTGAGGCGCAGTCCGTCGCCGCCGTTGCCGCGGATGACGTTGCCGGCCACCAGCGCCTTGGCGCTGAGCTCCAGCGAGACGCCGTGGTCGGCGTTGCGGACGATCCGGTCGGCGGTCAGCGTGATGTCGTAGACCGACTCGTCCATCCAGACGCCCTTGCCCAGGTTGTCGGCGGCGACGGTGTTGGTGACCGCGACCTTCCGGGACCGGGTGATCTTGATGCCGCCCGACACCGGGGCGTACTTGAAGCGTTCGAGGTTGTTGCGGGCGCTGCGGGAGTGCTCGACGCGCAGGTCGTCGGCGTGGTTGCCGTGGATGCCGAGCATCCCGGCGCGCGCGGTGGTGACGTGCCGGATTCGGGCCCCGGCGGCCAGCACGCTCAGCCCGGTGGTGGCCGAGTCGGTGATCGCCACGTGCTCCACCGTCACGCCGGGTGCGGCGATCTTGACGCTGCCCATCTGCGGCAGGCTGGTGGCGTACCGGCGCACGCCCAGGCCGCGCAGCGTCGAGCCCGCGCCGCGCACGGTGATCGCCTCGCTGAGCGTGCTGGCCCGCACGTCCTTGCCGGTGGGGTCGTCGCCCAGCACCAGCTGCCGCGCGCCCTCGTCCACGTAGAACGCGCCGTGCCCGACCTGGTCGCGCGAGCCGACCTGCCGCTGGGCGACGCCGTCCACCCACACCTGGTCGGGGTGGGCGGCCATCGGGTACTGGGGCGAGACGAACCGGAAGTCGTCGTCGGCGCTCGCCTTCGCGCCGGCGGTGTAGGTGGGGCTGGCGTCGAAGCGGGCCGTCCAGCCGTCGCTGACCCACCGGCCGTCGCGCGCCGCCCACCGCGTCACCGGGGAGCTGCCGTCGAACCAGACGGCCTCGCCGGGGTGGGCCTGGATCGTCAGCCTCTTGCCGCCGGGGACGGTCACGGTCTCGTGGTAGACGCCGCCGCGCAGCACGATCGTGGCGTTGGAGCGGGCCTTGGCAATGGCCCGGCCGACGGTGCGCAGCGGCTCGTCGAGCGTGCCGTCCGCGCCGTCGTCGCCGGACGGGGACACCACGACCGCGTCGTCGGGCACGGGGTAGCGCGCGGTCCCCACGGTGGCCGCGCCGGGCGGGCCCTGCGGCGCGACGGCGGCGGGCGGCCGCCCCGGTTCGTGGGGGAGTTGCAGGCCGAGGACGCCGACTCCCGCGACCACGGGAAGGGCGAAGACCCTGACGACCATCGCGCGGTGCGTGTTGCGAGACATGACGTGACCCTTCGCCCTGGGGACGCTCAACCAAGAACGTACCCATCTCAGGCCCGTCCGGCCACTCGGGTCACCGGCCTGCTCTGGCCGCACCCGGACCGGTCTAGCGCTGGACCGCCCCGGCGAAGACGGCCGTGTGGTGCTTGGCGGAGAACCGGACGCCCAGGACGACCTGCTTGTAACCGGCGCTGGGCAGGTCGAACGCGTAGGACGCCGACCTGCTCTTGCCCGGCTCGACGGTGCCGTAGAAGTCGTTCAGATTACCGTAGGAGGTCGGGCTGGCCTGCGCCTTCTTGGCGCCGTACCGCGCGACCACCCGCACCTGGTTGAGGTCCAGCGGCGCGCCCGAGCCGTTGGTGAAGCGCAGCGTGAAGATCGTCAGCGACTTGCCGGTGATCTCGCCGGGCCCCTTGGCCTTGTTGCGCACCGAGCGGACGCCCGCCACCGCCACGCTGATCTTGTCGGGGTAGGTGACCGGCTTGCGCAGCCCGGTCGAGGACTTCAGCGCCGTGGAGCCGGGCACGTCGGTCGCGGCGGCCTCGGGCGGCGCGCTGGGCGCCGGGGGCGGCGGGCCGGGCTTGTCCTCGGCCTTCTTCTTCTCGCCGGAGCAGCCGGTGAGGGCCAGCACGAGGGCCAGTGCCGCGCCGGTCACCGCCAGGTGCCGGGGCGGGCGCGTTCCCGGGTGGGGCATGACGGCTTCTCCTCGATCGACGCAGGGGGCCAGGGACGCCGGTGGCGGGGCCGGGCGAGCTGGAGTGTTGCCAGTGTAGACAGCCGGGATGGGCGGACGGTCCGTGAATGCCGTGAAGGGCCTGAAGGACGCGATGGCGGTGATGAGCGGCGATGAGCGGTGATGGCGGTGATGGGCGGCGGGTTGGCGGTGAGGGTCCGGCTTTGCCGGTCGGCAGGGTCAAGGATCGGTTAACCTTCCTTTGCCTCGGTGACAAAGTGAACGCCGGGATTTGAGCGCCAAAGGGAACTTCAACCTGTGAGAGTCCTTTCTCAAGCGCGCCGGCGGATCGCCGTCGCCGCCGGTACCGCTCTGACCACCCTGCTGCTCGGTGCGACCGTTCCGCCGATCGCCCCCGCGGGAGCCGACACCGACCCGCCGGAGGGCACGCCGCCCACCGTCAGCGCCGACCCGCTGCCGACCTGGCAGGTCGACGGCGTGGTGTGGAGCATGACCACTGTCGGCAGCACCGTCTACGCGACGGGCAACTTCACCAAGGCGCGGCCGCCGGGCGCCAAGGCGGGCGACGCGCGCGAGGTGGCGCGCAAGAACCTGCTGGCCTTCGACATCACCACCGGCGAGCTGGTCACCTCGTTCAACCACAGCCTCGACGGCCAGGGCCTGCGCGTCGTGGCCTCGCCGGACGGCAAGCGCGTGTACGTGGGCGGCGAGTTCACCACCGTGGACGGCCAGGCCCGCCAGCGCATCGCCGCGTTCGACACCGCCACCGGCGCCCTGGTCGCCGGCTTCAAGCCCGCCGTCTCGGCCAAGGTCCGCGGCATCGCCGCGACCAACTCCACGGTCTACCTGGGCGGCAACTTCTTCAACGTCAACGGCAAGTCGCGGCAGCGGCTGGCGGCGGTGAAGGCCGCCGACGGCGCCAACGTCGACACCTGGAAGCCCGTCGTCGACGACGAGGTGATGGCGCTGGCCATCGCCCCCGGCGACGAGCGCGTCCTGGTCGGCGGCAAGTTCCAGAACCTCAACGGCGCGCAGCAGGTCGGCATCGGCGCGGTCGACGCCGCCACCGGCGCGGCCCGGCTGTGGACGAGCAAGCCCATCCCCACCCGCGAGTCCGCCAAGATGAACCTGTCGTACGTCACCGACCTGTTCATCCAGGGCGACACGGTGTTCGCCTCCGCCGACGGTGAGGGCGGCCACTGGTTCGACGGCCGGTTCGCGGCCAAGGCCGACAACGGCGACCTGGTGTGGCTGGACAACTGCTACGGCGCGACCTACGGCATCTTCGCCCAGGGCAAGTCGGTCTACAGCGTCTCGCACGCCCACGACTGCGCTTCGCTGGGCGCCTTCCCGGAGACCAAACCGCAGACCTGGCACCGCGCGCTGGCCGAGACCAGCTACCCCACCGGCACCGACCAGGCGCCTCCGGGAGCGGGCAGCAACTACAACAAGCAGCCGATCCCGAGCCTGCTGCACTGGTACCCGACCCTGGCGATGGGCTCGTTCACCAAGCAGAACCAGGCGGCCTGGGCCGTCACGGGCAACAGCGACTACGTCGCGATGGGCGGCGAGTTCCCGCGCGTCAACGGCAAGGCCCAGCAGGGCCTGGTCCGGTTCGCGCTGAAGAACCGGGCGCCCAACAAGACCGGGCCCGAGGCCGCCGAGCTGACCGCGCCCACCGCGCGGAGCCTGCCCGGCGGCGTCCGGGTCGGCTGGCGCACCACCTGGGACATGGACAACCACGCCCTCACCTACGAGGTGCTGCGCGACAACGGCACCACCCCGGTCGGCGTGGTCGAGCGCAGGTCCACCTTCTGGGAGCACTCGAACCTGGCGTTCTTCGACCGCACCGCCCAGCCCGGCGTCGCCCACACCTACAAGGTGCGGGCCAAGGACGCCGCCGGGAACACGGTCACCAGCGCCGCCTCCGACTCCGCCACGGCGGGCGCCGGCACCACCGGCCCCTACGTGAACGAGGTCAACGGTGACGGCGCCGACCACCTGTGGCGGCTCGGCGAGGACGGCGGCACCGCCTCCTACGACTACGCCGGCTCCAACGACCTGACCCTGGCCTCCGGCGCGGCCCGCGGCCAGACCGGCGCGATCAAGGGCGACACCGACCAGGCCACCGCCTTCGACGGCACCGCCGAGGGCACCGCCTCCAGCGCCGCCGCCAGCACCCCGCGCGACTTCAGCGTCGAGGCGTGGGTGAAGACCACCAGCAAGTCCGGCGGCAAGATCATCGGTTACGGCAACCGGAACACCGGCGCCAGCACCTCCTACGACCGCCAGCTCTACCTGACCAACGACGGCCGCGCGGTGTTCGGCGTCTACCCGGGCGCCACCAAGACCGTCCGCAGCGACGCCGGGCTGAACGACGGCCAGTGGCACCACGTGGTCGGCACCCTCAGCGGCGAGGCCGGGATGAAGTTGTACGTCGACGGCAAGCAGGCCGCCGCCGACGCCGACGTCAAGGGCGGCCAGGTCTACCCGGGCTTCTGGCGCGTCGGCGGCGACAACCTCGGCGGCTGGCCGGACCGTCCCGGCAGCGACAACCTGAACGGCGCCCTGGACGAGGTCGCGGTCTACCCGAAGGCGCTGTCGGGCACCGAGGTGGCGCGCCACCACGGCGTCGGCACCGGGGCGACCACCCCCAACCAGCCGCCCACGGCCGCCTTCGAGGCGTCCTGCACCTGGGAGGCGTGCACCTTCGACGCCTCGGCGTCGGCCGACCCCGACGGCTCCGTCGCCGCCTACGCGTGGGACTTCGGCGACGGCAAGACCGGCACCGGCGCCAAGCCGTCGCACACCTACGCGGCGGCCGGGAACCAGACGGTCAAGCTGACGGTCACCGACAACACCGGCGCGGCGGCCGAGACCACCAAGGTCGTCACGGTCCGGACGCAGAACCTGGCGGCCGACACCTTCACCCGCAAGGTCACCGGCGGCTGGGGCAGCGCCGACACCGGCGGCGCGTGGACCCCGCTGGGCACCGGCCAGGCGCTGGCGGTCGGCGGCTCCAACGCCTCGATCCTGCACAGCGCCAAGGGCACCACGGCGGCGGCCTCGCTGAACGCCGTGTCGTCGGGCTACAGCGACGTGAAGGTGAAGGTCGCGGTCAACAAGCTCACCACCGGCAACGGCGTCGCGATCTGGCTGGTCGGCCGCAAGGTCCCCGGCGCGGGCGAGTACCGGGCGCGCGCCCGGTTCCTGCCCACCGGCGGCGTCGGCCTCCAGTTCAGCCGCACCGACGCGGCCGGCAAGGAGACCATGCTCGGCACCGAGAAGGTGCTGCCCGGCGTGACCTACAAGGCGGGCGCGGGCATGTGGATGCGCATGGAGGCCAGCGGGTCGCCGAGCGCGCTCAAGGCCAAGGTGTGGCCCAACAACGGTTCGGCCGAGCCGGGCTGGCAGATCAGCACCACCGACTCCACCGCCGCGTTGCAGAAGGCGGGCGCGATCGGCCTGCGCACCTACGTCGCCTCCAACGCGACCAACGCCCCCCTCACGGTGTGGGTGGACGACCTGAAGGCCTTGCGCCTGCAGTAGCCGTTCGGACGGCCGCTCGCGGCATGATCCCGTCGCCCCGTCGAGGTTCCCACCTCGGCGGGGCGATTTTTTGTGTACATGTCCAGTTGTTTCCCGTGATACAGGGGATCTCATCCATTACCATCTCCTGACCGGAGTGGCCGCTGGGGTCGCCGAGGGCATCCTGGGCAGGGGGTACCGACACGTGAGAGCTCTGACGCGCCGGAGGCGGGCGGGACTGGGCACCATCGCGGCCGCCGCGCTCGTGGGAACGGCCTTCGTCCCCTTCGGAGCGGCCGGCGCCGACACCAGCCCGCCGACCGGGACGCCCGCCACGGTGAGCGCGGACGCGCTGCCGACCTGGCAGGTCGACGGCGTGGTGTGGAGCATGACCACGGTCGGGAACATCGTCTACGCGACGGGCAACTTCACCAAGGCGCGCCCGCCGGGCGCGGCGGCGGGCGACGCCCGCGAGGTGCCGCGCAAGAACATCCTCGCGTTCAACCTGCTGACCGGCGAGCTGGTCACCTCGTTCGACCACAGCCTCGACGGCCAGGGCCTGCGCGTCGTGGCCTCGCCGGACGGCAAGCGCGTGTACGTCGGCGGCGAGTTCACCACCGTGGACGGGCAGCCGCGCACCCGCCTGGCCGCGTTCGACACCGCCACCGGCGACCTGGTCGCGAACTTCGCCCCCAAGGTGTCCAACAAGGTGCGGGGCATCGCCGCGACCGACTCCACCGTCTACTTCGGCGGCAACTTCTTCAACGTCAACGGCAAGTCGCGGCAGCGGCTGGCGGCGGTGAAGGCCGCCGACGGCACCAACGTCGACACCTGGAAGCCCACCGCCGACGACGACGAGGTGATGGCGCTGGCCGTCGCCCCCGGCGGCGAGCGGGTGATCATCGGTGGCAAGTTCCAGAAGCTGAACGGCACCGCCAAGGTCGGCGTCGGCGCGGTCGACACCGGCACCGGCGCGCTCGCCACCTGGACCAGCCGCCCGGTGCCCACCCGCCAGGGCAGCAACTTCTCCTACGTCACCGACCTGTTCGTCCAGGGCGACACCGTCTTCGGGGCGGCCAACGGCGAGGGCGGCCACTGGTACGACGGCCGGTTCGCCGCCAAGGCCGACAACGGCGACCTGGTGTGGCTGGACAACTGCTACGGCGCGACCTACGGCATCTTCGCGCAGGGCAAGTCGGTCTACAGCGTCTCGCACGCCCACGACTGCTCCTCGCTGGGCGCCTTCCCCGAGACCAGCCCGACGACCTGGCACCGCGCGCTGGCCGAGACCAGCTACGCCACCGGCACCGACAAGGCGCTGCCGGGCTCCAACAGCAACTACTCGCGCCAGCCGGTGCCGAGCCTGCTGCACTGGTTCCCGACGCTGGCCATGGGCTCGTTCACCAAGCAGTACCAGGCCGCCTGGGCCGTCACGGGCAACAGCGACTACATCGCGATGGGCGGCGAGTTCCCCAGCGTCAACGGCAAGGCCCAGCAGGGCCTGGTCCGGTTCGCGCTCCGGGAGAAGGCCCCCAACAAGTCCGCCCCGGTCGCGATGACGGCGCCCTCGGCCCGCAAGTCGCTGCTGTCCAGGAGGATCACGGTGTCCTGGAAGGCCACCTGGGACATGGACAACACGGCGCTGAAGTACGAGGTGCTGCGGGACAGCGGCACCACCCCGATCGCCACGCTCAACCAGAACTCCACGTTCTGGAGCCTGCCGAACATGAGCTACGTGGACGCCTCGCCGCCCGCGGGCCAGCACACCTACAAGATCAAGGTGACCGACCCGCTGGGCAACGTCACCGTCAGCCCCGCCTCCGGCGCGGCCGGCCGCTGATCCCGGCACGATCCGTGTGCCCTGGCGCTTCCGCGCCAGGGCACGCGGCGTTTCAGCGCGAGACCGGCGCGGGATCAGCGCATGGCGCGCAGCGCCCCGGCCAGCCGCCGGTTGAACGACGCGTCGTCGCCCGCCGACCGGGCCGCGACTCGCCGCAGCCAGAAGTCCACGGTCTCGGCCGGGCCGCCCCGGGCGGGCGGACGGTCCAGCACGGTGGCGCGGGTGGCGGCGTAGTAGACGGGGTCGGCCTCGGGCGGGGCCCAGGCGGCGTCCTCCCAGTCGATCAACCAGGGGAGTCCGGCGCCGCAGCGGCGCAGGTTCCACATCGTCAGGTCACCGTGCATGGGCCGCCAGTGCCCCGGGATCCCGGCGGGACGCGGCAGGACCGCCGCGAGACGGTCCTGCACCTGGGCGGCGACCCGCGTCACGCAGGTGTGGCGGGCCGGACGCGCGGGCCGGGGCGGCATCGCCTCCAGCAACATCCAGTGCCGTCCGGCCGTCTCGCCCCGGTCCAGGACGCGCGGCACCCGGAACGCCGGGGCGCGGCCGTCCGGGAACGCCGCCATCGCGCGCTCCTCCCGGTCCAGTTCGGCCGGGTCGTCGCGCACTTTGAGAAATCCGCGCGGCCGTCCCCCGTTCAGCAGCACCGCCGCCAGGCCCTGCCGTGAGCGCTGCGGGCGCTCGTAGACCGCCAGCGCGTCGAACGGCCCCACCCGCGCCGCCAGCTCCCGCCATTCCGCCGCGCCGCCCGGCGGTTCCCAGAGCGCGCGGGGCCCCGGGACGGCCCTGGGCCCTGCCGCGGCCACCGCCAGGTACAGCAACCACTGGCAGGCGACGGCGGCGGGCCGCGAACGGGTCAGCAGCGCGACCCCCGCCAGCGCCTCCCGTCGGGTGCCCGCAGGCACCAGCACATTCCCCCTGCCTATGCGTGCCCGAATGAGCACGCTGCGTAGCGGATCGAGACCTGTGTCGTCCTTGTGTCCGAATGTGGTCATGCGAATGCCCCCCGTGCCCGCCCGGTCCCGGCCCGCCGTGACGGCGGGCCGGGACCGGCCGCGCCTACTTGTTCCTCGGCCGGACGGTCCGGCGGGTCAGCCGCCGCGCCGCCAGGTCCTCGCACAGCCGCTCGTACGCCGCGGCCACGTCGTCCCACACGTACTGCTCGGCGGCCCGCTTGCGCGCCGCCTCGCCCCGGTCGGCGGCGGCGCTCGGGTCGGCCTCGGCCGCCTCGACCTCGGCCGCCAGCGAGGCCGCGTCATGGAAGAAGCGGCCCGCCTCCGCGCCCAGCACCTCGCGGTTGAAGTTCACGTCGTAGGCCACCACCGAGGCCCCCGCGCCCATCGCGCGCAGCAGCGACGGGTTGGTGCCGCCCACCGAGTGCCCGTGCAGGTAGGTGAGCGCTCCGGCGTACAGGGCGTCCAGCAGGTCCTGGTCCCACACGCCGCCGAGGAAGGTGATGCGCGGGTCGTCCCCGGCCAGCGCCTTCAGCCGGGCGGTGTACTCGTCGGCGTAGGGCGCCGACCCGACCACCACCAGCGGCTTGGTCGCGCTACTGCGGCGGTAGCCCTCCACGGCCAGGTGCACGTGGTTCTCCGGCTCGAACCGCGCCACCACCAGGTGGTACCCGCCGGGCGTGTACCCGGCCTCGGCCAGCTTGGCGGTGTCGGTCTCGGCGAGGATCGGCGCGCCGTAGGCGATGAACACCGACTCCGCGCCGAACCGTTCGCGGTAGTAGTCCTGGATGCCGCGCGCGTCGGCGATCAGCGCGTCCGACCAGCGCACCGCCAGCGCCTCGGCCGCGCGGTAGTAGCGCTGGCCGGTGCCGCTCCACTTGGTGCGCTTCCACTCCAGGCCGTCCACGTGCGTGGCGACGGGGATGCGCAGCGTGCGCAGCACCGGCAGGAGCGGGGCGTTGGCGGCGTTGAACACCAGCGCGACGTCGGCGCCGTCGCGGCCGATCTTCTCCCGGAAGGCGTGCAGCACGGAGAACCCGGTGTGGCTGAGGGTCTCGGCGACCTTCTTCTCGATCGCGGGCAGGTGGACCAGCCGCATCCCGAGGTACTCGCCGTCGGCGTGCTTGTCGCCCCGGCAGTACACGGTGACCTCGTGCCCGGCGGCCACCAGGCGCTTGCCGATCTCCTCCACCGCCGTTTCGAAGCCGCCGTAACGCGCCGGGACGCCGCGAGTCCCTACCATGGCGATGCGCACCGATGTCCCCCAGATCCTTCACGAACCCTCGACTGATGATTGGCACAGATTATGCGCTGTGCCGACGACCGTCCCGCAGGTAAACCGGAGTTAATCTGAGTCTTACGGGAGACTGGTGGCCGGAGGGGTCCGGCACGCCAGAAGGAGGGGATGTGGGCGAAGCTCGCCGGAGGTCCGTCGTGGTGCTGGCGCACCCGTCGCCCGACCTCTACGGCTCGGACCGGATGCTCGTGGAGTCGGTCCGCGCCCTGACGCCGGACCACCGGGTGCTGGTGACGCTACCGGCCGACGGGCCGCTGTCGCAGGCGCTCCGGGCGGCCGGGGCCGAGATCGTCGTCCTGCCCGTCCCGGTGCTGCGCAAGGCGTACATGTCCCCGCTGGGGCTGGTGCGGCTGGCGCTGGCCGCCGCGCGGACGCTGCCCGCCGCCGTGCGCCTGCTGCGCCGCGAACGCGCCGCCGCCCTGTACGTCAACACCGTCACGATCCCGCTGTGGCTGGTGGCCGGCGCGCTCGCCCGGGTGCCCTCGCTCTGCCACGTGCACGAGGCCGAGGACGGCGTGCCCGGCCCGGTCCGCGCGGCGCTGTCGGCCCCGCTGCGGCTGGCCCGCACGGTCGTGGTCAACAGCCGGGCCAGCGCCGCCGCCCTCGGCCCGGCCGGGCGGCGCGCACAGATCATCTACAACGGCGTCGAGGACCCCGGCGTGGCCACCGAGCCGCGCGCGGTGCTCACCGGCCCGGCGCGGATCGTGCTGGTCGGGCGGCTGTCGCCGCGCAAGGGCTCCGACGTCGCCGTCCGCGCCGTGCGGCTGCTGCGCGAGCGCGGCCATGACGTCGCGCTCACCCTGGTCGGCGACATCTTCCCCGGCTACGAGTGGTTCGAGGAGGAGCTGCGGACCCTGGCCGCCGGAGATCCGGGCGTGGTGCTGGCCGGGTTCCGGTCCTCGGTCGCCGAGAGCTTCGCCGAGGCCGACATCGCGATCGTCCCCTCCCGGGTGGAGCCGTTCGGTAACGTCGCGGTGGAGGCGATGCTGGCCGGCCGCCCGGTGGTGGCCAGCGCCACCCAGGGCCTGGTCGAGATCGTCTCCGACGGCGACAACGGCGTGCTGGTCGCCCCCGACGACCCCGCCGCGCTGGCCGACGGCGTCGCCCGCCTCCTGGCCGACTGGGACGGCGCGCTCGCGACGGCCAAGCGCGCCCGCGCCGACGCCGCCCGCCGCTTCGGCAAGGACCGCTACCACCGCGAGCTGCACGACGCGATCACGAACCTGACCGACCGCACGAGGACGCAGAGCACCTGATGACAGCACAGACCCCCGCCCCGGCGACTCCGGAGATCAGTCTCGTGGAGGCCGTATGGCGCTTCCGGCTGATGTCGTTCCTCATCGTGCTGGCCTCGGTGCTGGCGTCGGTCGCGGCGACCCAGCTGCTGTTCAGCAGCGTCCAGGCCACCGCCCGGTTCGCCGTCACCGACCCCACCAACAACAACAACGTGCTGCGCATGGGCGTGGTGTCGGGTCCGGGCTACGCGACCTACACCGCCCAGCGCGCCGCGTTCGCGGGCTCGGCGCCGGTGCTGGCCCGCGCCGCCGAGATCGTCAAGAGCAAGCGCGGCCCGAAGATGACCGGCGAGCAGCTGCGCGGCCGGGTCAAGACCTCCAGCAAGCCCGACGGCGGCGTGGTGATCGTGAACGCCACCGGCGCCAGCATGCCGGAGGCCGCGACCATCGCCAACGCGGTGGTGCAGGCCTACCAGGACGTCACCGTCTCCACCAACATCGCCCGGCTGGACGGCCAGCTCAAGGCGTTGCAGACCGCCCAGAAGAAGATCACCGACGACCTCGCCGGCACCCAGTCGGGCACCAACGCCTACCGGCTGATGGTCAACAACCTCAAGAAGCTCCAGGTGGAGGAGAGCGGGCTGCTGTCGGCGCGCGCCAAGACCAACGACGGCGTGCAGTTCGTGGACACCGCCGACACCGGCGCCGCCACCGGCAGCAAGCTGCCGCAGAACGCGGTGATCGGCCTGGCCCTCGGCCTGATCCTGGCCTGCGTGGTGTCGTTCCTGCGGGCGGCGTCCAGGCCGTCCGGCGGCCGCCCGGCGCCGGCCGCGGCCCCGGTGCCCGCCACCCCGGCCGCGCCCGCGCCGATCCTGGACGGCACGGCCTTCGAGCCGCAGGCCATCGCCCCGCCGGCGCGCCAGGACCGGTCCGCGCGGCCCGCGCCGCTCGACCCGGGGATGGAGCGCGTGATGGAGCGGGCGGGCGGCCTCTACTCGTCCAAGTACCCGGAGGCCGACCCCGGGACGCCGCGCCGCAACGGGGCCAGCAACGGTACCGGCAACGGCGCCACCAACGGGGCCGCCAACGGCAAGAGGTCGCGCAGCAACGGCGGGCACGTCAAGAAGGACACCCCCGCCAAGTCGGCCCCGGCCAAGCCCGCCGACGACCCGACCCGCACCGCCGAGGACGTCACCTCGAAGATCGCCGGAGAGGCGGCCGAGAACTCCGGCAAGAGCGCGGGCAAGGGAAAAGGGGACTCGTCCCTGATGCGCTACGACCTGGACACGTGAGCCCCGCCCGCGGCCCCCTCGCGCGCAAGGCGGGCAAGCTGCTGTCGTCGGCCGGCGGCGCGGTCACCGTCCAGTTCGTCACCGCGGGCGGCAGCCTGCTGGTGCAGGCGCTGGCCGCGCGGTCGCTGGGCGCGGCCGGGTACGGCGCGTACGCGCTGTTCGTCGCCGTCCTGGTCATGATCACCGCGGTGCAGACCTCGTGGGTGGGCGACACCCTGACCGTCTTCGACCGGTTCGAGCCGCGGGTGCGCGGCGCGCTGGTCTGGTCGGTGCTCGGCAGCGTCTCGCTCGGCGCGCTGGTCGGCGCGGTGGTGTCGGTGGCGATGGGCCTGGCCGGAGCCGCGGGCACCGCGCTGTTCGCGCTGCTGGTGGCGCTGTGGCTGACCAACGAGACCGGCCGCCGCGTCTTCACCGCCCGCATGGAGTTCTGGCGGCTGACCCTCAACGACGCCTGCTACCTGGTGGTGACGCTGGCGGCGCTGGGCGGGCTGCTGGTGGCGGGCCGCTCCGCGTCGGTGGAGCTGCTGCTGGCCGCGATGTGCGCGGGCTGCGCCGCCTCGATCGTGCTGGCCCGGTTCCGGCTGCCCGCCGAGGAGTACGCCCTCGCGCCGCTGCGCGGCACCGCGCTGCGGGAGGTCGCCGCGTTCGCGTGGTGGCGGTCGATCCAGGCCGGCATCCGGCCGACCGCGCTGCTGCTGGCCCGGGTGATGATCGCCGCGTTCGCGTCCACCGCCGCGCTGGCGGGGGTGGAGGCGGCCCGGCTGCTGCTGGCCCCGGCGCTGACGTTCGTGAACGGGGCGGGCTGGTTCCTGCTCGGCGACTTCGCCAAGGCCGAGCGGGAGGGGCGGCCGATGCGGGCCCGGCAGGCGGTCCGCGCGTGCGGGCTGATGTCGGGGATCGCGCTGGTGCTCAGCCTGGGCGGCGTCCTGCTGGTCGACTGGCTGGGCCCGCTGGTCACCGGCGGGTCGTTCGCGGTGGACGAGGTCGCGCTCGCCGGGTGGGGGATCTACGCGGTGTGCTTCGCGTGCACGTTGCCGCTGGCCAGCCTGGCGACGGCCCGCAAGCGGTCCCGGACGGTCTTCGCGATCCGGGGCGTGGAGAGCCTCACCGGGCTGGCCGTCCTGGCGGGCCTGCTGCTGGCCGACCCGGGCCACGCCGCGTACGCGCCGTACTGCCTGGGCGCGGGCGGCCTGGTGTCGGCGGCGATGTTGTGGCGGATGCTCCGCAAGGGCGACCCGCCCCGGCAGGCCCCGGTCGCCGCCGCGGAACCGCTGGTCCCTCAGACGCGCTGATCGACCCGCTCGTCCGCGCCGCCTGTGTCGTCCGCCAGGACGGTCGCGGACGGGCGCGGGGCCCGGTTGCGCTGCACCAGCCACACCGCCGTCGCGGCCGCCAGCATCGCGACCAGGATCCACGCCAGCGCGGTCAGCGGCACGCCGAACATCTTCAGCGCCGACGCCACCAGAACGAACGCCAGCGCGCGGCGGATCAGCCCGCCCGGCGCGCGCGAGGAGATCCGCGAGCCCAGGTAGACGCCCGGGACCGAGCCCACCAGCAGCGCGGCGGTGACCTCCATCCGGAAGTCGCCGAACAGCAGGTGGCCGAGCGCGGCGGCGAACACCAGCGGCACGGCCTGGAGCAGGTCGGTCCCCACCAGCTGGTTGGCCTTCAGCGCCGGGTAGAGGGCCAGCAGCGCCACGATGATCAGCGAGCCGGAGCCGACCGAGGTGATGCCCACCACCAGGCCGCCGACCGCGCCGACCAGCACCGTCGGCAGCGGCCGGACGGTGATCTCCGGGGCCTCGGCGCCGTCGGGCGCGTCCCCGCCTGCGCGGCGGGCGAGCAGTCCCCGCACCACCAGCCCGGCGGCCGCGACGAGCAGGGCCGTGCCCATGGCGATCTCGATGACGCGCTGCACGCCCTCGCCGTCGCCCAGCGCGCGGGCGACCAGCACCCCGCTGAACGCGGCGGGCACCGAGCCGACGCACAACCAGGCCACCAGCCGCATGTTGATGGTGCCCTGGCGGTAGTGGACCGCGCTGCCCACCGGCTTCATCACCGCCGCCGCGACCAGGTCGCTGGAGACCGCCGCGAGCGGGCTGACGCCGAAGAAGGTGACCAGCATGGGCGTCATGAGCGCGCCGCCGCCCATGCCCGTCAGGCCCACGACGACGGCGACCAGGAACGAGCCCAGCGCCATCGTCCAATCGAAGTCCATCGCTATGACCTACCGGCTATATAGGAAAAACCGAGTACCAGGGTAAGGGCCATCCCTTATCCGCGGTACCCCTGGGGCCGGAGGGGGACGGTCGCCCCGGAGTTACTCGGCGCGCACCCAGCCGCCGGACACCAGCAGGTCCAGCACCTTCGCCACCGCCTCCTCGGGGGAGACCTGCGAGGTGTCCAGGACCAGGTCGGCGTCCTCGGGCTCCTCGTAGGGGTCGGAGACGCCGGTGAACTCCGGGATCAGCCCCGCGCGCGCCTTGGCGTACAGGCCCTTGCGGTCGCGCCGCTCGCACTCCTCCAGCGGCGTCGCGACGTGGACCAGCACGAAGTCGCCCGCCGCCTCCACCATCCGCCGCACCTCGGCGCGGGTCGCCGCGTACGGCGCGATCGGCGCGCAGATCGCCGCGCCGCCGTGCCGGGTCACCTCGGCGGCGACGTAGCCGATGCGCCGGATGTTCAGGTCGCGGTCGGAGCGGGAGAAGGTCAGCCCGGCCGACAGCAGCCGCCGCACCACGTCGCCGTCCAGCAGCGTGACGTCGCGGCCGCCGCGCTCCACCAGCGCGTCGGCGAGGCCGCGCGCCACGGTGGACTTGCCCGAGCCCGACAGGCCGGTGAAGAAGACGGTGAGGCCGCGCGAGGACTTGGGCGGGCGGGCCACGGCCAGCTCGGCGGCCACGGCGGGCGGGGTGAACCAGTCGGGCACCGGCTCGCCCCGGTCCAGCAGCTCGCCCAGGCGCTCGGGCGTCAGCTCGGCCTGCACGTGGTCGGGGTCGATGCGCGCGACGGGCCGCCACACCTCGATGTCGGCGTCGTAGGCCCACGGCTCGGGCACCACCACCGGGACGGCCGTCCCCTCCGCCTCGGCCTCGGCCAGCAGGTGGGTCGCGCCGTAGGCGGCGGCCACGTGCGAACGCAACAGCACGTCGCGCGGGCCGTCCAGGTCGCGCGGCGGCAGCGGCACGGGGACGATCCGCGCGCCCTCCGGCAGCTCCTTGCGCACCGCCAGCAGCGCGCGCACCAGCGACTCGTCGTGCCCGCCGCCCAGCAGCGGCAGCACCAGCACGCGCGCGCCGAGCCGCTCGGCGACCTGGCGGAGCTGGCCGAGCTGCTTGCGGTGCAGCGGCTCGCGGGTGGCGACCGCGAGCGTCGGGCCCTCGGCGGGCTCGATCTCGTCGGGACGGCGGCGCAGCCGGTGGAACGGTCCGTGCGCCGGGGCGCGCAGCGGCTCCAGCGTCCCCGCCAGCCGCCAGCCCTGGGTGGTGGGGTCCTGCCACGCCTCGCCGACGGCGAGCACGGCCAGCGGCACGCCCTCGGGGTCCTGGAGGACCAGCCGCTCGTGCGCGGTCAGCTCCTTGGGGACCGCGAGGGTGACCGGCACCGGCCAGGGGGTGCCGTCCGCCAGCCGGCCGCCCGCGATGACCATGGCGGTGTCGAACGAGCCGAGGAACCCGGCCAGCGGCCGGTAGACCCCGGCCAGCAGCAGTTCCAGGTCGGCCAGCTCGACCCCGTCGGGGGTCCAGGTGGGCAGGTCGCGCAGCGTGTCGGGAAGGCCGGCTTCGGCGGTCACCGCGGTCTCCGATCCCGCCCGGTTCGGATGGCCGGGCTGATCCAGGTCAGTAGGGTTTTCCGCAGAAAAATACCGAGGTCCCCGGGGTGGCCGCACCTCGCCCGGGGCACTCCGGCGTGGACGGATGTGGTCACCGGCACGGCGGGCCGCCTCAGATGACCCGGGCGAAGCGGTTCTCCGGCTTGCGGATCACCAGCGAGACCTCGCTGTGCTCGGCGGTGAGCCGGCCCCGGCTGAGCGCCGCGACCGCCTCGCACACCCGGCCCGCCAGGCCGGAACCGGCCCCCTGTGCCTCCAGGCAGCGGCGCGAGGCGTACTCCTCGGCGATCACCAGGCCGCGCATCACGCAGTACCAGCGCATGCCCTGCCGGGAGGCGACCGGGTCGTAGACGGCGGCGGGCGGCGGCAGCGGCGCGGGCGCCGGCTTCGGCGGCGGGCCGCCCGCCGGGGGGCCGGGCCGCCGCGGGCCGCCCGGCTCGTCCCACAACGTCTCGCGCAACCACGGCGGCAGCGTGCGGTCCAGGAACCCGAAGGCCGTGTTGCGGTCACGCAGGGTGATCATGAGCAGGCCGCCGGGCTTGAGCGCGGCCACCATGCGGTCCAGCACCAGCTC
Organism: Actinomadura hibisca NBRC 15177; assembly: GCF_001552635.1. GTDB lineage: Bacteria > Actinomycetota > Actinomycetes > Streptosporangiales > Streptosporangiaceae > Spirillospora > Spirillospora hibisca. The sequence goes on along the minus strand of NZ_BCRO01000049.1, from coordinate 16,883 downwards.
GGCGTGCGGCACCCGCTCGATCACGTACGGCGCGTACACCACGTCGTAGGCGCGCGGCGGCATCGGCACGGTGCGCAGGTCGCCCAGGTGCCAGGTGGCCAGGTCGGCGCGCCGCCGGGTGTGGGCGCGCAGCGCGGGGGACTCGACGTCGACCCCGATGACCTGGTGCGCGAGGTCGCCGAGGTCGAGACCGGAGCCCCAGCCGCACCCGGCCTCCAGGATGCTGATCCGCTCCGGTAGCGGCCGGTCCTGGGCGTACTGGCGGGCGCGTTCGGAGAACAGTTCGCCGTGGCTGACCGGCGAGGTGCGCAGTTCGGTCACAAACTCGCAGCGTAACCGGACCGCTGCGGACTGTCCGCTATTTGCTCATTGTTGGTGGTGGCCGTGTCGCCCTGAGTGATCAATGGGACCGCGCGGAAGTCGCCGCGAGCATCCCCAACTGTGGCAATGCGTAAGCAAAGAACTGCTAACGTACCTTTGATCCGCGACTGAACCACCGGTGACACAAGCGCGCGAGGGGGACGCATGGACGGGTTGGTCGGCTATGCGCCCGGGGTCTTCGACCTCTTCCATATCGGGCATCTGGACGTGCTGGACCGGGCCGAGATGGCCTGCGACCGCCTGGTGGTCGGCGTGCTGGGCGACGGGGCCGCCGAGCGGCTGACCGGCGCCCGGCCGATCGTGCCGCTGATCGAGCGCATGGAGATCGTCGCCGCCGTGCGGGGCGTCGCCGAGGTCGTCGCCGTCGAGGAGCTGGACCTGCGCGCCGCGCACGCCGAGCTGGGGTTCTCGGTGGTCTTCACCGGCTGCCCCGACGCCCCCTCCGGCGCCGCCGCCGAGCAGGCCCTGACCGGCACCGGCGTGCGCGTCGTCGCCTTCACCGGGGTCGCCGAGACCGCCGGTCCCGTGCTGCGCGCCGCGCTGGCCGGATTCGAGCCCGAGGAGTCGGTGGCGTGAACGTCCCGGACCGCACGTTCGGCGCCGCTTTGGCCCGCCTGGCGTCGGCGCAGAAGACCACCAAGGGCGCGCCCGCCTACTCGCGCTTCGTCAACCGCAAGCTGGGTCGGCTGCTGGCGGCGGCGTCGTACGTCGTCGGCCTGACGCCCAACCAGGTCACCGGCATCAGCGCCGCCTTCACCTTCACCGGCGTCGCGCTGATCGCGCTGGTGCAGCCCGCCGCCTGGCTCGGCGTCGCGGTGTGCCTGGCGCTGGTGGTCGGCTACGCCTTCGACGCGGCCGACGGGCAGCTCGCCCGGCTGCGCGGCGGCGGCTCCAAGGCCGGCGAGTTCCTGGACCACATGGTCGACAGCCTCAAGATCTCCGCGCTGCACGGCGCGGTGCTGGTCTCCTGGTACCGGTTCTTCGACCTGGACCGGGCGGCCTGGCTGCTGGTGCCGCTGGGCTTCACGGTGGTCGCCGCGGTGATGTTCTTCGGGATGATCCTCAAGGACCTGCTGGCCCGCGCGCACCGCGCGGCGACCGGCGCGCCCGCCCCGGCGGCCGGGGCCCCGTCCACGCTGCGCTCGCTGCTGGTGATCCCCACCGACTACGGGGTCCTGTGCGTGGCGTTCCTGCTGCTGGGCTTCCCGGCGGTGTTCCTGCCGGTCTACACGCTGATCTTCGCGGGGAACCTGCTGTTCCTGCTGGCCGCCGCGGTCAAGTGGTTCCGCGAGGTCGCCGCGCTGGACGCCCCCGCGGCCCCGGCCCACGGGCAGGCCGCCGGGCAGACCCACGGCCAGGCCCCCGGGCAGGCCCCGGGGCCGCAGGCCCGGCCCGTCCCCGACCTCGGGCCGCGCCGATGAGGGCGCGCCGCGACCCGGCCCGCACCGGCGTGGTCGGCTACGTGCCGGGCGCCTACGACATGTTCCACATCGGGCACCTGAACATCCTGCGGCGGGCCCGCCAGGGTTGCGACCACCTGATCGCCGGCGTGGTCACCGACGAGGTGCTGAAGGTGGCCAAGGGGCGGGGCCCGATCGTCCCGCACGCCGAGCGCATGGCCATCGTCGGCGGGATGAGCTGCGTGGACGAGGTCGTCACCGACGTGTCCAGCGACAAGCTGGTGATGTGGGAGCGGCTGGGCTTCGACGTGCTGTTCAAGGGCGACGACTGGAAGGGCACCGAGAAGGGCGACCGGCTGGAGCGCGACCTCGGCGGGGTCGGCGTCCGGGTCGTCTACTTCCCCTACACGGTGCACACCTCCAGCACCGCGCTGCGCCAGCTCATCAGCGCGCCGCGCAGCTGACCCCGCCGCGCGGCCGCCTGACCGCACGGCGCGGTCACCCGACGCCGCCGCGCGGCCGTCACGGCCCTCGGCTCAGTGCTCGACCTCGGCCAGGTCCAGGTCGCGGGGGGTCAGCCACCACACCACCAGCGCCGTGGCCAGCATCAGCACGCCGCCCGCGACGCTCGTCCACTCCAGCGAGCCGGTGAAGGCGTCCCGGGCCTGCTCGGCGAGGCGCGCGCCGTCGGCGCCCAGGTGCCGGGCGATCTCCATCGCGCCGCCGATCGACTCCTGCGCCTGGTGCGCGGTGGTGCCGGTGACGCCGTCGGCGGCCAGGTCGTCCAGGCTCAGGTGGGTGCGGTAGAACACGGCGGCGATGCTGCCGAGCACCGCGACGCCGAGCGCGCCGCCGATCTCGTAGCTGGTCTCCTCGATGGCGGCGGCGCTGCCGGACTTGGCCGGGGGCGCGCCCGCCATGATGACGGCCGAGGCGATCGCCAGCGAGCCCAGGCCCACGCCGACCAGCGCCAGCGCGACCGCCACGGCGGGGTAGCCCAGCGGCGCCGGCCAGCAGAAGATCACCAGCAGGCCGATGCCGGAGATCGCCAGGCCGCCCGACAGCACGGTGCGGGCGCCGATCCGGCCCGCCAGGGCCGGGGCCAGCGGTGAGGCGATCATCGCGCCGACGGCCTCGGGCAACATCCGCACGCCCGTCTCCAGCGGCGAGTAGCCCTGCACGAGCTGCATCCACTGGGCGAGCAGCAGCATGGTGGCGGCCATCGCGATGCTGACGGCGAGGGCGGTGACGGTCCCGGCGGTGAAGGCGCGGTTGCGGAACAGCCCCACCTCCAGCAGCGGGTCGGGCCGGTTCAGGCAGCGCCGGACGAACAACCACAGCGCCACCACCGCGATCACCCCGGAGATCCACGCCTGCGGGTCGCCGAAGCCCTCCTTGCCGAAGTGCTTGATCGAGTAGACCAGCGCGACCATGCCGACGATCGACTGCGCGGTGCCGACCAGGTCCCAGGGGCCGGGCGTGGGGGTGCGCGACTCGGGCAGCAGGAGCAGCCCGGCCACGATCGCCACCACCATCACCGGCACGTTCACCAGGAACGCCGAGTGCCAGCTGAAGCGCTCCAGCAGCGCCCCGCCCAGGATCGGGCCGAGCGCGCCGCCGACCGCCGCCATCGTCGCCCAGACGCCGAGCGCGGTGGCGCGCTCGCGCGGGTCGGTGAACAGGTGCCGGATCATCGACAGCGTGGACGGCATGATCATCGCGCCGCCGACGCCCAGCAGCGCGCGCACCGCGATGACCGCGCCGGGGCTGTCGGCCGCCAGCGCGCCCAGCGAGGCGACGCCGAAGATCGCGAAGCCGGTCAGCAGCAGGCGCTTGCGGCCCCACCGGTCGCCGAGCGCGGCCATCGTGACCAGCAGGCCCGACACCACCAGCGAGTAGATGTCCACCATCCACAGCAGCTGGACCGAGTCGGGCTTGAGGTCGGCCGACAGTTCGGGCAGCGCCACGTTCAGGATGGTCATGTCCATGACGACGAGCAGCAGGCTCGCCGACAGGACCGCCAGCCCCGCCCAGCGGCGCGGGTCCGGCGGCGGCGTCGCGGCCGCGGCCGCCGCCGGCGTCTTGGCGGTCGTCATGAGGTTCCCCCGGGTGCGGACGTCCCGCCGGGGCGCGCCCCGGCGCCCGACAGGAAGGTGGTGATCAGCAGGTTCTCGATGTCGCGCCGCGCCACGTCGCCGCGGCGCAGGCTCTCCCGCACCGCGATCATGAAGCCGTAGACGGCGTTGCTCACCCAGCGCGCGGGCAGGTCGTCGCGCAGCACCCCGGCCGCCTGGCAGGCGGCGTAGAAGGCGATCTCGCGCTCTTCCAGGCGTTCCCCCCAGGAGACCAGGTCAGGCAGGTCGGTGAGGAAATGCTCGGTCAGGGCGAAGCCGTACTCGTCGGCGTCGGTGACGTAGGCGGCCAGCAGCGCGCGCAATGCCGCCGTCAGCCGGGCCGGGTCGCCGGACGCGGCGGCGGCGTCGATCCCGGCGGCGTCCTGCGACTGCTCCCAGCGCGCGGTGGCGCGCTCGCCCAGCACCCGCAGCAGCGCCTCGCGGGAGGCGTAGTGCCGGTGCAGGGTGGCGCGGCTGATGCCGATGGCCTCGGCGATCTCGGCCATGGAGGCGGTCGGCTTCTCGTTGAGCTGCCGGGTCGCCGCGCCGAGGATCTCCTCCTCGTTCCGCATCTGCGCCATCCCCGTCCTGTTTGAGACATCGATGTCTCACATGCTACACGTGTGTTGCGACGGTGCGGGCGTCCCGTGTGGTCCACCTCGCCCGCGCGGAGGGTGGTCGGGCGCGTAGGCTGGACGGTGATGCCGGGGTCGGAGCGATTCCCGGGTTTTCGGGCTGCCCCGCATCGGGCGAGGGCGGCGGCGCGGAGGTGCCAGGCGGTTCGCCGGTCCCTCCCGGGGCGGATGAGTAGCGGGCGAAGATGACGCTTTCTGGACTTGTTGATCTGGCGTGCACCGACGAGAGGCTGGCCGGTGCCGTCGCGCAGGCGCGCGTGGACACCGACGTGGTCGCGCCGCCGTCGATGTGGCCGATCCTGAGCGCGGCCCTGGCGCGCGCGGTCGCCGCCGGGGGCGGGGGCGGCGAGGGCGCGGGCGTCGTGCTGGCGGTCACCGCGACCGGCCGCGAGGCCGAGGACCTGACCGCCGCGCTGAGCAGCCTGCTCGACCCCGACCGCGTCGCGCACTTCCCGGCGTGGGAGACGTTGCCGCACGAGAAGTTGTCGCCGCGCTCGGACACCGTGGGCCAGCGCCTGGCGGTGCTGCGCCGCCTGGTGCACCCGGACGCCGGGGACGGGGCCGGAGGCCGCCTGAACGTGGTCGTCACGCCGGTCCGCGCCGTGCTCCAGCCGATCGTGTCCGGGCTGGCCGACCTGGAGCCGGTCCGGCTGCGCGGCGGCGACGAGGCGGACCTCGACGACGCCGTCCGCCGCCTGGTGGACGCCGGTTACCACCGCGTCGACCTGGTGGAGAAGCGCGGCGAGATCGCCGTGCGCGGCGGCATCCTCGACGTCTTCCCGCCCACCGAGGAGCACCCGCTGCGGGTGGAGTTCTGGGGCGACACCGTCGAGGAGATCCGCTACTTCAAGGCCGCCGACCAGCGCTCGCTGGAGGTCGCGCCCGACGGCCTGTGGGCCCCGCCCTGCCGCGAGCTGCCGCTGACCGACGAGGTCCGCGAGCGCGCCCGGCTGCTGGCCGAGCAGCACCCGGCCCTGGAGGAGATCCTCGGCCGCATCGCCGACGGCGACACCGTGGAGGGCATGGAGGCGTTCTCGCCCGTGCTCGCCGAGCGCATGGAGCTGCTCACCGACCTGCTGCCCGACGGCTCGGCGCTGCTGGTGTGCGAGCCCGAGCGCATCCGCACCCGCGCCGTCGAGCTGGTGCGCACCAGCCAGGAGTTCCTGGAGGCGAGCTGGGTCAACGCCGCCGCCGGGGGAGAGGCCCCGATCGACCTCGGCGCGGCCGCGTTCCGCTCCCTGGAGGAGGTGCGCGAGCACAACGCCGAGATCGGCCTGCCCCGCTGGACGGTCACCGCGCTGAACGCCGGACCCGAGGACGCGGGCGCGTCCCCGCTCGGCGAGGGCCGCAACTCCCTCGACCTGGACGTGCGCCCCGCCGAGGCGTACCGGGGCGACACCGCCCGCGTCGTCGGCGACCTCAAGCGCTGGATCGACGGCGGCTGGCACGTGGTGCTGGTCACCGCCGGGCCCGGCCCCGCCGAGCGCCTGGTGCAGCTGGTCGGCGAGGAGGGCCTGGGGGCCCGGCTCACCGACCTGCCCGGCCTGCCCGCGCCGTCGCTGGTCAACGTGGCCACCGGCCTGCTGGAGAACGGCTTCACCTGGGAGGCCGTCAAGCTCGCCGTCCTCACCGAGACCGACCTGTCGGGCCAGAAGACCTCCACCAAGGACATGCGCCGCATGCCCTCGCGGCGGCGCGGCGGCGTCGACCCGCTCCGGCTGCACGCGGGCGACTACGTGGTGCACGAGCAGCACGGCGTCGGCCGGTACGTGGAGCTGGTCAGCCGCAACGTGCAGGGCGCGACGCGCGAGTACCTGATCCTGGAGTACGCCAAGGGCGACAAGCTGTTCGTCCCCACCGACCAGCTGGAGGAGCTGACCCGCTACGTCGGCGGCGAGGCCCCCTCGCTGCACCGGCTGGGCGGCGCCGACTGGCAGAAGGCCAAGAGCAAGGCGCGCAAGGCCGTCAAGCAGATCGCCGGGGAGCTGATCCGGCTCTACTCGGCGCGCATGGCGAGCCCCGGGCACGCGTTCGCGCCCGACACGCCCTGGCAGCGCGAGCTGGAGGACGCCTTCCCCTACGTGGAGACCCCCGACCAGCTCGCCGCCATCGACGAGGTCAAGGGCGACATGGAGAAGCCGGTCCCGATGGACCGGCTGATCTGCGGCGACGTCGGCTACGGCAAGACCGAGATCGCGGTGCGCGCGGCGTTCAAGGCGGTGCAGGACGGCCGCCAGGTCGCGGTGCTGGTGCCGACGACGCTGCTGGTGCAGCAGCACCTGTCCACCTTCGCCGAGCGGTTCAGCGCGTTCCCGGTGACGGTCAAGCCGATCAGCCGGTTCCAGAGCGAGGCCGAGATCGAGGAGACGATGCGGGGCCTCGCCGAGGGCAGCGTGGACGTGGTGGTCGGCACGCATCGCATCCTGTCGTCCAAGACCCGCTTCAAGGACCTCGGCCTGGTCATCATCGACGAGGAGCAGCGCTTCGGCGTCGAGCACAAGGAGGAGCTGAAGCGGCTGCGCACCCAGGTGGACGTGCTGGCGATGTCGGCCACGCCGATCCCGCGCACCCTGGAGATGGGCCTGACCGGCATCCGCGAGATGTCCACGATCCTCACCCCGCCGGAGGAGCGGCACCCGGTGCTGACCTTCGTCGGCCCCTACGAGGAGAAGCAGATCGCCGCCGCGATCCGCCGCGAGCTGCTGCGCGAGGGCCAGGTGTTCTTCGTGCACAACCGCGTCCGCTCGATCGACAAGGCCGCCGCCACGCTGGCCCGCCTGGTCCCCGAGGCGCGCATCGCCGTCGCGCACGGCCAGATGAACGAGCAGCAGCTCGAAAAGGTCATGGTGGACTTCTGGGAGAAGAACTACGACGTCCTGGTCGCCACCACGATCGTGGAGTCGGGCCTGGACGTGCCCAACGCCAACACCCTGATCGTGGACCGCGCCGACATGTACGGCCTGTCGCAGCTCCACCAGCTGCGCGGCCGCGTCGGACGAGGCCGCGAGCGCGCCTACGCCTACTTCCTGTACCCGCCCGAGGTGCCGCTCACCGAGACCGCGCACGAGCGGCTGACGACGCTGGCCCAGCACACCGAGGTCGGCGCGGGCATGTACGTGGCGATGAAGGACCTGGAGATCCGCGGCGCGGGCAACATCCTGGGCGCCGAGCAGTCCGGGCACGTGGCGGGCGTCGGCTTCGACCTGTACGTGCGCATGGTCGGCGAGGCCGTCCGCGACCTCAAGGAGGGGGGCGGCGGCGCGGCCGAGACCATGGCCGACACCAAGGTCGAGCTGCCGGTCGAGGCGCACCTGCCGCACGAGTACGTGCCCGGCGAGCGGTTGCGGCTGGACGCCTACCGCCGCATCGCCGCGATCACCGCCGAGGACGAGATCGCCGCCGTGCACGAGGAGCTGAAGGACCGCTTCGGCCCGCTGCCGGTCCCGGTGCTGAACCTGCTGGAGGTGGCCCGGTTCCGCACCAGGGCGCGCCGGGCGGGGCTCACCGACGTCGGGTTGCAGGGCAACTTCGTCAAGTTCGCGCCCGTGGACCTGCCCGAGTCGCGGCAGGTGCGGCTCCAGCGGCTCTACCCCAAGAGCGTCCTGAAGCCCGCCACCAGCACGCTGCTGGTGCCGGTGCCGAAGACCGCGCCCCTCGGCGGACGGCCGCTGCGCGACCAAGAGCTGCTCAAGTGGGCCACAGACCTGGTCGAAGCCCTGTTCCTCGAACCGGCCCGCGCCTAGGATTCCCGCGAATGATCATTCCTGACACCGAACGCTTCGACGGGGAGACGTTGTGCGCGTGAAGATCCTCGCGACCGTGGCGGCGGCCGCGGCCGCCCTGACCGCCTGCGGCGGCGCGGCCCAGCCCGGCGCGGCCGCCCTCATCGGCGACGACCGCATCAGCGTCTCCAGCCTGAACACGGCGGTGACCGACTGGGAGAAGGAGTTCCGGGCCGACCCGGTCGCCAACCAGATGCGCGACGGCGCGGGCCCCGAGCAGGGCGACCAGTCCGAGTCGGACGTGCGCAACGCGCTGGCCGCGCTGGTCAACTTCCGCATCGCCGACGAGGCCGCCAAGGACGCGGGCGTCAGCGTCACCGGCGGCCAGACCGACCAGGTCATGAGCGTGCTGAACCAGCAGGGCGGCGCGCCCTCGCACACCCTGGCGAGCGGGCTGCCCAAGCGCTACACCCAGGACTTCGCCCGCTACCTGGCGACGCGCGAGCTGATCCTGCGCAGGCTCGGCGCGGGCGACGCCCCCGCCGACGCGCAGCCCGACGCGCAGGCGACCGCGCAGGTCCGCGAGCGCTGGAACACGCTGCTGGTGCGGACCGCCACCCGCATGAAGATCAAGATCAATCCGCGGTACGGCTCGTTCGACCCGAACCAGGTCGAGATCGCGCCGGTGAAGTACCACCTGTCCAACACCGAATCGGGTATCCGCTGACCATGGCCTCGCCGTCCCTGACCCTGCTCGCGACCACGCACCGGGTGGCCCCCGGTCTGCTGTCCTGGCCCGCGTGGGAGGCGCTGCGCTCGTCGGCGCGCGTGCTCGTCCGCAACGACCACCCGCTGCTGCCGGGCCTGGTGGACGCGGGCGTGCACGCCGAGCAGGTCACCGACCCCGACCCGCGCGCCCTGGTGGAGTCCGCCCGGCGGCACCCCACGTTGTGGATCGCCGACCCGGACGGCGACGAGCGCCTCATGCGCGAGATCGGGCAGCTCGTGGTCGCCGACCCGCTGGACGTGGAGGTCCTGCACGGCTCCTACGACCTGCCCGGCGCGCGGCTGCTCGACCTCGTCCACGTCATGGACACGCTGCGCCGCGAGTGCCCCTGGGACGCCAAGCAGACCCACGAGTCGCTGGTGAAGTACCTGCTGGAGGAGTCCTACGAGGTCGCCGACACCGTCGAGGAGGGCGACTACGGCGCGCTGCGCGAGGAGCTGGGCGACGTCCTGATGCAGGTCGCCTTCCACGCGGTCGTCGCCGCCGAGCGCACCGACGAGACCGCCTTCACCATCGACGACGTCGCCGCCGGGATCGTCGACAAGCTCGTGCGCCGCCACCCGCACGTGTTCGCCGACGTCACCGTGTCGGGGGCCGACGAGGTCAACGCCAACTGGGAGCAGATCAAGGCCGCCGAGCGCTCGGCCAAGAGCGGTGCCGCCGCGTCGGAGTTCGACGGCGTCCCGATGGGCCAGCCGTCGTTGTCGCTGGCCGCCCAGCTCCAGCGCCGCGCCGCCCGCCTGGACGCCCCGGCCGACCTCGACCCGGCGGGAGAGGACTTCGGTTCGCGGCTGTTCGCCCTGGTACGGGAGGCGCAGGCGGCGGGAGTTGACGCCGAGGCGGAGTTGCGCGCGGTTTCCCGGGTATTCCGCGATCGTGTCCGCGCGTGGGAGCAGCAGCAGACGTCCTAGAGCAGTCAAGATCCCCGATGGGGTGGTCGGGCGGAGTGTCCCCCTTTACGCTGAACGCGTGCTAGGTGGGGTTCGAGGACGCGATGGGACCGGTGGTGGCGGGCGGGCGAGCCGTCGCCGGGGCGGACGCGGTGCGGCCCTGACCACCGCCGAACGGTTGCGGGCGGTGCGCGGCCTGGCCGGGCTCGGCGCGCTGTCGGGCGTGCTGGTGGCGCTGATGGTGCTGCCGTTCGCCGGGTCGGCCGGGGTCGCCACGCGCGACGCGGCGACCTGGTTCGACGAGGAGCCCGCCGACCTCCGGACCAGCGGCGTGCCGCTGCGCACCCGCATCCTGGCGGCCGACGGGTCGCTGCTGGCGACGTTCTTCTACGAGAACCGCGTGGACGTCCGCCTCGACCAGATCGCGCCCATCGCGCGCAAGGCCGTCCTCGCCATCGAGGACAGCCGCTTCTACGAGCACGGCGCGCTGGACGCCAAGGGCACCGCGCGGGCGCTGGCCAGCAACCTGGGCGCGGGCGAGGTCACCCAGGGCGGGTCGGGCATCACCCAGCAGTACGTGAAGAACCTGCTGCTCACCCAGGCCGACAACGACGCCGAACGCCAGGCCGCCCGCGCCCTCACCCCGGCCCGAAAGCTCCGCGAGCTGAAGTACGCGGTGGCGATGGAGCGGCAGTTCTCCAAGGACGAGATCCTGCGCCGCTACCTCAACATCGCCTACTACGGCGCGGGCGCGTACGGCATCGAGGCCGCCGCCCGCCGCTACTTCTCCAAGCCCGCCGCCAAGCTCACCCTCACCGAGTCGGCGCTGCTGGCGGGCGTGGTCCGCTACCCCTACGCCTACGACCCCACCCAGCATCCCGGCCAGGCCCGTGAGCGCCGCGACGTCGTGCTGGCGCGGATGGCGGAGCTGGGCCAGATCACCCAGGCCGACGCCGCCCGCGCCAAGGCCCAGCCGCTCGGCCTGAAACTCCAGTCGGTGCGCAGCGGGTGCGTCTCCAGCAAGGCCCCGTTCTTCTGCGACTACGTGCACCGGGAGATCCTCACCAACCCGGTGTTCGGCAAGACCCCCAAGGCCCGCGAGAAGTTGCTCAAGCAGGGCGGCCTCACCATCCGCACCACGCTGGACTGGAAGACCCAGCGCGCCGCGCAGCGCGCGGTGGACCGGCACGTCCCGCGCAAGAACTCGGCGGGCAAGGCCGCCGCGCAGGCACTGGTGCAGCCGGGCACCGGGCAGATCAAGGGCATGGCGGTCGACCGCGCGCTCGGCCCCAACAAGGAGCGCGGCAAGACCTGGATCAACTTCGCGGCCGACGCCAGCCACGGGTCCAGCATCGGGATGCAGGCCGGGTCCACCTTCAAGGCGTTCACGCTGGCGGCGGCGCTGGAGCAGGACCAGCCGTTCGGGTCGCGGCTGATGGCCGCCGACCGCTACACGCCCGTCGGGTTCCGCGACTGCAAGGGGCGGCGCGTCGGCGACCCCGGCGCGTCGCTGCGCAACTCCGCCGACGGCGAGGGCGGCCGGACGTTCAGCCTAGTCACCGGCACCCACCACTCGGTCAACACCTACTTCCTGGCGCTGGAGAAGCAGGTCGGGTTGTGCGAGACGGCGCGGATGGCCGAGCGGCTCGGCATGAAGCAGGCCAACGGCAAGCCGATGCAGCAGTACCCGTCGTTCACCCTCGGCTTCAACCCGGTGTCGCCGCTGCGCCTCGCCGCCGCCTACGCCGCCTTCGGCGCGCGCGGCCGCTACTGCAAGCCGGTCGCCATCAACCAGATCACCGACGCGGCCGGGAAGAACCTCAAGATCCCGTCGGCGGACTGCCGCCAGGTGATCGGCAAGGGCGTGGCCGACGCCGTCAACCACGTGTTGCGCGGCGTGCTGACCCAGGGCACCGCGCGCGGGATGGGCATCGGCCGGCCCGCCGCCGGCAAGACCGGCACCGTGGACAACTTCTCGGCGGCCTGGTTCGCCGGGTACACCCCCGATCTGGCGTCGGCGGTGTGGGTGGGCGACCCGCGCGGCGGCTACCGGTACCCGATGACCTCGCTGTGCATGGACGGCCAGTGCTACGGCACGGTGTTCGGCGCGACGATCCCGGCCCCGATCTGGCAGGACACGATGGCGGCGGCGCTGGCGGGACGGGCCGCGACGCCGTTCGTGCGGCCGCCGGGGCACTACTTCAGCCGGGGCTCGGGCGAGGACCCGCCCAAGCGGCCCAAGGACAAGAAGGAGCGCAAGAAGCGCGACAAGCGGGATAAGAAGGACAAGCGCGGTGACGGCACGTTGAGGCCCGACAAGCCGAAGAAGCCGGACCGGCCGGGCCGGGACCGCTGAGCGGTGGTCCCGGTCGCGTCGGCCGGGATCGCTGGGCTTGCCCGTCAGAGCAGCCCGCCAGACCGGCCCGTCAGACCGGCCCGCCAAGCCGGCCCGTCAGAGGTCGTAGTCGTCCATCCGGCGCTCGCGGCGCGGCAGCTCGTGCATCGCGTCGGCCTCGGCGGGACGGTCGTCCTGCGGCCGGTCGTCGGGCGCCGGATCGCCCCGGCGGGCCGTCTCGCGCTCGTACTCGGAGATCTCCAGCGGGCCCTCCTCGGGCTCCCCGATCACCATGTCGTCCGGCGGGTCCTCGACGTAGCGCTCGGTCTCGGCGATGGCGAACTCCTGCTCGTCGTCGCCCATCTGGTCCTGGAGCGCCTGGGCCTCGTCCTGCGGCGTGCGTTCGGTCATGTCGTCGTCCCCCTTCCGGGGTGGTCCTTTCCGCCCAAAGCGCCGGTTAAGCCCGACAAGCCCCGATGACCTGGTCATTTGTGTGACACGAAAGGCGATCGGGTAGATCGACTTTTGGATGGAAGTCGTCGCTGGTGAATCGGGGGACTCACGATGCGAGCCGTTGCCGTTGCCGAGTTCGGAGCCACGCCGGTGCTCACCGACCTGCCCAGGCCCGATCCGGGGCCGGGCGAGGTCCTGGTGAAGCTGGTCGCCGCCGGGCTCAACCCGATCGACTGGAAGGTCGCCGACGGCCTCCTCAAGGACGCCGTCGAGCACTCCTTCCCGCTGATCCTGGGCAGCGACGGCGCGGGCGTGGTCGAGGCGGTCGGCGCGGACGTGACCGCGTTCCGGCCCGGCGACCAGGTCTACGGGAGCTTCCAGGACGTGTCGCGCGGCCTGGGCAGCTACGCCGAGTTCGCCGTCGCGCCCGCCGACGGCACGCTGGCCGCCATGCCCGAGGGGATGATCTACTCCCAGGCCGCCGCGGTGCCGACCGCGTCGATGACCGCCTGGAACGCGGTCCGGATCGCCGGCGCCGACGAGGGGCGGACGCTGCTGATCCTCGGCGCGACCGGCGGCGTGGGGCAGTCGGCGGTGCAGCTCGGCGCGCGGAACGGCGCCCGCGTCATCGCCACCGCCCGGCCCGACACGACCGAGGAGATGCGGAAGCTGGGCGCGTCCGAGACCGTGGACTACACCGGCGGCGGGCTCGGCGAGCGGGTGCGAGCGCTGGTCCCCGACGGCCTGGACGCGGTGCTCGACCTGGTCGGGAGCAAGGCCCAGCTGGACGAGATCGTGCCGCTGATGCGGCCCGGCGGGACCATCGTCTCCACGGCGCACGCGCTCAACACCGACGCGCTGGAGGCCCAGGAGCTCCGCGGCGTCAACATGCAGAACGAGGCGAGCGGCGACCTGCTGCGCACCCTGGCGGACCTGATCGACGCGGGCGAGCTCACGATCCGCATCGACGAGGAGGTCTCCCTGCGGGACGCGCCCGCGGCGCTGGCCCGCAACAAGGCCGGGGGCGCGCGGGGCAAGACCGTCATCCGCCTCTGACGGCCCGCCGCGATGACCGAGCGCTCCCACGCCCCGCGCGTGGTGCCGGAGGGGCTGCGCGCCTTCTTGGCCACCGAGACCGGCAGCACCAGCGTGCTGCTGGTCGCGACGCTGGCCGGGCTGGTGTGGGCCAACTCGCCCTGGGGTGACACCTACGACACCTTCTGGCACACGACGCTGGCGGTGGAGTTCGGGGCGCGCTCGTTCGACCTGGACCTCGAACACTGGGTGAACGACGGCCTGATGGCGCTGTTCTTCTTCGTCGTCGGGCTGGAGATCTGGCGCGAGATCAAGGTGGGGCAGCTGCGCGACCGGCGGCTGGTGGCGGTGCCGCTCGTGGCGGCGCTGGGCGGCATGGCGCTGCCCGCGCTGATCTACTACGTCATCAACGCGGGCGGTCCGGGCGCGAGCGGCTGGGGCATCCCGATGGCGAGCGACACCGCGTTCGTGCTGGGCCTGCTGGCGGTGCTGGGGGCGCGCTGCCCGGCGCCGCTGCGGGTGTTCCTGCTGACGCTGGCGGTGGCCGACGACGTCGGCGCGATCCTGGTCGTGGCCGTCTTCTACACCGAGAAGCTGAACTGGACGGCGCTGCTGATCGCGCTGCTGCTGATCGCCCTGATCGTGGCGATGCGCTGGATCAGGTTGTGGCGCGGCCCGGCGTACGTCGTGCTGGGCTTCGGCCTGTGGGTGGCGACGGTGGAGAGCGGCATCCACCCGACCCTGGCCGGACTGCTGCTGGGCATCACGGTGGCGGTCTACGCGCCCAAGGACCGCCAGTTGCTGGAGGCGGGCGAGGCGGTGCAGGCGCTCACCCGGGACCCGACGCCCGAGCAGGCGCGGGAGGTGCAGCGCAGCGTGCAGCAGGCGGTGTCGGTCAACGACCGGCTGCAACTGCTGCTGCATCCGTGGACGAGCTACGTGATCGTGCCGGTCTTCGCGGTGGCCAACGCGGGCGTGCAACTGGACGGCGCGACGTTGCGCGCGGCGGCGTCGTCGCCGGTCACGCACGGCGTGGTGCTGGGCCTGGTGGTGGGCAAGTTCGTCGGCATCACGGCCGGGACGTGGCTGCCGCTGCGGCTCAAGTGGGGCGAGCTGCCGGGCAACCTCCAGTGGGGGCAGGTGCTGGGCGGCGCGGCGACGTCGGGGATCGGGTTCACGGTGTCGCTGTTCATCACCGGCCTGGCGTTCCGCGACGACCCGGCGCTGCAGAGCCAGGCCAAGATCGGCATCCTGACGGGCTCGACGGTGTCGGCGCTGCTGGGCTGGCTGATCTTCCGGCTGGCGTGGAACAAAGGCGGGGCGTGCGCGCCGCCGGACGCGGAACGGAGCGACTCGCCGCCCGAACCGATGCCGCCGATCACGGCCGCCGACCACACGCGCGGCCCGGCGGACGCGCCGGTGACGCTGGTGGAGTACGGGGACTACGAGTGCCCGTACTGCGGCCAGGCGGAGGAGATCCTGCACGAACTGCGGAGCCGGTACGGCGACCGGCTGCGCGTGGTGTTCCGGCACTTCCCGCTGCGCGAGATACACCCGCACGCGTTCCCGGCGGCGCTGGTGGCGGAGGACGCGGCGGACGCGGGCAAGTTCTGGGAGATGCACGAGGTGCTGTTCGCGAACCAGCTCGCACTGACGGATGCGGACCTGACGCGGTACGCGGAGGAGATGGGGGTGCGGCCGTGGGGGGACGTGCCGGGGCATCTGGCGAGGGTGGATGGGGTGCGGGATGGCGGCGCACGGGCGGGAGTGGAAGGGACGCCGACGTTCTTCGTGAACGGGGTGCTGCATGAGGGCTCGTATGACGTGGAGTCGCTGGGCGAGGCGGTGGAGGCGGCGCTGAGAGCCGCGCCCGAACCCCACCCGGGGAACGACGGATTCAGCGGACAGTGCGAGATCAGGAGGAACGAATGAACGACCCGACCGGAGATGTGAACCAGACGCCCGAGGACAAGCGGGGGCGCATCCGTGAGATCGACGACGCGTTGCGGATGTTGCGCGGCGAGCTGGGCGAGCCGAACGACGACCCGCAGGACTTCGGGGACGCGGGCCAGGCGTTGCAGGCCCGCGCGGACCGCGACGCGCAGATCGAGACGCTGGAGAACGAACGCGAGCGCCTCCAGCAGGAGCTGGGGGAGTAGGGGAACAAAGGCGGACCCCCTCTGGTTTAACGTTCAACCACACCGGACCGAGGGAGGCGCCCCATGAACACCTACGACGAGTTCCAGCGCGCCCAGATGTTCTTCGACGCCAAGGACTACATCTCCGCCGCGCGCATCCTGGCCCCCATCAACGAGGCCGACCCGTCCAACCGCGCCACCCTCGAACTGCTGGCCCGCGCGTACTTCCACAGCGCCCAGCTGGGCCGCGCGGAGCAGTCGCTGCGCAGCCTGGTGGAGCTGGACCCGGGCAACGGCTGGGCCTACGAGGCGCTGGCGCGCACGCTGGAGCGGCGCAACCGGGGTGCTGGGGCGGCGACGTTCCGGAAGATGGCGGAGGCGATGGGGGTCGGCCGGGCGGAGGAGATAGAGGTGTCGGTGACGGCCGGAAACCTGGCTGACTGAACGGTTTTGTGACGGCCCCGCACCGTGTCTGGTGCGGGGCCGTCTGGCGTTAAGAGTCAGGCGGGGGCGGAAATCCTGCCCAACCTGCCTAACTCTCCGCTGCACGTCTGTGCCGTGCCGCTCCCGCGCTCTGCGCCCAAACAACTACCCCAACCCCGCGCCCCACGCGTGACCAGCGACCCCGGTTTCGCGTCCTGGACGTGCCCAACAATCCCAACCCCGCGCTCCGCGCTAAAGGCGCGCTCCGCGTCAAAGGCGCGCTCCGCGTCAAAGGCGCGCTCCGCGTCAAAGGCGCGCTCCGCGTCAAAGGCGCGCTCCGCGTCAAAGGCGCGCTCCGCGCCAAGGGCACGCTCCGCGTTTGGCGCTCCGCGCAACTACCTCAGCCCGCGCTGCGCGCGTGCCCAACGACGCCAGCCCCGTGCCCTGCACCCGACCAACAACCCCAGCCCGCGCCCCGCGCGTGACCAAGAACCTCAGCCCCGTGCCCCGCACCCGACCAACGACCTCAGCTCCGCGCCCGAACCTGACCAGCTACCCCAGCTACCGGGG
>NZ_BCRO01000048.1 GCF_001552635.1 Actinomadura hibisca NBRC 15177 | reverse complement strand
CGAAGCTCAGCCCCGCGCCCCGCACCCGACCAACAACCCCGGCCCCGCGCGGGTTTTCCGCACCCGATCAACAAGCCCTATCCCGCGCGGGGTTGATCCAGGAGCCCACCAACCCCAGCCCCGCGCGGGTTTTACTACAGGCCCCGCCAACCCCAATCCCGCCCCTCCACCTAATCCCCACTCGGAGCCGGAAGAAGTCGAAGGAGAGACAGGACAGAGCCGAAAGGGGCCGGAGTGGCGCTCCAGCCCCCACAGGCGTGCCGGTCTCGTTGGTCCCCAGCGCCAGGCTCGTCGTCGTGCCGGACAGGAACCCGAGGCTGGTCACGGTGCCGTCGGGGTTCCAACGCACGCCCCTGGCACCCGAACTGTCGCCGACCCGCCGACGACCGCACCCTCTTTCCGCGCCGCGCGGGCGATCGCCATGCACTTCCCGGTGGCCCGGCGGAGGTCGCGGCGGGGCCCTTGACGGTGCGGGCCGGCATTTCCCTGGCAAGGGCGGGCGAGACCCGCGCCACGTCGACGACCTTGACCGTCCCCCGGCGCCGCCGGACAGGCGCGGCATGTTGCGCAGCGCGCCGTCGACGTTCCACGACGGCCTCGCCGTCAACGTCATCGACGCACCGGCCAGTGATACCATTTTGGTATGAACACCCGGAGCGTACGCATCCCAGAGGAGATCGACGCAGAGTTGGTCGCCCTCGCCGAGGCTGAGCACTCGTCGGTGAACTCCCTTCTCGTGCGGGCCGCACAAGAAATGATCACGCGTCACCGGCAGGAAGCAGCGATCGCCAGTGCCGCCGACGAAGTTTTCACGCGACGTGCCAAGCTGTTCGAACGCTTGGCTGAAACGTGATTTATCCGACCGTCGAGCAGGTCATCGGATTCAACGCCGAACACCTCGGCGGTCAGGCGGCGGTGCGTGATGTCGGGCTGGTGCAGAGCGCCGTGGCACGCCCGCAGACGATCGCGTTCGGCGTAGAGGCGTATACAACACTGGAGGACAAAGCGGCGGCCTTCCTCCACTCGCTCATCTGCAACCATCCGTTCGTCGACGGAAACAAGCGGACGGCCTGGGCCGCGATGGAGATCATGCTCATCGCGAACGGCCACTGGTCAAGTCTCAGCGATGACGAGGCGTTCAGCCTGGTGATCCGAATTGCGACGACATGCTCGGAGATCGAGGTCAAAGACATCGCCGAGTCACTGCGCATCGTCATCCGATAGCCGGAACGCCGACGTCCCCGCCGGCGAGGCGATGCGCGACACCGGCCGTGGGGGCACAGATGAGACGGCCGGTGGGGGCCGGAGCGGCGCTCCGGCCCCCTCAGGTCAGCCGTTCCAGCGGACCGGCTTGGTGCCGCTGGTCCCCACGGTCGTGCCGGTCTCGTTGGTCCCCAGGGCCAGGCTCGTCGTGGTGCCCGACAGGAACCCGAGGCTGGTCACGGTGCCGTCGGGGTTCCAGCGCACGGCCCTGCTGGTCGTGCCGTCGTTGATCCCGCCGACGATCGCGCCGTCGTTCCGCACCGCGTAGGCGATCGAGGCGCACTGGCCGGCGGCCAGGCGGAAGGTCGTGCCGGAGTCCTTGACGGTCCGGGCCAGCAGGTCCTTGACCGACGGGGGCGCGATCCGCGCCAGGTCGGCGGCCTTGACCGTCCCCCCGGTGCTCCCGGGCAGGCAGGGCAGGTTGCGCAGCGTGCCGTCGGCGTTCCACGCCTGGGCCCGGGTCACTCCCGGAATCCCGTTGGTGTAGGGGAGCGTCGTGCCCGCCACCACGCCGGAGTCGTTGATCCCGGCGGCGCTGCCGATGGTCTGCCCGGCCGCCACGGGCAGCACCGTCTTGGCCCCGGTGGCCGACCACCGCGTGGGCCGGCTGCCGATTCCGGCGACGGCGGAACCGCCCGCGACCACGCCGGTCTTGTTGATCGCGTAGCCCGCGCCCTCGCCGAAGGAGGTCGCGGTGCCGTTGGCCGCCCAGACCGTCGCGAGCTGGCCGTTGGCGTCGTTGCTGGCGCCGACGGCGACGCCGGAGTCGTTGATCCCGCTCGCCCAGGCGAACGCCTTCCCGCCTGCGGGCTTCAGGACGGTGAGCGCGCCGGTGGCGCTCCAGCGCAGGGCGGCGCCCGACGGTTCCGAGGAGCCGACGACCACGCCGCCGCTGTTGATGTCCCGGGCGCTGTACTTGGTGGCCCCGGACGGTCCGGCGAGCTTGGTCAGCGCCCCCGCCGCGTTCCAGCGCACGGCGTAGAACGCGGTGTCGGTGCCGACGTAGCCCGCGGCCACGTTGCCGCCGTTGACGGCCCAGGCGGCGCCCTTCGTCGCACCCGAGGGGAAGGCGAGCGCGGTGACGGTGGCGGCCGAGGCGGTGCCGGGGGTGAGGACGGTCGCGCCGGTGGCGAGAGCGGCCACGAGTACCAGGGTCTTCTTCACGTGATCTCTTCCGTGTCCTGCGAGCGGGCATGGCGATGCCCGTCGAGCTGAAAAGGGGGTACCGAGGAAGCGGGATCGATACGGCCTCCCGCGCTGCTGCGGGGAGGGGAGCGACGGCCGGCGCTTCCTGGACGGTACGTCAGCAAGCGCTTAATGATCAACACTTGTTCGTGATCTTCTTTTCCGGCCGCCATCGGCCGCCCCCGGCTGCCCCGCGCCGCCCTGACCTCGCACAGATGGCCGACCGGTCCACCTGGGGCGACGCCTGCGTGGTCGTCGACCAGTGGTACGGGCTCCAGGCGGGCGTGCCCGGCGCCTTCTTCGTCAACGGCCCCGGGCCCTCCATCAGGCTGCCGAAGGACTACCTCGGCTGACCCTTCAGGGCGTCGGCCACCAGGGCGCGGGCCTCGTCCTGCACCTCGGCCAGGTGGTCGGCGCCCTGGAAGGACTCGGCGTAGATCTTGTAGACGTCCTCGGTGCCGGACGGCCGCGCCGCGAACCACGCGGACTCGGTCGTGACCTTGATGCCGCCGATCGGCGCGTCGTTGCCGGGCGCGTTGGTCAGCACCGCCGTGATCGGCTCGCCCGCCAGCGTGTCGGCCGTCACCTGCTCCGGCGACAACTTCTTCAGCACGGCCTTCTCCTCCGGCGTCGCCGGGGCGTCCACGCGGGCGTAGGCCGGGTCGCCGTACCGGTCGGTCAGCTTCCCGTAGCGGGCGCTCGGCGACTCCCCCGTCACCGCCGTGATCTCCGACGCCAGCAGCGCCAGGATCAGCCCGTCCTTGTCGGTGGTCCACGGCGAGCCGTCGCGGCGCAGGAACGACGCCCCGGCGCTCTCCTCGCCGCCGAACGCCAGCGACCCGTCCAGCAGGCCGGGCACGAACCACTTGAAGCCCACCGGGACCTCCAGCAGCCGCCGGTCCAGCCCCGCCGCCACCCGGTCGATCATGCCGCTGCTGACCAGCGTCTTGCCGACGGCGGCCGTCGCGGGCCAGTCGGCGCGGTGCTCGTACAGGTAGGCGATCGCGGCCGACAGGAAGTGGTTGGGGTTCATCAGGCCCGCGTCCGGCGTCACGATCCCGTGCCGGTCGGAGTCGGCGTCGTTGCCCGTCGAGACGTCGTAGGCCGACCGGTTGGCGATCAGGGACGCCATCGCGTACGGCGAGGAGCAGTCCATCCGGATCTTGCCGTCCCAGTCCAGCGTCATGAACCGCCAGGTCGGGTCGACGTCGGGGTTCACCACGGTCAGGTCCAGCTTGTGGCGGTCGGCGATCTCGGTCCAGTACGCCACGCTCGCCCCGCCCAGCGGATCCGCGCCGATCCGGACGCCCGCCGAGCGGATCGCGTCGAGATCGATCACCGAGGGCAGATCGTCCACGTACCCGGCCAGGAAGTCGTGACGCCCTGTGGTGTCGGCGGCCAGCGCCTTCGTGTACGGGACGCGTCGCACGTCCTTCAGGCCGTTCTTGATGATCTCGTTCGCGCGGTCCTGGATCCAGGAGGTGGTGTCGGTCCCGGCCGGGCCGCCGTTCGGCGGGTTGTACTTGAAGCCCCCGTCGCGCGGCGGGTTGTGCGAGGGCGTGACGACGACGCCGTCGGCGAGGCCGGTCTCGCGGCCCCGGTTGTAGGTCAGGATCGCGTGCGACACCGCCGGAGTGGGGGTGTAGCCGTCGCGGGAGTCGATCAGCACGCGCACGCCGTTGGCCGCGAACACCTCCAGCGCCGACGCCTGCGCGGGCGCGGACAGCGCGTGGGTGTCGGCCCCCATGAACAGCGGGCCGGTGACGCCCTGCGCGGCGCGGTACTCGCAGATCGCCTGGCTGGTGGCCGTGATGTGGTCCTCGTTGAACGCGCCGTCCAGCGCCGACCCCCGGTGCCCCGAGGTGCCGAACGCCACGGGGCGCTCGGCCCCCAGGCTGTAGTAGGCCGTCACCAGCCGCGGCACGTCGACAAGGTCCTCGGGCCGGGCGGGCTGCCCGGCGCGTGCGTCCACCATGGGAAGAACTCCTCGCTCACTGGGTACCTGAGATCGTTCCCCCTCGGAGCGCGGAATCACCCGGCGGCGCGCCGGGTCAGATCACACCGCGGCCGGTGGGCTCGCCCGCCACCTCCTGGGCCGGGCCGCCGCAGTGCGCGCACACCACCGCCGGTTCCAGGACCTCGCCGCACGAGTGCCGCCACCGGACCGGCGGGTCGCCGGCGTTCAGGTGCCGGTCGCCCCATGCCATCAGCGTGAGCAGCACGTCGCCCAGCTCCCGGCCCGCCGGGGTCAGGTGGTACTCGTGGCGGACCGGGCGGTCCTGGTAGCGCTCGCGCCGGACGATCCCGGCCTCCTCCAGCTTGCGCAGCCGGGTGGTGAGGATGTCGCGGGAGGCCCCGGTGTTGCGGGCGATGCCGTCGAAGCGCCGCACCCCGTGGAAGATCTCGCGGACGGCCAGCAGGGTCCACCGCTCGCCGACGATGTCGAGGGTGTCGGCGATCGAGCAGGCGCGGGGTTCGGCGTCCTTGGGCATGTCCGCAGCTTAGAGGCGTTCGATGACGGTGGCGTTCGCGAGGCCGCCCGCCTCGCACATGGTCTGGAGGCCGTAGCGGGCCCCGCGGTCCTCCAGGTTGTGCAGCAGGGTCGTCATCAGGCGGGCCCCGCTGGCCCCCAGCGGGTGGCCGATCGCGATCGCGCCGCCGCGCACGTTGACGCGCGCCGGGTCTGCCCCGGTCTCGCGCCGCCAGGCCAGCACGACTGACGCGAACGCCTCGTTCACCTCGAACAGGTCGATGTCGCCGAGCGCGAGGCCCGCTCGGTCCAGCACCTTCGCGGTGGCCGGGACGATCGCGGTCAGCATGAGCAGCGGGTCGTCGCCCACCACGGCGAACGAGTGGAACCGGGCGCGCGGGCGCAGGCCCAGGCGCTCGGCCGTCTCGGCGGCCATGACCAGCACCGCCGCCGCGCCGTCGTTGATCGGCGAGGCGTTCCCGGCGGTGACGCGCCAGTCGATCTCGGGGAAGCGCTCGGCGGTCGCGGCGTCGTAGTAGGCGGGCCTGAGACCGGCCAGGACCTCGGGGGACGTGCCGGGACGCACGGTCTCGTCGGGCTGGCCCGTCCAGGCCACCTCCCGGTCGAACTCGCCGTTCTTCCACGCCTCGGCGGCGCGCCGGTGCGACTCGTAGGCGTAGGCGTCCAGCTCCCCGCGCGACAGGTTCCAGCGGGCGGCGATCAGCTCGGCGCTGATGCCCTGCCCGACCAGCCCTTCGGGGTAGCGGGCGGCGAGGCCGGGACCGAACGGGTCGCTGCCCGGCAGGACCGCCGACCCCATCGGCACCCGCGACATCGACTCGACGCCGCAGGCCACCGCGATGTCGTAGGCCCCGCTCCGCACGCCCTGCGCCGCGATGTGCAGGGCCTGCTGCGACGAGCCGCACTGCCGGTCCACCGTCATGGCCGGGACGCTCTCGGGGAACCCGGCCGCCAGCACCGCCGAACGGGTGAGGTTCAGGGCCTGCTCCCCGGCCTGGGTGACGACGCCGCCGATCACGTCGTCGATCAGCGCGGGGTCCAGCCCGGCCCGCTCGACCAGCGTGCGCAGGGTGCGCGCCAGCAGGTCGGCCGGGTGCTCGCCGTGCAGGGCGCCGTTCGGCTTGCCCTTGCCCACCGGCGTCCGGACCGCTTCCACGATCACCGCGTCACGCATGGCCACCTCCGTTGCTTTATCCAACTGACTCGGAGTCTGCGCCCTTCGGTTGGAAAACACAACCCAGTGGAGATGTGAAGCGGGCCATACAGCGCTCAAGGGCCGTGGCGGTGCGCGCCACGGCCCTTGAGGTCGGGCCACTCAGTGGAAGGGGCCCGTTCCGGTGTTGTCCTGTGTTCCCCCTGGTGCGTCGAAGGGCTCCCGTGGGGAGCCGCCCATGTCGTGGTGGTCGAGCAAGCGAGTTCCTCCTTGTTCCTTCGACGTCAGAGCGGTCACTTCGGACATTAGCCGCCCTACCAGCGGTTGTGGGGATGGGAAGCGCCAACATCCGCCCAAGGTGCGGTCATGCGGGTCAGGCTCGGATCAGGGCGTGAGGGCCATGTTCGCCAGCACCCGTTCCGCCAGCTCAGCGTCACCGGCGGCCTTCACGGTGACGTCCGTGGACGCGCAGCGGCCCGCCACCAGCCGGACGAAGGTCTCCCAGTCCATGCGCAGCCGCACGTCCGGCTCGGCGTCGAGGTCGTCGGTCAGCGCGGCGCGGCCGTCGCCGCCGACCAGGACCCGTTCGGTGAACTCCACCGGCCCGGTCACCTCGAACACCACCGACCGCCCCGGCGCGGCCCCCGCGCGCTTGGCGACGACGATCGGCAGGCCCGGCGTCATGATGCGCCGCGTGCACACGGTCGCGGGCGCGTCCAGGTTGCCGGGACGGCCCACGGCGCGGCGCACGTCCTGCTCGTGGATCCAGGCGTCGAACGCCCGGAACCCCAGGAAGCCCGCCTGGGTGGTCGGCCGCCCGTTGGGCGCGATCGTCTGCTCGTCGGGATCGACGGTGGGCAGCATGGCCAGCCGCCGGTCCAGCACCTCGCGCAGCTCGGCCAGCACCTGGTCGCCCGAGTGGGAGCGGCGCGCGTCCACGGCGGCTTCCATCATGCGGCCCATCTCGTTGCGCACGTGCGGGAAGCCGTCGTCGGCGAGGGTGTGGCCGGGGGCGGGGTCCTCGCCGAGCAGCATCAGCTCGATGCCGATGATGTGCGAGAGGACGTCCTGCACGGTCCAGCCCGGACAGTCGGTCGGCCGTTTCCAGTCCTGCGGATCGAACGTCCCCGCCAGCACGATCGTGGAGCGCACGGTCTGCTCGAACGCCGCCGCGTTGGCGGCCATGAGAGAGGTCATGGCCGCCAAAAGTGGCATGTGTCCGGTTCGCCGCGCAAGGCCCGCGCGCCGGTCAGGCGACCGTGCGCTCCTGCTTGGGGCCCGGGACCAGGCGCAGCCGGACGACGGCGGGCAGGGTCTCCTGGCCCAGCGCCGTGCTCAGCCGGGCGACGGCCTGGCCGGAGATGTTGCGGCGCAACGAGTCCAGGTCGGCGCGGTGGTCGTAGGCGACGTTCAGCCGCAGCTTGGGCTGGTCGGTCTTGCCCGACAGGCGCGCCTTGGCGCTCTTGACGCCCGGGTAGTCCTCGATCTCGGCTTCCAGGGCGTCGGTGACGGCCTTGCCCTGCACGCGGGTGTGGCCCTCGGTGTCGTTGCCGTCCAGGAAGATGCCGGGCAGCTTGTCCGAGCGGCCCTGCGCCAGCAGCCAGGCCACCCCCAGCAGCGCCAGCACGATCGCGGCCGCCGCCAGCGCGGGCCAGAACCAGGACTGCTCGGCGGCGAAGCGGCGCGTCTCGGCGGCCAGCAGCGGCTCGCCCGCGCGGGCCTGGCCCCAGGCGTTCAGCCCGCGGGCGAGCCCGAACGCGCCGGCCGCCAGCAGGGCGAGCCCGAACAGCAGCAGGCCGGTGTGGTTGATCTTGGTGGCGCGGCGGTCCATGGGTCAGTCCTTCCGGAGGTCGACGTGCACGACGGCGGTGCGCCGGGGCGCCGGGGCCAACGCGTCCAGCCGCTGCTGCACCGCCTCGGCCGCCCGCCGCCGCAGGTCGTCGCCGCCGGTGCGCAGGTCGCTGTGCACCGTGAGGCGCACCTTGCGCTGCTCGATCTTGACGCGCCCCACGTGCGAGACCCCGTCCACCGCCTCGGCGGCGTCGGTGACCGCGCCCTTCAGGCCGTGCTTGGTCACGCCCATGACGAGGTTCGGGTCGTCGCTGCGCAGCGGCACCAGGCGCGGCTTGCCCGGCAGCAGCCCGGCCAGCAGGAACAGCAGGCCGACGAGCGCGAGCCCGCCGGAGACCGCCAGCGCGGGCCAGTCGTTCCACGCGGTGGTGATCCCCCAGTCCGTGACCCGGTCGTAGGGCACGATCCGGGCGGGCCGGTCCACCAGGCTCGAGATGATCTCGATGGCGGCGAGCACGCCGCCCGCGGTGAGCAGCAGCGCCGCCAGGAACGCGGGCACCGTCCGGCGGGGCCGGAACGCGCGCACCGCCTTGCGGGTGGCCGAGCGGCTCCCCCGGGCGGGGGCGGCCTTGGCCGCGGGCGCCTGGGGCAGGCGTCCGGCGTGGGTCGTCATCAGTGCACCTCCACGGGCGTGTGCTCCGCGCGCTGCTCGGGGACGGGCCGGTCGAGCGCCGCGACGTCGATGTCGATGTTGTGCACGGTGAGGCCGGTCATCGACTCCACCTCGTCCCGCACCCGCTCGCGCACCCGCCGGGTGACCTCGCGGACCGGCTGCGGGTAGGCCACCGCGACCTCCACGCGCGCGGTGACGATGTCGCCGTGCACCGACACGTCGACGCGCGCCGGGTGGGTCCCGCCGACCGGCACGCCCAGCACGGTGCGGTCCACCTCGCGGGTGTCGGCGTTCTCCTCCGCCGCCCGGGAGGCGATCGCGGCCACCACCCGGTCGGCGATGCGGGTCTCCCCGCGCTCCCGGCCCGCGACGACGCCGGTCATGACGAGGACCGCTTCTGCCCGCCGTTGCCGCCGAACGAGCTGAACATGTCGCTCAGGTCGAGCTCGCCCTCCAGCGCGCGGCCGCCCAGGAAGCCCAGGACGCCCAGCAGCAGCACGATGATGAACGCGCCGAAGCCCCCGAACGCGCCCGCGAACCCCAGCGCGGTCCCGAAGGCCAGGCCCAGCGCGGGCCAGGTTCTACCGTTCATGACTTTCCCCCTCAACGCAGGTGCCGCGCCCGCAGGCGCCGCTCCCGCCATCGGCTGATCAACATGACCGGCCAGCGCCGCCGCCGGACGATCCGCACGTCCGCCCGGCGGCCCGGCCGGTCCGGGCGTCCGGCGGGCCGTCCCGCACGACGCCGCCGCAACCCGGCGGCGAACGCCTCCGGATCGCCCCCGAGGTCGGGATGGTTCTCCCGCACCCAGGCCCGGAACTCGGCCCGCTCCCGGTCGGTGCGGGGCCGGGTCCGGTCCGGGCGGCCGGTCTCAGGCATGGCCCTCGGCGGTGGTCCCGGTACCGGCCTGGCCGTCGTCCTGGCCATCGTCCGCGCCGGCGATGTCCATGATCTGGACGTTCACCGGGCGGTCCCCGGCCAGCGGCAGCACCGCGGCCCGGACCGCCTCCCCGACCTCGGGCAGCGGCCTCCCGTACCGGGCGGTGACGCCGACCTCGACCTCGCGGTCGCGGACGGCCACCCCGGTGACGGGCGCGCCGACGCGGTAGGTGACCACGCCGCCCAGCGGCCCCGAGTTCAGGTCCGCGACGTCGGGCAGCCCGCGCACGGCGGCGGCGATCTGCTCGGCGACCTCGGCGCGGGTCGGCTCGCCCGCCGCCCTGGTCGCTCCGGCCGGACCGGTCGAGCCGGTCGCCCTGGACGTTCCGGGCGCTTGCCGGGACGTGCCCTGGGACACGTCGCGAGGCGTGTTCCCGGGCCGGTCCTTGCGCGTGTCCTGCGGACCGTCCGGGCGCTCCTCCCCGACCGGTCGCCTGGGCGGCATCGCGGTCGGGCTCGGGGCCGTCTGTCCGCTCGTCGGACGTGTGGGGCTCATTACTGCACCCGCGGCTTCTCCGACTCGGCCTGCTGCTTGGCGTCGGTGTTCTTGCCGTTCTTACCGTTGCCGGAGTCGTTGTCGTCGTTGTTGTTGTCGTCGCCGGGCAGGTGGATGTCGTCCACGGAGATGTTCACCTCGACGACCTCCAGGCCCGTCATGTGCTCGACCTGGTTGATGATGTTCTCGCGGACGGCGCCCGCGAGGTCGGGGATGGACACCCCGTAGTCCACGACCAGGTCCACGTCCACCGCGGTCTGGCGCTCGCCGACCTGCACCGACACGCCCTGGGCCACGTTGCGGCCGCCGCCTCCGGGCAGCCGCTCGCGCATCGAGCCCATCGTGCGGGCCATGCCCGAGCCCATGGCGTGCACGCCGCCGATCTCCCGGGCCGCCATGCCGGCGACCTTGGCGACCACATCGTCGGAGATCTTCGTCTTGCCGTGGTCGGTCACCAGCACGCTGTCGGGCGTGTCCTTCTTCTCCAGGGCGGTGCTCGTGCCGTCGCCGGACCGGCCCGTCCCGGAGGACCGGCCGTCCTGGTGCTGCACGCCCTTGTCCGCGCCCGAGCGCGGGCCCTGGTTGGGCAGGGTGCCGACGCCCGCCTCCCTGGTCGCCTGTCCGTTCTCCTGGCTCACGACGTCCCCCCTGATGAGTCGTTTAGGTGATCAATTGATGCTCGGCAGGCCGCGCCGGAACCGCCCGCCCGTTTAAGAAGCCGGTCAATTTTGCTTTACGCGGACAAAAAAGACCGGCGATGCGTCAGCGCATCGCCGGACTTCACGGGATCGGACTCGCGGGCTGGCCGGCCGTGCCCGGACGGGCCGTCTGCTCCGCCCGCCCGTCGGCCCGCCTGGTCGGCCGGAACTACCGGTCGGCGTCGTTCTTGCCGCTCTTGAACATGCCCTTGACCTTGTCGACGGCGTCGCCGGCCTTCTCCTTGGTGTTCTCCATGGCGTCCTTGGCCTGGGCCTTGAGCTGGTCGCCCTTGCCCTCGCCCTCCATCTCGGAGTTCCCGGTGACCTTGCCGGCGGTCTCCTTGACCTTGCCGCCCGTCTCGTCGAACTTGTTCTGCGCCCTGTCCTGAGCGTTGCCCATGGCGATCCCCCCGGATGTTCTCGCGATCGGTTCTGGCAGTGTTGTACCTACCCTTTCGGTCGCAATAAAACCGGTGATTCAGGTCGCACACTTCGGGGCGGATCACGCCTTTCCGCATGGCGCGTGCGAAAAATGTCAATAAAAGTGGCCCAGGTCACAAGCAATGACCGGAGACCGAAAGGAGCCGATCGTGGCGCCCGTCCCCCCGCCCTCCGGCGGCGCTCCCCCGGCCCGGCGGCCCCGCAAGGACCGCGTCCACTACCTCTACATCGCGGTGCTGGCCGCGGTGGCGCTCGGCATCGCCGTCGGCCTGCTCGCGCCCGGCTTCGCCGAGCGGCTGGAGCCGCTGGGCACCGGCTTCGTCGCGCTGATCAAGATGATGATCTCGCCGATCATCTTCTGCACCATCGTGCTCGGCATCGGCTCGGTGGCGCGGGCCGCGCAGGTCGGCCGGGTCGGGCTGATCGCGCTGGTGTACTTCCTGACGATGTCCACCTTCGCGCTGTTCATCGGGCTCGCGGTCGGCAACCTGCTGCACCCCGGCGAGGGCCTGCACCTGGACCCCGGCTCGGCGGCCAAGGCGCAGGAGGCCGCCAAGGGCGGCGAAGGAGCCACCGACTTCCTGCTCGGCATCATCCCCACGACGCTGGTGTCGGCGCTGACCTCCGGGCAGGTGCTCCAGACGTTGCTGGTGGCGCTGCTGGCCGGGTTCGCGCTCCAGCAGCTCGGGCCCGCCGGGGAACCGGTGCGGCGCGGGGTGGAGGCCGCGCAGCGGTGGGTGTTCCGCATCCTGGCGATGATCATGTGGGCCGCGCCGGTCGGGGCGTTCGGCGCGATCGCGGCGGTGGTCGGCGCGACCGGCTGGACGGCGCTGCGCAGCCTGGCGGTGATCATGCTGGGCTTCTACCTGACCTGCGCCATCTTCGTGTTCGTCGTGCTGGGCACGGTGCTCTGGCTCGGCGCGCGGATCGGCGTGTGGTCGTTGCTGCGCTACCTGGCGCGCGAGTTCCTGCTGATCCTGTCCACCTCGTCGTCGGAGTCGGCGCTGCCCCGGCTGATCGCCAAGATGGAGCACCTCGGGGTGGCGCGGCCGGTCGTCGGCATCACGGTGCCGACCGGCTACTCCTTCAACCTGGACGGCACCGCGATCTACCTGACGATGGCCACGCTGTTCATCGCCGCCGCGCAGGACGAGCCGCTGCCGTTCGGCTCGCAGCTCGGCCTGCTGCTGTTCATGATCATCGCGTCGAAGGGCGCGGCCGGGGTCAGCGGCGCGGGCCTCGCCACGCTCGCGGGCGGGCTCCAGTCGCACCGGCCCGAGCTGGTGGACGGGGTCGGCTTCATCGTCGGCATCGACCGGTTCATGTCCGAGGCCCGCGCGCTGACCAACTTCGCGGGCAACGCCGTCGCCACCGTCCTGGTCGGGTCGTGGACCGGGCAGTTCGACCGGGCGCGGGCCGGGCGGGTGCTGGCGGGCGACGAGCCGTTCAACGAGGCCACGCTGCTGGACGAGCACGACGGCGACCGTCCCGACAGCGGTCCTTCGCCCGGCCCGGCCGAGCAGCGGGCACCCGTCTAGCCGCGCCGTCTAGCGGAACACCACCGTGCGGTCGGTGTTCAGCACCACCCGGTGCTCGGCCTGCCAGCGCACCGCGCGCGCCAGCGCCAGGCACTCCATGTCGCGGCCGACCGCCATCAGGTCCTCGGGGCTGTGCGAGTGGTCCACCCGGGCCACCTCCTGCTCGATGATCGGGCCCTCGTCCAGGTCGGCGGTGACGTAGTGGGCGGTGGCCCCGATCAGCTTCACGCCCCGGGCGTGCGCCTGGTGGTAGGGCTTGGCTCCCTTGAAGCTCGGCAGGAACGAGTGGTGGATGTTGATCACCTGGCCGGGCAGCTTGGCGCAGAAGTCGTCCGACAGGATCTGCATGTAGCGGGCGAGGACCACCAGGTCGGCGTTGTAGTGCTCGACCAGCGTCAGCACCTCGGCCTCCTGCGCGGCCTTGCCGCCCTTGGCGACCGGCAGGTGGTGGTAGTCGATGCCGTAGGACTGGGTGAGCGGGCGCATGTCGGGGTGGTTGGACACCACGGCGACCACCTCGATGTCGAGCTGGCCCGAACGCACCCGGTACAGCAGGTCGTTCAGGCAGTGCCCGAACTTCGACACCATGATCAGCACGCGGGGCTTCACCGCGGTGTCGTGCAGCCGCCAGTCCAGGCCCAGTTCCGAGCCGAGCGCCGCGAACGAGCCCCGGAGTTCGTCGGGGTCGGTGTCGGGCAGGCCCGCGAACTGGACGCGCATGAAGAACGTCCCGGAGTCGCGGTCGCTGAACTGCTGGCTCTCCAGGATGTTGCAGCCCCGCTCGGCCAGCAGCCCGGAGACGGCCGCCACGATGCCGGGGCGGTCGGGACAGGAGAGCGTCAGAACGTACTCGGTCACGATTTCACTTTCGCAGCGGTGGGATCGTAGGGCGCCGTGAGGTGCAGGGTCGCGTCGTAGCGCTCCCCGGCCGCCTCGACCTCGTATTTGGCGTCGGCGAGGTAGGCCCTGTCGACGATGTCCTCGCCCTGAACGTACGCCAGCGCCACGGCCGCGCCGAGCGTGTGCCCGTAGGCGGCCGAGCCGACCGATCCGGCGGGCTCGCCGTCGCGGAGCAGCAGCTCACCGCCCCACAACTGCGCGCCCGGGTCGTTCAGGGTGAGGGACACGAGCTTACGCCGCACGCCCTGTTCCCGCTGAAGCTCCACCACCTCCTGCCCCCGGTAGGGCGCGTTCCGCTTGCAGGCGAAGCCGAGCCCGGCCTCGATCGGCGTGCGGTCGGGCGTCAGCTCGCGGCCCCACGCGCGGTACGCCTTCTCGATCCGCATGGCCTCGATGGCGTAGTAACCGGCCTGCGCCGGGCCCTGGGCGAGCAGCGTCTCGTAGACGGTGACGGCGAACTCGGCCGGGACGTACAGCTCCCAGCCCAGTTCGCCCACGTAGGTGACGCGCGTGGCGCGGACGGTCGCGTACCCGAGGTCGATCAGGCGGCTGGTGCCGAACGGGAACGCCTCGTTGGACAGGTCTGCGGTGGAGACCGCCGACAGCACCTCGCGGGCGCGCGGCCCCATCAGCCCGAACACCGCGTAAGCGCTGGTCACGTCCACCAGCGCGCAGCCGTCGCCGAGGTTGCGGCTCAGGTAGTCGAAGTCGCGGGTGGTCTGCGCCGAGCCCGTCACCACGAGGTACTCGTCGCCCGCGACGCGCGTGACGGTCAGGTCGGACTCGTAGCCGCCCCGGTCGTTGAGCAGCCCGGTGTAGACGACCCGGCCGGGCTCCACCGCCACGTCGTTGGTGCACAACCACTGGAGCGCGGCCTCGGCGCCCTTGCCCTTGACGGTGAACTTGGAGAAGGAGGTCTGGTCGAACAGCGCGACGTCCTCGCGGGTGGCGCGGACCTCCGCGCCGACCGCGCCGTGCCAGTTCTGCCGGTCGAAGGAGTACTCGGGCGCGGCCCCGAAGTAGTTGACGCGCTCCCAGCCCATCTTCGACCCGAACCACGCCCCCGAGCGTTCCAGCAGGTGGTGGACGGGCGAGCGGCGCAGCGGCCGGGCGGTGTCCAGTTCCCGGTTGGGCCAGGCCATCGCGTAGTGCAGGCCCAGGGTCTCCTTGACGCGGTCGTGCAGCCAGGCGTCGTTGTCGGCCCAGCGGGCGAAGCGCCGCACGTCCACCGGCCACAGGTCCATCGACGGCTCGCCGCCCACGATCCACTCGGCCAGCGCCCGGCCCGCGCCGCCCGCCGAGGCGATCCCGGCGGAGTTGAAGCCCGCGCCGACGTAGAAGCCGCGCACCTCGGGGGCCTCGCCGAGCAGGAAGTTGTTGTCCGGGGTGAAGCTCTCGGGGCCGTTGTAGAACTTCTTGACGCCGGTGCGGTCGAGCGCCGGGACGCGGATGATCGCGTTCTCCATGAGGATCGCGAACTGGTCCCAGTCCTCCTCCAGGAGCTGGAACTCGAACGGCTCGGGGATGCCGTCCATCCCCCACGGCTTGGCGTCGGGCTCGAACCCGCCCACGACCAGGCCGCCGACCTCCTCCTTGAGGTAGACGTAGCCGTCGGGGTCGCGCAGCACCGGCAGGTC
The DNA here is from genome assembly GCF_001552635.1 of Actinomadura hibisca NBRC 15177. Taxonomy (GTDB): domain Bacteria; phylum Actinomycetota; class Actinomycetes; order Streptosporangiales; family Streptosporangiaceae; genus Spirillospora; species Spirillospora hibisca. The sequence continues at coordinate 35,345 of NZ_BCRO01000048.1, read as the reverse complement.
GGGGTGCACGCCCTCGATCCGCTCGGTGACGATGTAGTAGTGCTCGGCCGAGTGCAGCGGCACCGTCACCCCGGCCATGCGGCCGATCTTCCGGGCCCACTGCCCGGCGCAGTTGACGACGGTCTCGCACTCGATGTCGCCCTGGTCGGTGGCGACGCTCCGCACCGCGCCGTCCACGACCTCGACGCCGGTCACCTTCACCCGCTCGACGACCCGCACGCCCTTCCGCGACGCGCCGCGCGCCAGCGCCTGCGTCAGGTCGGAAGGGTTGGCCTTGCCGTCGCCGGGCAACCACACCGCGCCCGCCAGGTCGTCGGTGCGCATCACCGGCCACAGGTCCGCGGCCTCCCGCGCGGAGATCACCTCGGCCTCGACGCCGTAGGAGCGCGCCGACGCGGCGGTGCGGCGCAGCTGCGCCATGCGCTCGGGGGTGCGGGCGACGCTCACCGATCCGGTGCGCTTCCAGCCGGTGCCGAACCCGGTCTCGGCCTCCAGCCGCCTGTACAGCTCGGTCGAGTACCGGATCAGCCGGGTCATGTTCTCGGTGCTGCGGAGCTGGCCGACCAGCCCCGCCGCGTGCCAGGTGGTGCCGCAGGACAGTTGGCCCTGCTCCAGCACCACCACGTCGGTGACGCCGAGTTCGGCCAGGTGGTAGGCGACGCTGCACCCCACGATCCCGCCACCGATGATCACAATTCGGGCGCGCGCAGGCAGCGCCATGGGCTTTCCTCCACTAGCAGCAGGGCTGGTCGTCGCCGTCGGGCCGCGGCCTCAGTGGCCGACCACGGCCCGCAGAGGGCGCGAGCCGGGCCAGGCGTGCGTGGCCTTCAGCAGCTTGATGAACTCCTGCTCGGCCGGGCCGAGCAGGCGGTCGCGGCGGTGCGCGACCACGATCGGGCGGGGCTGCGGGGCCGGGGTCACGTCCAGGACCGCGAGCCGCCCGGTGGCGATCTCGTTCTCCACGCAGTGCTCGGACACCAGCGAGATGCCGAGCCCCGCCGCGACCGCCTGCTTGATCGTCTCCGGGCCCCAGATCTCGGCCTGCACGACCTCCGCCAGGCCCCAGTCGCGCAGCGCCTCCTCCTGCACGGCCCGCGTGGACGAGCCGGGCTCGCGCAGCAGGAACCGCTGGCCGTCGAGCCGCTCGGGATCGACGGCCCGCTCGGCGGCCAGCGGGTGGTCGGGCGGGGTGATGAGCACGACCCGGTCCTCCAGGATCGGTTCGCTGTCGAGCTGCGGGGCCTTGGGCACCCCCGCGAACACCGCGACGCCGACCTCGCCGTCCACCAGGCGCTTCTCCACCTGCTCGGCGTTGCCGACGAAGATCCCCACGTCGATGCCGGGGTGCCGGTCGCGGAAGGCGGCCAGCAGCGGCGGCAGCAGGTAGGTGCCGACGGTGGTGGAGCCGCCCGCGACCAGCGTGCCGCTCTGGAGCCCCGACACCTGGCGGATCGCGGTGACCGCCTCGTCGGCCAGCAGGAACACGCGCTTGGCGTACTGGAGCAGCACCTCGCCCTCGGGGGTGAGGCGGATGCGCGCCCCCGACCGGTCGATCAGGGTGGTGCGCAGCGACTGCTCCAGCTGCCGGACCTGGTTGGAGACCGACGGCTGGCTCAGGTAGAGCTTGCCGGCGGCGGCGGAGAACCCGCCCTCCTCGATCACCGTCATGAAGATCCACAACCGGTAGAGGTTGAGCTGCACGGGGGCTCCCTAGGGCACGGGCGCGGGGGCGCGGAGGTGGGTTCGGCGTTCGGCTAACCTCGGGCGGCCTTGATCGACTGGCTCAAAGCCCCTTCGAGGTCTTCCAGCCGGTGCCAGGGGATCTCCCCCATCGTGCAGATGCGGAAGAACCGGCTGGAAAGACTCCCCTGACCGGCGTATATGACATATCCGCGGGCCTTGAGCTCGTCGTGAAGCCGGTCGTACGTGACGGTTTCCGGCAGGTGAAGCATCGTCACCGAGTTCGACCGCAGGTCAGGCCGCACGAGGACGTCCAGGCCCAGCCGCTCGAACCCGGCGCGCACCAGCTCGGCGCGCTCGCGGTACAGCTTGGTGCGCCCGGCGAAGCCGCCCGCCTCGAAGTACTCCTGGAGCGCCTCGTCCAGCGAGTAACAGACCTGCACGGCCGGGGTGAAGGGGACGTTCCCCTCGCGCTGGCCCTTCAGGTAGGACGCGGCGTTGAGGTAGAGGCTGCGGGCCGGGACGTCCTGGACGCGCTCGACGCCCTTCGCCGAGCACAGGATGAACGAGATGCCGGGCAGGCCGTGCAGCCCCTTGTTGGCGGTGCCGCAGACGATGTCGGCGCCGACCTCGCCGAGGTCCTGGTCCTCGTTGCCGGTGCCGCTGATGGCGTCCACCACCAGCACGGCGTCGGTCTCGGCGACGATGGCCCCGATCGCGGCGATGGGGTTGATCAGGCCGGTGGTGGTCTCGTGGTGCACGACCGCGACGGCGTCCACGGCCGGGTGCTCGGCGAGCGCGGCGCGCACCGCCTCGGGGTCGGCGGGGGTGGTCCAGCGGGTCAGGTCGTCGCCGTCGGGGCGCACGACGTGGGCGGTGATGCCGTTGGCTCGGGCGATCTTCAGCAGCCGGTCGCCGTAGACGCCGTTGTCGACCACCAGGATCTCCCGGCCGGCGCGGACCGAGCTGATCACCGCCATCTCCATGGCGGAGGTGCCCGAGCCGGTCACCAGCAGCGCTTCGTGGTCCGGCAGATGGAGGGCGCGGGGCAGGTCGGCGCGGAGCCGGGCGAGCAGGTCGCCGAACTCCGGTTCGCGGTGGCACAGGTCGCCGCGCAGCAGCGCGTCCTTGACCCGCTGGGAGGTACAGGCGGGGCCGGGGTTCAGGAGGATGAGTTCGTCGTCCACGGCACGGACGCTAACCAGGGCCCCGGGCCTGAGGTAGAGGCGTTTTTCACATACCCCCCATAGCCGTTTGAGTATTGCCTTAATTGGTATAGAGGATGTCAACTAACTCGACACCAGTGCATTTCATATTGTTAACCCCGCGTTACTTTCCGGAGGCCGCCACGGACGCCGCGCTCATCGCCACCGCGGTGCTGTTCTGCCTGGTCACCGGGGCCAACGACGGCGGCGCGGTGCTCGCCACCGGCCTCAAGCTGCCGATCCTGCGGGTCGTGACGGCACTCAGCGTGCTGACCGCCGCCGTGGTCGCGATCCCGCTGCTCTTCGGAGCCGGGGTGGCGGAGACCTTCGCCGCCGGGCTGGTGTCGTTCGGCGACGGGGACACCGCCACGGCCGCGGTGCTGATCGGCGTGCTGACCGCGCTCGCCGTCACGTTGACGCTCACCTACACCGGCCGTCCCACCAGCCTCACCCTCGCCACCGTCGGCGGCCTCACCGGAGCCGGGCTCGGCGCGGGCCTGCCGGTGTCGGGCGGCCGGGTCGCGCTGGTGCTGGCGCTCGGCATGGCCGCGCCGCTGGCGGGCGGGCTGCTGGCGGCGTGGGTGGTGCGGGGCCTGCGGCGGCTGCCGCCGGGCGGGCCGCTGTCACGCGTGCATCTGGCGGGGTTCGCGGTGCAGTGCGCGGCGTACGCGGCCAACGACGCGCAGAAGATGCTGGCGGTGCTGGCGATCGCGTTGGGCACGACGGCCGGGGACCTGCCGCTGTGGGCGACGTTCCTGGCCGGAGCGCTGTTCGCCGCCGGGGCCCTGTACGGGCTGCCGCGCGCCGGACGGACGCTGGGCGGGCAGTTGCTGGCGGTTAGGCCCGTCCACGCGGTGACTTCTGAAGTGTCCGCATCCGGCGCGGTGCTCTGTTCTTCGTTTTTGGGGGTACCGGTGAGCATGACCCAGTCCGTCGCCGGTGGCCTGATCGGCGCGGGGGTCGTGTCGGGGGCCGGTCGGGTGCGCTGGGAAGCGGCGATGCGCCTGGCCATGGCCTGGTTGCTCACGCTGCCCGGCAGCGTGGTGATCGCCGCGATGGGAGCTCTGGTGTTGCGTTGAAGGGACGTTTGGGCCGCTATCTCGGGCTGGTCAACGGGCGGATGGACACCGAACTGGAGGACGCGCTGCTCGGGCAGTTGCGCACCACCGAGGAGGGCGCGGAGCTCGCGGCCTCGATGGTGGACGGGACGGTGGGGCGCGGCGAGGCGCGCGCCCGGATGCGGAAGATCGAGCACCGCGGCGACACGCACCGCGGCGCGTTCGTGGAGCGGTTGTCGTCGTCGCTGGTGACGCCGATCGACCGGGAGGACCTGTTCCGGTTGTCGCGCTCGATCGACGACGTGCTGGACACGCTGCGCGACTTCGTGCGCGAGTCCCACCTGTACAAGCTGTCCGATCAGGAGCGGCTCGCGCCGATGCTGGCGGAGGTGCAGGCGGGGGTGGCGGCGCTGGAGGCGGCGGCGACGATGCTGGTGGAGAAGCCGTCCAAGGCGGCCGAGAGCGCGCTGGAGGCCCGCAAGGCGGGCGGCGCGATCCGGCGGTTGTACCAGTACGAGATGGCGCGGGTGCTGGAGGGCGAGATGACCACCGACGTCATGAAGGAACGTGAGCTGGTGCGGCGGCTGGAGATGGTCGGGGTGCACATCACCGACGCGGCCGACGCCATCATGGACGGGGCGATGAAGCGCTGGCACTAGGGGGCGTGCGGTGACGGGGGACGCGGAGCCGGAAGAGGTCAGCGACCGTCCGGCGGTGCGGATCGTGTGCGTGGACGGGGCGGGGCGGGTGCTGCTGATGCGCTGGCACGACCCGGTGGCCGGGCGCACCTACTGGGAGCCGCCGGGCGGCGGGATCGACGCGGGCGAGAGCCCGATCGAGGCGGCGCGGCGGGAGTTGTTCGAGGAGACGGGGCTGCCGGGGGACGCGGTGCAGGACGGGCCCGTCCTGGTGCACCGCGACTTCCGCTGGCTGGGAACGCGTTACGTGAAGGACGAGCCGTTCTTCCTGGCGCGTTTCGCGGGCGTCCCGGCGGTGAAGTCGGCCGCCTTCACCGCCGAGGAGGTCCAGAACTACCGGGGCCACGCCTGGCACTCCCCCGACGAGCTCGCCGTGCTGCCCGAGGTGGAACCGGCGGGGTTGCTGGAGGCGATCACTCCCCTGCTGGTCAGGCCCGGGTGAGCGCGACGACGGGGACGACGCGCTCGCTGGTGCGGAACCCGGCGAAAGCAGGATCGCGCTCGATCTGACGTGCCCACAGGGCGTCGTGCTCGGCCTCGTCCACCAGGTCCACGCGCGCCTCGTACTTGTCAGGGCCGACCTCCACGGTCGCGTGCGGCGTCTTGACGAGGTTGTGGAACCAGGCGGGCGAGGTGGGCGCGCCGCCGTTGGAGGCGAATACGACGAGGCGGTCGCCGTCGGGCAGGTAGACCAGCGGCGTGGTGCGCTCCAGGCCGGTGCGGGCTCCCGTGGTGGTGAGCAGGAGCAGCGTCGAGCCGTCGAACTGGCCGCCGACGCGGCCCTGGTTGGCGCGGAACTCCGCGATGACCTTCTCGTTGAACGGGTTGCTCATGGTCATTCCCCTTCCAGGGCGGACAGGCGGGCGAACTGGGCGTCGGTGAGGCGGACGTCGGCGGCGGCCAGGTTTTGGTCCAGGTGGGCGATCGAGGTCGTGCCGGGGATCGGGACGATGGCGGGCGAGCGGCGCAGCAGCCAGGCCAGCGAGACCTGCGCGGGCGTCGCACCGACCTCGGCGGCGACAGCGGCGATCTCGTCGTTGTGCGCGCCCATCGCGATCGGGAAGTAGGGCAGGAAGGCGAGGCCGTTGGCCTCGGCGTGGTCCACGACCTGCTCGTGCTGGCGGGTGACGAGGTTGTAGACGTTCTGGACGCTGGCGATCGGTGCGGTCTTCTCGGCCTCCTGGAGTTCCTCGATCGTCACCTCCGACAGGCCGATGTGGCGGACCTTGCCCTCGTCCTGGAGCTGCTTGAGGGCCCCGACCTGGTCGGCGAGCGGGTAGGCGGGGTCGACGCGGTGGAGCTGGAGCAGGTCGATGCGCTCGACGCGCAGCCGCCGCAGGCTCAGCTCGGCCTGCTGGCGCAGGTAGGCGGGGTGGCCGAGGGGCACCCACTCGGTCGGCGAGGGGCGCAGCACGCCGACCTTGGTGGCGATGACGACCTCGTCGCGGTAGGGGTGCAGGGCGTCGGCGATCAGTTCCTCGCCGCCGCCGAGCGCGTAGGCGTCGGCGGTGTCGAAGAGGGTGACGCCCGCGTCGGCGGCGTGGCGCAGCAGGGCGATCGCGCCGTCCCGGTCGGCCGGGGGCCGCCAGATGGCGGCGGTGGCGGGGTCGGCGGGGCGCTCGGGGCCGTCGGCGAGGCGCATGGTGCCGTGGCCGATGCGGGTGACGGGCAGGTCGCCGCCGAGCAGGACGCGGTCGTTCATGGGGATTCTCCCAGGTGGGACGGGTGTTTCGGACAGCTGCAACTCTGGCTCGGCGGCGATTCCGGAACAACGCTCGATAATGGAACGATCGATCACACAGGCTTATCGGTGAGGGCGGCGTGGAGAAGCACGAGATCGAGACCTTCCTGACGCTGGCCGACGAGCTGCATTTCGGCCGGACCGCCGAGCGCCTGACCATCTCGCAGGCGCGCGTCAGCCAGACGGTGCAGAAGCTGGAGCGGCGGATCGGCGCGCCGCTGTTCGAGCGGACGAGCCGCCGGGTGTCGCTGACGCCGCTGGGCAAGCAACTCCAGGACGGCCTCGCCCCCGCGTACGCGCAGCTCAAGCAGGTGGAGGCGGACGTGACGGCGGCGGCGCGCGGCGTCCAGGGGGCGTTGCGGATCGGGTTCCTGGGCGCGGCGACGGGGTCGCTGACGCCGCGCATCCTGACCGGGTTCCGCACGGCGCATCCGGGCGTGGAGATCCAGATGCGCGAGGTGCACCCGTCCGACCCGCTGGGACCGCTGCGCGCCGACGAGGTGGACGTGCTGCTGACGCGGCTGCCGGTGCGCGAGCCCGACCTGACGGTGGGGCCGGTGGTGCTGTCGGAGCGGCAGGTGCTGGCGGTGCCGTCCGGCCACCGGTTCGCGCGGCGGGAGTCGGTGCGGATGGCGGACCTGGCGGGCGAGCCGGGCTTCGGGGCGGCGACGACGTTCCAGGAGATGATCACGCTGATCTCGGCGGGCGAGGGCGTCGCGCCGGTGCCCGCGTCGGTGTGCTGCTTCTACGCGCGGCCGGACGTGGTGTTCGTGGCACTGGAGGACGCGCCGCCGACGGAGGTGGCGGTGGTGTGGCGGACGGCGGGCGAGACGGCGAAGAGCCGGGCGTTCGCGGAGGCGGCACGGCGGGCGGTGAAAGAGAACGGCAGCCCGGCCGACGCGTGAGGCGCGTTGTCCCTGGCAGGAGACGCACGTCGATTGCGCGAGTCTGGGCGAGGACTATGCCACGAGCTATGCGCGAGGCGTGTAGGCCCGGCGAGGACTACGTCATGAGGCTGCGCTCAGACGTGCAGCCTGGCCAGGACTACATCATGACGCTGTGCGCGAGGCGTGCCAGCCCGGCCGTGATCTGCTCGGGGCTCAAGTCCTGCTCCCGCTGCTGTAGGTAGACCTCCGAAGAGAGAGGCGCGAGCAGAGTGTCGGTCAGCGCGTCGGCCTCCGCCACCTCGCCCTGCGCCAGCAGCGCGCGCACGTGCGCGCGCCAGAAGCCGTAAGCGCCCGTCCGCAGCCGCGCGCCACCCACCTCCGCGCCCAGCACCAGATCGCCGTGCGCCTCCAGTAACTCGACCATCGCCGCGTAGAACGCCGCCAGCCGCTCCCCCGGCGGCGCGCCCGGCCCGAGCGGCGGGTCTCCGCGCAACATCTCCTCCTGCAAGCGCCGCTCGTGCTCGTCCAGCAGCGCCATCGCGATCGAGGTGGTGTCCGGGTAGCGGCGGTAGAGGGTGCCGCGCCCGACCCCGGCGGCCTTGGCGATGTCGTCCATGGTGACCGTGCGCGGGTCGCGGGCGGCGAACAGCGCGGCGGCGGCGTCCAGGACCCGGGCGCGGTTGCGGGCGGCGTCGGCCCGCTCGCGCGGCCGGGGTTCGGGTCCCGTCAGCAGGTTCATACGGCGAATCTAGCCGACGCCGGAATAAGTGGACAAGCTGTCCGCTTGATGTCTACCGTAAGCGGACAGCACGTCCACTTCTTCTGAGGAGCGTTCCCATGCCCGTTCTGCTGCACCTGGACGCCAGCGCCCGCCGCCGCTCGGTCAGCCGCGAGGTCGGCGACGCCTTCGCCGCCGGATGGCGCGAGGCCAACCCCGACGGCCGCTACGTGCACCGCGACCTCGCGGCCGAGCCCGTCCCGTTCATCGGCGAGGCGTGGACCGAGATCTGCGACAACCTGCTGGCCGACGGCATCACCGCTCTGGACCGCCTGCACGAGGGCGCGCGCACCCCGGAGCAGAAGGAGGCCTGGGCGATCATCGAGCCGCTGCTGGCCGAGCTGGTCGCCGCCGACGTCGTGCTGATCGCGACGCCGATGTACAACTTCGGCATCCCGGCGTCGCTGAAGGCGTGGATCGACCAGGTGACCTTCCCGAAGATGTCGCTGAAGGGCCGCCGCTTCGTCGTCGCGTCCGCGCGCGGCGGCGCCTACGGCCCCGGCACGCCCCGCGAGCCCTTCGACCACCAGGAGCGCTACCTGCGCGACTTCTTCGCCGGGCACTTCGCCATCGAGGACGCCGTGTTCGTCAACGCCGAGCTGGTGAACTCGCGCGTCGACCCGAACCTCGCGCACCTGCGCGACGCGCACGAGGCCTCGCACGCGGACGCGCTGGACGCCGCCCGCGCGCTCGCGAAGGAGATCTGACGATGGGCTGGCTCATCCTCGTCGCGGCGGGCGCGGTCGAGATCGCCTGGTCGCAGAGCATCAAGCCGACCGAGAACTTCACCCGGCCGCTGCCGACGTTGTTGTGCTTCGTGCTGGCGGCGGTGGCGGTGTACCTGCTGTCGCTGGCGATGCGGACGCTGCCGGTCGGGACGGCCTACGCGGTGTTCACCGGGATCGGCGCGGTGGGCGCGATCGTGCTGGGCGTGGTCGTGCAGAAGGACCCGCTGAGCGCGGGCCGCGTGGCGGCGCTGTCGCTGATCCTGGGCGGCATCGTGCTGGCGCGCGTGACGAACCCGGGGTGACCGGGCGCGTCCCCCGGCCCCGCACCGGGGGACGCGCCCAGCGGGTACATTGCCGGACCCATGGACGAGAGGGCGACGGGCGCGGAACTGCACCGGCGGGGCTGGCGCAAGCCGTTCACGATCGCGGAGATGGCCGGGAAGTGGGAGTGGCTGGTCGCCGAGGTCGAGCGCGGCTACACGGACATGGTGGACGCCTACACCAACGACCTCTACTGCCGGAACTGGCTGCGCGAGGCGTGGTTGCTGCTGGACGAGCACCTGCTGGTGATCTGGAGCCCGCGCGTCGAGGAGCTGGACCGCCGTTTCCGCGCCGCGACGGTGGACGACGACGGGCAGGCGCTCGGGTACTTCCACCGCGTCGATCCCGACCTGTGGTGGTGGAAGCGGCACCCGAGGCTGCTGGTCGGGGATCTGGGCGAAGCGCTGCGCGCGACGGGCGCGACGGGCGCGGCGGACTGAGGCGCCGCACCGCCGGTCACAACGACAGGCTGACCCGGTGGTTGGTCAGGTCGATCTCGGCCACCCGCACCGTGATCTCGTCGCCGTCGGCGAAGGCGCGGCCGTCCAGCTCGGAGTCGTGCAGCAGCCCTTCCACACCGTCGTGCACCCGCACGAACACCCCGAACGGCACGGTCTTGGTCACCCGCCCGGTCACCGTCCGGTCCGCCGAGGCGCGGGCGAACGCCTTGAACGGGTCGTCCTGCAACGCCTTCATCGACAGCGACACCCGCTCGCGCTCCAGGTCCACGTCCAGCACCTGGACCACGACCTCCTGCCCCGCCTCCACGACCTCCGACGCGTGCCCGACCGTCTGCCAGGTCAGCTCGGCGTAGGACACCGTGCCGGTCACATCCCCGCCCAGGTCGACGAGCACGCCGTAGCTCTCGATCGACCGCACGGTGCCGCGCCGCACGTAGCCGACCTCCGCCAGCAGCGCCTCCAGCTTGTCCCGCCTGTCACTGTTTTCCGTTTCGTCACCCACGCCTCAGTTGTACTCAACGACCGCCGGGTTCCCGCAAGGGGGTTTCGGAAACGGCGGATTCTCAGCCCGGCCGCCGTGGCACGACCAGGCCCGATTCGTAGGCCGTCACCACCGCCTGCACCCGGTCGCGCAGGCCCAGCTTGCGCAGCAGGCGGCTGACGTGCGTCTTCACCGTCTCCTCGCCCACCACCAGGCGCGCGGCGATCTCGGCGTTGGTCAGGCCCTCCGCCACCAGCCGCAACACGTCGGTCTCGCGCGGGGTCAGCGCCTCCAGCTCCGGCGACGGCGGGCGCGGGCGCAGCCGCGCGAACTCCCCCACCAGCCGCCGCGTGACGCTCGGCGCGAGCAGCGCCTCGCCCGCCGCGACGACGCGGACGGCGTCGAACAGCCGCTCGGCGGTCGCGTCCTTGAGCAGGAAGCCGCTGGCCCCGGCCACCAGCGCGTCGTAGACGTGCTCGTCCAGGTCGAACGTCGTCAGCATCAGGACGCGCGGCGCGTCCGGCGCGCGGGTGATGCGCCGGGTCGCCTCGATGCCGTCCATGACCGGCATCCGCACGTCCATGAGCACCACGTCCGGCCGCCGCTCCCCGCACACCCGCACGGCCTCGGCCCCGTCGGCGGCGGTGCCGGTGACGGTCAGGTCGGGCTGGGTGTCCAGCAGCGCGGCGAACCCGGCGCGCACCACCTCCAGGTCGTCCACGACCACGACGCCGATCCCGGTCACTCCGCGCCTCCGGTCGGCAGAACGGCCTCGATCTGGAACCCGCTGACCGGGCCCGGCCCGGCGTTCAGCTCGCCGCCGACCGTGGCGACGCGCTCGCGCATCCCGAGCAGACCGTGCCCCCGCGCGCCCGCGCCGCCGCCGTCGGACGGTCCGGGGCCGCTGTCGCGCACCAGCACGCGCAGCGCGCCCGACGCGTAGTCCAGCTCGACGTCCACGGCCGCGCCGGGCGCGTGGCGGCGCGCGTTGGTCAGCGCCTCCTGCACGATCCGGTACGCGGTCAGCTCCACGCCCGGGTCCAGCGCCGCGACGCTCCCCCGGATGATGAGCCGGACGGCCGCGCTCCCCGCCTCCCGCGACTCGTCCACCAGTTCCAGGAGTTGTTGCAGGCCCGGTTGCGGGCGGCGGGACGGCTCGGCCCCGGCGTCCTCGCGCAGCACGCCGAGCAGCCGCCGCATCTCGGTGAGCGCGGTGCGGGCGGTGTCGCCGATGGCCAGCAGCCGTTCGGCCCCCAGCTCGGGCATCCCGGGGGTGGCCAGCCGGGCGGTCTCGGCCTGCACGGAGATCATGGAGATGTGGTGGGCGACCACGTCGTGCAGCTCGCGGGCGATGCGGGCGCGCTCGGCGCGCGCGATCAGCTCCAGCAGGTGCCGCTCCACCGCGCTCCGGGAGGCGTCGTGCTCGACGGCGGCCGCCCGCGTCCGGCGGAAGCGCCGCCAGGCCAGCGCCGCCCACGCCGCGACGAGCGCGAGCAGGGCGGCGACGGCGGGCGCGCGGTAGCAGGCGATCGTCGGCGGCGTCGCGGCCGTCACGACGACCGCGGCGAGGCCGGGCCGTTCGGGCAGCAGCACCAGCGGCAGCGTCGCGCACAGTCCGGCGAGCAGCGCGATGGGCAGCAGGACGTCCGAGCCCATCGTGCGATGGACCGCCTCGGCCGCCGACAGCAGCCCGAGCCCGGCCCCGGCCGCCGCCGATCTCCGCCCCATACCGGCCATCATCGCGGTTACGGACCCGTCCCACATCCCTTTGTCGTGGGCTTGGGACGTCCCTCTCACGGGGGACGCGGGCCCGGCGCGTCCCCCGGCGCCCGCCCCGCAAGTGCGCTCCCGGGCGGGACGACCCGGCGGCGTCCCGGCTCGTAGCCTCTCGGCCATGGAGGCAACCATCGAGATCCGCGGCCTGCGCAAGCGGTACGGGCCGACCGTCGCCGTGGACGGCCTGTCGTTCACCGTCGAGCCGGGGCGCGTCACCGGCTTCGTGGGCCCGAACGGGTCGGGCAAGTCCACCACCATGCGCATGGTGCTCGGCCTGGACCGGCCCGACGCCGGGGCCGCGCTGGTCGACGGCCGCCCGTACCGGGAGCTGCGCACGCCGCTGTGCCGGGTCGGGGCGATGCTGGACGCCGGAGCCGTGCATCCCGGCCGCCGCGCCCGCGACCACCTGCTGTGGCTGGCGCACTCCAACGGCCTGCCGCGCCGCCGCGTCGGCGAGGTGCTGGAGCTGGTCGGGCTCGCCGGGGCCGCCCGGCGCGCGGCGGGCGGCTTCTCGCTCGGCATGCGGCAGCGGCTCGGGATCGCGGCGGCGCTGCTGGGCGACCCGCCGGTGCTGATGTTCGACGAGCCGGTGAACGGCCTGGACCCCGAGGGCGTCACCTGGATCCGCGGCCTGCTGCGCTCGCTGGCCGCCGAGGGCCGCGCGGTGCTGGTGTCCAGCCATCTGATGGGCGAGCTGGAGGACAGCGCCGACCACCTGGTGGTGATCGGGCGGGGGCGGCTCATCGCCGACACCGGCGTGCGCGACCTGCTGGCGGCGGCGTCCGGCGGGCGCGTCGAGCTGCGGACCGGGCGGCGGCGCGAGGCGATGACGGCGCTGGCGCACGCGGGCGCGACCGTCGCGGCGACCGGTCCCGAGACGGTGACGGTCACCGGCCTGCCGTCCGAGCGGATCATCGCGCTGCTGACGGAGGCGGGCGTCGCGTTCAGCGGGATCTCCGAGCACCGGGCGTCGCTGGAAGAGGCGTACATGGAGCTGACCAGGGACGCCGCCGAGTATCGCGCCGTCTCGCGGGAGGTGCGATGACCACCGTGACGCCCTACCGCAGCACGGTCTCGGGCGCGCGCGACGGGTTCGGGGCGCTGCTGCTGGCCGAGTGGACCAAGCTGCGGTCAGTGCCACGCTGGGGGCTGGCGCTGCTGGCGGCGATCGTGCTGACGATCGGCCCGGCGCTGCTCTCGGCGGCGAACAGCAGCGGCGGGGGCGGGGGCGGGGGCGGCAAGCCGCCGCCCGGCCCGGCCGACATCCAGGACCTCGGCTACTTCGTGAACCGGCCGCTGGCCGACAACGGAACGGTCATCGCGCGGATCGCCGCGCAGGACAAGGCCAGGTCCGGGCTGATGGCGCGGGCGAGCCTGGAGCGCGGCTCGCCCTACGCGGCGGTCCTGCTGGTCGGCGACCGGGTCCGCTTCCAGTCCGGTTACGGCGACACCGACGTGGCGGGCGCGCAAGGCCACCGCTGGGTGAAGCTGGCCCGCAGCGGCACGTCGCTCACCGGCTTCTCCTCCGCCGACGGCCGGACCTGGCAGAAGATCGGATCGGTCAAGGTGCCGGGGCAGACCATCGCGGGACCCGTGGTGGCCGTGCCCGAGAACGTGAAGGTCGAGCGGCAGTTCGGCGGCGAGAGCATCTCGTCCACACCCACCCAGGGCACCGCCTCGTTCGACCACGTGGCGATGACGCCGCAGCCGCCCACGCCCTGGCGGAACACGGACCGCACGACCGATCCGGCCGGTTCCGGCGGGCCGGGCGCGCCGGGCGGGGCTGGCCCGCCGGAGGGGCCGGGCGGCGTGCCCACCCCGCCCAACACGGCCGTCTGGAACGGCGGCACGCTCACCGTGACGGGCACCGGCGACATCGGCCCCTACGGCTTCGCCGACGACCGGACCCGCATGGTCCTGACCGGCGTGCTGCTCGGGCTGGCCGCCGTCGTGGCGGTGGCGGCGCTGTTCGTGACGGCCGAGTACCGCCGGGGCATGATCCGTACGACGCTCACCGCCGCGCCACGCCGCGTCCGCGTGCTGCTGGCCAAGGCGACCGTCCTCGCGGCGGTCACGTTCGCGGTCGGGCTGGTGGCCTCGTTCGGCGCGTTCCTGCTGGCCGACCTGATGATCTCCAGTCGACCGGGCCCGCAACTCCCGCCGGTGACCGACGGCCCGGTGCTGCGTGCCCTGGTCGGGACGGCGGCGCTGCTGGCGGTGGCGGCGGTGTTCGCGCTGGCGTTCGCGACGATCGTGCGCCGCAGCGCCGCCGCCATCACCGTCGTGCTGATGTCGCTCCTGCTGCCCTACATCGTGGCGACGGGCCTGCCGCTGTCGGTGGCGCGCTGGCTGGAGCGCCTGACGCCCGCCGCCGGGTTCGCGATTCAGGACACGGTGCGCCGCTATGACACGGCGATCTCGCCGTGGGCGGGCTTCGCGGTGTTGTGCGCCTACGCCGCCGTCACGCTGGCGGTCGCCGCCCATCTGCTGCGGAGGCGGGACGCATGAGGCACACCGTGCACGCCGAGTGGACCAAGCTGCGGACCCTGCACAGCACCGCGTGGTTGCTGCTGACGATCGCGGTCCTGACCGTCATCGCGAGCGTGACGGCCCTGGCCGGGGCGGACGCGGCCCGCTGCCCGTCCCCCGCCGAGTGCTTCGAGGACACGCCCAAGCTGAGCCTGAGCGGGGTGTGGCTGGGGCAGGCGGCGGTGGTCGTGCTGGCGGTCCTGACGGCCAGCGGCGAGTTCGGGACTGGCACCATCAAGCTGACGCTGGCGGCGACGCCGCGCCGCGCCCGCGTCCTGCTGGCCAAGGCGGCGGTGTTGTCGGGGCTCGTCCTGGCGGCCGGGGCGCTGGGCGTCCTGGCGTCCCTGCTGGCCGGTCGCCTGATCCTGCCGGGCCAAGGCTTCACCGGCGCGAACGGCTATCCCCCGCTGTCGCTGGCCGACGGCCCGACGTTGCGCGCGGCGGTCGGCTCGGTCCTGTACCTGGCGCTGGTGGCGCTGCTGGCGCTGGGCGTGGCCACCGTCGTGCGGGACGGCGCGGGCGGGATCACGGCGATGCTGGCGCTGCTGTACCTGGTGCCGATCTTCGGGCCGCTGCTGTCGGAGGACTGGTACGAGCGTCTGCAGAAGGCCGCGCCGATGTCGGCGGGCCTGGCGGTGCAGGCGACCGAACGTCTGGAGCAACTCCCGATCGGGCCGTGGCCGGGCCTCGCGGTGCTGGCGGGGTACGCGGCGGCGGCGCTCGTGCTGGGCTGGCTGGCGCTGGCGTTCCGGGACGTGTGACCAGGACGTAAAGACCCGGCTCGGTGATCGTCTTGATTGGGCGGTGTCCCGGTTCCCCAGGTGGCCGCAGGGCAGGAGAGCAGCGCCGGAGCAGCACGCGAGACCCTGGGGACGTCCATTGGCGAGGCAACGATGAACGCCGCCGTGCTGGCGACGGCGGCGACCGAGGCCGACCTGGGCGCGGCCCGGATGCAGATGGCGCTGTCGCTGGGCTGGCACATCATCCTCGCCTGCCTGGGGGTTGGGATGCCCGCCATCACGTTGCTCGCCGAGTGGCGCGGGCACCGGACCGGGGACGTCCACTACCGGCTGCTGGCGCGGCGGTGGGCGCGGGCGATGGGCGTGCTGTTCGCGGTCGGCGCGGTCTCCGGCACGATCCTGTCGTTCGAGATGGGGTTGTTGTGGCCGGGGCTGATGGGTACCTACGGGCAGGTCATCGGGCTGCCGTTCTCGCTGGAGGGCATCGCGTTCTTCATCGAGGCGATCTTCCTGGGGATCTACCTGTACGCCTGGGACCGGATGCCGCCGATCCCCCACATGTTGTCGGGCGTGCCGATCGTGCTGGCGGGCGTGGCGAGCGCGTTCTTCGTCGTCACGGCGAACGCGTGGATGCAGCAGCCGACCGGATTCGACACCGTGGACGGCAAGATCGTGGCGGTCGATCCGTGGGCGGCGATGTTCAACCCGGCGACGCCGTCGCAGACCGTCCACATGATCCTGGCCGCGTTCATGGTCGCCGGGTTCGCGATGGCGTCGGTGTACGCGGTCGCCATGTTGCGCGGGCGGCGCGACCGCTACCACCGGCTCGGCTTCCTGGTGCCGTTCACCGTCGCGGCGATCGTCACGCCGGTGCAGATCGGCGTGGGCGACTGGGCCGCGCACTTCGTCGCCTCCAACCAGCCGGTGAAGCTGGCGGCGATGGAGGGCGTCTTCGAGACCGGGCGCGGCGTGCCGCTGCACCTCGGCGGCATCGCGGTGGACGGGGAGATGCGGTACGCGCTGGAGATCCCCAACGGGCTGTCGCTGCTGGCGCACTGGGACCCGCACGCGGAGATCGTCGGGCTGAACGAGAAGCCGGTGGCCGACCGGCCGCCGGTGAACGTCGTGCACTGGGCGTTCCAGGTCATGGTGGGGATGGGGTTCGCGCTGCTGGCGCTGGCGGCGTGGATGTTGCTGGGCTGGTGGCGGCGGCGGGAGATCCCGGGCACGGCGTGGTTCCTGCGCGCGGCGTCGCTGTCGGGCGTCGCGGCGGTGCTGGCCCTGGAGGCGGGCTGGGTCGTCACCGAGGTCGGGCGGCAGCCGTGGATCGTGTACGGGGTGCAGCGCACCGCCGACGCCGTCAACCCCGCGCCCGGCCTGGTGTGGGGGTTCGTGCTGGTCAGCGCCATCTACGTGCTGCTGACCGTCGCCTCCGTGTACGTGCTGCGGCGGCTGGCGCGCGACCGGCCGGTCCCGCTCGCGCCGCAGGAGTCCGACGTCGCCGACTACAAGGTCATCTGACATGCCGTCTGCGGAGATCATGCTCGCCGTCATCTGGCTGGGGGTGACCGCCTACGTGTTGTTCGGCGGCGCCGACTTCGGGGGCGGTGTCTGGGACCTGTTCGCCGGTGGGGCCGAGCGCGGCCGGTCGTTGCGCGGCCTGGTGGAGCACTCGATCGGCCCGGTCTGGGAGGCCAACCACGTCTGGCTGATCTTCGTGATCGTGCTGGCGTGGACGGGCTTCCCGTCGGTGTTCGCCGCCGTGGCGTCCACCCTCTACATCCCGCTGACGCTGGCGGCGCTCGGCATCATCGCGCGCGGCGCGGCGTTCGCCTTCCGTAAGGTGAGCACGCAGTTGTGGCAGCAGCGGCTGTTCGGGGCCACGTTCGCGTTCTCGTCGGTGGTCACGCCGTTCTTCCTGGGCACGGTGGCCGGGGCGATCGCCTCGGGCCGCATCCCGCCGGGCATCGCCGAGGGCGACCTGTTCACGAGCTGGCTGAACCCGACGTCGCTGGCGGCCGGGGCGCTCGCCGTCGGCACCGCCGCCTACCTGGCCGCCGTCTACCTGACGCGCGACGCCCAGCGCGACGGCGAGACCGGCCTCAGCGAGGCGTTTCGGCGGCGCGCGCTGGGGGCGGGGGCGGTGGTCGGGGTGTTGTCGGCGGTCGGGCTGCTGGTGTTGCGGGCCGACGCGCGCCGCCTGTTCGACGCGCTGACGTCCGGGGTCGCGCTGCCGCTGCTGATCCTGTCGGTGGTGTCGGGCGTCGCGTCGCTGGTCCTGCTCTGGTTCCGCCGCTACCTGGCGGTGCGCGTCACCGCCGCGCTGGCCGTGGCGGGGCTGCTGTGGGGATGGGGCGCGGGGCAACATCCGTGGCTGCTGCCGGGCGTCCGGGTGCAGGACGCGGCGGCGACCAGCACGGTCCTGAACGCCTCGCTACTGTGCCTGGCGATCGGGGCGTTGCTGCTGCTGCCGTCGCTGTGGTGGCTCTACGCCATGTTCCAGCGCAGCCAGTCGGAGGAGGAGCCGGTCTCGTCCGGCGAGTCCGGCTGACCGGCCCTCATGCGTCCGGCGGGTTGTGCCAGCCGTCCGGGCCGGGCAGGGACGCGGCCTGTTCCGGGCCCCACGAGCCCGGCGCGTACCGCTCGGGCGGGCCGTCGGGCTCCAGCACGTCGCCGACGATCCGCCAGGACTCGGCGATGGCGTGGAACTCCGCGAAGGTGCGCGCGTCCCCGGTGAGCGCGCCCTCGATGATGTTCTCGTAAGGCTTCTCCTCGGGGCCGAGGGCCTCCTCGAAGTCCACCTCGACGGGCGTCATCACCGCCGGGCAGCCCGGCTCGGGCCGCTGGAGCACCAGGTTGAACGTCAGCCCGGCCTCCGGCTCGAACCGGAACCGCAGCAGGTCGGGCGGCGTCGTGCCCCCGGCGGAGGCGAACAGGTCGAGCGGCGGCTTGCGCAGCTCCACGACCACGTCGGTGGAGCTGGCCTTCAGCGACTTGCCGCTGCGCAGGTAGAACGGGACGCCCTCCCACCGCCAGTTGTCGATGTGCAGCCGGGCGGCGAAGAACGTCTCGGTCTGCGAGCCCGGCTTGACGCCCTCGACGTCCTGGTAGCCGTCGTACTGGCCGCGCACCGTCTCGGCCGGGTCGATGGCGCGGGTCGCGCGCAGCACCCGCCACTTCTCGATCTGCTCGGCGTAGGCGTCGGCGACGCTCGGCGGCTCCATCGCCACCAGCGCGAACACCTGCATCAGGTGGTTCTGGACGACGTCGCGCACGCAGCCGACGGAGTCGTAGAACGAACCGCGGTCGGCGACGTCGAAGTCCTCCAGCAGGTTGATCTGCACGTTGGCGACGTAGGAGCGGTTCCACAGCGGTTCGAGCAGGGTGTTGGCGAACCGGGCGGCCTTGACGCCGTCGATCGGCGTCGAGCCGAGGAAGTGGTCGACGCGCAGCACATGGTCGGCGTCGAAGTACTGGGCCAGCTCGTCGTTCAGCGCGAGGGCGGAGTCAAGGTCGCTGCCGAAGGGCTTCTCCACGACCAGCCGGGAGTTCCGGTTGAGGCCCTGCTCCGCGAGGGCCGCCGCGACGGTGGTGAACAGCGACGGCGGGACGGCCAGGTAGTGGCTGACGAAGCCGCGACCCTGCACGACCTCGGCCAGGCGGGCGAAGGTGTCGGGGTCCTTGAAGTCGCCGGACACCATGGTGAGGCGGCCGGTGAGGTCGGTGAGGACACGTTCGTCCACGTCGCCGAGGGCGGTGGTGATCGCCTCGCGGGCACGGCGGCGCAGTTCCTCGTCGTCCCAGTCGGCGGTGGCGACGCCGACGACCGGCACGGTGAGCCGGCCGCGCTCGGTCAGCCGGTACAGCGCCGGGAAGATCATCTTCTTGACGAGGTCGCCGGAGATGCCGAACAGCACCAGGACGTCGGCGGACTCGGTGGTGGTCATGTCCGGTCCTCGCTTCGTTCTGCACTCGGGGCGGCCTGCATGAGGGGATACCTCCCCTGGCGGCGTTCGCTGAGAAAGCTCGGGCAGGGAAAGACATCGCAATATAGACACTTCACACATGCTGGCGGGCACGCCACTTCCCGCCGCTGGTGACGAAAGAGGCAAACATGGCAAAGCTGCTGTACTCGGCGACGATGTCGCTGGACGGCTTCATCGCCGGGCCGGGCGGGGACATGTCGTGGCTGACCGAATATCTGGGCACCCCGAACCCGACGGCCGAACGCCTGCCGGCTCAGATCGGGGCCCTCCTCGTCGGCAACCGCACCTTCGGGGGCGACGATCCGAACAAGGGCACCGAGAAGGAGGGCGCGTTCGGCGGCCAGTACCAGGGGCCGGTGATCGTGCTGACCCACCGGCCTCCGGCCGAGCCCGTCGAGGGCGTGACGTTCGCCAGCGACCTCCAGACAGCGGTCGCGGAGGCCAAGGCCGCCGCCGGGGACCGTTACGTGAACATCCTGGGCGCGGACGTCGCGCGGCAGTGCGTCGAGGCCGGGGTGCTGGACGAGGTGCTGGTCTTCATCGCGCCGGTGTTCCTCGGGGACGGGGTGCGGCTGTTCGACAATCCCGGCGGCGGACGCGTCCGCCTGGAACCGCTCGCCGGGGAGTCGGCGCACTGGTACCGCGTCGTGAAGTGAGGCGGGCTCAGGCGTCGGCGGCGCAGCGGAAACCCACGTTTCCGCTGGAGGAGTTCGGGGTGTTGGAGGTGCGGGCCGCGACGCGGTAGCGGTTGCAGTAGGAGTCGTGGCACAGGTAGGAGCCGCCGCGCATCACGCGCGAAGCGCCCTCCGCCCACCAGTCCTGGGCCCACTCCCAGACGTTGCCGACGGTGTTGTAGAGGCCGTAGGCGTTGGGACGGTAGGCGTCCACGGGGGCGGTTCCGGCGTGCCCGTCCTCGGCGGTGTTGCGGGTGGGGAAGGTGCCCTGCCAGATGTTGCAGCGCCATTGGCCGCGCGGCGTCAGCTCGTCGCCCCAGGGGTAACGGGCCTGGTCGAGGCCGCCGCGCGCCGCGTACTCCCATTCGGTCTCGGTGGGGAGCCTGCGGCCTGCCCAGTCGGCGTAGGCGGCGGCGTCGGTCCAGGAGACGTGCACGACGGGGTGTTTGTGGCGGTCGGCGACGGTGCTGCCGGGGCCTTCGGGAGCGCGCCAGCAGGCGCCTTCGATGGCCCGCCACCATGGCGTTCCGACCGGCGACTGGGCGGCGTCGGCGACGTCGCGCGGCAGGAAGCCCGCGAAGACGAACGACCAGCCGAAGCGCTCCGCCTCCGTCACGTAGCCGGTGGCCTTGACGAACGCGGCGAACTTGGCGTTGCTCACCGCGTGCGGGTCGATCCGGAAGGGGGCGACGGTGACCTCGCGGACCGGGCCTTCGCCGTCGCCGGGGCTGGCGGCGTCGTCCTCGTTGCCCATCCGGAAGGTGCCGCCGGGCAGGCGGATCATGCCCTTGGTGCCGGGCGGGTGCACGCCGGGGTCGCGTCGAGAAGGGGCGACCGGCAGGGCCAGAACAGGAGCCGGATCGGCGGAGCGGGCGGCCGCGCAACACGGGCGCTCGGCGGGGTGACTCAAAGACTATTCCTACTAGTTAAGTTGACTTTGCGAAGGATCGTACTCCATGATCCGGTCATCTCCGCCGCAGACAGGAGCTCCCCGTTGTCCCAGTTCGAGCTGTCCCGCCGTCACGCCCTGGCCACCGGAGCCGGTGGCCTGCTGGCGGCGGCCCTCCCCGCCTCGACCGCCGCCGCGAGCCCCGGCGGAAGGCCCAACATCCTGTGGCTGATCAGCGAGGACAACAATCCCTTTGTCGGGGCCTACGGGGACAAGCTGGCCCGCGCCCCGGCCATCGACGGGCTCGCGCGCGAGGGCGTCCGTTACGAGAACGCCTTCTCCAGCGCGCCCGTCTGCGCACCGTCGCGGTTCGCGCTCCTCACCGGCGTGAACGCCGAGAGCTGCGGTCCCGCCGAGCACATGCGGGCCTTGGGGAAGGTCCCGTCGTTCCTGCGCAGCGTCCCCGAGCAGCTTCGCGACGCGGGCTACTACTGCACCAACAACTCCAAGACCGACTACAACGGGCCCTTCGACCCCGCGCGGATCTGGAACGCCTCCAGCGCCACCGCCCACTGGCGGGACCGGCCGCAGGGCGCGCCGTTCTTCTCCGTCTTCACCTTCATGACGACGCACGAGTCGCAGGTCTTCACGGCGGGCCCCGGGCGCACCGACCCGCGCGACGTGCGCGTCCCGTCGTACCTGCCCGACACGCCCGCCATCCGCGCGGACCGCGCCCGCTACTACGACCTGATGGAGAAGGTGGACGGCGAGATCGCCGCCAAGCTGGCCGAGCTGGACGCCGCCGGGGTGGCCGACGACACGATCGTCTTCTACTTCTCCGACAACGGCGGCGTGCTGCCCCGCAGCAAGCGGTACTGCTACGACAGCGGCTTGCACACCCCGCTCGTCGTCCGGTATCCGCGCAAGTGGGCGCATCTGGCCCCCGCGCGGCCGGGGTCGGCGGTCGCGTCGCCCGTCGCGTCGGTCGATCTGCCGCCGACCGTGTTGTCACTGGCGAAGGCCGGTGTGCCGCGCCACCTGCAAGGCACCTCGCTGACCGCCCGCCGCCGCGCGCCCTACGCGTTCGGGATGCGCAACCGCATGGACGAGCGCTACGACATGGTCCGCACGGTCCGCGACGAGCGGTTCCGCTACATCCGCAACTACTCGCCGCATCGCATCCTGGGCCAGCACCAGGCGTTCGCCTGGCAGCAAAAGGGCTACCAGGACTGGGAGCAGGCCCACATCGACGGCAAGCTCAGCGCCCTCCAGGAGCGCTTCTGGCGGGAGAAGCCGGCCGAGGAGCTGTACGACCTGCGCAACGACCCCGACGAGGTGCGCAACCTGGCCGACGACCCCCGCCACCGGCACCACCTCCGCCGCCTGAGCCGCGCGCTGGACGAGCACATCGTCGAGGTGAACGACAACGGCTTCATCCCCGAGGGCTCCCCGCTGGAGGGTTACGACGCGAGCCGCGCGCCCGGCGCGTACCCGATCCGGCGGGTGTTGCGGCTGGCGGCCACCGCGATCCGCCGCGACGCGCGCGACGTCGGCCAGCTCATCCGCGCGCTCGACGATCGCAACGAGGTGATCCGGTACTGGGCGGCGTCGGGGCTGCTGATGCAACACGGGAACGCCGCCCGCCCGGCCGTCCGCGCCCTGACGCGCCGCCTCGACACCGACCCGTCACCGCAGGTCCGCGTCGTGGCGGCCGAAACCCTCGCACGCCTGGGCCACACGTCACGCCCGATCGCCTACCTCACCGAGACGCTGGACGGCCACGCCGACCCGCGCGTGCGCTTGCAGGCCATCAACGCCCTGACCTATCTGGGCGACGCCGCACGGCCCGCCCTTCCGGCGATCGAGCGGGCGGCCGAGAGCAAGGACGAGTACCTGAGGAACGCCGGACGCTACCTGCGCCTGGTCCTGACGGGGGCCTACGTGCCGTCCTCTCCGATCTTCAGCTGGTGACGGGCCGGGAACGCCAAGAAAGGGGCTAGAAAGCTCCATTTGTCGCCCCGCTCTGGGGTGGGTGAGCACCATCGGGTAGCCCAGCAGTGGACGAACGAAACGAACCGCTGGAGGGCCGAACGATGCGCATCCGCTTGCTGGGCACCGCCCTGGTCGCCGTTTCGGCTGTCGCCTTGCCGACGGCCTGCGGTGGTGCCGAGAACCATCCCGCGTCCCATTCCAAGGCGCTTTCCGTGCAGGCCCCCGCCTCGACGACGCCTCCGGCCTCCAGCTCGCAGTCGCCGCCCGCGTCGGTGTCGGCCGCGCCGCCGTCCGCCCAGGACAAGGCGTGGATGACGACGGCGAAGCAGGCCGGCCTGACCGAGATCGAGGCCGGGAAGCTGGCCCAGCAGCAGGGCAGCGACAACGAGATCCGCCAGCTGGGGCAGATGCTCGTCAAGGACCACACCCTGGCCGACAAGAAGCTCAGCGACGCGGCCAAGGGCCTGAACGTGGAGCTGCCGACCAAGCCGAGCGACAAGCAGGTGGCCGAGGGGCGGGAGCTGCGCAAGACCAGCGGCCGCCTGTTCGACCGGGACTTCGTCGCCGCGATGACCAAGGGGCACCAGGAGGCCATCGCCGCGGCCGAGAAGGAGCAGGCGCAGGGCTACTCCCCGCCCGTTAAGGCGCTCGCGCAGGAGATGTTGCCCACGCTGAAGCGGCACCTCGCCATGTTCCAGCAGGCCGACGGGAACTGACCGGCCCGCTGTCGGAGGGCTGTGTAATGCTGGACGGGTGATGCTGGAAGACCTCGTCCGGCTGCGCCGGGCGCGCGACACGATGGACCGCGACTACGCCAAGCCGCTCGACGTCCCGGAGCTGGCGCGCGTCGCCCTCATGTCGCCGGGGCACTTCTCGCGGAGCTTCCGCGCCGCCTATGGGGAGACGCCGTACAGCTACCTGATGACGCGGCGGATCGAGCGGGCCAAGGCGCTGCTGCGGCGGGGCGACCTGTCGGTGACGGAGGTCTGCTTCGAGGTGGGGTGTACGTCGCTGGGGTCGTTCAGCTCGCGGTTCACCGAGCTGGTCGGTGAAAGTCCGAGCGCGTACCGGGCGCGCGACCACAGCGGGAGCGCGGCCGTCCCGGCCTGCGTCGCGAAGGTCTACTCGCGACCGGTCAGGAATGGAGAAGCCGGGGGACGGCCCCCGTCCCTATCGTGAAGTGCATGGACATTCGACTCGCGCAGTGCTTCATCGCTGTGGACGATCATGACAAGGCGCTTTCCTTCTACCGCGACGCGCTCGGCCTGGAGGTGCGCAACGACGTGGGCTTCGAGGGGATGCGGTGGGTGACCCTCGGCGCGCCGTCGCAGCCCGAGGTGGACATCGTGCTCGAACCGCCGCTGGCGGACCCGAACGCGTCGGAGGACGACCGGCGGGCCGTGGCGGAGCTGCTGGCCAAGGGGTTGCTGCGCGCGGTCATCTTCCGGACCGACGACTGCGACGCGACGTTCGAGCGCATCCGCGCCGCAGGCGGCGAGGTGTTGCAGGAGCCGATGGACCAGCACTACGGCGTCCGCGACTGCGCGTTCCGCGACCCGTCAGGCAACATGGTGCGCTTCACGCAGCCTCAGAAGCAGTAGCCCGCCGCGCCAGCACGATCTTGCGCCCGACCAGCCCACCCGCGAACACCCCTGCCCCGGCCAGCACGGACCGCCAGGGCAGGGTGGCGACCAACGTGAGGCAGCCCGCGAGGCCGAGGACGTTGAGAGCCCGTGGCCAGCGCCGATCGCGGGCGGGCTGGGTGAACGCGGACGCATTCGCAATGGCGTAATAGACCAACAGGCAGACCACCACCGCGAGCGCGATCTCGGCCCGATGCGGGACCCGGTGGCGCGGATGCACGACGGCGAGCCCGGCAGGCAGATCACGCCGCCGAGCCATCGCCAGCCCGGTCCGTCCAACACCCGCAATCAGAGACAGCAGCACCCCCAACGAGGCAAGCGCTCCCCCAACCCGCACAACAGGTGCCAACCCCTCGGCCCCAGCAGCATCCACCGCCGTAGCCAACGGCACAGCAGAGCCCGCAAGCCGCTCCGGCCCCGCCGCCAACAACGCAGCCACACCAACAACCAAATAGGGGCCAAAAACGGCGAACACACCCGCCCCGATCATCGCCCCCAACCCGATGACGACGGCATCCCCGCCCCCAGGCGACGGGCAAGAGCATTTCCGGGGTCAGGCTGCGACGAGGCCACCCCCTGATTTCACCTGATCTTGCGCGTGTAGACCACCCGATCGGCCAGGCGCTCACCCTGGCCAGGCGGCGTGAAGTAAAGATCGAACGTGTGCCGCCCCCGGGAGCCGATGGTGATGACGGTCCGCATGGGGATCGTCTTGCCGAGGTAGTCGGGGCCGAGCACGCCGGGGTCGGTGAACTCGCCGGGGATGGACAAAGGACCGGCGCCGCCGGTGGTGGGGGCTCCCCGGTAGGTCATGGCGGTGGGGGTGACACTGTCGAAGGTCGTCCACTCGTAGCGCCGGTCGATGTTGGAGTAGCCGAGGACGCCCAGCCGGTAGTACTTGGCGCCGCCGAGGGTGCCTTCGGTCTTCTCTTCGAGGAAGCGGCCGCCGGTCTTGGCGATCCAGCGCACCTTGACGGTGATGTCGCGAGAGACGATGGGCTGCCCGTTCTGGCCGAGCACGTAGTTGTACTTCACTGCCTTCCAAGTCCCCACGAGCGGATCAAGGCGGCGGTGCTGCGGGCCGGGCGTGAGGTTGTCACCAGGCGCGACCGCAGGTTTCGACGGGGCCGCGACGGCGACACCGGAGCCGGTCAGAGCCAGCGTCATGCTTCCGGCCACTGCAAGGATCTTGAACTTCATCGTTGTCTCCTTCACCAGGGAAGAGGTCGGCTGTCACGGAAGAAGCCGCCGGTGGGGCCGTTGTCGGGCAGCGTGGCCGCCCAGACGATCCCGGCCGCGCCGTCGGCGACGGGGCGACCGCCGGGGCCGCCCATGTCGGTGGCGACCCAGCCGGGGCAGATGGCGTTGACGAGGACGCCGTCGTTGCGGAGCTCGGCGGCGAACATCCTGGTCAGCGCGTTGAGGGCGACTTTGGTGGCGGTGTAGGCGGGGGTGCCGCCGCCCATGTTGGTGAGCGAGGCGGCCTCACTGGACACGTTGACAATCCGGGGATGGTCACTCGCCCGCAGCAGGGGCAGCAAGGTCTGAATAAGCCGCCAAGGCCCATACAGGTTGGTCTCGGCGGCCTCCCGAACAACATCGAGATCCGCACTGGACGCCCGCTGCCAGGTGTCGTAGGTGATGGCGGCGTTGTTGACCAGCACGTCCAGCCGCCCAAACCGTTCGGCGATCTCCGCAGCGACACGAGCCACGTCGGCCGGAGAGGTGACGTCCAACTGCAACGGATGTGCACCCACATCAGCGGCGGCCTTGCCCGCAGCCGCAGCAGAGCGCGCCGCCAACAGAACGGTGTGCCCCTGCGCGACGAGCTGGGCGCACACCTCCCGCCCAATGCCCCGGTTCCCGCCGGTGACGAGCGCGATCATCGAGCCACCAGATCCATGAGCTTCTGGTTGCCGTCCGCCCAGGTGGCGGTCATGACCACACCGCTGATGAGCCAGCCGTCTCCGGAGCGCACGAGGTCAAAGCGGTAGGTGCCACCCAACGTCCAGAGCGGCGAGCCGAACGGATTGGCGAGCCGGTGCGTGGCCTGGAAGGAGGCGGTGCAGACCGCCCGGTCCCCCTCAAGCGTGACGAGGTGGTTGGTGATGAGGTGCTGGGTAGCGTCGAAGCCGCCCAGAACCTGGGACCAGCCCCCAACGATCTGCTCGGGCGTCAGTTCGGCGGGCTCACCGCCGTTGAGGCTGGTGTAGTCCAGCGTGACCTTCTCAGCGAAGATCCCGGCAAGGGCATCCCACTCACGCTGATCGGCATGCCAGGCCATACGAGTGCAGGTCTCGACGATGTTCAGACGGTCTTCCAGAGCACTCATCAGCAGTTCCCCTCAGCGATCAGTTCAAGTGAGGCGATCTTGCGTCAGAGACTTCGAGGCCGTCCAATACCTGCTGTGATAGCCATCGGTTATCACAGCGGCCAGGAGAGGGACGGAGTCGAGACTTCCGGTTCCTCTACCACCAACTCCCGAACGTCAGCCAGGCACAGACACCGGATCACCCGACCGGCGTGGCAGCGCTCCACACCTGCTCGAAGCTGCCGAGGTAGGTGCTGGCCATGTCACCACCCTCGACCTTCCGCACATGAATCACCGGAGCACTCGCAGCGGCCACGCCGTAGACGTGATGGTTCACCAGCAGGTCATCGTCGGCGCGATAGATCGACGTGTACAGCACGGTGTCATGGAGCCTCATCTCGATACCCGGCACCCCGCCCAACAGCCGGTACCCCACCAGCGCGTTACGGATCTTCGCCGCCAACGACTCGCCGACCCCTTCGTCATCACCCCGTTCAGCAACTCGCACGCCATCAGGACTGCCGAGCAGGATGCGCACCGCGACACCCTCCCTCGCCTTCCCTGCAAGTATGCGAAGAAGCCCGGCATCCTCAGCGAGGAACAGGCTAGCGAAGGCCAATACGTCGATCTGGTGGCGTGCCCGCTCGAAGAGCCATAGCCAAACGCTCCGCGGGACGTCCCACCGGTGCGGATAGGTCGCCATGACCTCGGGAATCTGCGGCACCGTCACCAGGGCATGTTCTACGACATGCGGCCAGAGCGCCGCCTCGTCAACGCCGAGCAGGCCAGCGAGAGCCCTGCGGTTCCGGGCGTAAGGGGTTCGCCCCGCAAGCCAACGCTGCACGGACTTCAAATCGACACCAACATGCGCGGCGACGTCCTTCTCGGCGATCCCGGCATCGGCGAGGGCGCGCCGCAACAAGTCGTTCACCGAACCTCCCGCGCAGATTGCGTCATGAGCGACATTAACAGAAGACGTCCCAAGACGTCCCTAGGAGTCGCTGGAGAGGTCCCGCAGGTCAGAGGAGTCTCGGAAGACCGAACAAGCGCTCCTCCTCAAGCGCTTCACCTAGCCGAAAAGGCCCGCAAAGATCCCTTGCAGGAGGTCCCATGTCGTTGGGCAGGCCCGCTGGCGTCGACTCCGCCCCGAACCGCACTCCCCTCATCTCCGCTGCGCATCGTCAGTTGGCTGGACTGGCCGTGCGACTCGGCGCGCGCTGCATGGAGGTCGACCACAGCCCGACCGGACTCATCGTCCGCAATCCGCAAGCGGCCGGATGTTGCCCCGAAAACCGCGTCCTCTCCGACACGATCACCTGCCGCCCCTTCGAGCGCGACGGCGGCCACCTGTGGTTCTTCACCGCCGCCAACGAGCCGATCGTCGAGGCCGACCGGCTCGACGACGCTGCCATCCGCATCGCTTCCCGACTCACGCCCCGCCCGGCCGACGCACCGGCCGAGCGACAGGAGCACGGTTGATGGCGAGGTCCGCCGGCCGCCACCGGCGCGTTCGTAGAGCCAGAAAGACAACCACCCTCGACGGCCGATGCGCCCCAAAGACCGACGCGGCCAGCCGATCGCCCAAGACGACTCGTCTGACCACGCCACCACTCGACTACGACGGCTGGACGATCGGCAGGCACCGGCGCAGCCGCATGAGACGCGTCATCAACGCATTCGTGGATCTCGACTGAGCACTCGTCGTCCGCGCAGGTGGCGCGAGACGAACATCCCACGCCACCTGCGCGTTTGCCGTTCGCCACAGCTCACGGTTCCACCCCAAGACGTCCCCAGGTGATCCGTTCGGGTCCGTCAATGTCCAGACGAGTGCCTCTAGCGTCGGACGTATGAGCACACTGGTCCCGTGGGCACAAGAGATCGCGCGCGAGCACTTGGAGACCTCTCTCCCGCGCCGCTGGGCACACACTCAAGGGGTAGCCCGGCAAGCTCGCACTCTTACCCCCATGCTCGGCGAGCGCGCCGACCTTCTCGAAGCCGCCGCCTGGCTGCACGATGTCGGTTACGCCCCCGACGTCAGCGCCACCGGCTTCCATCCCCTCGACGGCGCGCGCTTCCTACGCGACGTCCACCACGCAGACGAACATCTATGCCGACTGGTGGCACACCACTCCTGCGCCGTGGTCGAAGCCCAAGAACGGGGCCTCGCCAGCGAACTGACCACCGAGTTCGGCACGGAAGCACCAGAGCTGACCGACTCACTGATCTACTGCGACATGACCACAAGCCCGGACGGCGAGCACCTCCCTGTCGAGCAACGTCTCACCGAAATCCTGGCCCGCTACGGCGACGGCCACCCCGTAGCCCGCTTCATTATTACGTCATCTTCGCACCTTGTGGACGCTGTTCACCGTGTGCAGTCGGGGATGAACCTAAAGCATTGATCGTTCACGCCTGTAATACCTTTCATCTTAAATGATTATGGGTTTATCCTGTTGTTCCAAATAGTGACCGATGCGCAGGCTCATTGAGCGGTCCATCGGCAGGTCTTCGATGTTGGCAGGCGCTACCCAGTGGACTTTGCTGGACTCCTCGCTCGAAGCGAGCTGTCCACCGATGGGACGGGCGGTCAAGAGGATCGAGAACTCTTGGCGGACTTCATCGTTGCTCGTGTAGTGGATCACGTGCTTGGGGTCGGAGTAGATGCCCACAAGGCCGGTGATCTCGCAATCGATGCCGCTCTCTTCGCGGGTCTCGCGGATGGCTGCCTGGGCAACTGATTCGCCCAGATCGATCGCGCCGCCCGGGACGGCCCAATTTCCGTTGTCAGTGCGTTTGATCAGGAGGATCTCGCCGTCGTCGTTGGTGACGATGACGTTGACCGAGGGGACGAGGCTGTTGGCCTTGGGGGCGTTGGGGTCGTCGTAGTAGTCGATCCTGCGGCCCATGGATCAGCCCTCCGTCGGCAGTGGCTTGGCGTCTGCCCAGACGCGTTCGAAGCTATCAAGGTAGGTGGACACGATCTCACCGCCGGGGATCTTGCGCAGATGCCAGAACGGAGCGTTGGACGCCGAGACGCCGTAGACGTGAGTGTTGACGAACATCTGATCGTCGGCGGTGTAGATCGAGTTGTAGAGCACGGTGCTGTGCAGGCGGATCTCCACCGTCTCGAAGGACAACAAGGGCCGGTAGTGCACGATGACGTTGCGGATCTTCGCGGCCATGGACTCGCCGATGCCCTCGTCCTTGCCGCGCTGTGCCACCTGCGCTGCGTCGGGGTCGCCGAGCAGGATGCGGACGCGGACGCCGGCACGGGCCCTGTCGGCGAGGATGCGCTGAGCGCCGCTGTCCTCGGCGAGGAAGAGTCCGGAGTAGACGAGGATGCCGATCTCCTGCTGCGCTTCGGCGAACAGACGTCCCCATGCGTCCCGCGGGACTCCCCATCGGTGCGGATAGATCGTCACGATCTCGCTGCTGGACGCCGAGACGACCTGTTCCTTGGTGAGCGCGTCGGGCCACAGGTAGGTCTCTTCGACGTCGAGCTGCTTCGCCACAGCTACCCGGGTGCGCCGGTAGGGCTGCCGGTCCTTGGTGATCCACCGTTCGACCGTCTTGGGGTCCACGCCGATCCGGTCGGCAAAGGAGTTGATGGTGAGCCCTTTGTGGAACAGCGCGGCGCGCAGGCGTTCGTTCGGCATTCACCTGTCCGGGGACATAGGGACGTCTAGGACGTCCAACCCTACGAGGACGTCCTGAGCGGGTCCAGCGACGCGGTCAAGGCGTCCCGCAGGTCAAGCGCATCCTCGATCTCGTAAGGCCCCTCGATAGGCCGGCCGCCCCGCCGGACACGGGCCTTGCAAGAGGAAGTGATCGCGTGTACCACCCCGGAAACCCGCTGGGAGGCGGGGAGTCGCGGAGTCCCTGTGGCGCTCGTGCCTGTACTGCCTGCGGTCGCTGCCGCACGCGCGGCCAACGCTTCATCGTTCGCAATCTGACCACGAGGGTCCGGTGAGCACGATGATCCTCGTCCTGGCCTCGGTCATCGCCGTGTTCCTCGGCGGCATCGTCTGCGGCGTCTTCGCGATGCTCGTCATCGGCATCCACGCCGAAGAGCGCCGCATCACCAACGTCGATACCAGCCCGACCCGGGTGGGTGCGATCTCGCGGCGCGTGCTCAGCACACAGACGTGCGACGACAAGCCCGAGCACATGAGGGCAAGGCGGTGAGGGCGCGTAATCTCCCCGCCCTCACCGAATTGGCCTGCACCTGTGGCGTGCGCGTCAAGCACGGCAGTATCCGGAAGATGCGCAGCAAGAACTTCGCTGCCTGCGAGATCCTCGCGGCGCTGTGCGACACGCTTCCGAACCTCGCTGGACTGTGGATCCATCTCAATGCTGCGCTGGATGACGGTGCGGACGGGCGAGAACCGCCCTGTCTGGCTGGCCCTGCACTGCGGGAAAGAGCGAGCATGAAGCCTGTCCGCAAACAGGTCGCGATGGGGTGGGTGCGGGGCGCAATCTTCCTGCAATCTCCCCCAGGCTGGGTGCGCATCGTCCCAAGCCACGTCCGTCTGTGGGTGGCGCTACAGGGCAAATGGGTCATGGGCGGGGTCCTCCCCCCTCCCCTCCCTAGACAGGGGGCGCGGCGCGTGTCCGCTGGGCTGGGCGTTGACCGCGTCGCGTCCCCGCCGTCGCCTGTCGGGCATTTCGAGGGGGAATGCCCGGCAGGCCCCGGTGTCCGGGAAGTGGCAGGTATAACCAACGGTCATGGACCCCCATCTGCGTGATCTGCGGTACTTCGTCGCCGTTGCCGAAGAGCTCAACTTCACTCGCGCCGCCGAGCGTCTCTTCGTCTCCCAGCCCGCGCTCAGCAAGCAGATCCGCCACCTTGAGGACGGCCTCCGCGTCAAGTTGTTCGACCGCGACCGCCGCGCCGTCGCGCTCACCGAACCCGGGTGTGCCCTTCTACCTGCGGCTCGGGAGTTGCTGCGGCAGTGGGACGAAGCTCAGCGCGCCGTCGGGGACGCCGCTGCGGCTGAGGCTGCCGTCCTTACTGTGGGTCTCTCCACCAGCGTCGGGCGCGGCCTTCTCTCCGCCGTGCGTACACGCTTTCAGGAGCGCCGTCCCTCCTGGAAGCTCCGTATGCGGCAGATCGGCTGGGACGACGCCACCGCCGGGCTCGCCTCCGGTGACGTCGATCTCGCCTTCGTCTGGCTTCCCGTTCCCGAGCAGGACGCCTTCTGCATCCGCGTCGTCGCCCGGGAGCCGCGTTGGGTCGCCTTCCCTGAGGATCACTGGCTCGCCGGGCAGGAGGAGGTTGACTTCGCCGAGTTGCTGGACGAGCCCTTTCTCGCTCTCCCCACAAGCGCCGGGCCCCTGCGAGACCACTGGCTTGCTGTGGACGAGCGCGGCGGTCGCTGTCCTGTCGTCGGCACCACCGTCGCCAACGCCGACGAGACCTTCAGTGCCGTCGAGGAAGGCAGCGGCATCGTCCTGCTCGCCGCCGGGAACGCCGCCATCTACCAGCGCCCCGGCGTCCGCGCCATTCCCGTCACCGGCCTCTCGCCCAGCGAGCTGGCGGTCGCCTGGAACACCGGCGACCACCGCCCCGCCGTCCGCGACTTCGTCGCCGCGCTCCCCGATCCCGGGCTCACGCCGTCTTGACGATCCCGCCGTCGATCAGGTGGTCCGAGCCCGTCACGCTCGCCGCCACCTCCGACAGCAGGAACACGATCAGCGCGGCCACCTCCTCCGGCTCGGTGATCCGGCCGCTGGTCATCCCCATCATCGCCGGGACCCGCTTCAGGAACTCCTCCTGCTCCAGCCCGGCCGCCGCCGCCAGCTTGCCGCCGAGGCCGTCCGCCGACTCCCAGATCGCCGTCCGCACCGGCCCCGGCGACACCGTGTTCACCCGCACCCCCTGCGGTCCCACCTCTTCCGCGAGGGCCTTGGTGAACGCCGTCAGCCCCGCCTTCGCCACGTTGTAGGGCATCGGCCCGGCGGCGGGCAGCCGCGCCCCGATCGACGAGACGTTCACGATCGCCCCGCGCCGCTCCAGCACGCTCGGCAGCGCCGCGCGAGTGACGCGGATCGCGCTGAACAGGTTGAGCTCCAGGTTCGCCTTCCAGTAGTCGTCGTCCATGCCGAGGAACCCGGACAGCTGGACCCCGTCGCCGCCGCCGACGTTGTTCACCAGCAGGTCGATCCCGCCCAGCTCGGCCGCGACCTGGGCGATGCCCTCGGCCGCCCCCTCGGCCGTGCCCAGGTCGGCGGTGACGACCACGGCCCCGGTCTCCTTCAGCTCCGGCGTGACGGTGCGGGACACGCCCGCCACCCGGACGCCCTCGGCGGTCAGGGCCCGGACGGTGGCGAGGCCGATGCCGCGGCTGGCTCCGGTGACGAGTGCGGTCTTGCCGTCGAGACGCAGGTCCATGGGGGGATCTCCTTCTTGAACTGTAGGTACAAAATCAGGGCGCGCGAAGCGCCTCACAGGGGTGGGACGGATCAGAGCGAGTCGAGCACCGCGTCGATCACCCGGTGCAGGCGGTCGGGGCCATCGGCCGTCCGGGCGAGCAGCCGGAGGCCGATGACGGTGTTGAGCAGCAGGCTGCCCAGGGCGCGGGCGTCCCGGTCCGGCGCGACTTCCCCGGACCGCTTCCCCTCCTCGATCAGTGCCTGGAACGCCGCTTCGGTCCGGTCGAACATGCGCTTGATCATGTCCAGGGCGGGCGGGTCGGCGTCGCCCCGTTCGGCGACGGTGTTGATGGCCATGCAGCCCCGTCGTTCAGGGTCGGCCAGGTCCATCTCCGCCAGCATCAGCAACGTGCCGCGCAGCCGCTCGCGGACCGATCCCGGCTGCTCCAGAACGTGGATCAGCGCGATCGCCTGGCTGTCGCGGTAACGCTGCAACGCCCGCTCGAACAGGGCGTGCTTGCTGCCGAACGCGTTGTAGAGCGACCCCTTGCCGATGCCCAGCGCGTCCACGAGGTCCTGCGGAGTCGTGGCCGCGTAGCCCTTGCTCCAGAAGACCTGCATGGCCTGCTCGACGGCGGTGTCGGGATCGAACTGCTTCGGCCTGCCCATGCGAGAACACTAGCCAGTATTTGACTCGGAGGTCAAATACTTTGGGCTGTCGATCCGACCCGTCCCCGTTCGCCATACTCGGGAAGGTCCGCGACCGGCGCGGGCCGGAGCGGAGACACCGTGCACTACATGCTGCTCATCTACGGGACCGAGACCGGCGAGCCCAAGTCGCCCGACCACATCGCCAGCCCGCCGGTCGCCGCCTTCATCGACGACTGCCGCCAGCGCGGCGTGCTGGTCGGCGCGGGGCGGCTGCGCTCG
Source organism: Actinomadura hibisca NBRC 15177 (assembly GCF_001552635.1). Taxonomy (GTDB): domain Bacteria; phylum Actinomycetota; class Actinomycetes; order Streptosporangiales; family Streptosporangiaceae; genus Spirillospora; species Spirillospora hibisca. The sequence goes on along the minus strand of NZ_BCRO01000048.1, from coordinate 1,465 downwards.
GTCGAGACCGCCACCACCGTCCGGGTGCGCGACGACGAGCTGCTGCTCACCGACGGTCCGTTCGCCGAGACCCGCGAGCAGCTCGGCGGCTTCTTCCTGCTCGACTGCGCCGACCTGGACGAGGCCCTCGCCGTCGCCGCCCGCTGCCCCATGGCCGCCACCGGCTCGGTGGAGGTCCGCCCGCTGCTCGGGACCACGATCTGATGGAGGCCGTCCGGCAGGCGTTCCGCGCGCACCGGGCCCGCGTGCTGGCGGCCCTCATCCGCGCCTTCGGCGACTGGGAGCTGGCCGAGGACGCCCTCCAGGACGCCTTCGCCGACGCCGTCCGCGAGTGGCCGCGCGCCGGGGTGCCCGACGAGCCCGCCGCGTGGCTGACCCGCGTCGCCCGCAACCGCGCCGTGGACCGGCTGCGCCGCGAGCGCCGCCGCGCCGAGAAGGAACTGCTCGCCCACCCCGGGGACCCCACCATGACCGAGGACGACGGGAGGCTGGCCGCGCTCGCCGACGAGCGGCTCAGCCTGATCTTCACCTGCTGCCACCCGGCGCTGGCCCGCGAGGCGCGGGTGGCGCTCACCCTCCAGGCCGTCGGCGGCATGACCGCCGCCGAGATCGCCCGCGCCTTCCTCGTCCCGGCGCCCACGATGGCGCAACGCCTGGTGCGCGCCAAGCGGAAGATCCGGGACGCGGGCATCGCGTTCCGGGTGCCGCCCGACCACGAGCTGCCCGACCGGCTCGCGGCCGTCCTCGCGGTGGTCTACCTGTGCTTCACCGAGGGGTACGCGGCGACGGCGGGCCCCGCGCTGGTGCGGCCCGCCGTCAGCGCCGAGGCGATCCGGCTCGGCAAGCTGGTCGCGGCGCTGATGCCCGACGAGCCGGAAGCGCTGGGCCTGGTCGCGCTGATGCTCCTGCACGACGCGCGGCGCGCGGCCCGGGTGGACGAGCACGGCGCGCCCGTCCTGCTCGAAGACCAGGACCGCACGCGCTGGGACGCCGCCTCCATCGCCGAAGGGCTCCGGCTGCTGGAGGCCGCCGGACGCCGCGCGCGTCCCGGCCCCTACCAGGTGCAGGCCGCCATCGCCGCCGTCCATGCCCGCGCTCGGACCGCCGCCGAGACGGACTGGGCGCGCATCGCCGCCCTGTACGAACTGCTCCCGTCCACCCCCGTGGTGGCGCTCAACCACGCCGCCGCCGTCGCGATGGCGGAGGGCCCCGCCGCAGGGCTGACGCGCATCGACGCCATCGACGGCCTGGACCGCTTCCACCTGCTGCACGCCGCACGCGCCGACCTGCTGCGACGCCTGGACCGCCGCGACGAGGCCGCCACCGCCTACCGTCGCGCCTTGGAACTGGTGGGCAACGAGGCCGAGCGCGGATTCCTGGAACGGCGGCTGGCCGAGGTCTCACACGGCGGCTAGGGCCTGTCTCAAAGGCCTCAGCCGTCGCGCGAGTGACTAACTGTCCCGGT
>NZ_BCRO01000047.1 GCF_001552635.1 Actinomadura hibisca NBRC 15177 | reverse complement strand
GCCAGGCGAGCCCCCTGGGCCGGGGCTTTGAAACACCGCCTAGTCCAGGTCGAAGTGCAGCAGCCGGTGCCCCTCGATGTGGTGCACGTCGGCGGCGAACCCCGAATGGTGGCTGGCCATCCACACCAGCAGTTCGTGCTGCACCGGCGCGGTGTCCCCCCACATCCCGTAGAAGCGGTGCCGGGTCGCGCAGATGGGCCGCAACGCGCCGGTGAGCACCGCCTGCCAGACCGCCGCCGCCGATCCGGGGTTGCTGCCCGTGTGGTACCGGCTGACGGCGATGACGCCCTGCGCGCGCAGCAGGATCCGGGCCGTCTCGATGCCGGTGCGCAGGTCGTCGTAGGCGCTGTCGGCGGTGAGGTGCACGAACTTGAACCGTTTGGCCTTGGCGGCGCGCAGCGCGGTCCAGTCCGTCGAGGCGAAGTCGGCGGTCTGGTACTCCTCGTCCTCCCCGCAGAACTGGGCCGCGCCGATGAACTCGGAGCCGACCTCCAGCACGTCGCCCTCGCGGCAGCAACTCCCGCACCGCTCAAGGAACCAGGTGGACAGCGCCTCGTCGCCGGTCACCGCCGCCGTCGTGTTGACAAGTGTCACGAGCCCAAGCCCTTCACTCGGTGGCGGAGGCCACGATCATCGTCTTCTCCCCCAGGGTCACGCGCGGCTTCTTCGGCGCGTTCGCCCAAGGGCCGTGTAGGTAGCGCGCCGCCCCGACGACCACGGTCTGGTCGGGGGACGCGTTCATGTGCACCGGCATGTCCAGCCGTTGCGCCAGCAGCGTCGGGAGCCCCGGTAGCAGCGCGCCCCCGCCGGACAGCGCCAGCCCCCGGGTGAGCAACTGCCCGATGAGCTCGGGGTCGCAGGAGGCGCGCAGCTCCTTCAGCTCCACCGCGATCCGGTCCAGGACCGGCGTCATCGCGCCGGTGATCTCCCCGGCCGCGACGGTGTGGACCACCGGCCTGCCGGAGAGCGCGTCCTGCCCGCAGATCGCGACGGGGGTGTACTCGCCCTCGTCGTGCGCGAGCACCGCCGAGTTCAGCCGGACCCGCCCGGCCATCCGGTCGCTGAGCACCATCCGGTACTCCCGCAGCGCCCAGTCGATGACGGCTTGGTCCAGCCGTTCGCCGCCCAGCGGCAGCGTCCGCTGCGCCCAAGCCCGGCCGTGGGCGACGATCGCCATCTCGACGGACCGGCCGCCGAAGTCGGCGACCATCCGCGCCGAGATCCCCGCGTCGTCGCTCTGGTGCCCGAGCCCGGCGGCGAGCCCCTGGTCCACCAGCACGACCTTGCGGGCCCCGGCCTCCTTGACGACCTCCTCCAGGACCCGCCGCTCCATGTTCGCCGCGCCCGCCGGGACCGCCACCGCCACCTGCGGTCGCACCCTCGGCCGCCGCCCGTGCGCGGTGGCGAGCAACCAGCGCACCAGGGCCACGGCGGCGTCGTAGTCGGCCACCGCGCCGTTCTTGATGGGCCGGACCAGCTCGACGTCGCGCCAACCCAGCTCCCCGCCGATCAGGGCGTCGTTCCCGATGGCGAGGACCCGTCCGTTCCGCCGGCTGACCATCACCACCGAGGGGGCGCAGAAATACGAACCCTGTTCCGGCACGAAGATCCGTGCGTGAACTGTTCCCAAATCGACGGCGGTGTCGGTGCGAATGACGGCTGAAAGGAAACCCATATGAGACCTTCGTGCGATCTGTTTCGGCTGCTCTTCGCAAAGTGCCCGGACCCGGGCGGGCGGGAACGCTGCGACGGGCAAAGAGACCGCCATCTCCCCGGCCTGCGGGGTTTCTCGCGACGGCGTGGACGCGCAAAGTAAGGCAGATGTGACCTCGACGCCACTTGAAAAGCGGCGGCCGATAAAAACGATCTTTCACGCGCCGAAATGGATCAAGAAAGGAGCGGCGCGGGTGTCGATCCGGGCGTCCCCCGTTCGCCAGGGAGGCGATGAAGGAGGACGACATGAGTTCACGCGCCGCGGGGCGTCCCGCCCTCGCGCTCGCCGTCACCTGCGTTCCGGCGTTCATGGTCACGCTGGACCTGATGGTGGTCACGGTCGCGCTCAGCACCATCCGCACCTCGCTGGACGCCTCGCTCGACGCGCTCGGCTGGACCGTCAACGCCTACACGCTCGCGTTCGGCGTGCTCATCCCGACCGCCGCCCTGCTGGGCGACCGGCTGGGGCGACGCCGCGTGTTCGGCATCGGGCTCGGGGTGTTCACGCTCGCCTCGGCGGCCTGCGCGCTCGCCCCGACGGCCGGTGCGCTCATCGCCGCGCGGGCCGTGCAGGGGGCCGGGGCCGCGCTGATCACCCCGTTGAGCCTGGCGCTGGTCACGGCGGCCGTGCCGCCGGGGCGGCGGGGCGCGGCCGTGGGCGTCTGGGGCGCGGCGACGGGATCGGCGGTCGCGCTCGGGCCGCTGGTGGGCGGCCTGGTCGTCGCCGGGACGTCCTGGCCCTGGATCTTCTGGGTGAACGTGCCGATCGGCCTGGTCGCGATGGTGCTCGCGCCCCGGCTGCTGGCCGAGAGCCGGGGCGCGCCGCGCGCGGCGGACGTGCCGGGGCTGGTGCTGCTGGCGGCCGGGCTCGCGGCGCTGGTGTGGGGGATCATCCGGGAGGACGCGACGGCCTGGACCGCCGCGTCGATCGTCGGCGGCGTCGTCCTGCTGGGCGCGTTCGCCGTCCGGCAGGCCCGCGCGTCGAGCCCGCTGTTGCCCCGGCACCTGTTCACCGACCGGACGTTCGCCAGCGCCACCGGCACCGTGTTCCTGATGGGGGCGTCGCTGATGGGGGCGGCGTTCCTGGTCCCTCAGTACCTCCAGACGGGCCTGCGCTACTCGGCGCTGGAGGGCGGCGCGCGCATGTTGCCCTGGACGATCATGCCGATGCTGCTGGCCCCCGTGGTGGGACGGCTCGGCGACCGGATCGGCAACCGGCCCCTGATGGTGGCGGGCCTGGTCCTGCAAGGGTCGGCGTTCCTGTGGCTGGCGGCGGTGGCCGGGCCCGCGACCGCGTACGGGACGTTGTTCGCGCCGCTGCTGGTGGCCGGGATCGGCATCGCGCTGGTGTTCCCGGCCGTCTCCAACGCGGTGGTGGGGGCCGTCGCGCCCGCCGATCTCGGGCTGGCGTCGGCCGCCAACGCCACGGCGCGGCAGGTCGGCGGGCTGGTCGGCGTCGCGGTCGCCACGGCGGTGTTCGGGCGCGCGGGCGGGTTCGAGTCGGGGCGGGCGATCGTGGACGGGCTGGCGGCGGCGCTGGTCGTGGTCGCGGCGATCTCGCTGGCGGGCGCGGCGGCGTCGCTGGGCGTGCGCCGTCCCGTCGTCGCTGACCAGGCGGGACGCGAACAGGAGGCGGACGTGTTGAAGCCGGTATGAGCGCTTCATCGGCATCGGTCCGCTTCTCGGTCCTCGACCGCTCGCGCACGCGGGCGGGCGAGGACCCCGCGTCCGCGCTGCGCGCCACGGTGGCGTTCGCGCGGCGGATCGAGGACCTCGGGTACGAGCGGTTCTGGGTCTCCGAGCACCACAGCGTGCCGGGTGTGGCGGGCTCGGCCCCGACGGTGCTGGCGGCGGCCGTGGCGGGGGCGGCCTCGCGCATCCGGGTGGGGACGGGCGGGGTGATGTTGCCCAACCACCGGCCGCTGGTCGTCGCCGAGCAGTTCGGGGTGCTGGAGGCGCTGTATCCGGGGCGGATCGACATGGGCCTCGGGCGGTCGCTGGGCTTCACCGGGGGCGTCCGGCAGGCGCTCGGGGTGACCGACGCCGAGGACTTCCCGGAACGGGTGCGCGAGTTGCTCGGCTATTTCGGGGGCGGCCAGGACGGCGTGCACGCCTGGCCCGCCGAGGGCTTGCGCGTCCCGGCGTTCCTGCTGGCCACGGGGGCGGGCGCGGGGTTGGCGGCGGAACTGGGCCTGCCGCTGGTCATCGCGCCCGCCCGGGGCGAGGCCCGGATGATCGAGGCGATCGAGCGGTACCGCGCGGGGTTCCGGGGCGAGCGGCCCTACGTGGTGGTGTCCGAGGCCGTCGTGGTGGCGGACTCGGCGCGCGAGGCGCGGCGGCTGCTGATGCCGGAGGCATGGTCCAACACCTACGCGCGGACGCGGGGGGACTTCCCGGCGCTGGTGCCGCCGGAGGAGATCGACACCATCGAGATGGCGGCGCGCGAGCGGCGGATCTTCGAGGAGTCGATGGCGGGGCAGATCGCGGGGACGGAGGACGAGGTGGCCGAGGCGCTGGAGGGGTTGATCGAGCGGACGGGGGCGGACGAGGTGCTCGTTCATACGAGCACGTACGACCGGGAGGCGCGGCTGGAGTCGCACCGGAGGCTGGCTCGGCTGGTGGGGCTTTCGGCGGGGGCGCTGCGGGCGGTGGGCTGAGGCCAGGACGGCGCCGCCGCCGGTGCGGTGCCCTCGCCTGGGGGCGAGAACACCGCACCGGCGGCGGCGGTAGAAAGCGGCAGTAGAGAGATGGGTGCGACGCGCCTCGCGGCGGCAGTAGAGAGAAGCTAGGGCAGCTTTCGGTCGGCCGGGCCGTCGTAGTGGTCGGGGCCCTGCATCTCCAGGGACAGCGGCTGCACCATGTCCGAGTTCGCCGACGCGCGCCAGCCCTTCTCGCGCGTCACCTCCTCGATCGAGTGCGCGCACAACGACAACGAGCGGCACACGATGAACATCGCCTTGAGCTGCAACGGCTCGTAGCCCATGTCCAGGCCCACGCAGCCCATCGAGCCCGGCCCGTTGATCCACACGCGGCGGCCGAAGACGTCCTCGGTGGCGTCCTCCATCGCCCGCGCGATCGTCACGTACCGGCCCGTGATGCCCAGCTCGTCGGCCAGGCCCAGCAGGCGTTCGGTGCGCGGGTCGCGGATGTGCTGGGCGTGGTGGAATCCGGGCATCCGCTCGCGGCGCTCGCGCATCTCCGCGACCACCTTCGCGGCGGCCTCGGTGTCGGACAGGCCGTCGCGGTCGGCGCGCTCGGCGACGGCGCGGAACAGGTCCGCCGGGCGGTCGGCGGTGCCGTGCAGCCGGCCGATGCCCGCCACGCCCGCCGCCACCGCCGCGTTCAGCTCCGCGCCCCCGGAGGTCGCGAACCGCACGGTGGCCGACGACGGGGACATGGCGTGCTCGGCCATGTTCACCATGATCGCCTCAGTCATCCTCCCGACCTCGGGCGTGGGCAGCTCGCCGCGCAGCACCAGGTGGAAGTGCTCGGCGAACGAGATGTTGCCCGTCAACTCGTTCACGTCGTACCCGCGCACGACGATGCGGTCCTTGTTCTTCCAGGCGATCCCGGTCTCCCAGGCGAACGGCTTCTTCTCGCTCACTTCTCGCTCTTCCTTTCGGGGAAATACACGCAGTCGGGGTCCAGGACCTCGCGCAGCAGCGTCAGTTCGTCAGTGGTGGGCGGGGCGACCTCGGCCAGCACGTCGGCGGCCTCGACGGCGAAGCCCGTCTCGGCGCGCACGGCCGCCAGCGTCGCGCCGGGCATGAGGGCCGTCACCGCGAGCGCGGAGTCGGCGGCCTCCATCACGCACAGGTCAGTGATGACCTTGACCTCCAGCGGCGGCAGGCCCGCGGCCTTGCGCGCCCCCGGGCCGTCCAGGAAGCCGGGGCTGGTGACGTGGTCGCAACGTTCGGGGAAGCGCCGCCGCTCGTGGTCGGTGAGGATCACGACCTTGCGGCAGTGGCTCGCGATGTCGTTCGCGCCGCCGCTGCCGGGCAGGCGCTTGCCCGCCACCCGGGTCGAGTTGATGTTGGCGTACCGGTCGATCTGCGCGCCGCCGAGGAACCCGGTGTGCACCAGGCCGCGCTGCACCATGCCGCCGAGCGCCTCGTACAACGAGCCGTGCCGCGACGCCCCGTGCATCAGGCGCGGGTCCACCACCGACACCGGGGTGGGCACGACCTTGGGGAACACCACGCCCGACTCGATCACCAGCCGGGCCCCCGGCGCGTGGGTGCGCTGGGCCAGGGTCGCCGCCAGCAGCGGCAGCCCGGTCCCGACGATCACCACGTCGCCGTCGGCGATCTGCCGCGCGCCCTCGACCGCCAGGATCTCCCGGGGGAACGGGATCACGTGTACCTCCGCATGGACTCGGTCAGCTCGGCCCGCCGCACGCCGCCCGGGTCGGCGCGCTCCAGGAAGGCGTCGAAGGTCTCCGGCTCCAGCACGTGCCGGGCCAGCCAGGACGCGTAGGCGTCGTCGCCCCGGCGCGCCAGCGCCTGGTACTCCTTGATCTCCGCCTCCGCGAAGTCGTAGCGCCGGTACACCGACGTCGGGTAGGCGCCGAACGGCTGGCGCACCACCGCCGACACGTACGCGCCCGAGATCGTGACCTCCTCGGGGCGGGCGTTCAGCTCCCCGTCGGGGACGATCTCCTCCACCGACACGATCGTGGTCGCCGAGGCCCGCACCATGTCCACCTCGTGGCTGGTCACGCCCTCGACGACGACGTTGCCGGACGGGTCGGCGCGGTGCGCGTGGATCAGCGACACGTCGGGGGCGAGCGCCTTCATCAGCACCACCGGGCCGCCGCCCCACGGGTCGTCCACGATCCGCGCGAGGCCCGCCTCGGCGAGGCCCGCCAGCACGTCGGAGCCGAGCAGGCTGCGCGTCGGCAGGAACGGCACGCCGTTGGCCCCGGCGGCGAAGCGCGTGGCCATCGCCAGGTGGCTGTGGTCGCGCACGTCCACGGCCCCGGCCTCGACCGCGCGCCGCCAGGAGAACAACGTCCCGTAACGTTCCAGGTTGCCCGAACCCTGCTCGGTGCGGACCACCAGCCCGGCCGCGACCAGGACGTCCAGCGGCAACGACAGGTTGCAGCCGACCACCGTCAGGTCGCCGACGCCCTGCCGCGCCACCTCGTGCACCAGCGCCATCGGGCAGCGGTTGATGTTCTGCCCGCCCATGCCGACGACCGCGCCCGGCGTGACGAACGCGCGCACTGCCTCCTCGGCGGTCAGCACCTTCGAGTCCGTCAGTAGCTGATGCACGCCGACCGCCACTCGGTGTAGAAGTCCCAGACCTGCGGCGAGCACTCCGGCGGGCCGAACTGCGACAACTTCGCGCCCATGTGCGGCAGGTGCGCGTACGCGCCGACGCCGGGCCGGTTGACGTGCAACATCCCCGCCTCGAAGCGGTCCAGCGCCTCGAACGCCTTGGCCATGTCGCGGGTGAAGATGGTGCCGGACATGCCGTACTTGACGGAGTTCGAGATGCGCATGGCGTCGTCGAACCCGTCGCAGTCGATCACCGACAGGACGGGGCCGAACACCTCCTCCTGCGCCAGCTCGCTGTCCCACGGCACGTCGCGCAACACCGTGGGCTGTACGTAGTAACCGTCGGGCAGGCCCTCGGTCGCCCGGCCGCCGCCGATGGCGACCTTGGCCCCGGCCTCCTGCGCGCCCGCGATGGCGTCCAGGCAGGCGGTCAGGCGCTGCTCGTTGACGACCGGGCAGATGTCCGTGCCCGGCTTCAGCTCCGCCACGGCGGCGACCAGCTTCTCCAGGAACGCCTCCTTGACCTTCACGTCCACGATGACGCGGGAGGTCGCGCTGCACCGCTGCCCGGCCTGGCCGTACGCGCCGTGCACGACCGCCTTGACGGCCTTGTCGAGATCGGCGTCCTCCAGCACCAGCACCGCGTTCTTGCCGCCAAGTTCAAGCTGGGTGCGCAGCAGCCGTCCCGCGCCCGCCTCCTGGATCTTCAACCCGACCGGCAACGAGCCGGTGAAGCTGATCCCGGCGACCTTCGGGTTGGCCGTCAGCGCCTCACCCGCGGCGATGTCGCCCTGCACCAGGTTCAGCACGCCCGCCGGGACGCCCGCGTCCGCGAACACCTCGGTCAGCAGCGCGGCGCTGAGCGGGGTGAACGGCGACGGCTTGAACACCGCCGCGCACCCGGCCACCAGCGCCGGGGCCACCTTCCACATCGGGATCGCCAGCGGGAAGTTCCACGGCGTGACCAGCCCGACGACGCCGAGCGGGGCGCGGAAGGTGTAGGCCAGCGTGCGCGGCTCCTCGGCGGGGGTCGTCACGCCGTTCAGGCGGCGCGCCTCCCCGGCCGTGAAGTCGATGATCGCCAGCGCGCGCTTGACCTCGCCGCGCGCCTCGCTCAGCAACTTGCCCTGCTCGCGGGAGATCGCGGCGGCGAAGTCCTCGGCGCGCTCCTCGATGAGCCGCTCGGCCGTGCGCAGGTGCTCGGCGCGCTTGAGCGGGCCGAGCGCCTTCCACGCGGGGAACGCGGCGGCGGCCGCGTCCACGGCGGTGTCGACGTCGAGGCCGCCCGACTCGGCGAAGTCGCCGATCCGGTCGGAGATGTCGGCGGGATTGATGTTGGGCCGGGTCCGCCCGCTCTCCGGGGGCCGCCATTCACCGCCTATGTAATTCAGCCCGTACCGGCCGGCGGAATGCCCGCGCGCATTGCTGGTTGCCATGGCGTCAGCCTCTCCCGGCGGCTTCCCCGCCACAATGGGGTCTTCGCGATGGGGGTCATAGAGCACCGCTATATGGCCGCACCACCTCTCTGACCAGCGGAAACCTCAGGTAAAGGCATGGGGACCGGCCGGTTACGGCCGTGTTGCCGCCAATTCACCAGCCCAGGTCAAGGGCCATGCGATCGGTGCTGCCTATAAGGGCCATAGCCATATCCCGGTGGCGGGTCGCAATGGCGGGGGTTAGACATGCCCCAACCCCATGCGGCACCGCTGGGTCCCCCGCCGGTCCGACAGATCGAGAGGCGAGACAATGAGAACTCCCCGTAGGCTGGCCGCCGCGGCGGCGGCGATGGCCGGGCTGGTCGGCCTGGCCGGCTGCGGCGGTTCCGACGGCACCGTCGGCGGCTTCGACTGGAAGGCCGCCCCCGACACCTCGAAGATCGCCGCGCAGGGCAAGGACCTGCCCACCTACGGCCTGGCCCCCGACTGGGCGAACTACGGCGGGCTCGTCAAGGCGTTCTGCGCCAAGCACGGCGGCACCTGTACGCACAAGGACACCGACATGTCCTCGGCCGACGAGATCCAGAAGTTCGACGCCGAGCAGAACAACCCCGTCGGCACCGCCAGCGACATCGGCCTGATGTGGGGGCCGGTCGCCGAGGCCAAGGGCGTCGTGCCGCCGTACACGCCGCCGTCGGCCGGCAAGCTGAAGGACTGGCAGAAGGCCGCCGGGGGCGGCTGGGTCGCCACGTTCGTGGGCGCGCCCGCGTTCGTGGTGAACACCGGCAAGGTGAAGAACCCGCCCCGGACCTGGCGGGACCTGCTGAAGCCCGAGTACAAGGGGCTGATCGCCACCAAGAACCCGGCGTCGTCGGGCACCGGACAGGCGATGGTCGTGGCGGCTGCGGTCGCGAACGGTGGCGGCGTCGGCAACCTTGCGCCCGGCTTCGACTTCTTCGCCAAGCTCAAGAAGGCGGGCAACCTGTCCGACGCGAAGATGAGCGAAGAGACCCTGGAGAAGGGCGAAGCGCCCATCCAGGTCAACTACGACTTCAACGGCATCGCGCAGAAGAAGGAGCTGGGCGCCAAGGGCGTCAAGCTGGAGGTCATCGTCCCCTCCGACGGCTCGATCTGGGCCCCCTCCGGCCTGATGATCAACAAGTACAACACCGCCAAGGGCGACTTCCTCAAGGCGTTCCTCGACTACGTGCTGACCGACGAGGGCCAGCTGTTGTTCGCCGAGTCCGGCGCGCACCCGGTCCGCGCCATCAACGGCGACCTACAGGTCCCGGCCGACCGCAAGAAGAACTGGCTGCCCGACGCTGCCTACCAGGCCGTCAAGGAGATCGAGTACTCCAAGATCAACCCGGAGGAGATCGTGAAGGAGTGGGAAGCGAAGGTCGTCGCGTGAGCGGCCGTGTACCCCCGGGAGGAGCGGTTTGACCTCCCCCGCCCCCTCGCGGGCCGTGGCCGAGGGCGCGCTGCCCGACCGCGCGCCCCGGCCCCGCGCCGCGTCCCGTCCCTCCCCGCTCCCCCGCTTCGGCCGCCTGGTCGCCGACTGGCTGCCCGCGCTGCCGCTGCTGGCGTTCGCGCTGCTGCTCCTGGTGCTCCCGGCCGCCCGCCTGCTGAACGACACCTTCGCGCTGCGCGCCGGGGGCTACGGCCTCGGCAACGTCCAGAAGGTCATCGACAACCCGGTGGACCGCGAGGCGATCCGCAACTCGCTCTCGCTGGGCGCGTTGCAGGCGACGTTGTCGGCGCTGTTCGGCGTCCCGGCCGCCTGGCTGATCTCGCGGATGCGGGTGGCCGGGCGCGCGACGTGGCTGGCGCTGATGAACGTGGCCGCCAACTTCGCCGGGATCGGCCTGGCGTTCGCGATGGTCGCGCTGATCGGCTCCACCGGGATGCTGACCCACCTGCTCGGGGTGTCCTTCCCGGCGACCTCGTCGTTCGGCGGCGTCAACATCGCCTACCTGTACTTCAACGTCCCGATGTTCGTGCTGCTGACGCTGCCCGCGATGGCGGTGCTGCGCGACGACTGGTGGGAGGCCGCGCAGGTCTGCCACGCGACGCGGTGGCAGTTCTGGCGGCGCATCGGCGTGCCGGTGCTGGCGCCCTTCACCGCCGCCGGATGGCTGCTGATCTTCACGTGGACGATCGGGATCTACGCCGTCACCTACGCGCTGGCGTCCGGGCCGCAGAGCGTCAAGCTGATCACGTTGCAGATCGGCTCGACGCTGGAGTCGTCGGTGTTCGGCCTGGAGCGCGCGGCGGTGTTGTCGGTGCTGCTGATGATCCTGGCGGTGGTGTCCACGGTGTTGTACCGGCTGGCGATCCGGCGCGCCACGAGGTGGTTGTGATGACGCGGCACCGGCTCGGCTCGCGGGCCTTCCTGCTCCTGCTGGCGGCCTACTTCGCGCTGCCGCTGCTGGCGGCGTTCCTCTACTCGGTCGCGACGCGGTGGGGCGACAGCGCCCTGCCCAGCGGCTACACGCTCGCGCACTGGACGTCGGTGTTCACCCGGCCCGAGGTGTCGGGCGCGCTCGGCCGGTCGTTGGTGTTGTCGGCGGTGGCGCTGGCGATCGACATCGTGCTGGTGGTGCCCGCCGCGTACTGGTCGGTGGTGCGCAACCCGCGGATCGGGTCGGTGGTGCAGACCGTCGCGGTGATCCCGTTCGCGATCCCGTGGGTGGTGGTCGGGGCGGGCCTGCAACTGGTCGTCAAGGACACCTTCCCGGCGCTGTTCGGGTCGTTCTGGCTGCTGGCGGCGGCCACGGCGGCGATCGCGTTCCCGTTCCTGTACTGGGCGGTGGAGAACTCGCTGCTGGCCGCCGACGCCGCCCGGCTCAGCGAGGCCGCCGCGACCTGCGGGGCGCACCCGATGACGGCGTTGGTCCGGGTGATCCTCCCGGCGATCCGGGGCGGCATCGTGTCGGGGTCGCTGCTGGTGGTGGCGACGGCGATGAACGAGTTCGCGCTCGCCAAGATCCTGACCGGCACCCGGTACGAGACGTTGCCGCTGTGGGCGGCGCGCCAGTTCACCTCGCGCACCGGCAACGACCCCAACGCGCTCGCGGTGATCACGATCTTCACGTTCGGGCTGCTGTTCGCCCTGTCGGCGCTGGTGGTGTGGCTGGGCCGCGGCAGGGCGACCGCCTCCACGATGGCGCTGACCCGTACGACCGAGAAGGGCTGAGGAGCTTTCGATGGCACATGTGGTCCTGGAGGGCCTCACCAAGCGGTACGGCTCGCACGTGGCGCTGGACGCGGTGGACGTGTCGGTGGCCAAGGGCGAGATGCTGGCGCTGCTCGGCCCGTCCGGCTGCGGCAAGACCACGCTGCTGCGCTGCATCGCCGGGCTGAACGAGGCCGACGGCGGGACGATCTCCATCGGCGGTGCCGACGTGACGCGGCTGGCGGCGCGCAAGCGGCCGATCGGGATGGTGTTCCAGTCGTACGCGCTGTTCCCGAACCTGTCGGCGGCGGGGAACATCGCGTTCCCGCTGACGGTGCGGCGGCGGCCGAAGCAGGAGATCGCGGCCCGCGTCGAGGAGCTGCTCGCGCTCGTGGGGCTGGAGTCGTACGGCGACCGGCTGCCCAACCAGCTGTCGGGCGGGCAGCAGCAGCGCGTCGCGCTGGCCCGCGCGCTCGCGCCCGACCCGGAGGTGCTGCTGCTGGACGAACCGCTGTCGGCGCTGGACGCGCAGGTGCGCACGCGGCTGCGCGACGAGGTGCGGCGCATCCAGCACCAGGTGGGCATCACGACGGTGTTCGTCACCCACGACCAGTCGGAGGCGCTGGCGATCTCCGACCGGGTCGCGGTGATGAACAGCGGCCGGATCGAGCAGTGCGCGCCGCCGCCGGAGATCTACGCGGCGCCCGCGACGCGGTTCGCGGCCGGGTTCGTCGGCAACCGCAACACGCTGGAGCTGGAGGCGGCGGGCGGGCGCGTGGCGTGGGGCGGGGCGTTCGAGGTGGCGTCCCCGGCGGACGGGCGGGCGTTGTGCCTGTTCCGTCCCGAGGACGTGGAGGTCACGGCGGACGGGCCGGGCCTCGCCGCCACGGTCGACGTGAAGGTGTTCCTGGGCGCGGTGACGCGCGTGTACGCGACGGCCGAGGGCACCACGGTGTTCGCCGACGTCCCCTCGCGCGCGGCCACCTCGCTGGAGGAGGGGCAGCAGGTCAGGGTGCGGGTCGCGCCCGACTGCGTGCAGGTCTTCCCCGCCTGACCGGATCGGGGTCGCCGCCCCTTTTGCCTACCGATCAGTAGTTTGGGGCGGCGCGCACCGGTTAGATTCGCTGCCATGCGGCGACTCGTGCTTGTGGTCATGGCGGTGTGCCTCGTGCTGGCGGGATGCAGCGACACCGAGAGGGGCGGCGGCGAGCCCAAGAAGAAGGCCGACGGCAAGCGCCCGGCGACGGTGGCGGGCATCCCGACCTCCACCGGCACGCACAAGCAGAAACTGGACGTCAACACGCCCGGCCACCGCGAGTACCTGCTGCACGTCCCGCCCAAGCTGACCAAGGGCAAGTGGCGCGACGGCAAGCCCGCCGCCAAGCTGCCGCTGGTGCTGGCGCTGCACGGCGGCCTGGCCAACATGACGCAGATGCAGAAGCTGACGGGCTTCGACCAGATCGCCGACGACCACGGCTTCCTGGTCGCCTACCCCGACGGCTTCATGACCACCTGGAACGCCGGGGACTGCTGCGGCGCGGCCAAGATGGGCAACATCAAGGACGTCGACTTCCTGTCCAGGCTGATCGACAAGATCACCGATGCGGGGCTCGCCGACCCGTCCCGCGTCTACGTGACCGGCTTCTCCAACGGCGCGGGCATGGCCTACCGGATGGCGTGCGAGCGGCCGGACAAGGTGGCGGCGATCGGCGTCGTCGAAGGGGCCCTGGTCACCGGCTGCGACCCCGAGCGCCCCGTCTCGGCGATGATCTTCCATGGAACCGCCGACCGCAACGTTCCGTTCAACGGTGGGGGCAAGCGCGACATCAACGACGACCGTCCGTTCCCGCCGGTGTCCAAGGCCGTGGACTTCTGGCGCGAGAAGGGCGGCCTGCCCGCCCCCAAGGAGAAGGTGAACGCGCTCAGCGCCGCCGGCGGCCAGTGCACGGCGACCGGCAAGAAGGACGGCGTCGAGGTGACCTTCTGCAAGATCGAGGGCGGCACGCACCGCTGGCCGGCCGGTGCCAGCAAGGCGATCTGGGAGTTCTTCCGGTCACACCCGCGCCCCTGACGGATGTGAATGCTTTTCACATTCGCCGTTTTTGTGGCAGTCTGGCAGGCATGAACCTCCGGGAACGCTACGACGCCGCCACCGCCGACCTCGAAGCCCCCTTCGCGGTCGTGGACCTGCGGGCGTTCCGCGCCAACGCCGCCGCGCTGGTGGCCCGCGCGGCGGGCAAGCCCATCCGCGTCGCCAGCAAGTCGGTGCGCTGCCGGGCGCTCCTGGAGGAGGTCCTGGCCATGGACGGCTTCGCCGGGGTGATGGCCTTCACCCTGCCCGAGGCCCTGTGGCTGGCCGGACACCGCGTCAGCGACGACATCCTGGTCGCCTACCCGACCGCCGACCGTACCGCGATCGCCGCCCTGGCCGCCGACGAGCACGCCGCCTCCGTGATCACCCTGATGGTGGACGACCCCGCCCACCTGGACCTGATCGAGGAGGCGTCCGGCGGCCGTCCCGTCCGGGTGTGCATCGACGTGGACGCGTCCTACCGGGTGCTGGGCGGCCGGGTGCGCTTCGGCCCGCGCCGTTCTCCCTTGCACACGGCCGCCGAGGTGCGCGCGTTCGCCGAGCAGGTCGTGAAGCGCCCGGCGTTCACCCTCGTGGGGCTGATGGCGTACGAGGGCCAGATCGCGGGCGTCGGCGACCGCCCGCCGGGCAAGCCCGCGATGGCGCGCGCGATCCGGACGATGCAGCAGCGCTCCCGGATGGAACTGGCCCGCCGCCGCGCCGCGATCGTGAAGGCCGTGCGCGAGCTGACCGAACTGGAGTTCGTCAACGGCGGCGGCACGGGCTCGATCGAGAAGACGGTGGCCGAGCGCGCCGTAACCGAAGTAGCCGCAGGCTCGGGCCTGTACCAGCCGCACCTGTTCGACTACTACTCGAACTTCACCGGCCGCCCCGCCGCCCTGTTCGCGCTCCCGGTCGTCCGCCGACCGGCCCCGGGCGTGGCGACCTGCCTGGGCGGCGGCTACCTGGCGTCGGGCCCCGCCGACCAGATCCGCCTCCCGCAGCCCTACCTGCCCGCGGGCCTGTCCTACGACGCCAACGAGGGCGCGGGCGAGGTGCAGACCCCGCTGCTGGGCGAGGCCGCCGACCTGCTGTCGATAGGCGACCGCGTATGGTTCCGCCACACGAAGGCAGGCGAGCTGTGCGAACGCTTCGCCGCCCTGCACCTGATCGAAGACGACAGCCTCACCGCGACGGTCCCGACCTACCGAGGCGAAGGCCAGACCTTCCTGTAGCCCCGCGAACTGTCAGAGGCACCGGTTACGTTGCCGACATGACCGCTGAACCGTTCGGCGTACCGTCCACCGGGACGCGCCTGCACTACATGCCGGGGTCCGGACATGGGTGATCGGGGCGGGGCGGCGTCTATGTTGTCTGGTATGAGCGACGCTCCCGTGATCAGCGTTCGTGGTGAGGCCGTGCTGGAGGCCGAGCCGGAGATCGCCAGGCTGTCGGTGCACGTCCAGTCCCAGGAGAGCGACCGGCGGCGGGCGCTCGACCGGCTCGTCGAGCGCAACCGGCGGGCGCTGGAGCTCGTCGAGGGGTTGGGCGAGGCCGTCGAGAAGGTGGAGACCGGTGGGATCTCCATCACACCGCTGCTGCGCTACCGGCGGCGCGAGGGCGACATCCGGGCCTACCAGGGCACCGCGTGGATCAAGGTCGTGGTGCGCGACTTCACCGTGCTCGGCGAGCTGATCACGCGGCTCGGGGACCTGGAGCGCACCGCCGTGCACGGGCCCGACTGGGCGTTGCGGCACGACAGCCCCGTCTACAACGAGGCCGCCACCCGGGCCGCGCACGAGGCCGTCGCGCGGGCCCGCGGGTACGCCGAGGCGCTGGGCGCGCGGCTCACCGGGCTCGTCGAGCTGTCCGACGAGGGGCTCGGCCGCGCCGACGAGCCCGCCATGCTCATGGCCCGCAGTGCCGGGTTCGCCGAGGCCGCCGAGGAGCCCGAGGCGATCGACCTCCAGCCCGCCACCCAGACCGTGCGCGCCGCCGTCGAGGCGCGCTTCACGATCACGGCCCCGGCGTTGTGACGGGCGACCCCTGCGCCGAGCGCGGCCCCGGCCTCGGACCCGGCGAGCACGGGCTCGACGTGTTCCTGACCGGGCAGGTCTTCATGGACATGATCTTCACGGGGCTGCCCGGCCTGCCGCCGCCCGGCACCGAGCTGGTCACCGACGGGCTCGGCTCCGCGCCCGGCGGCGTCGCCAACATCGCCGTCGCCATGAGCCGGCTCGGGCTGCGCGTCGGGCTCGCCGCCCCCTTCGGCGACGACCTGTTCGGCTCCTACCTGTGGCGCACGCTGGCCGAGCAGGAGGAGGTCGACCTGCGCTGGTCGCGGCGCATCGCCGGCTGGTCCTCGCCGGTGACCGTCTCGCTGGCCCACGACGCCGACCGCGCCATGGTCACCTACACCCGGCCGCCGCCCGGCGAGGAGCCGGTGACCGCGCCGCCCCGGGCGTCGAGCTGCTTCGTCGACATCGACCGGAACGTTCCCGACTGGGCGCTGGCGCTGCGCCGCGGCGGGTCGCTGGTCTTCGCCGACCTCGGCTGGGACCCCACCGAGACCTGGTCCACCGACGTCCTCGACCGGCTGGAGCACGTGGACGTCTTCCTGCCCAACGCCGTGGAGGCCATGGCCTACACGCGCACCGCCACCCCCGAGGCCGCCCTGGACGCGCTGGCCGAGCGCGTCCCCGTCGTCGTGGTCAAGCAGGGCGCGCAGGGGGCCATCGCGGTCGACGCGCGGACCGGCGAGCGCGCCTCCGCCCCCGCCCTGCCCGTCGAGGCCCTCGACCCGACCGGCGCGGGCGACGTGTTCGCCGCCGGATTCGTCTTCGGCACCCTGAGCGGCTGGTCGCTGGAGCAGCGGCTGCGCTTCGCCAACCTGGTCGCCGGGTTGTCGGTGCGGCACCGCAGCGGCTCGCTGGGCGCGCCCTGCTGGGGCGAGATCGCCGCGTTCGGCGAGGGCGGCGAGGTGCCGCCCGAGGTGCTGGAGCAGTACGCCTTCGTCGTGCCGCACATCCCCCGGACCGAACTCGACCGCGGGGCCGACTCCGTCGCCCGCGCCGAGCCCACCCTGCGCTAGGAGGAACGCCGTGAAGATCGCGATCATCGGGGCCGGCAGCGGCTACATGCCCGGCGTCGTCCGGGGCGTGCTGCACCGGGCCGCCGACCTGGCCGGGGCCGAGCTGGCCTGCTACGACATCGACGCCGGGCACCTGGACGTCATGACCCGGCTGGCCCGCAACATGTTCGCCGCGCGCGGGGCCGACATCACGGTGGAGACGCACACCGAACTGAAGGCCGCGCTCGACGGCGCGGACTACGTCTTCACCACCTTCCGCCCCGGCGGCCTGCGCGGGCGGCACCTGGACGAGTCCATCCCGCTCAGGCACGGCGTCGTCGGCCAGGAGACCGCCGGGCCCGGCGGCTTCCTGATGGCGCTGCGGTCGGTGCCGGTGCTGCTGGACATCGCCGCCCACACCCCGCCGGACGCCTGGATCGTCAACTACACCAACCCGACCAACATCGTCACCGACGCCGTCGCCCGCCACACCGGCGCGCGCATCATCGGGCTCTGCGACCAGCACGTCGGCGACACCGAGATGTGGGCCGAGCTGCTCGGCCTGCCCTTCGAGCGCCTGGAGGCCGACTGGATCGGCCTCAACCACGCCACCTGGGCCGAACGCCTGCGCCTGGACGGCCGCGAACTCGACCTGCCCGCGCTCCTGGACGGCCTGGAGATCCCCGGCGGCGGCGCGACCCCCTGGCGCGACCCGTCCCGCATGGCCGAACTCGCCCAGGCCCTCGGCTTCCTGCCCAACTCCTACGCCAAGTACTACTTCTTCCACGACGAGGTCGTGGGCGAGCTGCGCGAGAAGGGCACCACCCGCGCCGAGGACATCGAGGCCATGCTGCCCGCCTACTACGCGCAGGTCACCGCCGAGTCGGTCAAGGCCGACCCCGATCCCAGCCGCGAGCGCGGCGGCGGCGAGCACGGCGAGTTCGCGGTCGACACCATCTGCGCCCTGCACCGCGACGAGGGCCGCCGCATGATCGTCAACACCCGCAACAACGGCGCGATCGCCTCCCTGGAGGACGACGCGATCGTGGAGGTTCCCGCCCTGGTCGGCCGCTCCGGGCCGGTGCCGCTCACCATGGACGCGCTCCCCCGCCCCGTGCGCGGGCTCACCCAGGCGATCCACGAGTACGAGCGGCTCGCCGCCGACGCCGCTGTCACCGGCGACCGGCCGACCGCGCTCCAGGCCCTGATGGCGCACCCGTTCGTCCGCAGCAAGCACACCGCCGAGAAGATCCTTGACGAGGGACTGGCCGCGCACCGCGAGCACCTGCCCCAGTTCCGCTGAACACCGGCGGCCCGGCCGGACGTACTGCCCGGCGTGGGAGCCACCGACTGCGCCTACCGTCTCGACCTCGGCGCCTACGCCCTCGGCGGCCTGCCCGGCGCCGAGGCCGCCGCGCTGCGCGCGCACCTGCCCCGCTGCCCGCCGTGCCGCACCGAACTGGCCGCCTTCGGAAAAGTGACCGCCGCGCTCGGCCGCACACGCCAAAGCGCCGGTCCCCCAGGGAGGACCGGCGCTTGGTGGCGCGTCAACGGCGCTTGCGCCGCCAGAGGACCAGCATCGTCAACGTGACGGCGACGGCCGCGCCGACCAGCACGACACGCTGGTCCAGCTCGCCCGGCTCCCCGTTCTCGTCCGGAACGGTCACCATCGTCCGCACCGTCTGGACGACCTGGTCGGTCTCCTGCTTCAACCGCGCACGCCCCCGATCGGCGACGTTGCGCGGGTTGACCCGGTCCGCCAGCTCGTCGATCGTGCGCGCCAGCTCCTGGCGGGTGCGCTCGATCTCCCGCTCAAGCGCCTCCGGGTCGCGGGACGTGTCAGCCATGCCGTGTTCCTATCGCTCAGCGACGCATGATCCCCACAGTCTGTCAGGTCTGCGCGATACGCGCCCGCGGCACCCCAGCCGGTACGGTGGAGGCGTCCACGAAACGAAAGGCGGAACTGGTGTCCGAGCGTCTGCGGCCCGGCGACATCGCGCCGGAATTCGAGCTTCCCGACGCCGACGGCGCCCCCGTCTCCCTGGCGTCGCTGCGCGGTAAGCGCGTCATCCTCTACTTCTACCCGGCGGCCATGACGCCCGGGTGCACCAAGGAGTCGGTCGACTTCCAGGGCAGCCTTCCCGACCTTGAGCAGGCCGGGGTCACCATCGTGGGGATCTCGCCCGACAAGCCCGAGAAGCTCGCCAAGTTCCGCGAGAAGGAGGGCCTGACCTTCCCGCTGCTGTCGGACCCCGACACCAAGGTCCTCCAGGCGTACGGGGCCTACGGCGAGAAGAAGTTGTACGGCAAGGTCGTCGTCGGCGTCATCCGCTCCACCTTCGTCATCGACGCCGAGGGCAAGATCGAGCAGGCCTACTACAACGTGAAGGCCACCGGGCACGTCGAGCGGCTGCGCCGCGACCTCACCCTCTAGCGCAGCAGGCGGCCCAGGGTCGCGACGCCCTCGGCGATCTCGCCCGGCGCGCTCGCCGCGTAGCCGAGCACCAGGCCGGGGCGGCCCGGTCGCTGCCGGTGCCACGACAGCGGCTGCGCCTTGACGCCCTTCGCCAGGGCCGCCGCCGCCAGGTCGCGGTCCGGCATCCCGGCGTCGAAGGTCACCGTCAGGTGCAGCCCGGCCGCCGCGCCGTGCACGACCGCGCCGGGCAGGTGCGCGCGGATCGCCGCGATCATCGTGTCGCGGCGGTGCCGGTGGCGGCCCCGCACCATCCGCAGGTGGCGTTCCAGCCGTCCCGACCGCATCAGCTCGGCCAGCACGAGTTGCGGCAGGATCGCGTTGCCCAGGTCGGCGTACCGCTTGGCCGCCACCAGCGCCTCCTGGTAGCGGGACGGCACCAGCACCCAGCCGACGCGCAGCGCGGGCGCCAGCAGCTTGGACACGCTGCCCGCGTAGCAGACGTGCTCGGCCAGCAGCGCCCGCAGCGCCGCCACGGGCGGCCGGTCGTAGCGGTGCTCGGCGTCGTAGTCGTCCTCGATGATCAGGCCGCCGTCCTCGGCCCAGCCCATCAGCTCGCGCCGCCGCTCCCCGCCCAGCACCACGCCCATGGGGAACTGGTGCGCCGGGGTGAGCAGCACCGCCGGGGCGCCGGAGGCGCGCAGCGCGTCCACCCGGACGCCCTGGTCGTCCACCGGCACCGGCGGGGTGGCCATGCCGCCGTCGCGCAGGTGCTGGCGCACGCCGAGCGAGCCCGGGTCCTCGACGGCGACCGCGTCGATCCCGCCGGCGTGCAGCACCCGCGTCAGCAGGGCGAGCGCCTGCGCGGTCCCGGCGACGATCACCACCTCGTCGGGGGACGCCCGGATGCCCCGGTTGCGGGCCAGCCAGTCGGCGACCTCGGCGCGCAGGGCCGGGGCCCCGCGCGGGTCGCCGTACCCGAAGCCCGACGACGGCAGCTCGGCCAGCACCGTCCGCTCGGCCCGCATCCAGGCGGCCCGGGGGAACGCCGCCAGTTCCGGCACGCCGGGCGTCAGGTCGATCCGGCTCGGCGTATGGCGCAGGGCGTCGAACACCGCCGAGTCGGGCTCGTTCTCGAACAGCTCATCCGTCTCGGCGCGCACCTGCCGATCGCCGGGGTTCGAACGCGCGTCCGCCGGTAGCGGGGCCGCCACCACGACCGTTCCCGCGCGTCCCCGGCCCTCGATGTGGCCGTCCTCGGCCAGCCGCTGGTACGCCTCGGTCACCACGCCCCGCGACACCCGCAGGTCCGCCGCCAGCACCCGCGTCGCCGGGAGCTTCGACCCCACCGGCAGCGCCCCGCCGGAGATCGCCAGCCGCAGCCGCCCGGTCAGCCAGTCCGCCAGGCCGCCCGGCGGGGCCTCGGCCACGTTGAGCTGGAGGAAATCCGACCCCGACGTTATGGACCGCTCGCTCGCGTCGCCATTGGACCTGTGCATCGGGCCATTGTCCACCCCACAGTGGTTGACCGTGGCACAGTCAACGTCTCCCGTACACATCCAGCACTCCCCCGCCCTCTGGGCGGAGCACCCCGATCTCGCCGCGGGCGCGGTCTTCGCGGGGCGCATCACCCCGGACGCCGACGTCGAGCAGCGCGTCGCCGCCTACTACGCCCGCGCCCAGGAGCGTCTCGACGCCGGGCCCGCGACCGGCTTCCCCGAGATCCAGGCGTGGCGGCGCACCTTCGCCAAGATGGGCCTCAAGCCCACGCAGTACCGGTGCGCCAGCGAGGCCCTGCTGCGCCGCTTCGCCAAGGAAGGGGCGCTGCCGAGCATCCACCCGGTGATCGACCTGTGCAACGCGATCTCGCTGGCCTACGCCGTCCCGGTCGGGGTGTTCGACGTCGCCGCCGTCGCCGGGGGCCTGGAGGTCCGGCACGCGACGGGCGCGGAGGAGTACCTGACCTTCGGCGGCGAGATCGAGCGTCCCGAGCCGGGCGAGGTCATCTTCGCCGACGAGGCGGGCCGCGCGCACGCCCGCCGCTGGACCAACCGGCAGAGCGGACGCTCGGCCGTGCGGCCCGGCACGGCGGCGGTGCTGGTGGTCACCGAGGCCCTGCACGAGACCGCTCAGGCCGACGTCGCCGAGCTCACCAAGACGCTCGCGGAGGAGCTGGGGGCCGTCTGGTCCGGCCCGCTGGACAGCGCGCTGCTGAGCGCGTCGATGCCCCGGTTCGAGTGCGGACGGGGGGACTTGAACCCCCACGGTGTTTCCACCAATAGGACCTAAACCTATCGCGTATGCCTAATTTCGCCACGTCCGCCGGTTTGCCCCGATTCCTCAGGGTGTCGCTGATCAGCTTACACAGACCGGCGGACCGTGCCGTGAGACGTGCCGGAGCGCGCCGCACGGTGCTCCCCACCATCTGAAAAAATGGGCCTCGGCGTTCCGGCGGCGGCGGCCTAGGCTGGACGGGCGCGCTCGTCGCGAAGGCGGGCGCAGGCACCGGAAACCGACGCAGGCGGGACCCACCGTGAGCCAGTCGTTCTCCCATCGCGTGCTCCCGTACGGCGACGTCGACGAGTTCCTGGCCGGAGCCGTGCCCTTCCTAACGGAGGGCGTGGCGGCCGGGGACCGGGTCGTCGCGGTCACGGGACTCGGCAGCGAGGTCACCCTCCGAGAGGCGCTGGGCGCGCGCGCCGAGCGGGTCGAGTTCGTCGAGGCCGACCGCTGGTACGCCCACCCCTCGCGCACCCTCGCCGACTGCCTGGCCGACGCCGGCGCGGCCGACGGCAGAGGCCGCAGGCTGCGGCTGCTCGGCGAGCCCGCCTGGACCGGCCGCCCGCCGCTCGAAGTCCTGGAGTGGCAGCGCGCCGAGTCCCTGGTGAACGTGGCGTTCGCCGGGACGGGCGCGCAGCTGCTGTGCCCCTACTCCCGCGCCCTGCCCGCCGGGGTGGTCGCGTCCTCGCGCAAGACCCACCCCGAGACGGTGCGCGGCCGCACCGTCCTGCCCAACCCCGGGTTCGTCGACCCGTGGGACTACAACGCCGCCTGCGACCGGGACGCGCTGCCCCCGCCGCCGCCCGGGGCCGAGGAGATGGAGGTCCGCCAGCCCGACCTGTACTGGCTGCGGTTGTGGGTCTCCGACTTCGCGCAGCTCACCCCGCTGCCGGAGGAGGACGTGCAACGGCTGCTCGTCGCGGTGACCGAGGTGGTCACCAACGCGATGCGGCACGGCGAACCACCGGTCGTGCTGCGCATGTGGGTGGAGCCCGGCGAGCTGGTGTGCGAGGTCGGCGACGCCGGGAGCTGGCGGGGCGGCCCCGACGTCGGGCTGGTCCCGCCGCACGCGGGCGTGGGGCGCTTCGGCCTGTGGGCCGTGCGGCTGCTGTGCTCGCTGGTCCAGATCCGCACCGGCGAGGGGACGACGGTGCGGATGCGGCTGCGGTTGCCGGCGGTCCCTTCCGGAACACCGGTCCACAGCAACACAGCGTGAGGGACTCCGTGCAATGGGCTTCCAAAAACGCGCAGGCGGCGTACCCTGGTCGAATCCGCATCCACCCCGATGGGCAGGACATGGAACCCAACTGGTTGTTCGCCAAACGACCCGTCAGTGAGGTCCGCCCCGGTGATCATGCCTGGCTGGCCTACTCGGGGCCCGAGGAGCGCGACCGCGTGATCGGCACGTTCGTGGCCGGGGCGCTGCGCTCGGAGGAGAAGGTCGTCTACGTCACCGACGAGCCCGCCGAGCGCCTGCCGGGCCTCGGCCCCCGCACCCGGCTCGACCTGTGCGCGCTGACCGAGCGCCGCCAGCTGCGGGTGATCTCGCACGAGCACGCCTGCCTGGACGCCCGCGGCCGCTTCGATCCCGACCGCATGTTGCGGGTCTGGGAGCGGGAGGTCGCCGAGGCGTTCGACCAGGGCTTCCGCGCGGTGCGCCTCACCACCGACCACAGCTGGCTGCTGGAGGCGCACGGCGCGGCGGCCGACCTGCACCAGATGCTGGGCTGCGAGCACCAGGTCGGCGACGCGGTCTCGCCCAGCACGATGGCGATGGCCATCTGCCAGGTCGACCGGCACGCCTGCGCGCCCGACCGGCTGGCCGCGCTGCGCGACACCCACGAGGTCCTGGTCGAGGTCGACCCCGAGTTCGACGACGGCGTCCTGCGGATCACCCGCACCTTCGAGCCGCACGGCCTGCGCATCGAGGGCGAGCTGGACGCCGCCCGGCACGGGGTGTTCGCCCAGGAGCTGGCGCAGGTGTCGCGGCCCGGCCGCCGCGTCCACCTCGACCTGTCGTGGCTGGGCTTCATCGACCTGGGCGGGCTGCACTTGCTGGCCGAGCACGCCGCCGAGCGCACCACGGCCGAGGCCCTGGTGCTGGACAACCTGCAGACGGACGTGAAGAACGTGATCGAGATGGTGGGCTGGCACCGGCTGCCGGGCCTGGCCCGAGGCCGGGACCGGGCTCCCGGGACGGAAGGCGTTTTCTGATGGCGTTGGAGCACAGAGCGTTCCTGTACGGCGGCACCGAGGAGTTCCTCGCGGTGGCGGTGCCGTTCCTGCGGGCCGGCATGGAGGCCGGGCAGGCGGCCGTGGCGGTGGTGCGGCAGCCGAACTTCGACGCGCTGCGCGACGTGCTGGCCCCCTACGCCGAGCAGATCGACTTCTTCGACTCGGCGGAGTTCTACCTGCACCCGGTCCGCACGCTGAAGCTGTACCAGGAGCTGGTGAACGAGAAGCGGCCCCGCCGCGTGTACGCGCTGGCCGAGCCGGTGTGGGAGGGCCACCAGCCGCGCGAGACGCTGGAGTGGGCCCGCTACGAGTCGCTGATCAACGAGGTGTTCAAGGACTCGGACGCGCGGGCGCTCTGCCCCTACGACCGCCGGTCCCTGGACCCCGCGATCCTCGACTTCGCGCAGCGCACCCACCCGGTCCTGACCGACGGCCGCATCGACCTGGAGAACCCGCGCTACGTGACGCCGCCGGTGTTCGGCGCGGGCTGCGACGTGGTGCGCCGGTTCGACCGGCGGCCCCCCGACGCCGAGTACCTGGCGATCGACGGCGAGGACCTGCACAGGCTGCGGCTGTTCGTCAGCGAGCGCGCCATCGCGCACGGCCTGTCCGACCAGACCGTCCAGAACCTGGTCACCGCCGCCAACGAGGTCGCGGCCAACGCGCTCCAGCACGGCATCCCGCCGATGGGGGTGTGGGTGTGGCGCGACGGCCCCGAGCTGGTCTGCGAGATCGGCGACCACGGCTACTGGCGGCCCCACCCGCTGACCGGGTTCATCCCGCCGGAGTCGGCGCTGGTGCGCGGCTTCGGGCTGTGGACGGTGCGGCTGCTGGTGGACCTGATGGAGCTGCGGGCCGGCTGGGACGGCACGTTCGTCCGGCTGCACGTCAGCGGGTGACGCGCCGAGCCGCGCGCCGCTAGCCGGTGGACGACGCCATGGACCCGCCCTGGTCGGTGACGCGGCCGGTGGGTGAGCTGCGCCCGGGTGACCACGGCTGGCTGCCCTACGCCAACGGCGAGGAGCAGCGGCACGTGGTGGGCTCGTTCGTCGGCGACGGGCTGGCCTGGGGCCACAAGGTGATCTTCCTGGCGGGTGAGGACGTGCCCGCGCCCGCGCCGCCGCCGGGCCCCGACCGCGGGCTGCTGACCGTGCTGCCGGTGGACCGGGCGCGCGGGCCCGGCGGCCACGTCGACGCCCGCTCGGTGATGGAGGCGCTGGCCAAGGAGATCACGCGGGCCGAGGAGCAGGGCCACACCACGATCCGGGTGACCGCCGACATGACGTGGGCGGTGCGCCGCCCGGCGGGCCTGGAGCAGCTGCTGCGCTGCGAGCGGCACATCGAGCGGGCGATCGGCCCGTCCACGTCGGTGGCGGCGATCTGCCAGTTCGACCGGCGCCGGTGCGGGCCGGGCGAGCTGGCGGCGCTGGCCGGAACGCACGCGGTGCGGGTGCTGCCCGACCCGGAGTTCGCCGACCCGGTGCTGGAGATCGTGCGGACGTTCCAGCCGTGCGGGCTGGCGCTGCGCGGCGAGCTGGACGCCTTCCGGCACCGGGTGCTGGACGAGGCGCTGGCGCAACTGCTGCCGGTGTCGCAGGGCCGGGAGGTGCACCTCGACCTGGCGGAGCTGGCGTTCATCGACCTGGGCGCGCTGAACATGCTGGCCGACCTGGTGCGCACCGGCCGGGGCCCGCTGGTGCTGGACCGGATGCGGCCGCGGCTGGTCGCGGTGGTGGAGACCGTCGGCTGGCACCGCCTGCCGGGCCTGCGCCTCGGCGGGTGACCTAGGGCCTGTCTCAAAGACCTCAGCCGTCGCGCGAGTGCCTAACTGTCCTGGCGGGGCAAGGCCGAAGGCGAG
>NZ_BCRO01000046.1 GCF_001552635.1 Actinomadura hibisca NBRC 15177 | reverse complement strand
GCCAGGCGAGCCCCCTGGGCCGGGACTTTGAAACACCGCTAGTCCAGGGCGTCGACGAACCGCTCGGCCTCTTCGCGGCTCATGCCGGTCTCGGCGCGCACCAGCGCGACGGCCCCGGCGAGGTTCTCGGCGGCCTTGAACGCCCGGACACGATCCGACAACGAGCCGTCGAGCCGCGGCGGCCGCGGCACGCGCCCCGCCTCAAGCGCGTCGACGTAGTCCTTGGCCTCCTTGAGGCCCATGCCGGTGGCCTCCCGGACCTCCTTGACGGCCTGGATCTTCCTGTTCTGGGCGAGCAGGCGCGCCGCCCGGTCACGGGCGGCGGCAGGCACCCGCTCCCACGGCGCGGGCGGCGCGACGGACGCGGCGAGCGTGGGGCGGCCGTCCTTGAGGGCGTCCACGTAGTCCTTGGCGTCCTTCAGCGACAGGCCGGTCTCCTGGCGGACCTCCTTGACCGCCTGGACCGGCAGGCCCTGGGAGATCAGTTCGAGCGCCCGCGCCTCGACGTGCGGCGGCATCCCGGCGCCCGGCACGGCTCCCTTGCCGAACAGCTCCTCGCGCCGCGCACGGGCGGCGCGCTTCGACCGTTCGCCCCACACGAGCATCACCACCGCGATTCCGAGGATCAGCAGAGAAAGGAGGATTTCACTCGGCATCGCGCCATCCTAACCAGCACGGCCGGACAACCTCGATGAGCTGTGGGACCAGCACAGAAGAGTGGCCCCGGTGGCCTGCGGGACCGGCTCGGCGCTAGCGCGGGCGGGCCGCCTCGATCGCCTGCGGGATCAGTTCGGCCAGCGCGCGGAAGGCGCGGCCGCGGTGGCTGATGGCGTCCTTCTCCTCGGCGGTCAGCTCGGCGCTGGTGCGGTCGTGGCCGTCCGGCAGGAAGATCGGGTCGTAGCCGAAGCCGCCGGTGCCGCGCGGGGCGTCGATGACGCGCCCGTGCATGCGGCCCTCCACCACGTGCTCGGGGCCGCCCGGCACCACCAGCACGGCGGCGCAGACGAAGTGCGCGGCGCGCCGGTCCTCGGCGACGTCGGCCAGCTGGTCGAGCACCAGCTCCAGGTTGGCGCGGTCGGCGTCGCCCGCGCCGAACCGGCCCGACCAGCGCGCCGACAACACGCCCGGCATGTCGTTCAGGGCGCGCACGCACAGGCCCGAGTCGTCGGCGACGGCGGGCAGGCCGGTGTGGGCGGCGATGGCGCGGGCCTTCAGCAGGGCGTTGCCCTCGAAGGTCAGCTCGGTCTCGGGCACCTCGGGGGCGTCCGGGAACGCCTCCAGCCCGACGACCTCGATGCCGGACAGGATGCGGTGCAGCTCGGCGACCTTGCCCGCGTTGCGGGTGGCCAGAACGATGGTGCTCAACGGCCCAGCGCTTCCTTCTGGAGACGGGTCAGGTCGGCGCAGCCCGCGGCGGCCAGGTCGAGCAGGGCGTCCAGCTCGGCGCGGTCGAAGGGCGCGCCCTCGGCGGTGCCCTGCACCTCGACGAAGCGCCCGTCGCCGGTGCAGACCACGTTCATGTCGGTCTCGGCGACCGAGTCCTCGGCGTAGGCGAGATCGAGCATCGGCTGCCCCTTGACGATGCCGACGCTGACGGCCGCGATCGAGGTGGTGAGCGGGTCGGTCTTGATCCGGCCGCGCTCGCGCATCCAGGTGACCGCGTCGGCGAACGCGAGGTAGGCACCGGTGATCGCGGCGGTGCGGGTGCCGCCGTCGGCCTGGAGCACGTCGCAGTCGAGCTGGACGGTGTTGTCGCCCAGCGCCTTGAAGTCCACGCAGGCGCGGATCGAGCGGCCGATCAGCCGGGAGATCTCGTGCGTGCGCCCGCCGACCCGGCCCTTGGTGGCCTCGCGGTCGTTGCGGGTGTTGGTGGCGCGCGGCAACATCGCGTACTCGGCCGTCACCCAGCCGAGCCCGCTGTCGCGCCGCCAGCGCGGCACCGAGTCCTGGACGGACGCGGCGCACAGCACCCGGGTCCCGCCGAACTCGATGAGCACCGAGCCCTCGGCGTGGTCGAGCCAGCCGCGCTGGATGCGGACGGGACGGAGCTGGTCGGGCGCGCGGCCGTCAAGACGGGACATGCGCTCCAGCCTAGTGCCCCCGCGCTCCGGCGGCGCGCCCGTCAGAGGTCGTAGACCGCGCCGACGTGGGCCAGCTCGATCGGCCCCTGGTAGGCGCTGCCCTTGGCCTCGGCCAGGGAGCGGTCGGCGTCGTTCCACGGCACCAGATGGGTCAGCACCAGCCGCCCCACGTCCGCGCGGGCGGCGTGCTCGCCGGCCTCGCGGGCGGTCAGGTGCAGGTCGGGCGGGTTGCCCGGACCGTCCAGGAACGACGCCTCGCACAGGAACAGGTCCGCGCCCCGGGCGGTGTCGACCAGCTCGGCGGCCGGGCCGGTGTCGCCGGAGTAGGCCAGCACCCTGCCGCCGTGCTCGACGCGGAACGCGAACGCCTCCACCGGGTGCGGCATCAGCGAGGTGGTGACGCGGAACGGCCCCAGCTCGAAGGTGCGCTCCAGGGTGCGGAAGTCGAAGGTCCCGGTCATGCCGGGGTCGGGGTCCAGGTCGTAGGCGCGGGCCATGCGGTCCGGGGTGTCCGCCGGCCCGTAGACCGGCAGCTTCGGCAGCGGCCCGTTCGGACAGTAGGTGCGCGCCACCCAGTACCCGCACAGGTCCAGGCAGTGGTCGGCGTGCAGGTGCGAGACGCACACGGCGTCGATGTCGTACAACGACTGGTGGCGCTGGAGCGGACCCAGCGCGCCGCTGCCCAGGTCCAGCAGCAGGGAGTAGCCCTCCGCCTGGACCAGGTAGCAGGACGCGGGGCTGTCCGGCCCCGGGTAGCTGCCGGAGCAGCCGATCACAGTGACCCGCACGCGCACTCCTCCTCTTTCGTCCCCCGAGGAATCAGGTGGTCAGAGCCTTGCCGGCGGTGGTCTCCACCGAAACGATCTTCGGTCCCAGGAACCGGCGGCCCAGGGTGGCGAACACCTCGGGGTCACCGGTGGCCCGGAACCGGTGCTGGGGCGCGGGCGACGCCTGCGCCCGCGCCAGCCCCCGGTCGCGCAGCACCCGGTACACGTCCTTGGCGGTCTCGTCGGCACTTGAGACCAGTGTGACCCCGTCTCCGACGACATACGAGATGACGCCGGCCAGAAGGGGGTAGTGCGTGCAGCCCAGGATGAGGGTGTCGCACCCGGCGTCCAGGATCGGCTGGAGGTACTCGCGGGCGGCGTCCAGCAGCTCGTCGCCCATCGTGACGCCCGACTCCACGAACTCGACGAAGCGCGGGCAGGCGACGCTGGTCAGCTCGATGTGCGGGGCGGCGGCGAAGGCGTCCTCGTAGGCGCGGCTGGTGACGGTGGCCTGGGTCGCGATCAGCCCGACCCGGCCGGTGGAGGTGGTGCGGGCGGCCCGGCGGGTGGCCGGGTTGATCACCTCGACGACCGGGACGTCGTAGCGCTCCCGGGCGTCGCGCAACATCGCCGACGACGCGCTGTTGCAGGCGATGACCAGCATCTTCACGCCCTCGGCCACCAGCTCGTCCAGCATCTCCAGCGCGTAGGCGCGCACCTGCGCGATCGGGCGCGGGCCGTAGGGCTGGCGGGCCGAGTCGCCCAGGTAGAGGATCGGCTCGTCCGGCAGCTGGTCGAAGATCGCGCGGGCCACGGTGAGGCCGCCGAAACCGCTGTCGAACACCCCGATCGGGGCCTGGGACCGCGGGTCGGGCGAGGCCCCGGGCGTGCGGGGGCCCACCTCCGCTGAGGACGCTGGCATGGTCCATAAGGCTAGGCGAGAACGCGGGATGGCTGCGCGTCATGCGGCCGACATCACATGGTCACATTCGTGAAACCGGACACTTTCCGGGGGGACGCGCCCGCCCTCGGGTCAGCCCGCCGGGCCCGCGGCGCCTACGCCGCCGGGCCTCGCCCCAGGCGGGCGATCTGGCGGCTCTGTGCCACCAGGCGGCCGGCCGAGTCCCACACCTCGACGTTCTCGTCGAACCAGCCGTCGGCGATCAGCCGGCCGTCGCCGTGCACCGCCAGCCAGCCGGGCGCGGGCACGGCCCGCATGTGCCAGGTCAGCTCGACGGTCGGCGACCAGCCCTTGGCCCCGGCGTTCAGCGCCACCGGCGGCAGCGCGTCCACCGCGAGCGCGAGGGCGTAGGCGTCGGGCTCGTAGCCGTCGCGCAGCCGGAACCAGGCGCGCACCTCGGGGCGGCCGCTGGGGTTGCCGTCCAGCCAGCCCATCGTGGCCGGGTCGAAGCGCATGTCCACGCGGTCGGCGAAGCCGCGGTCCTGCTCGCGCAGGTCGTCGCGGCCCTTGTCGAAGTCCAGGCAGTCGGCGAGCGGCGGCAGGGCGGGCTCGGGGGTCGCGCCGGCGAAGGAGGGCTCGACGGCGGCGTCCAGCGTGCCGGTGGTGATCAGGGCGTCCACCACGGGACGGTCGTCCTGCACCAGCGACACCAGCGCGGTGGCGGCGGTGCGGCCGGTCTTGCGGGCGTCCACGACGATCTCGGCGCGGCCGGGCTTGGCCACGCGCAGGAAGTTCGTCGCGGTCGCGATCGGGTGCGCGTGCGGGGACGCGTCGACGGCGGCGCGGCCCAGCACCGCCATCAGGTAGCCGCCGTTGATCGCCTCGGCGAACCCGAAGCCGGGGTCCAGCTCGACCTCGTAGCGCCCCTCGTCGACCCGCTTGACGGCGGTCGCGTCGCCGAACCTGCTCATCCGCACTCTCCCGGGACGTTCTAGAATCACGTTCGAGTACGCAGCCTACCCCGCCCACCCGATCGCGATCATGAGCGGACCGGGTGGAACGGGGCGGGACGGGGCGGTCACGCCCAGAGCTGGCCTTCCAGGCGCGCCTCGGCCTGCTCCAGCGTGCCCGCGTAGGCGCCGGTGGACAGGTACTTCCAGCCGCCGTCGGCCACCACGAACGCGATGTCGGCGCGCTCGCCCGCCTTGACCGCCTTGGCGGCCATGCCGAGCGCGGCGTGCAGCGCCCCGCCGGTGGAGATCCCGGCGAAGACGCCCTCCTGCTCCAGGAGTTGCCGGGTGCGGCGCAGCGCGTCGGCCGACCCCACCGAGAAGCGGGTGGTCAGCACCGACTCGTCGTACAGCTCGGGGATGAAGCCCTCGTCGATGTTGCGCAGGCCGTAGACCAGCTCGCCGTAGCGCGGCTCGGCCGCGACGATCCTGACGTCGGGCCGCTGCTCGCGCAGGTAGCGGCCGACGCCCATCAGCGTCCCGGTGGTGCCGAGCCCGGCCACGAAGTGGGTGATCTCCGGCAGGTCGGCCAGCAGCTCGGGACCGGTGGTCTCGTAGTGCGCCCGCGCGTTGGCCTCGTTGCCGTACTGGTAGAGCATCACCCAGTCGGGGTTCTCCGCCGCCAGCTTCTTGGCCACGCGCACGGCCTCGTTGGAGCCGCCCGCCGCCGGGGACGGGATGATCTCCGCCCCCCACATCTCCAGCAGCTGGCGCCGCTCGGCGGAGGTGTTCTCCGGCATCACGCAGACCATGCGGTAGCCGCGCAACTTGGCGACCATGGCCAGCGAGATGCCGGTGTTGCCCGAGGTGGGCTCCAGGATGGTGCGGCCGGGGGCCAGCACCCCGTCCTTCTCCGCCTTCTCGATCATGTAGAAGGCGGGCCGGTCCTTCACCGAACCGGTCGGGTTGCGGTCCTCCAGCTTGGCCCACAGCCGCACCTCGGGGCTCGGCGACAGCCGGGGCAGGCCGACCAGCGGGGTGCGGCCCAGGGAGTCCAGCAGCGAGTCGAAACGCATCGGCACGGGTTCCGGGACTCAGCCGCCGGCGACGGCCGGCAGGATGGTGACGTTGTCGCCGTCGGCGACCTCGGTCTCCAGGCCGCCCAGGAAGCGCACGTCCTCGTCGTTGAGGTAGACGTTGACGAACTTGCGCAGGCCCTTGGCGTCGACCAGCCGGTCGCGCAGGCCGGGGTGGCGCACGTCCAGGTCGGCGAACAGCTCGTCGAGCGTGCCGCCCTTGCCCTCGACGGCCTTGGCGCCATCGGTGAGGGTGCGCAGGATGGTGGGAATGCGGACCTCGATCGCCATGGCGATGATCTCCTTGCCTGCTCGGCGTGCGAGCACAGGGTCGTAAGGGCTCCCCGCCCACGGGGTCACTGGTGAAACCGGGCGGGGCATGGGGGAATTCCGGGCTGGGGTCGGCGCGTCAGCGACAGTCGTAGACGACCTCGGCGCGCGAATGCCCGAACAGGAAGCTCTGGACCGGGGACACGCGGACCGGCGGACGGCGCCGTGCGCCCGTCCCGCTCCCGCTCGTCCACATGGCCATCAGTTTACCGATCCGTCCCGGCCCCGCTCCCGTGCGCCCCGGCCCTGGTCAGGCCGAGGCCGCCGCGTCCCCGTAGGAGTCGACCACGACGACCTCCTCCTCGGTGATCACCCCGTCCACGATGCGGTAGGAGCGGAACTCGTCCTCCTCCGCGTCGCGGGTGGACACCAGCACGTAGTGCGCGTTCGGCTCGGCGGCGTAGGAGACGTCGGTGCGCGACGGGTAGGCCTCGGTCGCGGTGTGCGAGTGGTAGATCACCACGGGCTCCTCGTCGCGGTCGTCCATCTCCCGCCACACCTTGAGCTGCTCCAGGGAGTCGAAGCGGTAGAAGGTCGGGGACCGCTCGGCGTTGGCCATCGGGACGTACCGGGTGGGCCGGTCGGACCCGACCGGGCCGGCGATGACGCCGCAGGCCTCGTCGGGGTGGTCGGCGCGCGCGTGCGCGACGATCTGATCAACCAGGGCACGCTCGATCGTCAGCATGAGCGCAGGCTACCGCCCCTGCGCGCCCCGTCCGGAGGGGGCGTGGCCGGTGCGACGGAGGCCACGCCGGTGCGGGCGAGCCGCGCTGACGGGCCATGCCGACGAGCCGTGCCGGCGGACCGTGCCAGTGGGCGTCAGCGCAGCAGCATGTGGACGCGCACGCGGGTGCCCGCGTCCACGCCCCGGAAGCCCACGCCGCCGTCCGGCCCCTCCCCGGAGCGGATCTCCACGATGTGGCACAACCGCCGCACCGCCCAGAACGTCGCCTCGGCCGTCTGGTGCGGGGCGGGCGGCAGGTGGCCGAGGAAGTGGTCGGGCAGCCGCCCGCCGGGATCGGTGATGTCGCAGACCAGCTCGCCGTCGTGCGACCACACCCACACCGCGCCGTACCCGCCGCCCTCGCGGATGATCACGGTGGCGACCTCGTTGACCGCCAGCACGAACGGCAACATCTGCTCTTCGGGCAGGTCCAGCCGGGCGGCCTCGGCGTTCAGGAAGGTGCGCAACATCGGCAGCTCGCCCGCCGCGAACGCGCGGCGCGCGGCCGACAGCGGCGGCGGGTCGAGCGGGTGGGCGTTGCACTCGGCGTAGAACAGCGCCGGGTCGGCGTGGCGGGGGCTGGGCCGGACGGTGTCGGCGTCGGCCAGCTCGGGGTGGGCGCGGGCGGCGGCCGCCACGATCCCCGACGGCAGGCGGACCGCGTCGTAGGCGCACATCATGGTGGTCGGGGTGGCCGCCAGGGCGCGGGACACGACGGCCTCGTGCCGCAACCACTCGCGGACCTCCAGCTCGCTGCGGCCGTCCCAGACCGGCTCGGTCAGCACCCGCAACCGCCCCTGCGGCCACCAGTCGCGGGCGGTGCGCTCGTAGTACTTCGCCATCGCCTGCACCGGCGCGGTGTACCAGGACCCGGCGTCCACGAACTCCACCGGCCCGGCGCCGTCGCCCAGCCGTTCGCGCAACATCTCGGCGACGGCGGGCGAGACGATCGCGACGGTGGCGTCCCCGCTCGTCACGCCGTCCTGGAGGAACCGTCCGGCGACGGTGGTGAACTGCTCGGGCGAGCGGTACAGCAGCGCCCGGTGCACCAGGGTGCCGCCCTCGTGCGCGGTGTGCACCGGCGCGGCCATCATGCCGGGCGACGGGTCGGCGGACGCGCCGCCGAGAGGTCGTGCCGCTTTCATCGGGGCGCCCCCTGCCTGGGCGGGCCGGGAGTCACGTCCCAGCCGCCGATGCGCATCATCAGTTCAAGGTAGTCCGGAATCCCGCGCAACAGCACCTGCCGTCCGGGGCCGCCGGTGCCGGTGCCGGCCAGCAGCCGCAGGCCGGCCAGATCGCAGAACTCCAGGTCCGACAGGTCCAGGCAGAAGTGCCCGGCGCGGCCGGCCGCGCGGCGGATCTCGTCGCGCAGCGGCGGCAGCGTGGACTCGTCGATCGCCCCCGCCAGCCGCAGGCCGTAGGGGGTGAACATGGGGGTGATGCGCAGCACGCCGTCGTCGTACAGGTCGTCGACCCGGACGCGGCCGTCGTGGCAGGACGCCAGCGCGCGCAGCCGGTCGGGCGGGAACCAGCGCCGGTCGTACTGGCACAGCGCGATCGCGCGGAAGCGAGGGGCGCGCCCCGGGCGGCCCTGCCGCTCCAGGTCGGCCAGCCGGTCGCCGCCGGGCCAGCCGCGCAGCGAGAACGAGGTCTCGCCGGTGATGCGGGTGCCCGCGTAGCCCTGCGCCCGCGCCCGGTCGATCTCGGCGGCCAGCGTCGCGGCCCCGGCGTCGGGGTCGAAGCCGCCGGTGGCGAGGAAGGCGTCCACGATGGGGCGGATCACCAGGTCTCCGGCGTCGGCGGCGGCCCGCAGGTCGAGCCGGGCGGTGCCGGGCACGCCGGAGGCGGCCACCGCCGCCGACAGGCGGGCGAGCACGGCGTCGGGGTCGTCCTCGTCGGCGAGGTAGAGCACGCGGTGGCGGGCGGCCAGGCCGTCGCGGAGGTAGGCGGCCAGCACGGCGTAGCGCTCGGCGTCGGAGTCGTAGATGAGGCAGAGGTGGTCGCCGGGGACGACGTCGCCGACGGGGATCACCGCGTCGGGACCGGTGCGGGGCACGCGGACGGGCGCGGATCGGGCGGCGGCGGCCTCCCGCAGGGTGGCGGGACGTTCGCCGGACGGGTAGGACACGCCCGGGGACGTGCCCGGACGCTCACCGGCACCGGAATCCGACACGCGAACCTCCCGACCGGACCACCGCCCGCACCGGAGACGGACCGCGGCCCCTTGCAGAGAACGCTCGACGCCAAAGTACCAACACCCACCGCGAGGGGGACCGGACATCGCGTAATGGCTATGAATCGCGCACGACTCTGAACCCCGCCCCCCGGACATGGTTCCCAGCGGCCTCAGCCGTCACGCGAGTGACTAACCGGCCTGGTGGGGCAAGGCCGAAGGCGAGCCCCGCCGGGCCGGATCGCGAAGCGATGTGGCACTCGCCAAGGCGAAGTCAGGGGGCGAGCCGCCAGGCGAGCCCCCTGGGCTTCGACTCAATGAACGCTACGAATGATGCTCTCCTGGAGCATCGTCAGCCAGTCGTAGGCGGCGAACATCGCCAGCCTCGGGTCGTCGGGGTCCAGCCCGGCGGCCTCGTCGTACCAGTCCTCGGTGATGTCCAGCCGGGTGCCGAGCGCCAGCCGCACGTCGTTGAGCGCCTTCAGCCACGCCTGCGCCTGGTCGCGGTCCAGCACCGCGCGCACCTGGCCGGACGCGCCGGGCGTCTCCTCCCCCAGCGAGCCCAGCACGATGTCGGCGGCCTCGCGCTTGCCCTCGCGCAGCCCCATCTCGGTGTAGCGGCGGAACTCCCCCGACGCCTCGCCGTCGTCGCGGTAGGCGTCGGGGAACAGCCGGGCCAGCACCGGGTCGTCGGACTTGGCGGCCGACTCGGCGATGCCGAGCGAGGCCAGCTCGTCCCCGGCGTCCGGCGGGTCGCCCAGCAGTTCCTGGAGCTGCCCCATCAGCGCGCGGACCAGCGCCGCCTCCTCGGGCTCCAGGCGCACCTCCACGGCCCCGGGGCCGCCCCTCCTGACCTTCTTGACGCTGCTCATCGTCCTCAGTCGTCCCGTTTCACGGTCGCCCACAACCCGTAGGAGTGGAGGATCTCCACATCGCGCTCCATCTCCTCGCGGGTGCCGTTGGCCACCACGGCCCGGCCCTTGTGGTGGACGTCCAGCATCAGCTTCTCGGACTTGGCCTTGGAGTACCCGAACACCGTCTGGAACACGAAGGTCACGTACGACATCAGGTTGATCGGGTCGTTCCACACGATCGCCAGCCACGGCCGGTCGGCGCTCTGGTCCTCTTCGGTGTCCGGCCGGTCGAGCTCGACCGGCGCAGGCGCGGTCATGGTCCCGCGTCCCCCTTCCGCAGACTCGCTCCGCCCTCTGGATCCGATGCTATTCGCCCCGGCCCCGGGGCCGGGCCACCGGCCGGGCCGCCGGGCCCCGGCAAAAGTGATCATGATGGGCGCGGACGCGGCCCGACCTGCCCGTTCGCCCGCGCGCCGCAGGTCCTAGGCTGTGCAGCTGTGGACCATGGCGACGGCACGGCACTGCTGACCGACCAGTACGAACTGACGATGCTCCAGGCCGCCCTGCGCAGCGGCACGGCCGAGCGGCGGGCGGTGTTCGAGGTGTTCGCCCGGCACCTGCCGGCCGGGCGGCGCTACGGCGTGGTCGCGGGCACCGGCCGGGTGCTGGAGGCGATCGAGGCGTTCACCTTCGACGCGGCGGCCCTGGAGTTCCTCACCGGGCGCGGCGTGGTGGACACGCCGACCGCGGAATGGCTGGAGAAGTACCGTTTCTCCGGAAATGTCTGGGGCTACGCCGAGGGCGACTGCTACTTCCCCGACTCCCCGATCCTGACGGTCGAGGGCAGCTTCGCCGAGGCCGTCCTGCTGGAGACGGTCGTCCTGTCGATCCTCAACCACGACTGCGCGATCGCCGCGGCGGCCTCCCGGATGAGCCACGCCGCCCTCGACCGCCCGCTGATCGAGATGGGGTCGCGGCGCACCCACGAGCAGGCCGCCGTCGCCGCCGCCCGCGCCGCCTACGTCGCGGGCTTCACCACCACCTCCAACCTGGCCGCCGGCCGCCGCTACGGCGTGCCCACCGCCGGGACCAGCGCGCACGCGTTCACGCTGCTGCACGACAGCGAGCGGCACGCGTTCCGGGCGCAGCTCGACTCGCTCGGCGACGGCACCACGCTGCTGGTCGACACCTACGACGTCGAGCGCGCGGTGCGCACCGCCGTCGAGCTGGCCGGACCGGGCCTCGGCGCGGTCCGCATCGACAGCGGCGACCTCGGCGCGGTCGCCCGGCAGGTGCGCGAGCAGCTCGACGCGCTGGGCGCGCACGACACCCGCATCGTGGTCACCGGCGACCTGGACGAGTACGGCATCGCCGCGCTGGCCGCCGCGCCCGTGGACGGCTACGGCGTCGGCACCTCGCTGGTCACCGGGTCGGGCGCGCCGACCGCGTCGCTGGTCTACAAGCTGGTGGCGCGCGCCGACGGCCCCGCGCCGGGCGCGCCGATGCGGCCGGTCGCCAAGCGCTCCACCGGCAAGCCCAGCCGGGGCGGCCGCAAGAGCGCGGTGCGGCGGATCGACGGGCACGGCACCGCCTGCGCCGAGGTGGTCAGCACCGGCGAGCCGGTGCCGGGCGCGCGGGACCGGCTGCTCCAGGTGCCGCTGGTGCGCGCGGGCGAGATCGTCGGGCGCGAGCCGCTGGAGGCGGCCCGCGAGCGGCACCGGGCGGCGGTGCGGGAGCTGCCGGTGACGGCCCTGCAACTGTCGCGGGGCGAGCCCGCCCTGCCGACCGAGTTCACCGACGGCGGCCCGCGCCGCTGAGCGGCCCCGCGGGCCGGGTGACCGGTCCGTTCCGCTGGGGTAGCGTCCGGGATGTTCGGGGACATACCGGGGAACCGGATCTAGGAGCGATCATGGGCAAGGCTCTGATCATCGTTGATGTGCAGAACGACTTCTGCGAGGGGGGATCGCTCGCGGTGGCCGGCGGCGCCGGGGTGGCCGCCGCCATCTCCGCGTACGTGGCGGCACACCGGCCGGAGTACGCGCACGTCGTGGCGACCCGGGACTTCCACCTGGACCCCGGCGACCACTTCGCCGAGACGCCCGACTACGTGGACTCCTGGCCGCCGCACTGCGTGATCGGCACGCCCGGCGCCGACTTCCACCCCGACCTGGCGCTGGCGCCGATCGAGGTCGTGTTCAGCAAGGGCCGCGAGACCGCCGCCTACAGCGGGTTCGAGGGCGTCACCGACGACGACGTGCCGCTGGCGGACTGGCTGGCTGAGCGCGGGGTGACGGCGGTGGACGTCGTCGGGATCGCCACCGACCACTGCGTGCGCGCCACCGCCGTGGACGCCGCCCGCGCGGGCCTGGACACCACCGTGCTGCTGGACCTGACCGCCGGGGTGGCGCCCGACACGATGGACCGCGCGCTGACGCAACTGAAGGAGGAGGGCGTGACGCTCACCGGTGACCCCATCGTCGGGTCCTGACATGGCAGACGACCAGAAACCCCCGCTGGTCGTGGTGGTGACCGGCGTGTCCGGCAGCGGGAAGACCACCGTGGGCGAACTGCTGGCCGAGCGGCTCGGCTGGGAGTACGCCGAGGCCGACGACTTCCACCCGCCCGCCAACATCACCAAGATGCGCGCGGGCACGCCGCTGACCGACGCCGACCGGCGGCCGTGGCTGCACGCCATCGGCGCGTGGATCGACGGGCGGCTGGCGGCGGGCGCGCCGGGCGTGGTGACCTGCTCGGCCCTCAAGCGCTCCTACCGCGACCTGCTGACCGGCGGCCGGGAACGGGTGCTGCTGGTGTACCTGGACGGCGACAAGGAACTGATCGCCCGCCGGATCTCCGCGCGCTCCGGGCACTTCTTCAAGCCGGAGAT
The DNA here is from genome assembly GCF_001552635.1 of Actinomadura hibisca NBRC 15177. Lineage (GTDB taxonomy): Bacteria > Actinomycetota > Actinomycetes > Streptosporangiales > Streptosporangiaceae > Spirillospora > Spirillospora hibisca. The sequence goes on along the minus strand of NZ_BCRO01000046.1, from coordinate 36,311 downwards.
GCTGGACAGCCAGTTCCGCGACCTGGAGCCGCCCGCCCCCGACGAGCCGGTGGTGCGCGTCCCGATCGACGCGCCCGCGGAGGAGATCGTCCGCCGCATCGCCGCCTTGGCCCGCACCGAATAACCCCGAACCGGCGTCGAGCAGCCCCGGACTCGGCCCGAGCAGCTTTGATCCGGCGTCGAGCAGCCCGAGGCTGAGCCCGAGTGGTCTCAGCCCCGGGCTGCTCCGGTTCTTGATCCGGCGTCAAGCGGCTCCCGGCCCGAGCAGTCCGGGCCCTGAGCCGCTAACCGCGGCGCTTGGTGGCCCACTCCCGGATCTTGGCGATGCGGGCGCGGACCTCCTCGCCGGACGCCTGGGCGAGCTGCGGGCCGCCGCAGGTGCGGCGCAGCTCGCTGTGGATCACGCCGTGCGGCTGCCCGGTGCGGTGGCTCCACGCGCCGACCAGGCCGTTCAGCTCCTTGCGGAGGGCGTGCAGGTCCTCGGCGGTGGTGCGGTCCTGGCGGGGGTCGCCGGTCTTGCGCTTGCGCTCGCTGGCGATCTGCGCGGCCTGCCGCTTGCGCAGCAGCTGGCTCACCTGGTCGGGCTCCAGCAGGCCGGGGATGCCGAGGAACTCCTCCTCCTCGACCGAGCCCGGCTGCGCCTGCATCCCGAACTCGCCGCCGTCGTACAACACGCGGTCGAAGGTCGCCGACGCCTCGACGGTCTCGAACTCGAACTCCTCGCCGACCGCGTCGGGCGAGTCCTTCTGCCGGTTGGCGTCGGCCAGCAGGTCGTCGTCGAGGCCGTCCTCGCGGACCGGGCGGTCGAGCACGTGGTCGCGCTCGGTCTCCATCTCGGCGGCGTGGCCCATCAGCGTCGGCACCGACGGCAGGAACACCGACGCCGTCTCGCCGCGCTTGCGCGCACGCACGAAACGGCCGATGGCCTGCGCGAAGAACAGCGGCGTGCTGGTGGAGGTGGCGTACACGCCGACCGCCAGGCGCGGGATGTCGACGCCCTCCGACACCATGCGGACCGCGACCATCCAGCGGTCCTCGGTCTCGCTGAACGCCTTGATCTTCTTGGACGCGGTGGGGTCGTCCGACAGCACGATGGTGGCGCCCTGGCCGCAGACCGCGCGGAGCATCTTGGCGTAGGCGCGGGCCGTCTCGTGGTCGGTGGCGATCACCAGGCCGCCCGCGTCGGGGATGGCGCGGCGCAGCTCGCTGAGCCGCCGGTCGGCGGCGGTCAGCACCTGGCGCATCCACTCGCCCTTGGGGTCGAGCGCGGCCCGCCACGCCTGCGACATCTGGTCCTGGGTGAGCGGCTCGCCCAGCGTCGCGGTGATCTCGTCGCCCGCCCGGGTGCGCCAGCGCATCTCGCCCGCGTACGCCAGGAAGATGACCGGCCGGACGACGCCGTCGGCCAGCGCCGGGCCGTACCCGTAGGTGTAGTCGGCGCGGCTGCGGCGGATGCCGTCGGGCCCCTCCTCGTACTGCACGAACGGGATCGGGTTGATGTCGGTGCGGAACGGCGTGCCCGACAACGACAACCGCCGGGCGGCGGGCTCGAACGCCTCGCGCACCGCGTCGCCCCACGACAGGCCGTCGCCCGCGTGGTGCACCTCGTCGAAGACGACCAGCGTCTTGCGCATCTCGGTGCGGTTGCGGTGCAGCGCGGGCCGGGCCGCCACGGTGGCGTAGGTGACGGCGATGCCGTCGAAGTCGGCGCCGACCTTGCCCTGGCCGTTCTGGAACTCGGGGTCGATCTTGATGCCGACGCGGCTCGCCGACTCGGCCCACTGCCGCTTCAGGTGCTCGGTCGGGCAGATGATCGTGATCTGCTGCACGACGCGCCGGTCCAGCAGCTCGCGCGCCAGCCGCAGCGCGAAGGTCGTCTTACCGGCGCCCGGCGTCGCCACGGTGAGGAAGTCGCGCGGGCCGGGCTGCTGTCCGTCTGATCCGAAGTACGCCTCCAGCGCCTGCTGCTGCCAGGCGCGCAGGGACGACGCGGTGCCCCAGGCGGCCTTCTGCGGGAAGGCGGGGGGCATGTCCGGTGCGGCGAAGGTGCTCACGGTCATCGAAGGCTACCCAGCCCCACCGACAGTTCGCGCCCCACCGGCCGCCAAGGGGGCCTTCCTCACATTCGGTTTGGCCGCGCGATAGGCGGCCCACACGGTGCGGACGCGACGCGCCTGACCCGCCGTGAACTCCTGCATACAGTCGTCCCATCCGTAGTTCATGAAGTTGTGCACCGGGTCGGACCCGGGCTGCGAGCAGGTGTCCTTGTAGGAGGGGCAGCCCTCGGCGGGCTCCGCCTCGTAGGGCGTGTCGTCGATCCCGTCGCCGGGCGGCTCGCATCCGTTCTCGAAGGTGTGGAACAGCCCGAGCCAGTGTCCGGTCTCGTGCACCGCCGTGTAGCCGCGGTCGAAGTTGCGGTAGGAACCGCCCGGCAGGCTGCGGTAGTCGACGACCACTCCGTCCCAGGCCGGCTTCTTGCGGTACCACTGGGGGAAGGTGGAGAAGCCCAGCACGTCGGCCCCGACCGCGGCGCTGTAGAGGTTGAGCGTATCGGGCCCGCCCTGGTGGAGCGCCGTCTTCAGCTCCCCCTCGTACCGCTCGGGCTCGCGGAACCAGCGGGCGTTGTCGGTCACCTCGTAGGAGACGAGCCGGAAGCTGACGCCGACGTCGGCCCCGCCCGTCCGGCCGCTGTAGGCGTCGTCGAGCGTGGCGACCTGCCGCTCGGCCGCCGCGCGGGGCAGCGCGCCCGCGGCGCCGTCGGCGATGACGTGGAAGCGGACGGGGATCTCGATGCGGCCGGTGCGGCGCTGGCCGGGGAACAGGCGGCCGAGGTCGAGGAGGGACTCGTCGTCGATGCCGAGGCGGTCGCGCATCGTGCGGCGGAGGTCGTCCAGCATGGCGAGCACCTCGTGACGGTCGAGGTCGGCACCGTCGCGCCGCACGCTTTCGCCGCGCGTCGAGCGCGCGTTGGAGGCCGCGTGCGCGCCGCGTCCGGCGAGGGGCGGGTCGACGCAGTCACGAGCGGCGGCGACGCCCGGGCGGGCCGTCGGCCCTGCGGAATGGTCACCCCACGAAGCGGCGGCGATGCAGAAGGTAGCCGACAGTGCGCACAGCGAAGCCGCGATGGCCCGTTCCATGAGTCCCCCGGAAGCGAAAAGCGTCGTGATCTCGTGCCCGATCGTTCCCGATCGGGCACAAGATCACCTCAAGGTTCGGCCCGGCTTCGGCCCGCGCGGCACGCGCCCGGCCGGGAGGGCGGCGCTACTTCTTGTCGCCGTCCCCGTCGCCGCCCTTCTTCATGCCCTCGTAGATCTCCTTGCACTCCGGGCACACCGGGTACTTCTTGGGATCGCGGTTGGGCACCCAGATCTTGCCGCACAGCGCCACCACCGGCGTGCCGGTCACCGCGCTCTCGGTGATCTTGGCCTTCTTGACGTAGTGGGCGAACCGCTCGTGGTCGCCGTCGCCGTGCGACAGGTCCGGGCGAGTGTCCTGCTGGAGATCGCCGTCGGGAAGGATCTTCGTGCTCACGTCAACACCTTACAACCTGTCCTTGGGCCCTCCCTGGGGCTTGACGGACAGCCTCCTTCTCGGAGATCCCACCGTCCCCGCCTCCGGTCTCGGAGTGGTGACAGGGGTTCCTGCCGTGTCGGCTCCGGGCCACGGCGGCGTCCATCCGCTAAGGGGCGGTGCCGGTGACGTGCCCGGGGCCACGGTCAGGCGTTGTTATCCCGGCCTGCTGCTTGCGGGTCCGGGGTCTGGGCTGGGGCCTCGGCCCAGACGTTCGAGGTCGCGCCCATAACAGGCGAGGTTGACGGCGGCGTTCAGGTCTCGATCCAGGGTCAGGCCGCGCGCGCTGCACAGGGGCACGGGTCTGCTCGACGCCGTGCTCGTCGGCGGCCACGACCAGGTCGACCAGGCCCATGTCCACTCCGGTCCATCCGGCCGGCCCCTCGGTGGTTTCGGGATGCCGGACGGACGGGTGCAGGTCGGCGGCCCGCACGGTCACCACCGCGACCCACCTGTCGCGACGTCGCCGCACGGTCACCGCGCAGATCCTCGCCCGTGCCGCCTCCGCCGGGCCGGGACGCAACATCCGACGCAGCTTGCGGGTGTCTTCACGAACGCTGAACACGCCCAACTTGGGCAACCGCAATGAACGTGGGTGTCCCGGAACGCCCACGACGACACAGCCGTTCCGGTTCCGAACACGGAAGCTGTAAGGCGTGGCGTGCTTCTTCTTGAAGCGGGGGAAGCACACCCTGGAGCCGCCGCGACGACCGGCGCGGGAGGCGGTGAACGCGGCGAGAGCGTGAGCCAGATCCACGGCGGCCTCCTCCAGGACCAGCGCCGGGATCATTCGATGCCAGGGCTGACCGGTGGCCGGGTCGATCGCCTGCACCAACGCGGTGCGCTTCCAATGGTTGGCAGCGTTGATCAGATCGAACGCCGACCACGGCACCCGCACGTCCGGATCTTCATGGTGCTCGTCCAAGCGCTCTTTCACGAGCGCGAGCAAGGTGTTGTAAGTCAGGCGCGCGGCGCCCCCGGCAGTACGCAGCAACGCCTCTTGCGCCGGGGTCGGCGCAAGAGTGAACCGGAATGCCGTCACGTGTGACATGGCCACCACGTTAGGTGATGAGAGTCGAACGCGCTGGCGAATGCCCCACAATCATCCGCCTGCCTCCCCGCTCCCTTAGTTCAGCGTGGGGTCGTCGGGGAAAGTCGAGACGAAGGCCAGGTCGCCGCCCTGGCGGCGCAGCACCTCCTGCCACAGGCGCTCGGGGTCGCCGGCGAACACGTCGCCGGCCTCGGCGGGCACCAGGTACCAGGAGCCGTCCTCGATCTCGGCGCGCAGCTGCCCGGCCGACCAGCCCGCGTAGCCGGCGAACACGCGCAGCTGGAGCAGTTCGGGGGCCAGCAGGGCGGGCGGGGCGTCCAGGTCGACCAGGCCGACCCGGGCCACCTCCGAGCCGCCGTCCAGGGCGCGCCAGCCCAGCGGCTCGTCCTCACCGGGCAGGCGGGCCAGGGCGAGCGCGTTGTCCAGGGCCACCGGTCCGCCCTGGAAGACGACCGGCGGGCCGGTCGCCAGCTCGGCCCACGGGGGCAGCACCCGGTCCACCGGGACCTCGGTCGGCCGGTTGAGGACAACCCCGAGCGTGCCGCCGTCGTGGTCATGCTCGACCACCAGGACGACGCTGCGTCTGAAGTTGGGGTCGTCGAGCTGCGGGGTCGCCACCAGCAGCAGCCCGACCCTGATGCCGTCTTCCATGGTCTCCATCATGCGTTGCGCGGACCTCCGGCGGCACGTCCCCCCGCTCGTTAGCCTGTTACGCATTCCTATCGCTGGGGATATCGGCACAAGACGGACCTAGGTTAAGAATGATCTAGGACCATCGGCCGCCCGGACGGCGCGCGCCCCCCAACGCGCGCCGGCGGGCCGGGGAGGACGCGATGCAGTTGCCCAGGGTCGTCATCGCCGCCGTGTTCTTCGTCATCGGGGCGCTGATCGCGATCCCCGCCCTGATGAAGGCGACCGGTGAGTCTCGCGCCTCCGGCGCACCGACCGCCACCACGTCCGCGCCGACGCCGTCACCGTCGCCGTCGGGCAGCACGGGACGGTCCTCGCCCGCCCCGACGCGCACCACCGCGCCGCCGACGCGCTCGCCGTCGCCCAGCGCGACCACCAAGCCGCCGACGCCCGCGCCGACGCGGACCACCACCCGGCCCCCGCAGCCGGTGCAGCCGCTGTCGGTGACGGTCGGGAACGTGCTCTGCCCCGCCCGCACGGTCGAGATCACCGTGCGCAACTCCGGGTCGCAGGCCGAGGACTTCGCCATCGTGCGCGACGACGGCTCGGCGTCGGTGCCGAGCCGGGTCGCGGCGGGCGCGACCCGGTCCACCACCGTCACGCTGCGCGAGGACCGGCGCACCCAGATCCAGGTGACCTGGAAGAACGAGCCGCTGCGCACCCAGTACCGGACGGCCAACTGCAAGAAGAAGGCCACCCCGGCGCCGAGCCGGACGCCGCGCGACGAGCTGCCGCACACCGGCGCCGACGACACGGTGTTGTGGGCGCGGACCGCCACCGGCGCCGCCGCCATGGTCACCGGCCTGATCATCTTCTGGTACGGCGGGATCTGGCCGCGCCGCCGGGACAAGACGCTGACCGCGGGCAAGCGCGGCGGCGAGTGACGAGCGTCCAGGGCCGGTCGGGGAACCCGTGCGTTTCTCGACCGGCCCTTGGTGTTCGGTTGCCCCCTGAAGGGTCAGGAAACCGGTGAGACGGCCTTTCCGTCCTACTTCGGGGGTCAATCCGTGCTGTTGCTCGCGCTGGCGGCGTCCGCCGCGCTCGGGGCTGCGACGCCCACGCCGTCGCCCGCCGGGTTGTCGGCGACGGTCGGCGAGGTGCGCTGCCCGCAGCGGCAGGTGGCGGTCACCGTCGTCAACGACACCGGGCGGGCGCGCACGTACACGCTGCTCCAGAACGACCGGGAGATCCGCACCGAGCGGGTCCAGGCCGACAAGGTGATCAACGGGCTGGCGCAGCTCCGCGAGGACGAGCGCACGCGCGTGGTGGTGCGCTCGGAGGGCCGCACGATCGCGTCGGTCGTGCGGACCGCCGACTGCGACAGCTCCACCGCGCCGGACGAGGAGTCCGGGGAGGACGAAGGCGGCGGCACGGGCGGCGGAAGTGACGGCGCCAGCAAGGACGGCGGGGGCGAAAACGACGCAGGCGGCGCCCACGGCGGCGGGACGCCCGACAAGTTGCCCCACACCGGCCCCGGCACCGACGGCTCCCTGCGCGTCCTCACCGCCCTCGGCGGCCTCGCCGGCGGCGCGGTGCTGCTGTTCTGGGGCTGGCTCTGGCCCGGCAGCGGCCGGGGAGACTGGTGCTCCCCGACCCGCCGCCTGTGACCCGGCCCTACGCCTCCGTGCGCGGACGGCCGCCGGCCGCCTCGCGGACCGCGCCCGCCACCCGCGGGCTCACGTCCGGGTGGAACACGCTCGGCACGATGTAGTTGGGGCCCAGCTCGTCGTCGGTCACCACGCCCGCCAGCGCCTTGGCCGCCGCCAGCAGCATGTCCTGGGTGACGCCGTTGGCCTGCGCGTCCAGCAGGCCGCGGAAGACGCCGGGGAAGGCCAGCACGTTGTTGATCTGGTTCGGGTAGTCGCTGCGGCCGGTCGCGACCACGGCGGCGTGCTCGCGGGCCTCGTCCGGCGACACCTCCGGCTCCGGGTTGGCCAGCGCGAACACGATCGCGTCGTCGCGCATGGTCGCGATGTCGTCGCCGTTCAGGATGCCGGGGGCCGACACCCCGACGAACACGTCGGCGTCCTTGACCGCGCCGCGCAGGTCGCCCGCGTAGCCGGAGGCGTTGGTGTGGTCGGCGATCCAGCGCAGCGAGTCGTCCAGGTCGTCGCGGCCCCGGTGCACCGCGCCCCGGTAGTCGCAGACCACCACGTCGCGCGCCCCGGCGTGCAGCAGCAGCTTCAGGATCGCGGTGCCCGCCGCGCCCGCGCCCGCCATCGCGATGCGCACCCGCCCGATGTCCTTGCCGACCACGCGCAGCGCGTTGGTGAGGGCGGCCAGCACGCAGATCGCGGTGCCGTGCTGGTCGTCGTGGAAGACCGGGATGTCCAGCAGGTCGCGCAGCCGCGCCTCGACCTCGAAGCAGCGCGGCGCGGAGATGTCCTCCAGGTTGATGCCGCCGAACGCGGGGGCCAGGATCTGCACGGTCCGGACGATCTCGTCGGTGTCCTGGGTGTCCAGGCAGATCGGCCAGGCGTCGATGCCCGCGAAGCGCTTGAACAGCGCGGCCTTGCCCTCCATCACCGGTAGCGCGGCCTCCGGGCCGATGTTGCCGAGGCCGAGCACCGCCGAGCCGTCGGTGACGACCGCGACGCTGTTGCGCTTGACGGTCAGCCGCCGCACGTCCTCGGGGTTGCGCGCGATGGCGAGCGACACCCGCGCGACGCCGGGCGTGTAGGCCATCGACAGCTCGTCGCGGGTGCGCAGCGGCACCTTCGACTGCATCTCGATCTTGCCGCCCAGGTGCATCAGGAAGGTGCGGTCGCTGACCTTGTGGATCTTGATGTCGGACAACGTCTCCAGCGCGGCGGCGATGGCCTCGGCGTGCTCGGTGTCGCGGGTGGCGATGGTGACGTCGATGCGCAGCACCTCGTGGCCGGCGGTGTTGACGTCGAGCGCGGTGACGATGCCGCCGGCGTTCTCGACCACGTGGGTGATCTGGCTGACGGCCTTGCCGCCGGCGGGGACCTCCAGCCGGACGGTGATGGAGTACGACACGCTGGGCACGCTGGCCACGACTTGCTCCTTCTTCCCGGGTACGTCCTTGTACCGCCCGCATCGTCCCACGCGGGAGCGGTGCGCCGGGGACCGTGGCCCGGCTCCGCGGCGGCTCAGACCGCGCGCGCCGCGGTCACGATGATCTCCACGGCGGCGGGCTCGGGCACCCGGGTGGTGTCGATCACGAGGTGGTAGAGCCGGGGATCGGCGGGATCGGCCCCGTAGAAATGCTTCACGTAGGCCGCGCGGGCGCGGTCGTTGGCATCGAGCATACGCTCAACCTCCCGCTGGGGCGTCCCGTCCGGGCCCGTCGCGGCGGCACGTTCCAGACGCCGCGCGCGCGGGCCGTCCAGCCGCACGTGCAGCGCGTCGCCGCGGTCGGCCAGCACCAGCGCGGCGGCCCGGCCGAGCAGCACCCCGCCGCCCGCGTCGGCGGTGCGGGCGATGATCTGCTCGGTGCGGGCGACGAACTCCTCCTCGGGCACGATCACCTGGTCGGGCACGTGCACGTCCATGCCGCCGAAGCTGACGCCGGGCAGCCGCGCCGCGCCCGCCAGGACGCGGCCGAGCCCGCTCTCGGCGCGGCCGTCGTGGGCGAGGGCCTCCTCCAGCGAGCAACCGATCTCGGCCGCGACCGCCACGGGGATCGCCCGGTCCACGAACGGCAGGCCGAGCCGTGCGGCGACGGCGGGGCCGAGCACGGCGCCGCCCGCGCCGAACGTGGCCGAGATCGTCACGACGCGAGCGCTCATGCGGGCATGATGCCCGTTTTGCGACATAACGACCGCGAGACCGCCCCCGGATCGGGGACGATCTCGCAGCGGCCTTCACGGGGCGGATGGACTAGAACAGGGCGGCTAGAACAGAGCTGACTGGAGCGAGCGGCGGGCTTTGCCGACGCGCGGGTCGTCGGCGGGCAGCGCCTCGAACAGCGCGAGCAGGTGCTTGCGCGCGGCGTCGCGGTCGTCGCCGGCGGTGCCGCGCACGGCCTTCAGCAGCCGGTCGAAGGCGTGGTCCACGTAGTCGGAGACCATCTCCACGTCGGCGGCCTGGATCTGGAGCGGCACGTCCAAGGGGCGCTCCTCGGCCTCGGTGAGCACCCGCTCGGCGTCGATCGCGCGCACGCGCAGGGCCAGGTCGATGCGCGCGAGGCTCACCTTGGCGTGGGCGTCGGCCGGGTCGGCGTCGAGCACGGCCTGGAAGGCGGTCCGGGCGCCGTCGAGGTCACCGGCGCGCAGCGCGTCCTCGGCCGCGGCGTACACCGGGTCGGCGGTGGGCTGCGGCTCGCCGGGCTCGGCGACGGGGGCGTCGTCGAAGCCCTCGGGCAGGATGCCCTCCTTGCGCAGCGCGTCGAAGAGCTGGTCGATGGCGTCGCGGATCTGCGGCTCGGGCGCCGCGCCGTTCAGGAACGGCAGCAGCTGGCCGGCCACCACGACCGCCACGAACGGGATGCCGCGCACGCCCATCTGCTGCATGTAGGCGTTGAGCTGCGGGTTGGCCTCGATGTCGACCTTGGCCAGCACCCACTTGCCCGCCGCCTCGGCGGCCAGCTTCTCCAGGATCGGGCCGAGCTGCTTGCACGGGCCGCACCAGTCGGCCCAGAAGTCGACCAGCACCGGCACCGTCTTCGACCGCTCCACGACCTCGGTGCCGAAGGTCTGGTCGGTGACGTCCATGACGGCGGGCCCGGCCGCGCCCGCGGCGGCGGCGGGCGGCCCGCCGGACTGCGCCCGCGCCTGGCGTTCCTGCTGCTTCTTAGCGGCCGCCTGGCGGGCTCCCAGGTCGATGGCCCCGTGCAACGAAAAGTCCCGAGAAGACATGGCTCCATCCTGCCTCATCGTCCCCCTCGCCCGTGCGCGCGTCCGCTGGGAGCGGAGCGGCACCGGGAGGCGGCCCGACGGCGTACTTCGCGCGTCCGCCTCGCGCGCGCAGGGGAGGCGGAGTCGCGGACCGGACGGACAGAGCGGCACAACCCGTGAATTCCCTCCCTTTCGGTGAGGCAAAGAATCGCGCCTTCCCGGACAACGGCAAAAGCGGGCTGACAGCGAACACCAAGGCTGGTTATAGTCACGAGGTCGATGCCTGACGCGACGACAAAGAGGGACGACGCCGGATCTCCGCAGGGAGACCCGGCCGGGCGGACGGGCGGCGCGTGGCGGGGAAAAGCCACCGGCCCGGTACTCATGACCGGCGCGATCTCAGGCGAATAACGGGGGGTAACAAATGATCGCGGACCATTCCGCGATCGTGGCCAGAGGGATGGGGGTCCGCCGCGGGGGGCGGTGGCTCCTGCGCCCGGTGGCCTTCGGGATCACCGAAGGCGTGGTCGGCCTGGCCGGTCAACCTGGGGCCGGAAAGTCCACTCTGCTTGCCACGTTCGCGACCTTGCGCCGGCCACAAACCGGCGCGCTTGAGATTCTCGGCCATGACGTCGGGAATTCCACCGGGCTGCGCGCCGTACGCGCGCGGATCGGTTATCTGCCGGGGAAATTCTCCTGGGCGGAGAACATGACGGCGGGCGAGTTCGTCCGCTATGCGGCGTACTACAAAAGGGTCCGCGAACCGCAGGTGCGGGAGGTGCTGAAACGGTTCGACCTGACCGAGGCCGCCGCTATCGAGCTGGCGCTGCTGCCGCCGGACGTGCGGTTGCGCGCCGGGCTGGCGGCGACCTGCGTGCACGAGCCGGAGCTGGTGCTGCTGGACGACCCGTTCGGCGAGCTGGCCGCGCACCCCGCCGCGGCCGCCGAGCTGGTGCCGGTGGTCCGCACCATGGCGCCCGCCGTCGTGGTGGCCGACACCGACGAGGCGCTCGCGGGCTGGTGCGACCGCCTGTTCACGCTGGACCGGGGCAGGCTGACCGAGCTGCCCGAGCACGCCCCGGCGCAGGACCGGGCCGCCGCCGCGCAGGCCCGCCGTCCCGCCGCGTCGCCCGTCCGGCCCGCATCGGAACGGTCCGACGCTGAACGACCCGCCCCTGAACGGTCCGCCGTCATCCAACGGCTCCGCCCCCTGCGCGCGCGCATGAGCGCGGGCCTGGAACTGCTGGCGGCCGGAAGCAGTGCTGGTGGCTGAACTCGGACAGGTGCTCCGGCTGGACGCCCGTCGAACGGCGTTACTGGTCGCGGTGCCCGTGCTGGCCGGGATCGGGGTGGTGCCCGCCTGGCTGTCGCTGGTGCCGGGCATCGGCTACTGGGACAACTCGGTGGTCGCGCTGGCCGACGCGGTGCGCACGCTGGGCCCGGTCGCCGCCGCGCTGTCGGCGTGGGCGGCGCTGCGCGAGCGGCGGCTGGACTACCTGCGCGACCTCACCCCGCGCTCCCCCGCCACCGGCTCGCTGCACGACCTGCTGCTGCTGTCGGCGGCGGCGCTGGTCGCCTACGGCGTCGTCACCACGGTGGTCGTGTTCGAGACGATGTCCCGGCTGGAGGCGGGCCGCCCGAACCCGCTGGGGATGTTGTCGGGCGCGGCGGCGCTGGTGCTGCACGTGGTGGCCGGGTACCTGGTGGGCCGCTCCGTGCCGCGCCCGGCGACCCCGCCGCTGGTGGGCGCGGCGACCGGGTCGTGGGCGGCGCTGCGCGCGCCGGACGGGTCCTGGCTGAGCCTGCTGCCGCCCGCCGCGCTCGGCCGCGTCGAGCTGTTCACCACGCTGCGCACCGAGGTGCTGGCATGGCAGACCGCGTGGTCGCTGGGGCTGGTCGCGGCGCTGGTGTGCGGGCACGTGGCGTGGATGACGCGGCGGTCCCCGGCGATCGTGCCGCTGGCGGCGGCGCTGGCGGTCTCGGGCCTGGCCACCGTGCGGCTGGAGGCGTCCGGCGGCGAAGCGGCGGCGGCCGTGCCGACCGCGCGCGTCTGCCGCGAGTGGCCGCTGACGGTGTGCGTGCACCCGGCGCTGCGGGCGGCGCTGCCGACGCTGTCGGCGGCGGTGACACCGCTGGCCACCCGGCTGACCGGGACGCCCGGCGAGTTCACCCGGGTCGAGCAGCGGCCCGCCGCCGAACCGGCCGGGGTGGCGGGCGGGGTGGCCGCCGTGCACCTGGACGACGAGCTGCCGGCCGGCTACCAGACGCGGGTCGTCCAGCAGATCGCCGGCGGCCTGGTGACGGCGCCCACCTGCACGGGGCGGCCCGCCCAGTACCGCGCGCTGGTGGACGCCTGGCTGCTCGGGCAGCGCCCGCCCGAGATCGCCGACACCCGCGCGGCCCGCCGCTTCGCGGCCCTGTCGGAGGACGGGCGGCGCACCTGGCTGACCGCCCGCTACCCGCGCTACCGGACGTGCAGGCTGGGCCCGGCCGACTTCCGCGCCCCGGCGCGGAAACAGCCGGGAAAGACGAAGGCCGCGCCCGTGAAGGCGCGGCCGGAAGACCGTTGAGGTTTCCTGCATGACCACAGCCAGACCCCCCAGTCGGCCGCGGCCACGCAGGAGTTCCGGGGAAGGCTAGGCCGGCTGCTGGGCCCGCTCGGCGGGACGCTCGGTCCACTTGCGCTCGACGTAGAACGGCGCGACCGGCAGCACCGACGCGACCAGCGCCAGCAGCGTGCGCGTGCCGTCCCAGGCCAGCGGCCCGCGGACCAGGAAGACCAGCGCCACGTAGGCCATCCACAACACGCCGTGGATCGGCCCCACGATCGACACCACCTGGGGCACGTCGGCCACGTACTTCAGCGGCATGGCGACCAGCAGCAGCAACAGGAACGAGATCGCCTCGACGACCGAGACGAGACGGAAGGAACGCACGATGTCCACGGCCGACCAACGTACCGGCACCCCGCCGGGGTTTCGACCGGGACTATGGCACTGCTCACAGCGGGTTTCCGGCGGTTCCGCACCGCGCGGTGAGGTGAGGGCGCCGTTCTGCGGGGAATGCCCCTTGCATGGCACGCTCAGGCAAGCGCCCCGCCGCCGACAAGGCCACCGAGCCCGCGCCCGAACCCGCGCCGGCCCCCGCCCCGCCGGGCATCGACCGGCGGCGCGGTCTGCGCACCGCCCTGCTGCTGGTCGTGGCCACCGTGGCCGTCGTGCTGCTGGCGCAGCAGACGTTGCGGCTGCTGCCGGGCTGGCTGAACCCCTTCGCCGAGGAGACCAAGGACCGCAGCGGCCCGGTGCTCCTCCAGTCCATCCGCGACATGTCCCGCTTCGAGGCGGCCAGCGGCAACTACCAGGTGATCGTCGACCTGGAGAAGGACGCCAAGTGGCTGCCGGACTCGGTGCGCGGCCAGCGCACGCTGTTCGTGGGCAACGGGTCGGTGGACGCCTACGTGGACTTCTCCAAGCTCGGCTCCGGCGCCATCACGGTGAACGCCGACCGCACGGCCGCGACGGTCCGCGTGCCGCGCGCGCAACTGGAGCCCACCAACCTGGACCCCAAGCGCAGCTACGTCTTCCAGGCGCAGCGGGGGCTGCTGAACCGCGTCGGCGACTTCTTCAGCAGCAACCCCAACGACCAGCAGCAGCTCTACGTGCTGGCCGGGCAGAAGATCCAGACCGCGGCTACTGAGAGCGGCCTGCGCGAGCGCGCCGACCAGAACACCAAGCAGACGCTGACGAACATGCTGAAGGCGCTGGGGTTCAAGAGCGTGACGATCGAGCAGGTGAACGCGCAGTGAAGGTGGGGTTAGGGCAGAGCCTTCGGCTCCCTTAAAGCATGACGCTGCCGTTGGGCACCCCCTCGCCTGGCGGCTCGGGGGTGCCCAACGGCAGCGTGTAGTGGTGCACAACGGCGCAGCGTGTAGTGGTGCCCAACGGCGCAGCGTGTAGTGGTGCACAACGCCAGCGTGTGGTCAGGCCCAACGCCAGCGTGCAGGTAAAGCGCCTGTGCTTAGGGCACTCGGATCAGCAGCGCGTCGCCCTGGCCGCCGCCGCCGCACAGGCCCGCCGCGCCCAGGCCGCCGCCGCGGCGCTTCAGCTCGTAGGCCAGGTGCAGCACGATCCGCGCGCCCGACATCCCCACCGGGTGCCCCAGCGCGATCGCCCCGCCGTTCACGTTCACCTTCTCCGGGCCGACGCCCAGGTCCTTCATCGACTGGATGCCGACCGACGCGAACGCCTCGTTGATCTCGATCAGGTCCAGGTCGGCCACGCCCAGCCCCGCCTTGCCCAGCGCGTGCTTGATCGCGTTGGACGGCTGGGACTGGAGCGAGTTGTCCGGGCCCGCCACGTTGCCGTGCGCGCCGATCTCGGCCAGCCAGGTCAGGCCCAGCTCCTCCGCCTTGGCCTTCGACATGACGACCACGGCGGCCGCGCCGTCGGAGATCTGCGAGGACGAGCCCGCCGTGATCGTGCCGTCCTTGGCGAACGCCGGGCGCAGCCGCCCCAGCGACTCGGCGGTGGTGTCGCCGCGCACGCCCTCGTCGGCCGCGAACACGACCGGCTCGCCGCGCCGCTGCGGGATCTCCACCGGGGCGATCTCGTCGTCGAACACGCCGTTCTTGACGGCCTCGGCCGCGCGCTGGTGCGAGCGGGCGGAGAACTCGTCCTGCTCGGCGCGGCTGATGCCGAGGCGGGTGTTGTGCCGCTCGGTGGACTCGCCCATCGAGACGCCGTCGAACGCGTCGGTCAGCGCGTCGTGGGCCATGTGGTCCAGCACCTCGACCGAGCCGTACTTGTAGCCGCCGCGCGACCTGGGCAGCAGGTGCGGGGCCTGGGTCATCGACTCCATGCCGCCCGCCACCACGATGTCGAACTCGCCCGCGCGGATGAGCTGGTCGGCCAGCGCGATCGCGTCCAGGCCCGACAGGCAGACCTTGTTGATGTTGATGGACGGCACCGTCATCGGGATGCCGGCCTTGACCGCGGCCTGGCGGGCGGGGATCTGGCCCGCCCCGGCCTGCAGGACCTGGCCCAGGATCACGTACTGGACCTGGTCGCCGGTGACGCCGGCGCGCTCCAGCGCCGCCTTGATGGCGTGCGCGCCGAGATCGGCGGCGGAGAAGTCCTTCAGCGAGCCCAGCAGGCGGCCGACGGGGGTGCGCGCTCCGGCGACGATCACCGAGGTTGCGGACATGAGGGGGCCTCCATCAAGGTTCGGCGGCGACGTTTGCCACCATACCCACGGTGGACGCGCCCGCCGTTCACCGGAGGAGGCCGTCCATGCTGACCCGCATCGACCACATCGGCATCGCCTGCCACGACCTGGAGGCGACCGTCGAGTTCTACCGGGAGACCTACGGGTTCACCGACGTGCACTTCGAGGTGAACGAGGAGCAGGGCGTGCGGGAGGCCATGCTCAAGATCAACGAGACCGGGGACGGGGCCGCCTCCTACATCCAGCTCCTCACCCCGATCCGCGAGGACTCCACCGTCGCCAAGTGGCTCGCCAAGAACGGCGAGGGCGTGCACCACATCGCCTTCGGCACCGACGGCGACGTCCAGGACGAGGCCGACGGCATAGCCGCCAGGGGCGTGCGGGTGCTCTACGACACGCCGCGGTCCGGCTCGCTGGGCTCGCGGATCACCTTCCTGCACCCGAAGGACTGCCACGGCGTGCTCACCGAACTGGTGCAGAAGAGCTGACCACGAAGGCGGATCTGATCGTTCCGCGGGCGCGTCCCGGCGCAGCGTGGGACGATCGTGACGTGATCGATATCACAGGCCTCGCGGGAGGCCGGGGCGTCCGGCGCTCTGTGACCGTTCGGACACTTCTGGTGCTTTTTCGCACCGGACCCCCCGGCCTCCCTGCGCCGCCGCACCGGCGCGACAAAAACGACAAACTGCGCAGCGCGTCAAGATGAGCCCCCAACAAGGCAGCTCCCGGAGTACGCTTCTTTCGCCGGAAGAGGTCTGGGGCCCAGCGCCCGTTCAGCCAGCGATCAACCGGTCCCCGGTACAAACGTGCTCCCCGCCCCAGCGCGGGGATGGTCCCCACCCGTAGCCCCGTCACATCAGGATTGAGCCACATGCAGTCCGACATCGACGCCCAGCTCAGCAACTTCTTCGAAGACACGCCCCCACGCGAGTTCGACGTGGTGCTCCGCGGCTACGACCGGCACCAGGTCGATGAGCACATCAAGCAGCTCGACGCCGAGGTCCGGCAGACCCGCGAGCAGACGGGGGCCCTGCAGCGCGAGCTGTCGGACGCCCACCGCCAGCTCCAGGAGCAGGAGCGCCCGACCTACTCGGGTCTGGGCGCGCGCATCGAGCAGCTGCTGCGCCTCGCCGAGGAGCAGGCCACCGAGCTCGTGCAGGCCGCGCGCAGCGAGGCCAACGAGATCAAGGCCGCGGCCAAGGTGGACGCGGCCGAGCTGCGCGCCACCGCCGAGAACGAGGCCGCCGAGCTGCGCGCCACCGCCCAGCGCGAGGGCGACGACATGCGGGGCGCGGCCGAGCGCGAGGCCGAGGAGGTGCGCACCTCCGCCCGCCGCGAGGCCGACGAGCTCACCTCCACGACCGAGCGCGAGGTCGCCAAGCTGCGCGCCACCGCCGACCACGAGGTCGCCGAGAAGCGCGCCGCCGCCGAGCGCGAGATCGCCAAGCTGCGCACCACCACCGAGCGCGAGGTCGCCCAGCTCCGGGCCTCCACCAAGCGCGAGCGCGACGAGATCCTCACCACCGCCAAGCGGCAGGCCGACGAGATGCGCGCGCAGGCCCAGCGCATCCTGGAGGAGTCCGAGGCCCAGCGCGCCCAGGCCGAGGCCGAGTTCGAGATCCAGCTCGCCGCCCGCCGCGAGGAGGCCGACCGGCAGGACGCCGAGCGGCACTCGGCGGCGCAGGCCGCCACCCAGAAGCTGGTGGCCGAGGCCGAGCAGCGCGCCGCCTCCGCCGAGCAGCGGGCCGCCAAGGCGACCCAGCAGGCCGAGCAGACCCGCCGCGAGGCCGACTCGCACGCCAAGCAGCTGATGTCCAACGCGCGCAAGAACTCCGACCAGGTCATCGCCGAGGCCAAGTCGCAGGCCGAGCAGCTGCTCGCCGAGACCAAGGCCGAGGCCGACCGGGTCCGCACCGCCGCGCAGCGCCAGGTGGACGAGCTGACCCGCCAGCGCGACAGCATCACCAGCCACCTCAACCAGCTGCGCCAGCTGATCGGCGGGGTCGCCCCGGCGATGGGCGGCGTGGAGGAGGTGGCCGCCCCGGTCGACAAGCCCGCCATCCCCGCCGCCGAGCCCAAGCCCGCCCCGGCCCCGCAGGGCGGCGGCCAGCAGGCCCAGGCCAAGCCGCAGGGCGGCAAGCCCGGCCCCGCCAAGGGCCAGAAGAAGGACGAGGACGACGAGGACTGGTGGCAGGAGTAGCCGCCCGCCCGTCGCTCTGACGGACCCGTCCCGGAGGGGGCGTCCGGCCATCGCGGCCGGACGTCCCCTTCGGCGTCACCGCCGGAACGTGGCCGCCGGAGCAGCACGGACAGACCGTTGCGATTGGGACGTTCCGCCCGGGGCATGACGGGAGCCTGCCGCCCGACGGACACGTCGAACAGGCCGTAGGCTTCCGTCATCTCACCGGGTGGCCCCCGGCGCCCCGGTGGATGCGACGAACGGACAGAGGAGATCGGCGTGCCCGACGAGACCCCCCAGCAGGATCGGTCGGCGTCCCCCGGCGAGAGCGCGCCCGGAGCGGGCGGCGGGATCCCGCCCGGCCACGTCCCGCCCCCCAGCCCGCCGTCCGACCCGCCCCGCAGCGGCGGCGATGACAACGACGACGCAGGCGACGACAACGGCGACGAGCACGACGCCGGTTCCAGCACCGGCGGCGGCGAGAGCGACACCGGCGGCTCCGGCCCCGCCAAGCGCGGCACCGGCAAGCACCGCACCGGCCGCCCCCGCATCGGCCGACGCGCCCCCGCTCCCCGCAACGGCGGCACCGGCGACGACGAGCGCAACGGCGGCGGCGACGGCCAGGACGAGGCCGCCCCCGACGACAGCCACCTCCCCGTCACCCGCGCCGTCGCCACCCGCACCACCGACCCCGACCCCGCGCCCGACCCCGCCCACGACATCGAGCAGCGCAAGATCGAGGCCGGTGTCGAGGAACGTTTCCCCTTCGGCCGCCCCGGCCTGCCGCTCGGCAAGGCCCACCCGTTCGTCTTCGGCTTCACCGCCGCCCTCGGCGTCATCACCGCCTGGTTGCTGGTGCGCGCCGCGACCAGCGCCAAGTCGGTCATCGTGATGATCGTGGTGGCGCTGTTCCTCGCCGTCGGCCTGAACCCGGCGGTGGAGCGGCTGAAGCGCTTCGGCCTGTCGCGCGGCTGGGCGGTCGGCGTGGTGTTCCTCGGCGTGATCCTGTTCTTCGCCGGGTTCGTGGCCTCGCTGATCCCGCCGCTGGCCGAGCAGGTCGCCGACCTCACCAAGAGCGCCCCGGCCTACATCGAGAAGCTCCAGAACAACAAGCGCATCGCCGACTGGGACCGCCGCTACCACCTGCTGGAGCAGCTCCAGCACAAGATCAGCGACGCCAAGTTCCAGGAGACGATGGCCAAGCGCGCCCTGGACGTCGGCAAGCAGGCCCTCAGCGGCACCTTCCAGACGCTGACGATCCTCATCCTGACGTTGTACTTCCTCAGCTCGCTGCCGCAGATCAAGACGTTCTTCTACCAGCTCGCGCCGCGCACCCGCCGGGCCCGCGTCGCGCTGCTGGGCGACGAGATCCTGCAGCGCATCGGCGGCTACGTCGCCGGGCAGTTCACCATCGCCTTCATCGCGGGCGTGACCTCCTACATCTTCCTGGTCATCCTGGACGTGCCCTACGCGCTGGCGCTGGCGCTGATCGTGGCGGTGACCGACCTGATCCCGCTGGTCGGCGCGACCATCGGCGCGGTGATCGTGTGCCTGGTGGCCTTCCTGACCAGCACCACCGCCGGCATCGTCGCGGTGATCTTCTACGTGGCCTACCAGCAGATCGAGAACTACCTGGTCTACCCGCGGGTCATGAAGCGCACCGTGGACGTGGCGCCCGCGGTGACGATCGTGGCGGCGCTGATCGGCGGCACGCTGCTGGGCGTGGTGGGCGCGCTGCTGGCCATCCCGACCGCGGCCGCGATCTCGTTGCTGATCCGGGAGGTCGTGCTCCCCCGCCAGGAGACGATGTAGCGCGGCGGCGCGGGCTCGGCTCGCGGCGCGGCCTCAGCCCAACGTGCGCGGCGGCGCGGGCTCAGCCCGGCGTGCGGGCCAGCGCGGCGGCGAACTCCGCCACCGCCTGGTTGAACAGGTCCGGCTGCTCCACCGCGCACAGGTGCCCCGCGCGCGGGATCACCAGCAGCTCGGCGTTCGGCAGCGCGTCCACCATGGCGCGCGCCTCCTCCTCGGTGGCCAGGGTGTCCTCCGCGCCGACCATGACCAGCGCGGGCACCTTCAGCCCCCGCAACGTCTCGAACGCGTCGCCGCGCGCCGCCATCGCCCGCTGCGCCCACGCGGCCGCCCGCGCCGGGGTCGCCTGCACCAGGCCGCGCACCCGCCCGTAGATCAGCGCGCGCTGCCGGTAGGTGGTGGGCCCGACGAGGTTGGGCAGCACCTCGTCCACCAGCACGCGCACCGAGTCCTCGGTCTCCAGCTGCTCGGCCTGCCGCAGCCGGACGGCCCGGACCTCGTCGCTGTCGGCGGTGGCGCGCGTGTCGGCCAGTACCAGCCCCCGGACCAGGTCGGGGTGGCGGCGGCACAACGCCATCGCCACGTACCCGCCCATGGACAGGCCGCCGACCACCGCGCGCGGCACGCCGATCCGCCGGAACAGCCGCGCGACGTCGTCGGCCATGGTGTCGATCGACGGCTCGTCCCCGCCCAGCGTGGACCCGCCGAACCCGCGCAGGTCGGGGGTGACGACCCGGAAGCGGGCGGCCAGCCCCTCGCGCTGGGCCAGCCACATCGCCGACGACAGCGGGAACGCGTGCAGCAGAACGAGCGGCGTGCCGGTACCGACATCCCTGGCGTAGAGCTGCACCGTCATGGTGGCGGAGTCCTCCCCGTTCTCGTCCCCGACGACCACCGTGCACACGGCGGCCCGCCAATCGTCACCCCAGATCGCCGTTCAGCGGGGCCGGTGGCCGTGATCGGTCGCGCGGGTTTAGTTGTCCGTTTCGTCCCATTCGGTGGGCAGCGGGAACGTGCCGGGCGCGACCCGCCGCACGATCTCGTCCAGCACGATCCGGACATACGGCTCACCGACCCACAGGTGCTTGGCGCCGTCCACCGCGACCACCTCGGCCTGCGGGACGGCCTTGAACCGCTCGCGCGCCTCGGCGGGCCGCAGGTAGTCGTCGAACTCCGGCACCAGCGCCGCCACCGGCCGCCCGTCGGCGGCCCAGGCGGCGAGGTCGGCGTCGCCCGCGCGGTGCAGCGGCGGCGACAGCAGGATCAGGCCCTTGACCAGCGGATCGCGGCCCCACTTCAGCGCCAGCTCGGTCCCGAACGACCAGCCGAGCAGCCACACGTTCGGCAGGTCGTGGTACTCGGCGTACTCCAGCGCGGCGGCCACGTCGTGGCGCTCGCCCTCCCCGCCGTCGAACTCGCCCTGGCTCGTGCCGTGCCCGGAGGAGGTGCCGCGGGTGTTGAAGCGCAGCACGGCGACGTCGGCCAGCTCCGGCAGCCGGTGGGCGGCCTTGCGCAGGACGTGGCTGTCCATCATGCCTTCGGCGGTGGGCAGCGGGTGCAGGCAGACGAGGGTCGCGACGGGCGGTCGCCCGGCGGGCCGCGCCAGCTCGCCGACCAGTTCCAGCCCGTCGGCGGTGTGCAGCGTGATCGGCTCCCGCTCGGCGGGCAGGACCGTTCCCGACCTGATCTCCCCCATCGTGCCCCTTCCCTCCCTTTGACCGGACCTGTCCAGCCTAGGGGGGTCGGGGAGGCGTCAGACGCAGCCGTCGAGCCGTCCCCAGACGCGCAGCAGCCTGTCGGGCACCACACCGCAGAGCCAGCCGCCGGTGTCGCCGAGGTAGGTCCAGGCGCCGGCGCCCTTCTTGCGCCAGACGTGCGGGCCGTCCTGGCGGCTGACCGGGTCGTCGGAGAACCCGGTCTCCCCCGCCGCCCAGTAGACGGTGGTCGCCGCACTCGTCCCGACGATCTTCCCGTAGTAGACCTGTTCGGGGCCGACGACCCGGTCGCGCGTCTCGCGCGGGTGGTCGCGGCGGACGGCGGCGAAGTAGGTGTCGCCCAGCGCGCGCCGCACCTGCGGCGTGACCCGCAGGTTGACGGCGTTGCCCGGGGCCGAGCGCAGGGCGCGGGCGGTGATGGCGGTGCCCGCCGAGGCGGTGCCCTCGACGGCCACGGTGACCGACAAGGCGGACAAGGCCGACAGGGCCACGACGGTGGCGACGGCCCGGCGCGAGCGTGCGGAGGTCCTCATGCCCGGTGAGACGGCCGGGGCATCGCCGAAGTTCGGAAGATCCGCAGGTCAGCCGTAGCGCGGCGCGTTCCGGCCGCGCAGCTCGCGCGGCCCGCGCCGGCCCCGGGCCCGCCAGCAGGGGCTGTGCCAGTGCCGCCGGTCGTCGGCGTCGCCCCACCCGCCGGCGGGCCAGGCGACGACGTGCGGGACGCCGGGCGGGATCTCCTGGTCGCAGCCGGGGCAGCGGTAGGGCTTGGTCGCGTTGGCCCCGGCGACCTGCCGGACGTTCCACTCGCCGTCCGGGCCCTCCTCGGTCTCCTGGTCGCGGTAAGACGCCGCGCCGCCCTGCGGGCGTCCCCGGGCGGCGCGGCGGTTCTTACGCGGGCTCATGCGTCCAGAATATGGGGCTCAGCGGAGCGTGCGGCCCGCGGTGCGGTACTCCTCCAGCAGCGGCGCGGGCGCGAGGGCGGGCTCGCGGGCCTCGTCGTACAGGGCGTCCAGCACCTCCACCGCGCGGTCCAGGCCGAGCCGGTCCAGGTCGGCGATCGGGCCGGTCGGGTAGCCGCAGCCCAGCTTCATGGCGGCGTCGATGGAGTCGGCGTCGGCGTACCCGGCGCCCAGCATGGCGGCGGCGTCGTTGAGGTAGGGGAAGCGCAGCGCGTCCACGATGCCGCCCGCCCGGTCGCGGCAGTGCACCGGCGTCAGGCCGAGCGCGGACACCAGCGCGGCGGCCTTGTCGGCGACGCCCTCTCCCGTGACGACGGTGGAGACGATCTCGACCAGCTCGCCGTCGGCCTCGGGGAAGTGCAGGCCCACCACGTCGGCGGCGCGGTCGAGGCCCGCGGCCTGCCCGATCACGCGCCCGGAGGAGTCGGTGACGGCCAGCACCGCGCCGGGCTTGGCCTCGGCGGCGGCCGGGGGCAGCGGCGCGTCGTGCGGCGCTCCGGGGCCCAGCACGATCACCAGGTCGGCGTCGCCGATCGCGACGTCGGGCACGTCGGCCAGGCGGGCCGGGCGCGGGCCGTCGCCGACCACGCACACCACCGGCTGCACGGTGCCGTTGCCGCCCGCCGTGGGCTCGGCCGCCGGGGCGCCGTGGTCGTAGAAGCCGCGGCCGGACTTGCGGCCCAGCAGCCCGGCGGTGACCAGCTCGCGCAGCAGCGGCGACGGCGCGTGCCGCCGGTCGCGGGACTCGGCGTAGATCGCCTCCAGGACCTCCAGGCAGGTGTCCAGGCCGATCAGGTCCATCAGCGTGAACGGGCCCATCGGTAGGCCGCCGCCGACCTTCATGGCGGTGTCGATGTCGTCGTGGGTGGCGTGCCCGGACGCCAGCATCCCGGCGGCCTGGTTCAGGTAGCCGAACAGCAGGCGGTTGGCGACGAACCCGGCGCGGTCGCCGATGACGACCGGCGTCTTGCCGAGCCCGGCGACCAGGTCGGCGACGCGCGTCACGGCGTCCGGCTCGGTCAGCACCGTGCCGATCACCTCCACCAGCCTCATCACCGGCGCGGGGTTGAAGAAGTGCACTCCGACGATCTTGGTGGGCCGCCCGGTGGCCACCGCGATGTCGGTGACCGACAACGACGAGGTGTTGGTGGCCAGCACCGCGTCCGCGCGGCACACCCGGTCCAGCTCGGCGAACACCTTCCGCTTGAGGTCCAGCCGCTCGGGCACCGCCTCGATGACCAGGTCGCAGTCACCGAGGTCGCCGAAGTCGGTGGTCAGCGCGATGCGGTCCAGGATCGCCCGCTGCCCCTCCTCGGTCAGCTTGCCGCGCTTGACGGCCCGGCCCGTGGACCTCTCCAGGTGCCCGCGCCCGCGCTCCAGCGCCTCGGGGTTGATCTCGATGCCGACCACGGCCAGCTCGCCCCGGGCCAGCACCTCGGCGATGCCCGCGCCCATGGTGCCCAGCCCGACCACGCCGACCTTGTTGAAGGAAACGCCGCTCATGCCCGGAAGTCTCCCAGAGCGCTCGGTCCGCGCCCAGCCGGGGTAGGCCCCTGGGGTGCGCTTCGGAATCTTCCTCCTGGCGGCCCGCTACCCGGGCCAGGACGACGCGGCGGCCCTGGACCGCACGGTGCGGGCGGCGCTGGCCGCCGAGCGGGCCGGGTTCGACGACGTGTGGGTGGCCGAGCACCACTTCATGTCCTACGGCGTGGTGCCGTCGGCGGTGACGCTGGCGGGCCACCTGCTCGGGCTGACCAGCCGCGTCCACGTCGGGACGGCGGTCAGCGTGTTGTCCAACCAGCACCCGGTGGCGCTGGCCGAGCAGGCGGCGCTGCTGTCGCTGGTGTCGGGCGGCCGGTTCCGGCTCGGCGTCGGGCGCGGCGGCCCGTGGCGTGACCTGGAGGTGTTCGGAACCGGGCTGGACCGCTACGAGCGCGGCTTCGCCGAATCGCTCGACCTGCTGCTGACCTGGCTGCGCGCGGACCGGCTGGCCTGGGACGGCGAGCACTTCGCGTTCCGGGAGGTGCCCGTGGTGCCCCGGACGCCGACGCCGCCTCCGGTCGCGGTGGCGTGCACGTCCCCGTCCACCGAGGCGCTGGCCGCCGGGCACGGCCTGCCGATGTTGCTCGGGATGCACGTGGGCGACGCCGAGAAGCAGGCCGCGATCGCCCGGCACGGCGTCCCGGCCCCGCACCTCTCGACCCACCTGGCGCAGGTGGCGAGCTCCCGCGCCGAGGCCGAGAAGTTGCTGCTGCGCGAGATGCCGCGCTGGCTGGGGCCGGGCCTGGACGGCTACGTCGCCGTGGACGACCGCCCCCGCGCCCGCCGCGACCCGGTGGAGTACGTGCGGCGCCTGTGCGGCCTGCACCCGATCGGCACGCCCGAGGACTGCGCGGAATCGCTGGTCAGGACGGTCGAGCGCACCGGCGTCCGGCACCTGCTCCTGCTGGTGGAGGCGGCCGGTTCGGACGCGGCGACGCTGGAGAACATCGCGGCCCTGGGCGCGGAGGTCCTGCCGCGCGTCCGCGCCGCGCTCGACCGCGCCGGATAGCGAAAGCGGCCCGGCCCCCGTCTCCGGGGCCGGGCCACGATCACTCAGGTCAGCAGTCGCGCAGCTCCGGCGACTGGTTGAGGATCTGCTCGCGGGCGGTCACGAACGTGCGGTAGTCGTCGGAGTCGGCGGTCGGGAAGACCGCGACGCGGTGGCAGTTCTGGAAGGCCAGCTTCACGCCGTAGTGCCGCTCCAGCGCGCCGCGCATGGCGTCGCTGGCCAGCACCCGCAGCAGCTGGCCGCGGGCCTGCTCGTCCGGCGGCGGGGTCAGGTTGTCGGCGAACGGGCCGCCGTCCACCTGCAACCGCGCCACCAGTCCGCTGATCATCTCCCAGGCGTAGGGCAGCGACGTGCGCACGCATTCGACGAAGGCGGCGTCGTCGACCTCGCCGCGTCGGGCGGTGTCCAGCAGGTCAGGGCTGACGTCGAGGGACATCGGGGTTCCTTTCACCGGCGGGGAATGGGCACCACCCGTGACGCTAATCTTGACCCCCGGATAATTCCACCCTTGACAGCCGCCCCGCCGTGACCTTCCCCTGCTCAGCCCCGGCCAAGAGCGATCAAGGGAAGGTCAGCCGGTGGCGGGCCGCCGCTCGGCGCGGGCGCGCCGCACGCGCCGCGACGCCAGCCGCTCGGTCTGCTCGGCCCAGTAGGCGCGGGCGCGGCGTACCCGGGCGGCGTCGCGCCGGGCCCGGCCCTCCTCGCGCATGTCCCGGGCGCGCTCCTGCATCACCGCGTACACGATGTCGTTGTGGAACATGGCCCCTCCTCGTTCGGTGCGGACCACCTGGCCCGACACCTAAAGGTTCGTCCTAAGACCCCCACCCCCACATCAGCAGCAATCCCTATTTCCAAAGCCCTGGCCCAGGGGGTTCGCCTAGGGGCTCACCCCCTGACCAGTGCTTGGCGAGTGCCACATCGCTTCGCGATCTGGCCTGGTGGAGCTCGCCTTCGGCCTTGCTCCACCAGGCCAGTTAGGCACTCGCGCGGTGGCCGGGGCCTTAGGAAAAAGGTTGAGCCTCCGCCTTAGCCGAGTCCTGCGGCTTAGGCACGAACGCTCGCCCGGCTCACTAAGCTGCTTCCTCGTGCGTCTCGTTATCGCCCGCTGCAGCGTGGACTACGCCGGCAAGCTCACCGCCCACCTCCCGCTGGCCCTGCGCCTGGTGCTGATCAAGGCCGACGGGTCGGTGAGCATCCATGCCGACGACCGCGCGTTCAAGCCGCTGAACTGGATGAACCCGCCCTGCTCGCTGCGCGAGGAGCCGTTCGAGGAGAACGGCGCGACCGCGCGCTGGACCGTCACCCACACCAAGTCCGGCGAGCGCCTGATCCTCACCGTCCACGAGGTCCTGCACGACTCCAGCCACGAGCTGGGCGTGGACCCCGGCCTCATCAAGGACGGCGTCGAGGCTCACCTCCAGGAGCTGCTGGCCGAGCACATCACCACCCTCGGCGACGGCTGGACGCTGATCCGCCGCGAGTTCCCGACCGCGATCGGGCCGGTGGACATCCTGTGCCGGGACGGCCGGCAGGGCACGGTCGCGGTGGAGATCAAGCGGCGCGGCGAGATCGACGGCGTCGAGCAGCTCACCCGCTACCTGGAGCTGCTGAACCGCGACCCGCACCTGGCACCGGTCCGGGGCGTGTTCGCCGCCCAGGAGATCAAGCCGCAGGCCCGGGTGCTGGCCGCCGACCGCGGCATCGACTGCGTCACCCTCGACTACGACGCGCTGCGCGGCATCGAGCACGAGGGCACCCTCTTCTAGCGGTCAGTACCCTGTCCCCATGCCCCCCGTGACGGCCGACGGCACCCGCGAACGGATCATCGACGCGGCGCAGGAGTGCTTCGCGCGCTTCGGCGTGGCCAAGACGACGGTCGAGGACATCGCCGCCGCCGCCGGGTTGTCGCGGGCCACGGTCTACCGCAGCGTCACCGGGGGCCGCGAGGAGCTGATCCTCGCGGTGGTGCTGCGCGACCTGCGGCGCTTCCTGGACCTGCTGGCCGAGCGGCTGCGCGCGCAGCCGTCGGTGCCGGACGCGATCGTCGAGGGCTGCGTCGACGCGGTCGCGTTCGTGCGCGGCGATCCGACGATCGCGCGGTTCCTGGTCCCCGAGGCGGCCGGGCACATGCAGGCCGCGGTCGCCGGGGCCGCCGAGCACGTGCTCGCGCTGTGCTGCGAGTACGTGCGGCCCGCCTTCGACCTGGCGCAGGCGCGCGGGCTGCTGCGGGCCGACATCGAGGCGGAGGGCGCGGTGGAGTTCCTGTTCCGCATCATCACCTCGCTGATCGTGATGGACCGCGACCGGGACGCCGACGGGCTGCGCGCGTTCCTGCGCGGCTACGTGGTGCCGGTGATCGCGGCCCCTTGACGCGGGCCCTACCGCGGAGGCGGTAGCGTCGTGATCAGGCGCGTCGCGCCGCCGAGCATGAGAGTAGGGACGGGGCATGGATTCGGTACACCACCAGCGGGGCCGTTCGGCGGTCCGGCCGAGCCCGGTGTTCCTCGCCATCGTGGGCGCGACCGTGCTGTGCGGCCTGATCACCTGGCGCTACGGGATGATCGTGGAGACGCCGGCGCGGATCGCGGTGTTCGCGTTCGTGGTGCTCGGCTGGGTGTTGTCGCTGTGCGTGCACGAGTTCGGGCACGCCTACCTGGCCTACCGGTCGGGCGACCACAGCATCGCCACCCGGGGCTACCTCACGCTCAACCCGGTCAAGTACGCCGACGCGGTGCTGAGCTTCGTGCTGCCGGTGTTGTTCATGCTGCTGGGCGGGATCGGCCTGCCGGGCGGCGCGGTGTGGATCGACCGGGGCGCGATCCGCGGCAGGTTGCGGCACAGCCTGATCTCGGCGGCCGGGCCGCTGTCGAACGTGCTGTTCGCGGTGATGCTGGGCGTGATCTTCAAGAACTTCGCCACCAAGGAGCACGCGGTGTTCTGGGCGGCGATCGCGTTCCTGGGCTTCCTCCAGGTCACCGCCGCGCTGCTGAACCTGCTGCCGATCCCGGGGCTGGACGGCTTCGGGATCATCGAGCCGTACCTGCCGCGCTCGTTCGTGGCGCAGGCCGGGCAGTACGGCAACTACGTCTTCCTGCTGCTGATCGCCGCGCTGTGGTTCATCCAGCCGCTGAACGAGGCGTTCTTCGGCCTCACCTATGGCATCGCCGACGTGTTCGGGCTGAACGAGTTCTGGGTGCGGCTCGGCCACGCCCTGTTCCAGTTCTACCGCGACTGACCGGAGCCCCCGGCCAGGTGCCGGACGATGCGGCGCAGTTGCCCGGCGTAGCGTTCGCGGAACTCGGCCGACCTCGGGTCCAGGCCGAAGACCTCCACCACCGCGTCGGGCATCAGCGTCGGCGCTGACACCATCGCCATCATCACCAGCATGACCGCCGCCGGGTCCAGGTCGTCGGCCAGTTCCCCGGCGGCCTGGCGGCGCTCCAGCTCCGACAGGTCCTCGTGCGGCGCGTCGGCGGGCGCGGGCGGCTCCTCGGTGAGGGCCCGCCAAGCGCCGAGGCGGGTGCCGCGCGGGTCGTTCATCGAGTTGTCCAGGTAGCGGATGATCAGATCGTGCAGCGGCACGTCCGGGTCGTTGAACTCCTCCTCCGCCGCCAGCCAGCGCGCCATGATCGCCTCGTAGAGGCCCTGCTTGCCGCCGAAGTGGTAGCTGATGAGCTGCTTGTTGACCCCGGCGCGGTCGGCGATGTCCTGCACCCGCGCGCCCGCCAGGCCCTTGGCGGAGAACTCCTCCAGCGCGGCGTCCAGCAGCCGCCGCCGGGTGCGGTCGGCGTCCAGCTTGCGGTCCTGCGGCGCGGGGGCGCGGCGCGGTGCGGCGGTCATGGCGGCAGCCTAGCGCAGAAGTTCATCCATCTATTTGGTTGACATCTTCATCCGTTTGGTTGAATGCTGGCCGTCCACCAACCGAGGAGATCCGCATGTTCGTCATCACCGGCGCCACCGGCAACGTCGGCCGCCCCCTGGTCGAGGCGCTGCTGCGCGACGGCCACAAGGTCCGCGCCCTGACGCGCTCGCCCGCCATCGCCGACCTGCCCGCCGAGGCCGAGGTCGCCAACATCGCCGACCTGCCGTTCACCGGGGCCACCGCGCTGTTCCTGAACCCGGCCGTCGTCTGGGGCGGTTCGGACGCGCTGCTCGCCCGCGCGAAGGCCGACGGCGTGCGACGCATCGTGACGTTGTCGTCCTCGTCCGCGTTCTACCCCGACAACCCGCTCGCCGGCCACCACCTGGGGCTGGAGCGCGCCGTCGAGGCGACCGGCCTGGAGTGGACGCACCTGCGGCCGGGCGCTTTCGCCTCCAACGCGCAGGACTGGGCCGACCAGATCCGCGCGGGCGACGTCGTGCGCGGCCCGTACGCCCGCGCCCACTCGACGCCGATCCACGAGCGCGACATCGCGGACGTCGCCGCCGTCGCGCTGACCGGCGACGACCTGGTCGGCGCGCGCCCGCTGCTGACCGGGCCGCAGTCGCTCACCCACGCCGACCAGGCCCGCGTCATCGGCGAGGTCCTCGGCCGCGAGGTTCGTTACGAGGAGAAGGCCCCGGCCGACGTCGTCGCGGGCATGGTCGAGCGCGGCGCGCCCGCGCCGATCGCCGAGGCGCTGCTGAACCTGTGGGCCGAGGCGGTGGACCGTCCCGAGCAGGTCTCGCCCGAGGTCGAGCGGATCACCGGCCGCCCCGGGCTGACGTTCGCCGAGTGGGCCGCCGACCACGCGGGCGACTTCCGGTAGTCCGTCCCGTCCCGCCGAGGGTCACGAGCCGTCGCGCTCGTGGCCCTCGATCTCTTTGGCGGCCCATTCGTACCAGTCGCGGCGCATGGCCATGAAGCGCTTGCCGTACTCCATGGCGAGCCGCCCGTAGACGGCGAGGTTGTCGTCGTCCCACTTGATGCGGCCCTCCAGGTCCAGCAGGTCGGCAAGCCGCCGGTCCAGCTCCTTGCCCTGTTTGGTCAGGAAGTCGCGAGCGGCCTCGGGGCCCACCTGGCCGAGGAAGAAGACCCGCAGCAGGGTGTCGTCGCGGCGGGCGGGCTTGGGCGGCACCTCCAGCAACCAGTGCAGCAGCTCGGCGCGCCCGGCGTCGGTGAGCTCGTACTCCTTGCGGCCGCGCGCACCCTCGGCGGCCACCTCGATCATGCCCTCCTTGGCGAGCTTGCCGAGTTCGCCGTAGAGCTGGCTCTGGGTGGCGGGCCAGACGTTGTCGAGCGAGATCTCGAACATCTTGAGCAGGTCGTACCCGCTGGCCCGGGGCAGTTCGGCGAGCAGTCCGAGGACGGCGTGGCGAAGACTCATACTCCTAACTCTACACGTCACAGTTGACATGTCACTTTAGGAAGGTCTACGTTCGACATGTCAGAACAGGAACGTCCCCCGAAAGGCCCCCGGCGATGCCGAAGTACTACGCCCTCACCTTCCTCCCCTGGATCTCCCTGGCGATCATGGGGGACGTCAACGAGCGCGCCGCCGCGCCGGTCGGCCTCGCCGTCGCCCTGGCCCTGCTGGTGTGGCACCGCCGGGCCGGGCAGCGCTGGGACTCGCTGATCCTGGAGTGCTCCACCGCCTTCTACATGGCGGCGTTGAGCGTGGTCGCGCTGGTCATGCCGGACGCCGCCGTGCTGGACTACGGCGCGTCGCTGGCGATCGGCTGGCTGGCGCTCACCGCGTGGGGCACGCTCGCGGCGCGCCGCCCGTTCACCGAGGGGATCGCGCGCCGCCAGGTGTCGGCCGAGATCGCGGCGACCGACCTGTTCAAGCGCATCAACACCGTCCTCACCCTCGCCTGGGCGACCGGCTTCACCGTCACCGCCGCCGTGCTGGCCGCCGTGCAGTACCTGGCCCCCGACAACACCACCCTGCTGATCGCCTGCAAGATCGCCGGATTCGCCCTCCCCGCGCTGTTCACCGCCCGCTACCCCGACGCCGCCCGCAAGCGCCACTTCGCCGAGCACGGCATCAGCGAGTCCGCGTACGAGCGGATGCGCTGAACCCCTCCCCCCTCACGAAAGGCCCGGTCATGACGACGTCCGACACCTCCCGCACCTGGCTCGAAGGCCACCTCGCCCCCGTCCCCGACGAGATCGACGCGGTGGACCTGGCCGTCACCGGCGAGCTTCCGGCCGAGCTGACCGGCCGCTACTTCCGCAACGGCCCCAACCCGCTGCCCGGCAAGCCCAGCTCGCACTGGTTCACCGGGCACGGCATGATCCACGGGCTGCGGCTGCGCGAGGGCCGCGCCGAGTGGTACCGCAACCGCTGGGTGCGCACCCGGGCGTTCACCGACGGCGCGCCGTTCCTGCGGCCCGACCTCACCTTCGACCGCACCGCCGTGCAGGCCAACACGCACGTCGTCCCGCACGCGGGCAAGATCCTGGCGCTGGTCGAGGTCGGCTTCCCCTACGAGATGACGACCGGCCTGGACACGGTCGGGCCGTGCGACTTCGACGGCCGCCTGACCGGCGCGATGACCGCCCACCCCAAGGAGGACCCGGTCACCGGCGAGCTGCTGTTCTTCGGGTACGGGTTCACGCCGCCGTACCTGACCTACCACCGGCTGTCGGCCGACGGCCGCCTGGTGGAGAGCCGCGAGGTCGAGGTGCCCGGCCCGACGATGATGCACGACTTCGCCATCACCGAGAACCACGTGGTCTGGCTGGACCTGCCGGTGGTGTTCGACCTGGCCCTGGCGGGCGGCGGAATGCCCTACCGCTGGGACGACGGCTACGGCGCGCGCGTCGGCGTCATGCCCCGCGCGGGCGGCCCGGTCCGCTGGTTCGAGGTGGACCCCTGCTACGTCTTCCACGTGGGCAACGCCTACGAGGACGCGGCGGGCCGGATCGTGCTGGACGGCGCGCGCTACCGTCCGGCCGACTTCGCCGCGATCTGGGGCGACGTCGGCGGCAGCGCCGACCCCGCCGCCGGGGCCGCCGCGTCCGGCACCGCGCGCCTGCACCGCTGGACGCTGGACCCGTCGTCGGGCACGGTCGCCGAGCAGGCGCTGGACGACCGGGGCGTGGAGTTCCCGACGCACGACGACACCCGGACCGGCCACGGGCACCGCTACCTCTACACCGTCGCCGACGACGCGATCGTCAAGTACGACCTGGCGTCCGGCACGTCCCAGGCGCTGGAGCTGGGCGCGGGCACGGCGGCCGGGGAGGCGGTGTTCGTCCCCGCCGGGCACCGCACGGCCGAGGACGAGGGCTGGCTGCTCAGCATCGTCTCCGACCGCGCCGGGACGACGTCGGAACTCCTGGTCCTGAACGCCGCCGACCTCTCCCGGGCCGCCTCCATCGCGCTCCCCCGGCGCGTCCCGGCGGGCTTCCACGGGAGCTGGATTCCGGACGCATAACGCATCCGTCACTCGCCGGACATAGAGTGCTTTACTAAGCGGTAGCAAATGCAAGCGCCCACTTACTGAGCTGGCCGAGCCCCACCCGGAGGTTCCCTCATGTCCGTGGCCACCGAGAAGCCCACCACCTTCGCCTCCCTCAACCCCGCCACCGGCGAGACCGTCGCCGACCACCCGGTGCACGACGCCGCGGCGGTCGGCGCGGCGATCGACCGGGCGCGCGAGGCGGCGGAGTGGTGGCGCGCGCTGGGCTGGAAGGAGCGCCGGGTCCGGCTGCTCAACGTCAAGGGCGCGCTGACCCGCAACCTCAACCGCATGGCCGAGCTGATCCACCAGGAGACCGGCAAGACCCTGCAGGACGCCCAGATCGAGACGATCATGGCGATCACGCACCTGGACTGGGCGGCCCGCAACGCGCAGAAGACGCTCGGCCCGCGCTCGGTGTTCCCGGGCGTGATGGCGATCAACCAGAAGTGCGTGCTGGAGTACCAGGCGCTCGGCGTGGTCGGCGTCATCGGCCCGTGGAACTACCCGATCTTCACCCCGATGGGCTCGATCGCCTACGCGCTGGCGGCGGGCAACGCGGTGGTGTTCAAGCCGTCGGAGTTCACCCCGGGCGTCGGCACGCTGGTGGCCGAGCTGGTCGCCGGGGTGATCCCGGAGCAGCCCGTGCTCCAGGTCGTCACCGGCTTCGGCGAGACGGGCGCGGCCCTGGCGTCCTCCCCCAAGGTGGACAAGGTGGCCTTCACCGGCTCCTACCGCACGGCCAAGCGCGTGATGGCGGCCTGCGCGGAGAACCTGACCCCGATCGTGGCCGAGTGCGGCGGCAAGGACGCGTGCATCGTGGACGCCGACGCCGACCTGGACGCCGCCGCGGGCTCGGCGCTGTGGGGCGCGATGTCGAACGCGGGCCAGACCTGCATCGGCGTCGAGCGGATCTACGTGGTGGACGAGGTCTACGACGCGTTCCTGGCGAAGCTGACCGCGAAGGCGAAGGACCTGCGCCCCGGCTTCGACCGCGAGGCGGCCTACGGCCCGATCACGATGCCGGGCCAGCTGGACATCATCGAGCGCCACATCAAGGACGCGCTGGACAAGGGCGGCAAGGCCGTGGTCGGCGGCCCGGACTCGGTGCGCAAGCCGTACGTGGAGCCGGTCGTGCTGACCGACGTGCCGGACGAGTCGTCGGCGGTGAGCGAGGAGACCTTCGGCCCGACCATCACCGTGCACCGCGTGCGCGACCTGGACGAGGCCGTCGAGAAGGCGAACAAGACGAACTACGGCCTGGCGGGGAGCATCTTCTCGGGCAACAAGACCCGCGCGCTGGAGGCGGCCCGCAAGATGCGCTCGGGCATGACGTCGATCAACGCGTTCGCGGCGTTCGCGCAGGTGGCGGCGCTGCCGTTCGGCGGCGTGGGCGAGTCGGGCTTCGGCCGGATCCACGGCGCCGACGGCCTGCGCGAGTTCGCCCGCCCAAAGGCGATCACCCGCCAGCGCTTCACGGTCCCGCCGAACCTGACCTCCTTCGACCGCACGGAGAAGGACATGGCCCGCGTCCTGCAGCTGATCACGATGGTCCACGGCAAACGCTACAAGCGCTGACCCGCCCCGGCCCGCCCCAACTTCCGGGGGCGGGCCTGCCGGTAGTGGCCACAGGGATGGCGCACCTCGCACGGCGAAGCGATGATCTTCCTCGATCGTGTTGATCAAGCGAGGGAGATCCCGTGCGAGTACGCACCCTGACCCTGTCGGCCGTCCTGCTGGCGGCGTCGCTGCCGGCGGTCGGCACGGCTCACGCGGCCGCGCCCCTGACCGCGTCGATCGTCTGCGACCCGGCCACCGGGACCATCTCCACCCGGCTGTCGGGCGACATGGCGCCCAACTACGCCTACAAGGTCGAGTTCAGCACGCTGAAGGGCAGCACCGTCGACACCGCCGGCGCCCACAACGTGATCTCCTCGACCGGCGTGCTGGCCACCGTCCCGGTCACCAGCGACGCCGGCGCGTTCATCGACGCCGCCGGTTACAGCAAGACCTGGCAGCCCGCCGGCTACCGCTTCTACACCGAGACCGTGCGCGCCATCGTCCGCCGCCCCAGCGACAACGCCGTGCTCGCCCAGCGGGAGGGCACCTGCACCTACGACACCCGCACGCAGTTGACCCTGACCTGTGACAAGCAGGCGGGCGTCTTCGCCGCGCGCAGCCAGGCCACCGCCATGCGCCCGAGCACCACCTACCGGGTGGAGTACCTGCTCAAGTCCAGGCACCAGTCGGCCCCCGGCGAGCCGGTGTGGTCCACCGGCCCCTTCCTGTTCAAGACCGTGGAGACCGCCACCGCCGCCGACGGCACCCTGGACGTCACCGGCTTCTCCCAGACCAACACCAAGGACAACCACCTTCAGGAGTACTGGGTGACCGCCGAGGTGAAGGAGCGCCGGAACAACGTGATCGTCGGCCGGGCCGATGCCTACTGCCTGTACTCTTCCCCCGCCTGAACCACCGGCCTGGGTTCGGGGCCGTGGCCCCGAACCCAGGCGTCCAACACGTCGGCGTCGTCACGCCTATGGTCGGTCACGGCACCGACGAGCACGGACCGTCCACATCGAACCCCACGAGCCTGAACAAGCGCTAAGGGTTCGCCCCACCTCTGTCGCCACCATGGCTGACCGGATCGTTCCGGTCAGAGGCTGGATGGTGCCTGTCAGGCTGCCGCTACGGGCACAATGATCGAAGCATGACCCGAGCGCTTCTCGTCATCGACCTCCAGGAATCCTTCCGGCAGCGCCCCAGCTGGCAGGCCGTCTCCAACCCGGACATCGTCCAGAAGACCACTCGGCTCGTCACGGCCGCGCGGGAGCGGGAAGACCTGGTGATCTGGATTCTGCACACCGCCCCCGGAGCCGGAACCCCCTTCGACCCGGCGACCGGATACGTCCGACTCCTGGACGGCCTGGAGACGCGAGAAGGAGAGCCCGTCCTCAGCAAGACCTCCCGCAACGCCTTCACCACGACCAACCTCCAGCAGATCCTCACCGCGCACGGCGTCCGCGAACTGGTCATCTGCGGTATCCAGACCGAGCAGTGCTGCGAGACCACGGCGCGGCTCGCCGGGGACTACGGCTACGACGTCACCTTCGTCACCGACGCCACCGCGACCTTCCCGATCCCGCACCGCGACGCCCCCGCCGACCGCGACTACGCCGAGGTGCTGGCCGACCCTCGTACGCTGCAGGTCGAGGAAATCATCACGCGCACCGAATACGCGCTGGCCGGGCGCTTCGCCACCATCGCGTCGGTGGACGACCTCGTAGGAGCCTGATCTCACGTGCCGCAAGTCGTCTTCCTGCTCGTCCCCTACATCCACTTGCTCGATCTGGCAGGCCCGGCGCAGGTGTTCTCGACCGCCGCCGACAAGGGCCTGGACTACCGACTGAGCTACGTGGCCGAGCAGGAAGACGTCACGACCGCCCAAGGAATCTCGCTGAACACAACGATCGAGTGGCCCGACCTGAAAACCGAAGACCTGCTCGTGGTCCCCGGCTGGCGATGGCACCACGACGCCCCGGGGCACACGGCAGGCCACCCAAAGATCAGCGCGGCAACCGCCCGTCGCATCGCCGAGCACCACGCAGGAGGCGGCACCGTCGCATCAGTCTGCGCCGGAGCCTTCGCACTCGGCCAGGTCGGCCTACTCGACGGCCGCCGCTGCACGACCCACCACGCTCTCCAGAACGAGCTAGCGCAGCGCCATCCCCGCGCCTCGGTCGCCCGCGACGTGCTCTACGTCGAAGACGGCCGGATCATCACCTCAGCAGGCATCGCGAGCGGCATAGACCTGGCCCTCCACCTGGTCGCCACCCGACACGGCCCCGGCGCGGCGGCCCGCGTCGCACGGACCATGGTCGTCTACACCCGCCGCAACGGCGACGAGCCCCAAGCCAGCGCGATGCTGCGCCACCGCGCCCACATGAACGACGCCGTCCACCGCGCCCAGGACCTGATCGACGCGCGATACACGCACTCCCTACCCCTGGCCGAGTTGGCAGCCGCCGCCGGAGTAGGCGAACGGACCCTGACGCGCCACTTCACGACCGCGACAGGCCACACACCACTGCGCTACCAACAAGAACTACGCCTAGAGCGAGCCGAGCACCTGATCTCTCAAGGGGCAACGGTGGAGTCCGCAGCCCAAACAGTCGGCTTCCAAGACGCCCGAATGCTACGCCGCCTACGCGCCCGCCACTAACCTCGAGCAGCCCCTAACTCCTCGTGAGAGACGGGCGGAGCCCCCGCACATCCCAGGGGGTGCAGGGGGACGGAGTCCCCCTGCCGGGGGCGCGGGGGCAGAGCCCCCGCCTCAGTAAGAAAACACAGCAGGGCTTCGCCCTTCCGTTGCGGGGTGT